>NZ_JAFCTR010000009.1:0-237409 GCF_049896125.1 Pararhizobium sp. DWP1-1-3
TGCAAGAAGGCGCGCTCCAGGTAAGGAATGACCTTCTGGACCTCATGAGGACCGTCGTCGAATGGCGTTCGTTTCGTCACCACCCAACCCGGCGTATCCGAATTGCGGCCGAAACTTACGTGGCAACGCACTATTGTTCACTGCTTTGGATTCCATTGGCGACGGCAATGCTCCTCTTAGGCCGCTCCCATTCGCCTGCTCCAAGGTCATGGCCTGGAAGCTTGTCCAACTCTACCTCCTTGAACGGAGTCGAACCGCACACGGGTGGGGAAAATAGGATAAGCGTCTGAAAAATGCACGCTTTGTGGCGAAGAGCGTTTAAGGAACTTTGGCAGCTTGCAATCCAGGATCAACATTGCGCCCTGCCGGGGAAATCTCAAGAACGAGCAGAGGCTTGAGCGGGAGAACTTTGACCGCTTGCGCCGGAGGGGCAAGTCGAGAGTAAAATGAGACATTGACCCACCGCAGGATACAGTGGGTGCATGGCTATTCACGCGGTTAGAAAGAGATATGGACCTTCATGGATTTGGTCCGATCGCTGGCAAGCTCAAAGGCAGCAAATGCGTCGTCGATGCTATATATCCTAGTGAGCAATGGCTTCATATCGACCTTGCCTGAATTGATGAGGGCGACCGCCGTTCCGAACTCTTCATGGAAGCGGAAGGTGCCCTTCATCTCGATCTCCTTGGCTACCAGCAAATTCTGTGGGATTGACACGTCGCCGCCCAGCCCGAGTTGAACCAGCACCGACCGCGGCTTTAAGACATCGAGTCCGGATCGAACCGCCTGACCGTTCCCGGAAGCCTCGAAGTGGACGTCGAAGTAACCCTTGTTTGTAGCATAGGCCGATAGGCCGTCTCGATCCGCCTCAATGTTGATTGTCCGGTCAGCGCCAATCCTGCGGGCTTTTTCCAGCACGGCACCTGTCACATCCGTAGCAACGATTTCACGGGCGCCATAAATGCGGGCCGCGATGATCGCCAGGCTCCCGATCGGACCGCAGCCAGTGACCAGAACGCGCTTGCCAAGGAGTGATCCCGCCCGTGCGACAGCATGCAGGGTTACCGCTAACGGCTCGGCAAAGGCGGCCTCGTTGATTGACACTCCATCGGCAACATTATGGCACTGCCATTCCTCAGCAACTAGGCTTTGGCGGAAAGCGCCCTGGATATGCGGCATAGGCATGGCACTACCGTAAAAGCGCATATTCAAGCAGTGGTTCTGCTGCCCCGCCAGGCAATAGCAGCAGGCATTGCAGGGGCGGCTCGGTGATACCGCGACACGATCACCGACACCAAGTCGGGAAACGCCCTTGCCCAATCTCTTTACCGTACCGGCGACCTCATGACCAAGGATCATCGGCTCGCGCAGGCGGACCGCACCGAAACCGCCATGATTGTAATAATGCAGGTCCGACCCGCAAATGCCGCCAGCCTCTACAGCAATCTCGACCTGTCCAGGACCGACGTCTTCGACGGCGCGCTCCTCGACTCGCAAATCTCTTGCGCCATGAATAACGATCGCTTTCATTATCTCTTCCTAAAAACGGTTGTTGGCAGCAATCGTCCAAAATGGCGGGCGCAGATTCGCTATCCGATCCCGCCAGAAAGTTCATCCTGCACATAAATGCGGATGATCTCAGCCATGGTACTTTCGGCTCGAAAGCCGAGCGATAGTGCCAGCACCGGTGCGTAGTCGAAAGCCCAGCCGTCAACGATCGCCTTGATGCGCTCGTCCGGCACGCGGCGGATGAGTTTGACGGCATCTTCGCCCGCAATGTTGCGAAGCGCTTCGATCTGGTCGGCGACCGTTGCCGAAAGACCCGGCATGATCAGGTTTCGCCGCACGCCAAGGCCGCACAGATCGATGGACGCGCCGTGCAGGAGAAAGCCGACGGCGGAGCGCGGGCTGGCGAACCAGTGGCGCACCGTATCCTCTACCGGCAGGATTGCCTCCCGTCCGACCAGCGGCTCGCGCAGGATATTGGAGAAGAACCCGGATGCCGCTGCGTTGGGCTTTCCCGGCCGGACGCAAATTGTCGGCAGGCGGATGCCGACGCCATCGAAAATTCCGCGGCGGCTATAGTCCGCAAGCAGCAGCTCCGTGATCGCTTTCTGCGTGCCGTAGCTTGTGGTCGGCGCCGTCAGGAATTCGTCGGTGATCGGCGATGCGAAGGGCGGGCCGAAAACGGCAAGCGAGGAGCAGAAGACCAAGCGCGGAAAATAGCCGTTCGCCTCGCTCTCGACGCGGATGGCTTCAAACAGCAGTCGGCTTCCATCGAGATTGATCCGGTAACCCTTGGCAAAATCGACTTCCGCCTCTCCCGAAACGATGGCCGCCAGATGGAAAATGACATCGGGCCGTTGCGCAATCAGATTTCTGGCACGCCCGCCTTCGGAAAGATCGGCGATCTCGGTCGTGACCTCGCCAGAAAATCCGGCGGGACTGCTCGGTGGAAAGATATCGGCCAGGGTCAGTTTGTCGACCGGCTGGCCGGACAGCGTACCATCCGCGGCAATACGGGCCGCAAGCTTGCGACCGATCATCCCGGCCGCTCCAATGATCAGCACATGCATCCTATTCACCCTTTATTTTGAATATGCGGCCGATGGCGGTGTTCCGGCTGGCGCCGCCTGAAGACCTTGCTCATCGTGCCAGCCAGCCGCCGTCCACCGGCAGCACGGTACCATGCACGTAGTCTGACGCGGCAGAGGAGAGGAAGACGGCGGCACCACCAATATCGGCCGGATTTCCCCAGCGGCCGGCCGGGATACGCGCAAGGATGCTGCTGCTGCGTTCCGGATCTTTGCGCAAGGCCGTCGTATTGTTGGTGACGAAATAACCGGGGGCAATGGCATTGACGTTGACGCCCTTGGCCGCCCATTCGCAGGCAAGGAGTTTGGTCAGTCCGGCAATGCCGCTCTTCGATGCCGTATAGGATGGGATGCGGATGCCGCCTTGGAAGGACAGCATCGAGGCGATGTTGATAACCTTGCCCCTGCCCTTTTCAAGCATGTGGTGAGCAGCCGCCTGGGTGAGGAAGAACGCGGTCTTCAGGTTTATGTTCATCACCGCATCCCAGTCGTCCTCGGAAAAATCGATCGCGTCGGCGCGACGGACGATGCCGGCATTGTTGACCAGGATATCGATGTTTCCGAAGGTCTCGAGGGTCTCAGCCACGATCCGCTTGACCGGATCGATGGAGCCGAGATCGGCAGCAATCGCATGAAACCCGGCGCCGGCCTCGCGGACAAGCGCTTCGGTTTCCGCCATCGATGAGCGACCGACGGCGACGATCATCGCCCCGGCCTGCGCCAGCGCCACGGCGATGCCCTGGCCGATGCCGGTGTTGGCGCCGGTCACAATGGCGGCGCGGCCGGAAAGATCGAAAGGGTTTGGCATGCCGGTTACCTCAATTCGCCGATTGCGACATGGTCCATGTCGGTGAAATTCTTGTTGTCGCCTGCCATCGCCCAGATGAAGCTGTAATTGCTGGTCCCGGCGCCGGAATGAATCGACCATGGCGGCGAGATGACCGCCTGCTCGTTGGCCACCAGCAGATGACGCGTCTGCGTCGGTTCACCCATGTAGTGGAAAATTCGCTGATCTACGGGAACATCGAAATAGAGATAGGCTTCCATGCGACGGTCATGCGTATGGGAAGGCATGGTATTCCAGACACTTCCCGGTTCGAGCATCGTGAAGCCCATGGTCAACTGGCAGGACTGGCAGACCTCCGGATGGATGAACTGGAAGATCGAACGCTTGTTGGCCGTCTCCAGCGCCCCGACCTTCATCTGGCGGGCCTTCTCGGGCGTCAGATGCACGGTCGGGTGGATCGCATGGGCGGGCGCCGAGACAAGGTAGAACTTCGCCGGATTTTCACGATGGATACTTTCGAACAGCACCTCGACGATGCCCTTGCCGATATACAAGCAATCGAGCCGGGCCAGATCATAAGCCGTTCCATCGAGGCGGATACGGCCCGGGCCTCCGACGTTGAGCGCGCCTAGTTCACGCTCGGCAAGGAATGTTTCCTGACCGAGGGGCTTGGACGCTGACAGGGCGAGAGGTGTGGCAAGCGGCATCGCCCCGCCGAGCACCATGCGATCATAATGGGAATAAGTGAGGACGATTTCACCCGGCTTGAAGATCGTTTCGACGAGAAACTGTTCCCTGAGCTTTTCGGTGTCAAAGGCCCGGACCGCCTCCGGGTGCGAGGCGTGCCGTACATCAATTTTCATCGTTTCCATCCCTTTTTATCAAGGCAATCCGCTTGGAAAATCCTGGCCGCCCCGCTCGATAGGAGAAGCGCCAGAAAGCGCTGCAAGCGCATCGTCGCCTCACTCTATCATCCTCTTACCTTGTTGTACGACAAGTTTTATGTCAATGTCTTTATGTGGTTCGGAGCAAGGCCGCACTGCGGGATCGTTCGATAGGCGGTTCGCAGGAACGAGGTTAAAGGAAGTGGAAATGAAGAAAATTCTGTCGAGAGCCGTGACGGATGGCTTGAGCGTCACCACTATGGGGCTGGGCGGAACCGGGCTCGGCAATATGTATCGCTCCACCGATCCGCAGGATGCCTACGCCACGGTGCATGCGGCCTATGAGAACGGCATCCGCTATTTCGATACGGCACCGGTCTATGGTTTCGGCCTGGCGGAGAGCCGCCTGGGCGAGGCGATCAAGTCGCTGCCGCGCCACGAAATCGTTATTTCGTCCAAGGTCGGCTACGATCTCGTTCCAATTCCGCCATCCGAGATGACACCGCAACTGTGGGACGACGCGCCGCCGTTCCGGGCGGATTTCGACTATTCCCGCGACGGCGTGCTGCGTTCAATCGAAAGCACGCTGAAACGGCTCGGCACCGACTACGTCGATATGTTGGCGATCCACGACCCGGACGAAGCCATCCATTTTGCACCCGGCGAAGACCCCTATGCCCGCAGCCGTTTTCGCGAGGCGATGGACGGCGCCTATGTGGTGCTTGACGACCTTCGGGCGCAGGGCGTGATCAAGGCGGTGGGCGTCGGTATCAACCAGTGGCAGATGCTGTCTGATTTTGTCGTTGCCGGCCATTTCGACTATTTCCTTTTGGCCGGGCGTTACACTCTTCTGGAGCAGGAGCCGCTATCGGTTCTCTTCCCGGTCTGCGAAGAGCGCGGTACCAAGATCGTCATCGGCGGCCCCTACAATTCCGGCATTCTCGCGACAGGCGCCAAGGACGGCGCTACGTTCAACACGCGTGCTGCTCCAGCCCATGTGCTCGATCGTGTCCGGCAGATCGAGGCAGTGTGCGACCGCCACGGCGTTCCGCTGCCCGCAGCAGCGCTGCAGTTTCCGCTCGGCCACCCCGCCGTCGTCAGCGTCATTCCGGGCGCCCGCTCGGTCGCCGAACTGACCCAGAATCTGGATTACATGCGGGTCAACATCCCCGCCGCCCTTTGGAACGACCTGATGGCCGAGGGCCTCGTGGAGTCTGGCTCGCCGTTGCCTTTGGGTGCTGCGGCCTGAGACGACAATACCCCGCCGGACGGAAATCAGGCGGGGTGTCATAAAGGCAGACTGGATTTAGCAAAGATCGTCGATCTCCTGCCAGAACGCTTCCGGTATCGCGTATTTCGACCATTCCAGGTTCTGCGCGACCCGTTCCGGCCTGCTCATCCCGAGCACCGCGGCCGACACGAGCCTGTTGCGGAACGGAAACTGGATGGCGGCGGCCTGAAGCGGAACGTCGTACTTTTCGCAGATCCGTTCGATCCGCTGCGCCCGTGCCGTGATCTCCGCTGGCGGCGCACCATAGTCGTAGGTCGCGGCGCTCTTGTCCGACCCCGTCGCCAGGATGCCGGAATTGAAGACGCCGGCCACGACGATTTCCGTGCCGGCCTTTTCGGCGGCAGGAAAGAGATCGGCGGCAGCGCTGTGATCCAGCAACGTATAGCGCCCGGCGATCATCACAGCATCGAACTGGCCCGCCTCGACAAAGCGCGTCGCAACGTCGCCCTCGTTGACGCCGACGCCAATCGCCTTGACATGACCTGCCCTGCGCAGATCGTCGAGCGCCCGGTAGGAGCCATCCATGGCTTCGCCGAACCGGCGCTCATAGGCATCGCCATGCGTGAACCGGTCGACATCGTGGATATAGACGAGATCGAAGTCCTGAAAGCCAAGGCGGTTGGCCGATTGCTCCAGCGACCGCATCGTTCCGTCATAGCTGTAGTCGAATACGGGCTTCAGCCGCAGCGGAGAGGCCCAGAGCCCGTAGTCCACGCTTTCTCCGCGCGGCGGCACCATGTACCGGCCGACTTTCGTCGAGACGGTGATGCTGTCGCGCGGCACGGTGCGAAGATACTGGCCGAGCCGGAGTTCGCTCAGGCCGTGACCATAGAGCGGTGCGGTATCGAAATAGCGCAGGCCCGCATTATAGGCCGTCGCCAGAACCTCCCGTGCCGCCGTCTCCGAGACATCCCGATAGAGCGTGCCGATGCCGCTCGCGCCGAAACCCAACCGGGATGCAAAGCCGATGCGGCGATGACCGTTTGTATCATTGGTCATGATCGATCACCCGCTCGACCGGGATGAGAATCCCGGCAACCGATAGGCCTTAATGGCATTTCCGCCTAAGATTTTGTCGAGATCGCTTTTGCCAAGGTCCTTCAAGCACTCGCGCAGGGCGTCAAGCACGCGGTCGTAGCTTCCCGCGACAAGGCAGACCGGCCAATCGGTGCCGAACATGCAGCGATCGACACCAAAGATGTCCAGCACCTCGCGGACATAGGGCTTGAGGTCTTCCGGCGTCCAGTTCTGCCAGTCCGCTTCCGTGACCATGCCGGAGAGCTTGCACCAGACATGATCCCGCTCGGTGCGAAAACCGCGCATCAGCCTTGCCCAATCGTCAAACTCCCGATCACGGATATTCGGCTTGGAGATATGGTCAAGCACGAAGCGCATGTTCGGATACGCTTCGACGGTGCGCACGCAGGAGGCAAGCTGCGGCAGGTTCGGCACGAGATCGTAAACCAGTCCCGCCGCCTCGATGGCCTGAAGGCCGCGGCGTGCATCGTCACGCAGCAGCCAGTTCGGATCGCTTTCCGTCTGGATGAGATGGCGGACGCCGACCAGCCATTTGCCTTCGGGGCTGGCCTGAAGCGCGGCCAGAGTTTCCGCGACATGCGGATCGGTGAGATCGACCCAGCCGACGACGCCGGCGACGAAGTCCGTTGCCTCAGCCGTGCGGATAAAATCCCAGGTTTCGCCGAGATCGTTCCATGTCTGGACCAGAACGGTTCCGGAAACCCTGTTGGCTTCCAGCGAGGGCCTGAGATCAGCGGGCGCAAAGACGCGGTTGATCGGTTCGAAGGGGCCGCTCAGCCAGCCATAGTCGCCGCCGCTCTTTGGGTCCCAGAAGTGGTGATGTGTATCGATGATGGGTGTGGCCATGGACATATCCGTTGGTTTTCAGGTGTGTGACGGGGTGCTCTCTCACCACTTCTGATGAACGTGCTTGCGGATATCCTCGTCGTAAATCTCGACGATCTTTTCCATGACATCCTTCGACAGCGCCGGCAGGGCTGCCGCTTCGGCGTTGGACTGGGCCTGTGCCGGATTGCGGGCACCGGGAATGGCGACGGTGACGGCATCGAACATCAGGATCCAGCGCAGGGCGAACTTGGCCATGGTCGTATCGCCGGAGACCAGCGGACGGATGCGTTCGACCGCATCAAGGCCGACCTCATAGGGCACGCCGGAGAAGGTTTCGCCAACATCGAAGGCTTCGCCATTGCGGTTGAAAAGGCGGTGGTCCGTCGTTTCGAACTTGGTGTCGCGCTTGAACTTGCCGGAAAGCAGGCCGCTTGCCAGCGGCACGCGGGCGATGATCGCGACGTTCTTTTCCTGCGCCAGTGCGAAGAACCGCTCGGCGGGACGCTGGCGAAAAGCATTGAAGATGATCTGCACGCTGACGACGCCGGGATATTCGATCGCCTTCAGGGCTTCCTCGACGCGCTCGACGCTGACGCCGTAATTGCGGATCTTTCCCTGCTCGACGAGACGATCCAGCCGCTCGAACACTTCCGGATGGTAATAAAGGTCTGTCAGTGGGCAATGCAGCTGAACCAGGTCGAGCGTATCGGTTTCGAGGTTCTTCAGGCTGCGCTCCACATAGGATGTGAGGTTTTCGGCGCTGTAGCCGGCAACGGTCTGCTCCGGCAAACGGCGTCCAGCCTTGGTCGCGATGAACGGCCGCTCGCCGCCGCGTTCCTTCATGGCCTTGGCGATCAGCCGTTCGGAATGGCCGTCGCCGTAAACATCGGCTGTGTCGATGAAGGTGACGCCGCTGTCCAGCGCGGCATGCAGCGCCTTGATGGCGTCGTCGTCATTGACCTCGCCCCAGGCGGCGCCGATCGCCCAGGCGCCGAAGCCGATTTCGCTGACGTTGCGGCCTGTCCGGCCAAATGGTCTGGATCGCATGGTGTTCTCCCTCGCTGCTCAAGCCGGCTTTCTGCCGGGCGGGACGCAAGCCGCAATCGCTTGACATCCTCTGCCACCGGTATTATCAGAAAACAGGGTTGTACGACAACCCGGTAAGACTGCAAAATTCATCGGGAGGATGAAAACCGTGAAAAGCAATCTCGTGAGGAGCGCAGCATTGGCGCTATGCCTCGGCGCGTCCGGATTTCCGGCGCTTGCCCAGGACGCAGGTAATACAGTCAAGATCGGCGTCGTCGCCGCTGAATCCGGCGCATTCGTTTCCGCCGGCCACACACTTCCGGCCGGCGTCGGCCTGGCCGTCAAGCAGATCAACGATGCCGGCGGCATCAACGTCGGCGGCAAGAACTACAAGCTTGAGATGGTCAAGCGCGACGACCGCACGGACATCGCGACGGCGATCGCGGCGACGCAGGAACTGGTGCGCGACGAAAAGGTCGCTGCGATCTTCGGTTCGGAATCGCACGATTTCACGCTGGCCATGGCGAAGATCACCCAGCCTGCCAAGATTCTGCATTTCGCCGGCAATTCGACGCTCGGCAAGGTCCTGACGCCCGAAGCCGTCAAGGCCGGAGGCGAGAACCATTATCTCTTCCAGTCGGAACCGCAGGAATTCCAGCGTTCCGGATCGACCGCACGTGGCGTACTCAGCTTGCTCGAGCCGCTGCTCGGCGCCAAGCCGAAGAAGTCGGTCGTCATTGCGGGCAATGATGCGACAGGCCAATTCCTATCGTCCTTCTACATCACCGCTCTCAAGGCAGAGGGCCAGGACGTTCCTGACATCATCTTCTATCCACCGGAAACCACTGACTTCTCGCCCTTCCTGACCAAGGCAAAAAGCTATGATCCGGACGTTATCCACTTCTGGTACAACGGCGACTCGACGCTGACGGCGCTGCCGCAGGCGCTCGAACTCGGAGCTGCGAAAAGCTACTTCATGTTCGGTGTGGACCCCGGCATCTGGAAGGAACGCGGCTTGACCGCCGACGTTCCCGTGGCGATGAGCTGCGTGCCGATCTGCTGGGGGGCATCGTCCAATCCGGGTTCGAAGCCGTATTTCGACGCCTATTTCGCAGCCGGCGCACCACATGGCGTGACCTCGTCCGTGTCGCTGCTCTATCATGACTATGTCCACTTCCTTGCCAAGGCATGGGAAAAAGCCGGTTCCTTCGATCCGGACAAGACGGTCGATGCGCTGATGTCGATGAAATATTCGGGCGTCGTTTCCGACACGCTCGCCTTTAACGAGACGCACCAGGTGACCCACGCAACGGAAGTCTGCGCGGCAGCACCCGGTGGCGACATCACCTGCTCGATGCAGCAGCCGCCGGAAAAGGCGCCTGAATAATCACTTTCCCCGAGTGAAGGCGACGGCACCTTCGCCACAGTCTTCAAGTCCGCCGGATGTTACCGTCCGGCGGACTGCCATTCCAGAAAAGGCCGTGCAGTTTTGCAAGTGGCAAGGCAACCGACAGGAAAACCACCGTGGATATTCTCCTGCAACAACTCCTCAACGGATTGTCGATCGCCAGCGTTATCACGCTGATTGCGGTCGGCGTCACTCTCATCTTCGGCTTGACCGGCATCATCAATTTTGCGCATGGGGAATTTCTGATGGTCGGCAGCATCGTCACCTGGCTTGCAGTCAGCAATGGCCTGCCCTTTCCGGCCGCCCTCGTCCTTGGGGTGATTGCCGTGGCTCTCATGGGCTTCGTGCTGGAGCGTGTCATCTTCCGCTTCACGCTGGAGCGGCCGACGAACGGCTTCATCGTCTCGCTCGGCCTGATCGTCGTTCTCCAGCACATCGTCATCCTGTTCTGGAACGCCAACCAGAAAAGCATTCCGCGTCCGCTGACGACCGTCTGGGAAATCGGCGGCGTGCGCATCGCCTCCGTGCGGGTGATGGTCATCCTGATGACGATCGCGGTCGTTGCCATGACCTATGTCATGATCACCCGCAGCCGCTACGGCCGGGCGCTCCGCGCCAGCGTCGAGGATCGCGATACGGCAGCCTTGATGGGCATTCCCGTGCGCCGCTACATCACCGGGGTCTTCGTGCTCGGCAGCGCACTGGCCGGTCTCGGCGGCGGCCTGCTGATCGCGCTTTTTCCGATCACGCCGTTCACCGGCGGCACCATGGTCATGAAGGGCTTTGCCGTCGCGTTGATCGGTGGCCTCGGTAACCTGTCGGGCGCTGTCGCAGCCGGGTTGATCCTGGGCATCGTCGAGGGCCTCAGCGCCGGCTACGGCTTTTCCGAATGGACCGACGCCTATTCCTTCGGCCTGATGATCCTCGTCCTGCTGTTCCGTCCGCATGGTCTCTTCGGTGGGACCAGCGGCCCGAAAATGGCCTGACAGAGGCCTATGAAATGATCGGTAACGACACAATGATCAAATCCGTCTCCTCGCTGCGCTCGCTCGCACCGGTTCTTTTCGTCCTATTGTTGCTGGCGCTGATTCCGCTGTTTTCGCCGAGCAACCGCTTTTTGTCGCTTGCCATCTCGGCCGGCATCAACATCATCGCGCTCTATGGCCTTTCGGTGCTGTTTGGCCAGACCGGTATCCTGTCGATGGGCCATGCGGCGCTGGTCGGGGTCGGCGCCTATACGGCGGCGCTTCTGGCCCGCGATTTCGATATCGGCTTCTGGGTGTCCATTCCGCTCGCCGGCATCATGGCAGCCATCGTCGCGGCGTTCATCGGCATTCCGTCGCTGCGGGTCAGCGGCCATCACTTCGTTATCATGACCTTTGCCTTCGGGCAGTTGCTAACGATCATCCTCACCAACGGCGGCGACTATACCGGCGCTGCCAGTGGCCTTGATATGGGAAAACCTGTGACTATGTTCGGCGCGGACCTTGACGCCCTGCCGCGCTTTTATCTGCTCGTCGTCGCCTTCGTGACGATCAGCGCGGTGGCAAGCTGGGCGATCATCAATTCATCCTATGGCCGCACCCTGCGCGCTATCCGCGAAAACGAAAAGCTGGCCGCCGCGCTCGGCATTAATGTTGGCCGCCACAAGATCGGCGCCTTCATCGTCAGCGGCGTCTTTGCCGGCGTTTCCGGCGTACTGCTCGCCTATTTCCTGCGCCATATCTCGCCCGGTCAGTTCGCCTCCTTTCCGAGCATCTATCTGGCGCTGATGGTCATGATCGGCGGCGCGCGCCTGCTGCTCGGGCCGCTCGCCGGCGGCATCCTCGTCTCCTTCCTGCCGGAAGTGCTCAACCTCGATCCCGTCCAGTCCCGCATTCTCTACGGCGTCTGCCTGATCGCGGTAATCCTGTTCTTGCCCAACGGCCTGATCGCCGGTATCGCCGATGGCTGGACCTGGCTCGTCAAGATGTCGAAGCGCACGCCGGCTACGGGTAACGTTCCGGAGGCGGGCCGATGAGCGTCCTTCTCGACATAAAAGGCCTGCGTAAGCAGTTCGGCGGCGTCACCGCTCTCTCCGGCGTCGATCTCGCCATTAACGAAGGCGAGATTTTGGGTGTGGTCGGCCCGAACGGTTCCGGCAAGACAACGCTGTTCAATGTTGTCACCGGCGTCCACAAGCCGACCGCCGGCACCGTGACTTGGAAGGGCAAAGACATTACCGGCATTCCCGCCAATCAGATTTCACGCAACGGCATCGGCTACACCTTCCAGCAGGCCATGGCTTTTCCGGGACTGACCGTGCTGGAAAACGTCCAGATTGCCACCGAACATTCCGCGGCATCCGCCCGCACGGATTTCGCCTGGCCGACACCGGCCTCGCTTCTCGAATTCGTCGGCATACCTAGCCTTGCCAATGAGAGAGCCGGCATCCTGCCCTTCGGCAGCCTACGCCTGCTTGGCTTGGCTCTTGCGCTGGCGACGCGTCCATCCCTACTTCTGCTCGACGAACCCGCGGCCGGTCTCAACGATCGCGAAACCGCAGCGCTTGTCGGTCTTGTTCAGCAGTTTCCGGCGCACGGCATCAGCGTCTGCGTCATCGACCACGATATGAAACTGATGCAGATGCTCTGCAAACGTCTCGCCGTCCTCGATTTCGGTTCGAAGATCGCCGATGGGCCGACGGCCGATGTGCTGCACGACCCGAAGGTTCTCGAAGTCTACCTCGGAGGTGAACTGTGACCCTGCTCTCCGTTTCCAACGTCACCACCGGTTATGGTCCGACGATCGTCAATCGCGACGCATCGCTGACCCTCGAAAAGAACGAGATCATCACCATTCTCGGCCCCAACGGAGCCGGCAAATCGACACTGCTGCGCACCATCGCCGGGCTGGTGAAACCACGTGCCGGACAGATCACCTTCGACGGCGAGACCGTCACCGGACAGCCGCCGGACGTGATGGCCAAGCTCGGCGTCGTGCTGGTGCCGGAAGGTCGGCGCATATTTGCGGACATGACGGTCGAGGAAAACCTGCGCCTCGGCGCCTATACCCGGCGCGATGCAGACGGCATCAATGCCGATGTGAAGACGATGGAATCGTTCTTTCCAATCCTAGCTGCGAAACGCAACGACAAGGGCGGATCGCTGAGCGGTGGCCAGCAACAAATGCTGGCGATCGCCCGCGGCCTGATGGCAAGGCCGAAGGTGCTTCTGCTCGACGAGCCCTCGCTCGGCCTCTCGCCACTTCTCGTCAAGGAAATCAAGGCGATCATCCTCAATATCGGCGAGCGCTTCGGCGCCTCGGTACTGCTGGTCGAACAGAATGCCGGGCTCGCCCTTTCCGTTGCTGCCCGCGGCTATCTGATGCAGAATGGCCGCATCGCCATCTCCGGACCTATCGAAGAGTTGAGAGATATGTCGCTGATGCGCGAACTCTATCTCGGCGGGATCAAGGAGACGGCCTGATGCAGGACGAAACGATTGCGGTTTCCTATGGACGCGGCCACCTCGCCGTCCGGATGCCGGAGGGCGCAGAGCCGACGGTCATCCGCAAACAACCGCTGCCTAAGCTCGCCGATCCGAAGGCGGCCGTGGTCGCGGCGCTCGAAAATCCGATCGCTGCCGCGCCGCTGTCGCAGCTGGTCAGGGGCCGCAACAGCGCCTGCATCCTGATCTGCGACATCACCCGGCCGGTCCCGAACCATCTCTTCCTGCGCCCGATGATCGAGACCATGCTTGCCGGCGGCATTCCGCGCGAGAATATCTCCGTCCTCGTCGCGACCGGCCTTCATCGCCCCAATCTCGGCGAGGAGCTGGCCGAGCTGGTCGGCGACCGCTGGGTGCTCGAAACCGTGCGCGTCGAAAACCACTATGCCCGCAATGAGGAAGACCATATCGATCTCGGCTTCACGCCGACACGGCATACGCCGGTCAAACTCGACAAGCTGTTCGTCGAAGCTGATCTTCGCATTGCGACCGGGCTGGTCGAGCCGCATTTCATGGCCGGCTGGTCGGGCGGACGCAAGGTCATCGCGCCCGGCGTCGCCCATCACGAAACCATCCGCACCTTCCATTCCGCCCGCTTCATGGAAGATCCGCTGGCCGTCCAGTGCAACCTGATCGGCAATCCGCTGCATGAGGAGCAGCTCGAAATCGTCAAGCTGCTGGGCGAGGTCTATGCGCTGAACACGGTGCTTGACGAAGAGCGCGACCTCGTCTGCGTCACCTTCGGCGAAATCATCGCCAGCCACGCGGCGGCGGTCGATTTCGTCAGCGACGCCACGCGCATCGGCCTGCCGAGAAAATACGGCACCGTCGTCACCTCGTCCGCCGGCTACCCGCTCGACAAGACCTATTACCAGACGATCAAGGGCATGGTGACGCCGCTCGACATTCTCGAGCCCGGCGGCACGCTGATCATGGTGTCGGAATGTTCGGAAGGCTTCGGTTCGCATGAATTCCGCGAAGCACAGGCGCGGCTGGTCCAACTCGGCCCCGAACGTTTCCTGGCGACCCTGACCGCAAAATCACTCGCCGAAATCGACGAATGGCAGACGGAAATGCAGCTGAAGCCGATGCGGGTCGGCCAGATCGAGCTTTACACGACGGGTCTTGCCGGCGCGGACCGGGATTTGACCGGCGTGACCATGATCGGCGACCTCACCGATGCGATCGCGCAAAGCATCCAGCGCAGCGGCGACCGCCAGGTGGCCGTCATCCCGGAGGGGCCGTATGTCATTCCGCAGTTTTCGGCGTGAACGATCAGGAGGCCGGCTGGCCGGTGTGATCGCGCAGTTCCGCAAAGCGGTCGGCGCTTCGGCTGAGATGGTTGCGCAGGGTCTTTCTGGCGGCGTTCTCGTCGCGATCGCGGATCGCCGCAAAGATGGCACCATGTTCGCGGCGCATGCGGGTCATGTGTTTTTGCCGCTCGGCTGCACCCATCGTGTCGAACCGCGCCCATTGCCGCGGGATCATCAGGTTGCCGAACGTATCGAACAGCCGGGCATAATAGGAGTTCTGCGTCGCCACCAGAATCGCCCGGTGGAAGGCGAAATCCTCGGCCGCACCGGAGCCGCCATTGAGGATGGAGGCATCGAGTGCATCGAGCCGCGCCTGCATGCGCTCCAGATCCTCGTCGGTGCGCCGCAGCGCCGCGAACCCGGCCGCCTCGACTTCGATGCCGATGCGCAGTTCCAGCACGCTGATGACTTCCTCGATCGATTCGAGATCGTTCGGAACGATGGAAAAGGACCGGGGCGTCGGATCGTTGGACACAAAGGCGCCAAGACCCTGACGCGTCGTGATCAACCCTTTCGCACGCAACGACGCCAGCGCCTCGCGCACGACCGTGCGGCTGACGCCCGTCGCCGTCATGATCGCCTGTTCGGTCGGCAGACGCTGCCCGGGTGCAAGATCGCCGGATTCGATCTGCGCAATCAGCGTATCGACCAGGCCGCTGCGCAGGTTCGGCGTATGCTGGATGGCGTTGAAAAACGCCCCTTCCTTTTCCGTCATCGTCTGAGTGACCCTTTCACGCGAGCCCTTTCCGTAAAATCCATTTCACTCCTGCTATCCGATGGCAGCAAAAAAAGCAAAACAGGCTTGCAAAGGCACGACCGAACCACACGGGAGAAGATAGTATGAATGAACGGATCGGCTTTATCGGCCTCGGCGCCATGGGCTCCGGAATGGCCGCCAATCTCCTGGCCAAGGGTTTTCCTCTGACTGTACTTGCCCATCGCCGCCGGGAGGCAATCGACGATCTGGTCGCCAAGGGTGCCAACGAAGCAAAGACAGGGCGGGAACTAGCGCTGGCCAGCGACATCGTCGTGCTCTGCGTCACCGGCTCGCCACAGGTCGAACAGGCGATCAAGGGACCGGACGGCCTTGCCTCCGCCGGCAAGCCGCTCTTGATCATCGACTGCTCGACATCCAACCCCTCGACCACCGTTTCGCTTGAAGCCGATCTTGCGGCATCCGGAATCACCCTGATCGATGCACCCCTTGCCCGCACGCCGAAGGAGGCCGCGGAAGGCAAACTCGACGTGATGGCCGGCGGCGCACCGGAGGTTTTCGCACGGGCAAAACCTGTTCTCGATGCATTTGCTGCCCGCGTCATCCATACCGGCCCGACCGGCAGCGGCCACACGATGAAGCTTCTCAACAACTTCATCTCTATGGGCTATTCGGCGATCTATTCCGAGGCGCTGACGCTCGGCGTCAAGGCGGGACTGACGCCGCAGGTCTTCGACAGCGTCATTCGCGGCAGCCGCATGGACTGCTCCTTCTATCAGGCCTTCTTCGACTTCGTATTGAACCGTAATGAGAACGCCCAGCGCTTTGCCATGGTCAACGCCCTGAAGGATATGTCCTATCTCGCCTCCTTCGCCCAATCCGCCGGTGTCGCCAACCCGATCGGAGCCGCCGTGCGCAACAGTTTCGCCACCGCCGTCGCGACCGGCCATGGCGAGGCTTTCGTTCCGGCACTTTCGGATGTGATTGCCGGGCTGAACGGCGTATCGCTGACGGACCCGACCCCGGCACGCTAGGCAGGCAAAAGACGAATGAAGTCGTTTCACCTCGATCCCCTTGGCGGCATTGCCGGCGACATGTTCATTGCCGCGATCCTCGACGTGCGTCCGGATCTCGAAGCCGGCCTTCGCGAAACCCTATCGCGCTGCCCGCTGATTGCAGATGTTTCCGTCACCGTCGTCAGCCACAATGACGGCGTGTTGACCGGGCAGCGGTTTGTGGTCGATCGTCCCGATGACCGGAGTGCGGCGGATGAGCATCGCCATGTCCATGGCGGGCATGGGCATCATCACCACCATCATGACCATGACAATCACCACGATCATCATCCCGAGGACGATCATTCGCACACGCATGTCGCATGGCGGGATATCCGGTCGGCGCTGGAAAGCTCGCGGCTCGATCGCGCCGTCATCCGGCATGCGATCGGCATCTTCGCTTTGCTGGCCGAGGCCGAGGCCAAGGTGCATGGCACCACACCCGAGGACATCAGCTTCCACGAGGTCGGGGCCTGGGATTCGATCGCCGATATTGTCGGCGCGGCCTATCTGATCGCGCAACTGGATGCTTCGTCATGGACGGTGGGTCCTCTGCCGCTTGGTTCCGGACGGGTTCGGACCGCTCATGGGCTGCTGCCGGTCCCCGCCCCGGCGACCGCGCTCTTGATGCAAGGTTTTGCGACCATCTATGACGGTGTCGGCGGCGAGCGGGTGACCCCGACAGGTGCGGCGATCCTTGGCTATCTCTGCAGGGAGCCCGCAGTGCCCTCGCCCCGCACCCTCATCGCCTCCGGCCACGGCTTTGGAACCCGCAAGCTGCCGGGCATCAGCAATTGCCTGCGCATTCTCTGCTTCGAAACAGCGGACGCTGCCACCGCCACGGAAGCCATCGCCGTGATCGAGTTCGAGACCGACGACCAGACCGGGGAAGATCTTGCCCATGCCATCGATCACCTGCGGGCGCAGGACGGCGTGCTCGACGTGGTGCAGGCGCCGGTGTTCGGCAAGAAGGGCCGGATGATGGCGCATGTGCGCATTCTCGCCCGGCCGGATTCATTGCAGGCCGTGGCGCAACGCGTTTTCGACGAGACCAGCACGATCGGTATCCGGCATTCGCTGGTCCGGCGTATGACGCTGCCGCGCGAGGCGGGGGAAATTCAAAACGGCGACCGGTTGTTTCGCACCAAGACGGCGATCCGGCCCGGCGGCCCGACCCTGAAAATCGAAGCCGACGATCTCGCCGATATTGCCGGCAAGGGCGCACGTGATACGATCCGCAGGATGGTCGAAATGACCGACAAGACGAAGGACGCGGGATGACGGAGGCACTGCGCGACATTCTCCGGAATATCGGTTCGGCAACGATCGCCGTTAGCGGCGGCGTCGATTCGATGACGCTCGCGGTTCTCGCAAACCGCACGCTCGGCGGCGATCGGGTAACAATCATGCACGCCGCATCCGCTGCCGTTCCGCCTGAGGCGACACAGCGCGTCAGGCATTGGGCTGCGATCGAAGGGTGGGATTTGCGCGTGATCGATGGCGGGGAACTGGCGGACGAGAAATATCGCAGCAATCCGCTCAATCGCTGCTTTTTCTGCAAGGGCAATCTCTACGGCACGATCGCCGACCTGACCGACCGGCAGATTGTGTCCGGCGCCAATACCGACGATCTCGGCGAATACCGGCCGGGGCTGGATGCCGCCCGCCAATATTTCGTCCGCCATCCCTATCTCGAAGCCAGGATCGACAAGAGCGGCGTGCGGTCGCTCGCCCGCACCCTCGGCCTCGGCGATCTCTCCGACCTCCCCGCCTCGCCCTGCCTTTCGAGCCGGGTCGAAACGCTGATCCGCATCGAGCCGGAAACGCTGCAGGCCATCCATGCCGTCGAACTGCTCATCGCGGATCGGCTCGCCCCCCACACCGTGCGCTGCCGCGTCCGGCAGACGGGTATCGTCGTCGAACTCGACGCGTTGAGCCTCGATGCCGCAAGTTCGACCGAACGTTTGGCACTCACCGCATCAATCGCAGAACTCATGCCGAATACGCTCGCCGGCAAGCCCATCGCTTTTGCCGCCTATCGCAACGGCAGCGCATTCGTCGGCGCAAAACCATGAGCGGCGGCAACGACATCGTCTTCGATTTCGGCCGCGCCGAGCGGATCGGCCTCGATGAGGCAGTCTTCTGCCAGATGAAATCCCCCGCGCAGATCGATGCCATTCTCGACGGCGCATCGAAAAGAAACGCCGGCCTGCTGCTGACACGTCTCGACGCGGACAAACTGGCCGCACTTTCACCCGTACATCATGAACAGATCGACTATTGCCCGATCTCGCAGACGGCATTTTTCGGGCCGCTACGGCCCGTCGCCTCGCGCGGCGCCATCGCCATCGTCGCGGCCGGAACGTCCGATGCTTCGGTTGCCCGCGAGGCAGCGCGCACCCTGCGCCATGCCGGTGTCGAAGCCTCGCTGATCGTCGATGTCGGCGTGGCCGGGCTCTGGCGGCTGACTGAGCGGCTCGACGACATCCGCCGTCATCCGGTGGTCATTGCCGTCGCCGGCATGGATGCGGCCATCGCCAGCGTGCTCGGCGGCCTTGTCTCGTCGGCAATGATCTGCGTTCCGACCTCCGTTGGCTACGGCGCGGCGGAGAACGGGCGGACAGCGCTCAACGCCATGCTGGTCAGCTGCGCGCCGGGAATCACCGTCTGCAATATCGACAACGGCTATGGTGCGGCCTGTGCCTCCCTGCGCATCCTTGAAAGTGCAGCAAAGATGCGCGATCTGGATTGATAGAGTCATCGGCCTGTTTTGCGCCGTGAATTTTCTCCGCGCTCCGTCATCCTCGGCCCTGAGCCGAGGACCCATCAGCGCCTGCCCAAACCGCAGATGGCCGGGTCAAGCCCGACCATGACGACGGAGCTGAGGTGTGAACCGAGGCACTTTCGAGAACCTCAGGCCGCGTCGACCGTCAGCTGCTGCTGCTCACCGAGACCCTCGATGCCGAGCTTGATGGTCTGGCCGGCATGCAGGAAGATCGGGTCCGGCTTGATGCCGAGGCCGACGCCAGGGGGCGTGCCGGTGGAGATGATGTCGCCCGGCTGCAGGCTCATGAATTGCGAAATATAATGCACCAGGAACGATACCCCGAAGATCATCGTCTTGCTCGATCCGTTCTGGCGTGACACGCCGTCGACGGTCAGCCACATCTTCAGGTTCTGCGGATCGGCGATCTCGTCGCGGGTTACCACCCAGGGACCGATCGGGCCGAAACTGTCGGCTGACTTGCCCTTCGTCCACTGGCCGCCGCGCTCCGACTGGAATGCGCGCTCCGATACGTCGTTGATCAGGCAATAGCCGGCAACGTGGTTCATCGCGTCGGCTTCGGTCACATAGCGCGCCTCGTCGCCGATGACGACGCCGAGTTCGACCTCCCAATCGGTCTTCTCCGAATTGCGCGGGATGATGACATTGTCGTTCGGGCCGGTGATGGCGCTCGTCGCCTTCATGAACAGGATCGGTTCTTCCGGAATCTTGGCGCCGGTCTCGGCGGCATGGTCGGCATAGTTGAGGCCGACGCAGATGAACTTGCCGACGCGCGATACGCAGGGACCGAGGCGACCGGGATTTTCGACCAGCGGCAGGCTTTTCGGATCGAGCGCTTCGATCGCGGCAAGGCCGGCACGTGTCAGCACCGCGCCGCCGATATCCGGCACGTGGCCGGAGAGATCGCGCACCTTGCCGTCTGCATCGAGAAGTGCGGGCTTTTCGGCGCCCGGCTGGCCATAACGGAGAAGTTTCATGATGGTATCCTGTGAAAGATGAAAATGATGATCAGGCGTTCGACCAGCCGCCGTCGACGACGATGGCATTGCCGGTCATGAAGGCCGATTCGTTGCTGGCAAGGAACACGACAAGTTCGGCGACTTCTTCCGCAGTGCCCAGCCGACCCATCGGCTGCCGGCCGATAAAGGCGGCACGGGCGGCATCGTAATCGCCGGTGGCCCGCATGCGGTCCTGCAGCGACGGGCTTTCGACCGTGCCGGGGCAGATCGCATTGGCGCGGATACCCTTGCCGACATAATCGACCGCGACCGACTTGGTCATGCCGATGACGGCAGCCTTGGTCGTGCCGTAGATGAAACGATTGGGAGCGGCGATCACCGTCGAGGCGACAGAGGCCATGTTGACGATGGAGGCGCCGCCGTTGTCGAGCATGCCGGGGAGGAAAGCCCGGATCATCCGGTACATGGCGCGCACGTTGAGGTTCACGGAGAAATCGAAGGCATCCTCGTCGCACTCCAGGATCGAGCCGTTGTGGACGTAGCCTGCGCAATTGAAGAGGATATCGGGCGCCTTAATCTCACCGGCGAAATCCGTGATCGCCTTGGCGTTCAGCACGTCGAGCGCCCGCGTTGTGACGCCGGGCAGTCCCTCGAGAGACTGCAATTTCGATGCGTCGATATCGGTGGCGATCGTCGTCGCGCCTTCGCGTGAAAAGGCCAATACAGCCGCACGGCCCATGCCTTGGCCAGCAGCAGTGATGACCGCTGTCTTTCCTTCAAGTCTGCCTGTCATTTCTGGGTATCCTTGGACGTTTCCTGAATGGCCGCGCTCAGGGAGCCCGGTTCGATATCTGCGGGATCGGCTGCCAGCGACAGTCCGACACGCTGCGCGGCACCCGCCAGATGCAGATGCATGGCCCGCTGCGCAGCGTCCGGATCACCCGCCTCAATGGCATCGAGAATCTGCTGGTGTTCGCCGAGCGTGATGCTGGCGAGATCGTCGGAGCGCCGCTGGTTGCCGGAGGCGAGAATACTGTCGCGCACCCGCTCGGAGGCAAACATCAAAAACGGCACCATGTAGACGTTCTGCGTTGCCGCCGCGACCGTCTTGTGGAACTCCAGATCGGTCTTCAGCCAGGTCACGCTGCCGTAGGGCGCTGCCGCCATGGTCGCCAAAGCGTCGCGCATGGCGGCAAGATCGGCTTCCGTGCGGCGCTGGGCCGCCAGGGCGGCGACCTGGACTTCCAGGATGCCGCGGATTTCGAAAAGATTCTGGAAGGCGTCGGCCTGCTGCAGCGAATCGTGATCGATGGTGAGGACGGTGGAATTCGGCACGTCGGCGACGAAGGCGCCGCGGCCCTGCTGCGACCAGATGCGCCCTTCCGAGCGCAGCCGCGCGATCGCTTCGCGCACCACGTTGCGGCTGACGCCGAAGGTCTGCGCCAGGGCCTGCTCGGTCGGCAGCTGATCGCCCGGGCTCAGCCGCCCTTGCGCGATTTCGCGCGAGATCGAGCTGGCGACGAGCGTGGAGAGGTGCGGGCCGCGATTGACCTTGTCGAGTTTCAGCGTCATCGCTCACCTGCTTCCGGAATGTGCGCACGCGGCAGAAAAATTCTTCCCCGGCTCATGATTCCCTTTGGGTCTAGCGCATCCTTGATGCGGCCTGCAAGATCAAGCGAAACATCGTCGATGCGCTTCAGGAAAGCCTCCTGCTTGACCTTGCCGATGCCGTGCTCGGCGCTGAGCGAGCCGCCGTAACGATCCACGACATCGAAAATCACCTCTTCGGTTTCGTGGAAGAGCGTTTCGATCGTGTCCGCATCCACCATGCTGACGGGCGGTACGACGTTCAGATGAATGTTGCCGTCGCCGACGTGCCCATAGGTCACGGCCAGCGCATGCGGGTGGCTTTTTCCGAGTGCGGCCAACGTGTCTTCGACGAAACCGGCCAGCATCGAGATCGGCACGGAGACGTCGGTGCGCAGATAGCGACCGCCGCGCCCCTGGTACTCGACCATGAGCTCCCGCAGAAGCCAGAGCTGGTCGCCCTGCGCCCGGCTTGCGGCAACCACGCCGTCGATGATGAGATCGTCGGCACTGATAAGAAAATCCTGAAGGATGGCGCGCAGATCGACGCGACCGCCGGCAGAGGCCTCGATCAGCACATAGACGGGGCAGACTTCGGACAGCGGGTCGCGCAGGCCGGGGCTCGCGCCGAGCGCGATATCTATACCGCCGCGCAGTATCAGCTCGAAAGCTGTCATCAGATCGCTGCATTCGCGTCGCGCTCGGGCATAGAGCGCCATCGCGTTCTCGACCGAGCGAAGGCCGACCAGCGCCGTCTCCACCTGCGTCGGCTTCGGAAACAGCTTCAGCGACACGGCGGTGACGACGCCGAGCGTTCCTTCGCTGCCGATGAAGAGTTGCTTCAGGTCGTAGCCGCGATTGTCCTTGCGCAGAAGCTTCAGGCCGTTCCAGATCCGCCCATCCGCCAGAACCACTTCGAGCCCAAGGACGAGATCGCGGGTCATGCCATAGCGCAGCACATTGAAGCCGCCGGCATTGGTGGCGACATTGCCGCCGACGCGGCAGCTGCCCTGTGCGCCGAAGGTGATCGGCAGGATGCAATCCTCGGCTTCCGCATGGCGCTTGGCCTCTTCCAGAATGCAGCCGGCCTCGACCACCATGGCAAAATCGATGGCGCTGATGGAGCGCAGCTTGTTCAGCCGTTCCAGCGATATCACCACCTCGCCGCCGCCGGGGGCCGCTACGGCAGCCCCGACCAGACCCGTCAGCCCGCCCTGCGGCACGACCGGAATTGCGTTGGCACTGCAACAGCGCATCAAAAGCGAGACCTCGTCGACAGAGCGGGGACGCGCGACGGCAAGCGGCATGCCGAAATGATCGCCGGACCAGTCACGCGTATAGCGCTCGATATCATCCTTGGCAGTCAGTAGAATCTCGTTGGGAAGGGCCGCGTTGAGTGTCGCCAGCAGCTGTTCGCGCGGTATGGTAACGGCGTCCATCAAGCGGCCTCCACGTCAGATCGAAAACAGCTGGACAATGACGCCAGTTGCATGGTTATCATACAACACTGATATTGAACATCAAGAGCGCCGCGCCTTTGCGCCCCGCTCTTATGTCGAAAATCAGAATGAAAACCATATCTTATTGGAGGAAGAAAACGATGAGCGCTGCAAGCGGCTTTCGCAACATGCACACGATGATCCGGGTTTTGGACCTGGACATCTCGATCAAATTCTACACCGAGCTTCTCGGCATGACGCTTCTGCGCCGCGACGACTATCCGGGCGGAAAATTCACCAATGCATTCGTCGGCTACGGTCCGGAGGAGACCGATACGGTCATCGAACTGACCTACAACTGGGGTCGCGAGGAGCGCTACGAGCTCGGCACCGGCTTTGGCCACCTGGCGCTCGGCGTTCAGGATATCTACGCCGTCTGCGCCGAGCTTGAGAAACAGGGTGCCAGAATTCCACGCCCGCCGGGCCCTATGCTGCACGGCACGACGCACATCGCCTTCATCGAGGATCCGGATGGCTACAAGATAGAACTGATTGGCCTCGACGCGATGTCCTGAGCGGACGTTTTCGGAACCGCGCCCGATGGCGCGGTTCCTTTCCCGACCGCGGGCCGCTTTCCTGGGAGGAAATTGCGTTCTCATTTGATGACCGGGATTTTCGAGCGATCGATGGTGATGGCCACCGCGATGATCAGCACGGCCCCGAAAACCACGTTTTCCGCAAAGATATTGACGCCGATGAAGGTCATGCCGATGCGCACGATCGAGATGATCAGCGCGCCCACTGCCGTGCGCGCCACGCCGCCCAGACCGCCGGTAATGGCCGTGCCGCCGACGATAACCGCCGCAATTGCTGGCAGCAACAGTTGGTTGGCAAGGCTGGGCGAGCCGCTGGAAAGCCTTGCCGCCAGAATGACGCCGGCAATTGCCGCCAATGTGCCGGAAATGGCGAAAGCGATGATCTTGGTACGATCGACATTGACGCCCGCGGCAAGTGCAGCCGGCTCACCGGCGCCGACCGCGAGGCTGTAGCGGCCGAAGCGCGTGTAGCGAAGCACCATGAAGCTGATGATGCCGACGATGGCCGCGAGAATGGCGACCACGGGTATGCCGGCGACGGTTCCGTTGATCCAGGTGGTGCTGAGGCGCCCACCCTCCTCGATGGTGATCGCCCGCCCCTGTGCAAACCACAACGCCATGCCAGCAACTACGCCGCCGGTCGCAAGGGTCGCGACGAAGGACGGCACGCGCAGGCGCACGTGGACGATACCGCTGAGAATGCCGAAGATGAGCCCGGACCCGATTGCCACCGGAAACGCAAGTGCGCCGATCGACGGCAGCAGCTGCGCGAGAATGACGCTTGCCAGCGACGCCACAGCCTGGATCGACAGGTCAATGCCGCCGATCAAGATGACGAATGTGACGCCGGTTGCGAGGATGAAGAGCACAGCGGTGTTACCGAGCAGAAGCCCCAGCGTCTCACCCGTCAGAAAACCCGGCGAGCCGATCTCGACGATGGCGATCAGCAGCACCAGAAGGACCGGAGGAATGGCACCCTGGACCCAGCCAGCGGCAAAAAAATCGGAGAGTTTCTTCATGGCCGTTTCCTCACACCATTTCCCGCACAAGATCGACCTGATCCGGCTTATTGCCAGCTGCAGCATCGAAACGCGCCGTGACTTCGCCGTCCCGCATCACCAAAACCCTGTGGGAAAGCCCGATGGTTTCCTCCAGCGTGTCGGACAGGAGCAGGATGGCGATGCCTTGCGCGGACAGATCGCGAACGAGCTCGTAAACCTCTTCCTTGGCGCCGACATCCAGCCCGCGCGTCGGGTGATCGAGGATGAGCACGCGGGAGCCTGCCGTCATCCAGCGGGCCAGCACCACCTTCTGCTGGTTGCCGCCCGAGAGTTTGCGGCAGGCAATGTCCGGACCCGGCGCCTTGATACGCAGCTTGCGGATCCAGTCGATGGCAAGCCTCCGCTCTGCCCCATAATCGATCTTGCCGTTCTTCATGACGCTGGACAGATCGGCAAGCGTGATGTTTTCGGCGATCGACAGGAACATCACCAGCCCCTCGATCCGGCGTTCCCGTGGCACATAGCCGATGCTCTTGCGCACCGCCTGTTCCGGCGAGGTGAACCGCACGGACTCGCCATGGATTTTCAGCGACCCTTCTGTCTGCGGCAGGAAGCCGCCAAGGGTGCGGGTGATTTCCTCGCGGCCGGAGCCGACGACGCCGGCAATGCCGACGATCTCGCCCGCATGGATCTTGAAGTCGACGCCATGGAAGGCGCCTTTGACACCAAGGCCATTGGCTTCGAGGATGACCTCCGGACCCGGCGCCATCTGGCGTGGTTCCTTGTAATACTCCGTCTGCAGACCGCGGCCGACCATGATCTCGTGCAGTTCCGGCCCGGTCACCTGGCTGGCCTGGTGCTCGGCAACGACTTCCCCGTCCTTCATCGTATAGACCCGGTCGGAAATGCGCAGCACTTCGTCGAGGCGATGCGAGACGAAGACGAAACTGGCCCGCTTCTTAAGGGAGCGGATGCGTTCGAACAGCACGTCGATGTCGGAAGATGTGAGGACCGATGTCGGCTCGTCGAGCAAGATGACCAGCGGCCGCGACACGCTTTCTTCCAGCGTCAGCGCCTTGGCGAGCTCGACCATCTGGCGGGCCGCGAAGGTGAGTTCGGAGGTGCGCGTCGTCACATCGATATCGACGCCGATCTTGGCCAACTGGCGCCGTGCTGCGTCCCGCATCGCCTTCCAGTTGACGATGCCAAGCCGAGTGAACTGATGTTCCTGGCCGAGATAGATATTTTCGGCGACCGACATGTTGAGAAGCAGAGATTGCTCCTGGAACACCATGCCGATGCCATGAATAGCGGCATCGCGCGTGCTGCGCAGCCGCAACCGCTCGCCATCCAGCGTCATTGTGCCGGAGTCCGGCTGCAGCGTACCGGCCAGCGTGCGCATCAGTGTCGACTTGCCGGCGCCATTTTCGCCGATCAGGCCGATGACTTCATTCGGCCGGATTTCCAGCGAGACGTTCTTCAGCGCCTTGACGCCCATGAAGGATTTCGAGATTCCGTTGACTGATAACATGGCCGTTCACTTCACGATCTTGAGGCGGAGACGATCGAGCGACAGCGCGACGGCGGCGATGATCATCAGGCCCTGCACGGTCTGCTGCACGTAAGGGGAGATGCCCAGAAGCACCATGCCGTTGGCAAGCACGGTGACGATCAGTACCCCAACCAGCGTGTTGAGCACGCCGCCCTCGCCGCCGGTCAGCGCCGTGCCGCCGACGACGACAGCCGTGACGGCCGCAAACAGGCGCCCGTCGGCGATCACGGCATTCGACTGGCCAAGCTGTGCAGCGGCCAGAACCCCGGCGATGCCGAAGAAGAAACCAGCGACGCCGAAAGCGGTAATGCGGACACGCTTGAGATTGACGCCGGACAGTTCAGCCACGTCCTCGCCGCCGCCGATCGCCAGGATATGGCGGCCGAGGCGCGTGTGATATTGAATGACGATCGCCAGAAGGAAGGCTGCGGCCGCGACCCAGACCGCCAATGGCAGGCCGAGGAAACGCTCAAGAGCCAGCGAGCGGATGGAATTATCCATCAGCCGGATGGCCGAGCCGCCAAGCATGAAAACCGAAAGTCCAAGGCCGATGAACCAGACGCCGAGCGTTGCCATGAACGAGGGAATGCGCAGAACCGTCTGGATGATGCCGTTGAGCAGGCCCATGGCCGTGCTGGCGGCGATGGCCGCGATAACGGCGAGCCAACCATAGTCATTGCCGTTGGCGTCGTTGGTTGCGAGCAGCACCAGCACCATGGCGGCGACGGACAGCGCGCCTTCCACCGACAGGTCGATGCTGCCCATCAGGATGATGAAGGTCATGCCCATCGCCAGCGTCAGGGGCACCGCAGCCGAGTTGGCGATGCGGATGAGATTGCGCAGCTCGATGAAATTCGGGTTTGCAATGGTGATCAGGACACATAGAACGACAAGCACGATCAGCGGCGCGAACGTGCGCAGGCGGCGCGCGCCCTCACCCCGAAAAAACCGCGCAAAAACAGCACCCATGGCTGATGTCCGCTCCAGGTTGGTGACGGGCTTCATGGTTTCAGAATTGATCGTCAAAAGATATACTCCGCATCCGCGCTGAAACAGCCGGCAGCGAAAAGTTTTCGCTGCCGGCGATAAACCGCGGCAAAGCCGCGCCGGGCATCTGCTTAAGAGATGCTACGTTCTGATCTGGCCGACGACGCGGCCCCAAAGATCGCTCCAGTCGAGGGTCGGCTGGGACTCGATGTTGGTCTTGTAGTATTCCTCGACATTGTCCTTGGTGATGGAAACCACCTTGCCGTAGAATTCGCGGTGCTCCGGCGGCTCCGAAGTCGGGTCGAACTTCTTCGTCAGGGCATTGTAGCCGAGCGCGAGGCCGATACCGCCCTGCCAGAACGGGTCCGAGGTGATCGTGGCGGCAAATTCGCCGCTGCGAACCGCATCCACGGCCGTCTTGATACCATCGATACCGACGACCGGTACCTTGCCGGCGAGACCTTCTGCGCGAAGCGCTTCAAGCGCGCCTGTGCCCATGTCATCGTTGGCGGCCCAGATGCCCTTGATGTCGTCGCCGAAGCGCGTCAAGAGGTTGCCGGTCAGGTCGAAGGCTTCGGTGGACTTCCAATTGGCCACCTGGAAATCGAGTAGCTTGATATTGCTGTTGGCAGCCAGGGCTTCATCGAGACCCTTCTTGCGCTCGATGGCTGCCGTGTTGGAAATCTGGCCGCCGAGAGCGATGATGCCGCCGGAGCCACCGATCGTCTTGAACAGGATCTCGGCGATTGCCTTGCCGCTGGAAATGCCGTCGAACTCGATATGCGAGACGTAATTGGGATTGAAATCCTTCGGGTGCAGATCTGCCGGCTTGTTCCACTGGGTGACGACATAGGCGCCAGCCGCCTTACAGGCCTCGACGATCGGGCGCGCATCCGGTGTATCGTTCGGGTCGGAATTGAGAACCATGTTGCCGCCCGTCTTGGCCAGCATCGCCTTGATGTCGGCAATGCCCTTTTCGCTGTTGCCTTCGGAAACGAGCGTGACATGCTCCAGGCCCGCGAATTTGGCGAAAGCTTCGGCGCCGGACTTCCAGACGGCATGGTAGGGATTGGATAGCGAGCGGATCGACGTCACCAGCGTCGGGGCGCCCTGCGCGAACAGCCGCTTCGGCATCGCCGAAACGGCAAGACCGGTCGCTGCACCGATCATCAGGGTGCGGCGATTGATCTCGCCGAAACTCATCAAAGTCTTTCCGTCTTTCATTCTCAATCCTCCCGTTGGAACTTTCAAACTGCGGTTCAGCAGCGTTGTGCGGATGCTGGAACAGGTAAGAAAGATCGTCGCATCCTCCACAATTTGTACGACAACCCTTCAACACGATAACCATACCCTTTCTCTTGACGCCGCACAAGGGACTTGAGATGGTGCGCGTCGAAGAGATGCAGAGCCGATGAAAAACCGGCAGAAAACCTCAAGCGGAGAAATGAAATGCCCGACTATATCATCATCGGCGGCGGTTCTGCGGGATGCGTCCTCGCGGCAAGGTTGACCGAAGATCCTACCATCACCGTCACCCTGCTCGAGGCAGGACCGCGCGACACGAATTTCTATATCCACCTGCCGGTGGGCTTCTTCAAGATGACGGCAGGACCACTGATCTGGGGTTATGAGACCGCGCCCGGCCGCGAGATCGGCGGACGCCGGATGGTCTATCCGCAGGCCCGCGTGCTCGGCGGCGGCAGTTCCATCAATGCGCAGGTCTTCACCCGCGGCTGCCCGGAGGACTACGATACCTGGGCGAATGAGGAAGGATGCGACGGCTGGTCCTACGCGGATGTGCTGCCCTATTTCCGGCGCTCGGAAGGCAACGATTCGCTTGGCGGACCGCATCACGGCACCGAGGGCCCGCTTGGTGTCACCTCGACGACGCCGCATCCGCTCACCCGCGTTTTCGTGCGCGCGGCGCAGGAAGCAGGCATGCCCTACAATGGCGATTTCAACGGCGGCAACCAGCAGGGCACCGGCTTTTACCAGGCAACGACGAAGAACGGCAAACGCAGCAGCACCGCCACCGGCTACCTGAAGCCGGCCCTTGCCCGCAAGAACCTGGCGCTGCGCACCGATGTAATGGTCAACCGGATCGTCATCGAGAACGGCAAGGCGATCGGTGTCGAGATCGTCGAGAACGGAAGACCCGTCACCCTGCGGGCAGACCGTGAAGTCATCGTCACCTCGGGCGCCATCGGCTCGCCGAAGCTGCTGATGCTGTCGGGCATTGGCCCGGCCGAGCATCTGCGTTCAGTCGGCATCGACGCGCTGCATGATTTCAGCGGAGTCGGCCAGAACCTCCAGGATCATATGGATGTCGACGTTCTCGCCGAACTGTCCGGGTCGCACGGTATCGACCGCTACAAGAAGTTGCATTGGCAAGCGATGGCGGGACTTGAATACATGCTGTTCGGCAAGGGGCCGGTCGCATCCAATATCGTCGAGGGTGGAGCCTTCTGGTGGGGCGACAGGGCGGAAAAGACGCCCGATATCCAGTTTCATTTTCTTCCCGGCGCAGGGGTCGAGGAAGGGATCGGCTCGGTGCCCGGCGGCAACGGCTGCACGCTGAACTCCTATCCCGTGCGCCCGCGCTCGCGCGGCAGCGTGACGCTGCGCACCGCAAACGCCACGGACGCCCCGATCATCGACCCGAACCCCTATGCCGAACCCTACGACCTTGAGCGTGCCGCTGACGGCATCCTCATCAGCCGCGACATCTTGGCCCAAAAGGCCTTCAAACAATACATCAAGCGCGAGCATCTTCCCGGCACGCAGGTCACCAACCGCCAACAGGCCATGGCCTTTGCCCGCGAGCACGGCCGCTCGGCCTATCATCCCGTCGGCACCTGTCGCATGGGCTCGGCCGACAATGCCGACGCGGTGGTCGATCCTCAGTTGCGCGTGCGTGGCATCCAAGGCTTGCGCGTCTGTGACAGTTCCATCATGCCGCGCCTGATCTCCTCCAATACCAATGCGGCAACAGTCATGATCGCGGAAAAAGCGGCCGATCTCATCCGTGCCGGGCACTGAAGCAAGAAACGGAACCCCCATGCAATCCTTCGACCCACGCAGCTTCCTGCGCGCGACCTTCGATGCCGCCGTCAGGGCCGCCGACCCAATCCATGGCATTCGGCAGCACCTGCCCGAAAAGCCAAAGGGACGCACGATCGTTGTGGGTGCCGGCAAGGCATCGGCGCAAATGGCGGCGGCGTTTGAGGCGCTCTGGGACGGGCCGATGGAAGGTGTGGTGGTGACCCGTTACGGTTTTTCAGCGCCCTGCAAGCAGATCGAAATCATCGAGGCGTCCCACCCCGTTCCGGACCAGGCTGGCCTCGCCGCATCCGGCCGCCTGCTCCAAGCGGTGGAAGGGTTGACGGCGGATGATCTCGTCGTCGCACTCATTTCCGGTGGTGGCTCTTCACTTCTGCCGTCTCCCGCGCCAGGCCTGACACTTGCCGACGAGATCGCCGTTAACGAGGCCTTGCTGGCATCCGGCGCGCCGATCTCGGCAATGAACACCATCCGCAAGCACATCTCCACCATCAAGGGTGGACGCCTTGCGGCTGCTGCCCATCCGGCCAGGGTCGTCTCCTTCGTCGTCTCCGATATTCCCGGCGACAATCCCGCGCTGGTCGCCTCCGGCCCAACGGTACCCGATGCCGGAAACCGGCAGGAGGCGCTCGCCCTGACCGCCGCCTATCGCGTGAGCCTTCCCGAAGCCGTCATGGCGCATCTCAACTCGCCGGCGGCAGACGCACTGGAGCCAAGCGATTCTCGATTTTCAGGCAATCAGGTTCATGTTGTCGCCTCCGCTGCAGTTTCGCTCGAAGCTGCCGCTGAAGAGGCCCGCAAGCAAGGCATCGAAGCCGTCATCCTTTCGGACTCGATCGAGGGTGAATCGCGTGACGTGGCGAGCATGCATGCGGCCTTGGCCCGCGAGATCGCAACCCGCGACAGGCCCTTCGCCAAGCCCATCCTGTTGCTATCCGGCGGCGAAACGACCGTGACGATACGCGCCAAAGGCAAGGGCGGGCGCAACAGCGAGTTCCTGCTCGCCTTCGCGCTCGGTATCAACGGCGTTTCCGGCATCCATGCCGTCGCCGCCGATACCGATGGCATCGACGGTTCGGAGGAGAATGCCGGTGCCTTTGCCGACGGCCAGACCGTCGAGCGCATGCGCAAGGCCGGTGTCGATGCCAAATCGATGCTGATGCAGAACAACGCCTGGACGGCGTTTGACGCGATCGGTGACTTGCTTGTCACTGGCCCGACCGGAACAAACGTCAACGATTTTCGTGCCATTTTGATTCAAGAGTGCAGTTCGGACCGTGGATAGTGTCTTTCGTATCGTCGTATGAACTGCGGCATTGAGCAAAAATATGGAGAAACATAAAAGCAGGATTGGGGAAGCAGTAGCTACTCGTCAGGTCTTGTCTGGCAACCTACAATTAGCATATCGGAGAACCGAGCATAGCGGTGGCAAAGCCACGGTTCGGGAATTCGCGCATGCAACTTCGGTCCCCGGGACAGCCGCAGGAGATTTAGCAACGCGCCGCCGGCACGGCGGAAATCGGGACCGACTGTCCCCGAAGTTGCATTCCACATCCCGAACTAACGCATCCGGATGCCAAATTACGGGGTATCGGCATTGGCTTTCCCGGCCGCATCCATCCAGGCAACCTGTCCGGCGACCTCGGTAACATACCATCCCTGGATGACTTTCCCCTGGCTGAGCGCATCGGCGGGCTGTTTCGGCTTCCCGCCCGGATGGAAAACGATGGAACGGCGGCTGGTCTTGCCGAAGCCATGTTCGGCAACGACAAGGATGCTCGACGCCTTCTGCTGATCGCGGCCGGAACCGGTATCGGTGTCGCGCTCACCGTCGACAGCAAGCCTTTCATCACGTCGGGCGGAGGCCTGGGCAATGCCGGGCAGCTCATTATGCACGGCAGCGACGGTCGCCCATGTCGCCAGGGATGCGTCGGCTGCCTGGAATCGCTGGCTTCGGGAGACGCCTTGAACGGCATAGCACAGCGCTACTGCGATGAGGTTCCGCAAAGTCCGATTGCCACGAGGGCACGCAGCCTCGGTCGGAAAGTCGATGCCTCGGATGTCATCGTCGTGGCACTCGAAGGGGATTTGGCTGCAAAAGCGATGCTTGCCGATGTCGGGCGCTGGCTCGGACGTGGTGCCGCCACCTGGGCACAGATTTTCGCCCCGGATGTCATCCTGCTGGGAGGCGGACTGAGTGCCGCCGGCGATCTCCTGCTTGAACCGCTAGAGCGCGAAGCCCGGCTGTGCGGCCTCGACATGTATCTCCGGGATGTCCGTTTTTCGCTCGCCTCGCTCGGCAACGACGCCGGAGTGATCGGAGCGGCCGCACAGATTTTTCTCAACACCTGAACACAATGGAGTTTCCGTGTCCCAGTCCTATCTCGATGAAATCGGCGAACAGCCAGCCGCCATCCGCAAACTCGGTCAGCTGATCACCCCCGGCCTGATCGACACGATCAAGTCAATCCGCAGGATGATCGACAAGGGTGAGCTGCGGCACCTCATCCTCACTGGCATGGGGGGCTCGCTGTTTAGTGCCTACGGCACTTGGCTTCGCTTAAGCCAGGCTTTGCCGGTGCCTGTATCGCTTTGGGATGCCTCCGAGCTGATCCAGCAAGCGCCAGCCCTGTTGCGCGAGGGAACTATCGTCGTCGCCATCTCGCAATCGGGCGAAAGTGTCGAACTCTGCCGCATGACGGACCTCGACAACGGCGTGAGCGTCAAGGTGGCAATCACCAATACCATCGATAACACGCTGGCACGCTGGTCAACGCTGAAGCTCGCAACCCAAGTCGGCCCCGAGCAGACCGTTTCGACCAAGACCTTCACGGCAGGTCTCGTTGCCCTCTATATCTTCGAACGGCTCTTGACCGGCGAAGATGCCGCTCTTGCTCAGGAAATTGCAACGCTTGCCGATGCCACCGAGCAGCTTCTGTCCACGCTACCGGAAAAGATGACGGAAACGCTGGCTTTCCTCGGACATGAGTACCCACTGACCTTCATCGGCCGCGGCGGAAGCTATGGCAGCGCAATGATGGCCGCGCTGGTGACTGCGGAAGCCGCCAAGGCGCCGACGCAGGCGCTTTCCGGTGGCCAGTTCCGCCACGGTCCGCTGGAGCTGGTGCGTGATGGCTTCCGCAGTATGATGTTTATCGGCGGCACGGACACAACGCTTGACCTCAATATTAAAACCATAACCGACATAGATCGCTTGGGCGGCCGCTGCTTTGTCGTCGCACCCGGAAGTGCGGCATCTGCGTTTTCAGCCGACGATCGTGTGGTGCTTCTGCCCGACGTAGCCGAAGGCCTGCTGCCGGTACTCGAAATCCTCCCCATCCAGCTCCTGATGGTTCCGATGGCTATCGCCCGCGGGTTCGAGCCTGCCAAATTCCTCAACGGCTCAAAGATCACCGTGATCGAGTAATACTGAAGCTGGCCGGCTCAGTTCCTGAGCCGGCCTAAATTGGTATGGTCGGAGGCTGCCATCGACGGGAAGATCCGAACCAGATGCTCAGCGTCTCATCAGGAACCAATGTCGTATACCGTTGACCTTTCTTCATTTAGCGCAATAGTGCACGTTTATGTACATTCAGGTTCCATTATTGCGACGAGAAGAGATTGCAGTGCGTCTGGCTCGAGGTCAGGCCGTCGAAGCCTCAGCACTCGCACAGGAATTTAAGATATCTGAAGACGCGATCCGTCGAGACTTGAGAACATTGGCAGCAGAAGGCAAGTGTCGGCGTGTTTATGGCGGAGCTCTTCCGCCTTTGAAGGACGAGCGACCGCTGCCTGCCAAGATAGTGCAGGCTGTGACCCAAACTCGCGAACTCGCCGCCGCAGCAGCAGCAACGGTTTTGCCGGGTGAATTGCTTTTCCTGGATGCTGGAAATTCGAACTTGGCCATCGTTGATTTCCTGCGCGGGAACAGTTCCCTGACTGTCGCAACAAACTCAATCGATATCGCGTCGATGGTTTTAAACAGAGGCGACATCCCGTTAATACTTATTGGGGGACGGGTAAATGCTGTTACTGGAGCCTGTTTTGATGTGGCAGCGTTCGAAACCGTTGAGAAGATGAACATCGATCGATGCTTCATCAACGCTGACGCGGTTTCATCGCAAGATGGTCTCAGCGTGTACGACCACTCTGACGCTGCCTTTAAGCGCGCTGTTTTGCGCCGAAGCGGGGTTCGTATCGCGCTCGCATCGCTGGAAGCTCTCGATCGCCGGGCCCCGTACCGGATTGCTAAGGGTGATGAGATCGATTGCCTGATCGTCGAGAAAAGGGTGTCGGCGTTCGTCGCAGATGCTCTGACCACCGCGGGTTTCATCTTGATCAAGACGTAAACACTCAAGGGCCCTTTGTTTCGATCAAGCTAAGGTCCGAGCGCCGACTTACTTTTTCACGCTACCGTTTGCGTTCAACGGGAATCGAAACCGAGCGCAGGCCGCTTGTGCGGGCGATCTGGTAGACTTGGCGGATGGAGATCAGTTTGCGGGTCAGTGGGTTCTTTGGCGTGGTGACGCGTAGGAGCGGGCCGTGTCTTTCCCTGATGAGCAGTAGCCAGATCGGGTTCAGAAACGAGGAGTCCTGGTCCAGCACGAAGACCGGCTCGGCGCCATCGCGGATCTTCTTGCGATATTGCGACATGCTGCAGGCCGGCAGGCTTTCCAGCCAGTCGCGGGCGGCGCGACGGCTGATTTTCTGGGATGGCTCGTCCCGATCAAGCGACTCACCGGCATAAGGCGCTCCTGCTGCCATCCATGGATCCGTAGTGGTTATCGCCTTCATTGAAATCACCAATTAAACGTGACGAATTATCGAGAGCACGACCAGGGTTTCGATCAGGCGATGCTTTTCGCCGCCTGGGTCTGGGCATGGTGCTGTTTCAGGCGGCGGTTCAGATAGAGCGTGCCGGTCGAGATGACGGCGAATGCCAGCATAATCAGGCCGAAGCTGACAGTCAGGCTTGAGCTTTGCGCCACGAAACCGAGCAGTGCCGGGCCGAGCAGCAAACCGCTATATCCCATGGTCGTGACGATCGCCATCGCCCGCCCCGCCGCATGCGCGCCGATATGGCCGGCTGAGGCGAAGACGGCGGGTATCATGTTGGCGACACCCAATCCGCAGAACGCCAGGACGACCAGCGTAACCGTCGCACTGTTTGCCAGGAGCATCGACAGGATCGACAGGGCACAGACGATGCCGCCATATTTCAGGAGGTTCGCATGGCCGAGCCGCTTGGTCGCAAAATCGCCGCACAAGCGGCCGATCGCCATGGCGGCGGCGAACGTGGCAAAGGCATAGGCTCCCTGGCTTTCGGATGCTCCGAGGATGTCAACCATGTAAATTGCCGTCCAGTCCAGCATTCCACCCTCCGCGAGGAAGGCGAGAAAGCCAATTGCGCCGAACATGAAAATGAGCCGCCTCTGCGAGCGGCTGAAAGATCCGTTTTGACCGGTCGTGGGCGCGGAGTTTGTGGTCGATGCCTGAGTGGCCGCCTCATCCACGATCAACAGCGTCGAGAATGCGGTCAGGAGGACGACGATACCGGCGCCTCCGAGGCACTCCAACAACGTGCCGCCATACGCCACCGCCTTGCCGACGAAAAACGCTCCGACGATGTTGCCGATGCTGAACATCGCGTGGAAGGACGACATCAGGTGGTGTCCGGTTGCACGCTCGATCGCGGATGCTTCGGTGTTCATCGACACGTCCAGCGTCCCGAAAGCGGCGCCTGCCAGGAAGACTAAGGCGCCCAGGAGCCAGACGTTCCCGATAAAGGGAATGATCGCGACGGCGATGCCGAAGATGACGCTGGCGACCAGACTGACGCGATGAAGGTTTTTCGACCGGTCGAGATATCGCCCGGCATTGACCATCAGGACGATAGCCCCGAGCGCGAAGCACAGGAGTAGCGTTCCCAGTTCGCCCTTGTCGAGGTCCAGCTTGGCCGACAGCAACGGCAGGCTGGATGCCCAGGCGCCGATGCCAACGCCAGCGGCCAGGAAGAAAAGGCTGGATCGCAGTCGCTTTGAGCTGCGAATGCCACCGAGGCCAAGGCGATTGTCTGTCATGTTCGGCAAAGCCCTTTGTATCGAAATGCGCGGATGCCAGGCTGCACGTGATTGCCGGGCGGCATGTGAGCAGCGCCGAGGCCACCGCCATCCACGATGAATAGTCCGCGGGGTTTTGAACGCAAGGTCGCACCTTGCGGAATATTGAAGCAGACTGACGCACCTGCCTGAAGAATCGATGTGGATTTGGCGCGGTTCCCGGCCAAGCGGGAGCTACCCGTCCGGTTCAACGGACGGTTTTGGCGGCCAGCCCATCGGGCGTGGGTAATCCCCAGCATGGTTTTCAAGAATCAATCTCACCGTTGCGTCTTCGTGCATATTAATGCATAAAAACGCATAATTAGTCAAACCATCCACGAAAGATTTGCCATGACCTCCGTTCGACGCCTTGCCTACAGCACGCTTTTCCCGGTCACGACGGAGTTGGAGCTGTCTGCCGAACTGGTCGCATTCCTCGAAAACGGCGGACGGGCGATCCTTTTCGGCGAAGATGGAACCGAGTACGCAACCGGCATCATCCGCCCCGACCGAATCCGCCGCGAAACGGCCGATGCCTGGCGCGCGGTAACCGACCGTGCCCGCCAGATCGCTGGCCCCGCCGTGCTCGCCCTCGACGCGGATATCTCCGCCGTTCACCGTCTACACAGGCTGACAGCCGCCCTGCCGACATTGAGCGAAAGCCAAGCCATGGCCGAGGATGCGTTCACAGACCGGATCGAGGCAATGGCGCGGGATGCACGGCAACTCGGGATAAACCTCCTGCTCTCTCCGACCGCCGACGTCGTTGCGAAAGACAATCCGTGGCTCGCTGGCCGCACGCTGGGTGACGACATCGCCGATGTCTCGCGGCTGGTCGCGGCCTATGTCCGCGGCTTGAAGCGGGCGGGAATCGGCAGCACGCTGAAGCATTTTCCCGGCAACCCTGTCATCACTGGGCTGCCGGCGTCGCAGGATGCCCGTGTCCCCCTGAAGATGCAGGAGTTGCAGCCGTATCTCGCGCCGTTCACGGCGGGGATCGATGCCGGCGCCGATGCTGTCTTCATGAGCCCCGCCATTTTCGATGCGGTCACGCCGCCGCAATCCGGCTCGATTTCACCCGATCTGATCCGCCTGCTGCGTCAGGAACTGGAATTCTCTGGCCTGGTCATTACCTGCGACCTCGATCACCGCTCGACACTCGGCAGCCGGTCCCTTGTCGACATCGCCGTTGAGGCGTTGGTCGCGGGTGCTGACCTCCTGCTGGTCTCGCCGGCAGCAGTCCCGCATCTTGATAGGCTGGCACGGGCCATCGAACGAGCGGTTGAGGACGGGCGCCTGCCTCTGGCGCGATTGCAGGCTGCTTCGGCCGCCATCGATCGTGTTTCAAGCTAAATATTACTGCAGATGCAATGACTGAAAAGGCCCGCCGGATCGCTCCAGTGGGCCTTTTAGACTTTAAGGCACCCGTCTTGCGTCAGTGCCCGGCGGCGTTTTTCCGCACGCGCGCAGCTGCATCCGACAGGCGTTCGGCGGACAGCGTGCCGGCCTGTGCGGCCGCTACGAGACCGTCGCTGAGGGCGTCGAGATGCGGCCCGCCGGCGACAAGCAGGAGATCAGCGCCAGCTTTGAGCGAGGCAATCGCAGTTTCCAGCAGCGAATGGCCGCGCAACGTTGCGGGCGAATCGAGGTCGTCGCTGACGATCAAGCCCTTGAAGGCGAACTGTTCTCTTAGGAGATTAATGACGGCGGCCGATGTACTGGCGGCGTTCTTCGCGTCGAACGCAAAGACGGGAGCTGGCCCGGTCATGACCGCCTTGGTGCCGGCCGCAATCGCCGCGGTAAACGGCAGTGCATTCGCTAGGATGTGATCGCGGGCCGTCTGAAGGGACACATCGACCAGCGCCGGGTCGGCATCGAGATTATTGAAGCCCGGAAAGTGCTTCGTTACCGCCGTGATCCCCGCCCTTTGGACGCCTTTGACATAGGCGGAGACCAGCCGCGCCACGGTTTCCGCATCCGGCCCCATCGTCCGACCCTGCAGCCAAGAATTCCGGCCATCGATCACGTCGGCGATCGGCGCCAGGAACATCGAGACGCCCAGCTTGCGGGCGGCGTCAGCCGTGGCGAAGCAGCGGTCGGCAAGCGCGTCATCCGAAAGCCCTGCTGCATCGGCCAGTTCCGGTAGATCGGGAGCAAGTCCCTGCAGTCTCTGGATGCCACCCATTTCTTGGTCTACCGCGACAATCAGGTCCGGGCATCTTGCTTTCAACTTTTCGATGACCGCCTGAAAGACAGCGGGCGTTTCAGCGGCCAGCCGCTCCTGCGACATGGCCCGCGCGACATACTCAGCCCGCGTTTCCCCGATCAGGACGGAGCAGCCGCCCTTTTCCAGGAATGGTTCCATCACATCGGCGAAATCGAGGCCGTCGAATGCGGGCAAGAGAATAGCCCTGGCGTCCTGGTCCAGCGAATAGGTCATCATCATCTCCTTGAAACAAATACTTTTGTCAGCTCAGCTCGATATCGACACCAAGCTCCTGAATGCGCTTCAGAATGGCGTTGTCGTGATTACTGGTGAACAGGGTCGACACCACGGAAACGGGCGCGACTTCGTAGGTTGCGGCCTGGCCGAGCTTTTCGGCGGTTGCCAGTAGCAAGGTCTTGTTGGAGGCCTTGATCATCGTCGCCTTCAGATAGGCGTCATCGAAATCATCGGCGCGAACCATCAGGTTGTTGTCGACGCCACAGGTTCCGAGGATGCAGTAATCGGCTTTCAAGGCACGGATCGCCTCGATGGCGCTGGCGCCGGTGGCATTGCGGGTCAGCCGGCCAAGCCGACCCCCGATCATGATGACCTCGGCCAGCGGATGATCGAGTGCTGCCGCTGCGACGTCCACGGCCGTGGTGATGATGCGCACGGACAGCGTCGGCGGCAGGCTGCGCAGGAAGTGGATGACGGTCGTGCTGGAATCGACCAGCAGCGTCGCACCCTCCGGGATCGTTGCGGCGACGGCCCGGCCGATCAGCTGCTTTTCACCGGCACCGATGGTTTCACGGCGATGGAAGTCGAGTGCCGGCGTTACGAGACGCGAAGCACCGCCGTGGAAGCGCTGGACCAGCCCGGCATCGGACAGGTCGCGCAGATCCCGGCGGATCGAATCCTCCGAAACCCCGAATTCCTGCGCCAGCGTGGCGGCAACCACGCGACCGGTCGCATTGACCTTCTCGACGATGATGGATTGCCGCTCCTCGGGCGAGAGGGACGCGAACTCCTGTTTCTCGGTCGTCATGCACCCTCCTCTTCAATCTGCAGCAGAAGGCCCATGGCGGCCAACCGCTTCTCCAACGCTTCGGCCGTCCGGAAAAGCTCCGTCTGGAACCCGAGCGATGCCGCAGTTGCAATGTTTGCGGGATTATCGTCGATGAAAAGGCAGTCCTCGGCCGGAACCCCTGCCCGTTCCAGGAACAGTTTGAAAATCGCAATCCCGGGCTTCACGAGTTGCTCCCGGCCGGACACGACCAGAATGTCGAAGGCATCGAGAAAAGGAAAGCGCTCCAGCGCGCGCGGAAAGGTTTCGGCCGACCAGTTGGAAATGGCATGCACGGGGACGTCAGCTGCCTTCAATCGCTCCAAGACCCTGGCCGTGCCGGGTATTTCCTCGCCCAGCATCTCGTGCCACCGGTGCCAGTAGGCCTCGATGAGATCGGCTCTATCCGGATGACGTGCGGCAAGATCGGCAATGCCGTCGGCAAAGGGCACTCCGGCGTCGAACTGCTCGTTCCAGGCACCCGTGCAAATCTCTTTCAGGAACTGCGAAACACTCGCCTCATCCGGCAGCAATTTTCGATAGAGATAGGCAGGATTCCAGTCGATCAGGACCCCACCGATATCAAAGACGACCACACGCGCGTTCATTCCAGCCTCATTCTGCTTGCTACAATTTTCTTATGCACGAACACGCCGAAACATGCAACAAAAACCGCACATTCATGCATTATTTGTGAGGCAATGCACAATCACGCGCAATTAAGGCCAACGGGCCATCGTCGACGATGGCACGGCTCCTTTGGCGATTTGATATGGGACTGTTGCAGCCATCCCGGCAGCTTGGGCCTCGCCCATGCCAGGGCAATGCTTCGCCTCCCGCCCGTTGCGGGAGGTACATGCTTCCGCCGGCCTTATGTGAGGAGGAATTCCGCCGCGCGTTCGCCGATCATGATGCAGACGGAATTCGGATTGCCTGAGATCAATGTTGGCATGATCGACGCATCGGCGATCCGCAGCCCCTCGATGCCCCTGACCCGCAGCTGTGGATCGACAACGGCCATGTCGTCCTGACCCATCCGGCATGTCCCGGACGGATGCAGGGCCGCATGCGCCGTTCGCTGGCAAAACGTCCTGATATCGGCGCGCGAATTGAGATTTGGCGCCGGCGCATGTCTTGTTTCGACATAGGACGCGATGGCGGGCTGCGCCATGATATCGAGGGCAGCCATCGTGCCTTCTGTGATCGCATCCAGATCGTGTGGATCGGAAAAATAGCGCGGTGCGACGCGTGGATTGGCGAGAGGGTCGGCGCTTGCAAGCGTCACTTCGCCCCGGGAGCGCGGCCGGATCTGTCCGAGATTGACCGTGCAGCCATTGCCGCCGGGAACCGCGTCGACGCCCTCTTCGATCCCGGCGCCGACGACCATGAAATACTGGATATCCGGCACCGTCTCGTCCTTGTTGCCCCACCAGAAGGCACCGCCTTCGATCAGGTTGGATGACGCCGGGCCGTTGCGGAACAGGGCATAGTTCAGGCCCGCCGCCGCCTTCCAATGCAGCTTCTTGTACTTGTCGTAGCTGTGCGGACCGTTGAGCTGGTAGACCAGCGAAATCTCGGTGTGATCCTGAAGGTTTTGCCCAACACCCGGAATGTCGGCATGGACGGTCAGCCCCTGTCGCCTGATCTGATCCGCAGGCCCAAGTCCGGACAGCATCATCAGCTTCGGGGACGCAATGGCACCAGCGGACAGCACGACTTCCCTCTGTGCCCGATAGACAATCTTGCGCGTGCCCTTGGCGCATTCGACGCCGACTGCCCGCCCCTTCTCGATGATGACGCGTGTCACCGTGCAGCCGGTCTCGATGCGCAGGTTGCTGCGCTTGCGGGCCTGTTTGAGATAGGCAACGGCTGCCGAGCTGCGACGACCGTCACGGGCGGTGATCTGGTACAGGCCGCAGCCCGTCGGATCGCCAGAGTTGAAGTCCGGATTATAGGGGAGCCCCGCCTGCTGGCAGGCCTGCAACCAGGCGCGTGTCAGGGGATGGATATAGTAGACGTCGGAAACCCCGAGCGGGCCGCCGACGCCGTGGACATCGTTGCTGAAGCGGTTGTTGTCCTCGGCACGCTTGAAATAGGGCAGCACGTCGGCATAGCCCCAGCCATCCGCGCCCATCGCCGCCCACTGCTCGTAGTCCGACGGGACGCCCCGGATGTAGATCATCGCGTTGACCGAGCTCCCGCCGCCGAGAACCCGTGCCTGCACCATGGTCGGCGTTTCCGTACGCTCCTGCTCCGCCATCGGCTCCCAGGGAATGCGCTTCAGGAGCGGCCCCTGGGCGGTCTTGTAGTAGGCGCCGGGGATGTGAATGTACGGGCTGCGATCGCGCGGCCCCTCTTCCAGCAGCAGCACGTTGACAGCCGGATCTTCCGAAAGCCGGGAGGCCACCACGCAGCCGGTGGAGCCGCCGCCGACAACGATATAGTCGAACGTGTTCAGTTCAGCCGATTGAGCGGGACGAATGCCGAGGCGTGCCGATCCGAGGTTGCGAAAGGTCATCATGCCTGCCTCGCGATGGAGGCACCGGCCTTGATCGCCAGCGCTGATACGGTCAATGCCGGATTGACAGCCGCCGACGTCGGCAGGACCGAAGCGTCGGTGATGTAGAGATTTTCCACATCATGGCTGCGGCAATCCATATCGACAACGGAGGTCTTCGGATCGCTGCCCATGCGCGCGGTGCCGCACTGATGCGACGTCGTCTTGCGGCCGAACGTGTGCGTGAGCACGATCGGGAATCCCGCTTTGCGCATGACGGCGCGGGTCTTGGCGATCAGGGCTTCGTGTGCACGCATATTCGATCTGATCCAATGCATGACAATGCGATCATCGCGAACCGTGACCCGGCTTTCCGGGTTCGGCAAGTCTTCACTGGTCAAAAACCAGCCATAGGCATGCCGCGCGATCAGGCTGGTGAGCCAGCGTGGCGCGGGTACCGGGAAGTTCGCCTTCAAGATGTTGCCGGTGATATGCCCGAGCAGCTGGACGTTCCCGAGCGGAAAGCCATGCTCATTGTTTTCGTTGTAGAAATCGTTGAAGCCAATCGTCTTCTGGTAGACGCTGCTGTTACGCCTGAACGGATCGATGGCGAGCATTGCCGTCGTATTGTGGTTCATGAAATTGCGGCCCAGCTGATCGGAGGTGTTGCCCAGTCCGGTCGGATGCGCCATGCTGGTCGAGCGCAGAAGGAGTGCCGCGGACTGCACGGCGCCGGCGGCGACGGCGAAGCGGCCGGCCGAAATGCGCTGCTCGACGCCATCCTTGATGTACACAGCGGCGACGACCCGTCGGCCGCTCTCATCGACGTCCAGCCGCGTGACGCGGGCGCCCGTCACGATGCTGACGTTCGGGTGGTCGAGAGCGCTTTTCAGCGGTCCGACCTCCGCATCGATCTTGCCCTCGCCCGTGTTAGGAAATGCGTCCCAGCCCGTCGGTGCACGACCAAGCCAGGTATCGAGATCGATCGCCAGCGGAAGAGAGGAAGGGTGAATGCCGGCCTTTTCCAGCCGCTTGCGCACGGCGGCGATCGCCGGTTCGTCCGGCACGGCGGGATAGGCATAGGGTTTGGCATGCACCGGTTCGGTCGGGTCCTGCTGCGTCGAGCCGCGGACCCGGAAAATCGCTTCCGCCCGGTCGTACCAGGGCGACAGGTCGTCATAAGACATCGGCCATCCCGGCGAGATGCCGTCCATATGCGGCCGGGCTGAAAAGTCCTCGCGACGGTAACGATACATGACCGCTCCGAAGAACTTGGAATTGCCTCCCACATAGTAATAGTTGCCCGGCAGGAAGCTCTGGCCGTCGGTTCCCAGCCATTCTTCCGACGACCTGTAAAAACCCTTCTGGAAAATAGCGACGTCGTCGCGGGCCTCAGGTGTGTCCTGCAATTGCTCACCTCGTTCGAGGATGACGATACGCAGCCCCGACGGGGCCAGGCTGTGCGCGAGCGACGCCCCACCGACGCCCGAACCGATAATGACGATGTCTGCTGTCTGTGTCATCGCTTCACCTCAATCGATCCGGGTTTCAGTATCGGCATTGAAGACGACGACCTTGGACGTGTCGACCGACAGGATCGCCTCGGATCCGGCACTCGCCTGCTTTGGCGGCAGCCGCGCCGTTACCTCGACACCGCCACAATTGAAGACGACCAGTGTATCGGGACCGGTCGGCTCGACCACATCGATGTCCACGGCGAGCGTCGATACCTGATCGCCGGCAGCAATTGAAAAGTTCTCTGGGCGGACGCCGACGAGCACTTTCTTGCCCGCATATTTTCGCGCAGCCTGAAGTGATACTGGAATGCCGGAAATACGTGCAGGCTGCCGGTTGGCGACATCGATGACGGCGCTTACAGTTGAGCCCTGTACCTCGAGCACGCCGGGAATGATGTTCATCGACGGCGATCCGACAAACTTTGCGACATAGACATTGGCCGGGCGGTCGTACACTGCCTGCGGCTCGTCGAGCTGTTGCACCACACCGTCTTTCATGACGGCCACGCGGGTCGCGAGCGTCATCGCTTCGATCTGGTCATGAGTGACGTAGACGATCGTCGTTCCGAGCCGAGCGTGCAGACGCTTGATTTCCGTGCGCATGTCGACACGCAGCTTAGCGTCGAGATTGGAGAGCGGCTCATCGAAAAGGAACAGTTTTGGCTGGCGGACGATCGCCCGTCCCATTGCCACCCGCTGGCGCTGCCCCCCCGAGAGCTGGGCGGGCTTGCGATCCAACAGATGGGTCATCTGCAGCAGATCGGCCGCCGTCTTGACGGCCTTTTCCCGATCCGACGGGGAGACGCCACGGATCTTCATACCGAACTCGATGTTCTGTCGAACCGTCATTGTCGGATACAGCGCGTAGGACTGGAATACCATGGCGATGTCGCGATCCTTCGGCGAGAGGTTGTTGATAACTTTGCCCGCGATGCGGATCTCACCGCCCGTGATAGTATCCAGACCCGCGATCATGTTCAGAAGTGTGGATTTGCCACAGCCGGAAGGCCCAAGCAGTACTAGGAAGTCGCCGGCGCCGATGGAGATCGAAACCTCCTTCAGGACTTCGTGAATGCCATAGGATTTGCGGACGCGATCGATTTCAAGAGTTGACATTGTCTCAGCCTTTCACGGCACCAGCGGTCAATCCGCGGACGAAATAACGTCCGGCGACGACGTAGACGATCAGAGTTGGAATGGCGGCGATCATTGCCGCGGCCATGTCGATATTGTATTGCTTGCGCCCCATCGTGACGTTGACGATGTTGTTTAGCGCAACGGTAATGGGCGACGATTGCCCCGCCGTGAAGGAGACGCCGAAGAGGAAGTCGTTCCAGATCTGCGTGAACTGCCAGATGCAGGATACGACGATGATCGGGAGCGCTGCCGGCAGCATCACGGAGAAGAAGATTCGGAAGAAGCCCGCACCATCGATTTGGGCCGCGCGGGTCAACTCATCAGGTATGGTGATGAAGTAGTTGCGGAAGAACAGCGTCGTGAAACTGATACCATAAACAGTGTGTACTAGCACCAGCCCAGGAATTGTCCCCGATAGGCGCAGGCTTCCCAGCAATTGTGCCATCGGCAAGATGATTGCCTGAAAGGGAAGAAAACAGCCGAACAACACCATGCCGAAAATAAAATTTGATCCTGGGAACCGCCACTTGGTGAGAATGTAGCCGTTGATCGCACCAATGCCCGTCGATAGGATGACGGCCGGGACAACCATCAGCAGCGAGTTGACGAAATAGGGGCGCAGGCCATCGCAGGCCGTGCCGATGCATGCCTGCCCCCATGCCTTCTCCCAGGCTTCGAAAGTAACAACCTTGGGAAGGCCGACGAAGGAGCCGGAATAGATTTCGTCAAGGGACTTTAGCGACGTAACGATCATGACCCAGAGCGGCATCAGGTAAAATGCGGCAAGAGCAATCAGCGATCCGTAGATGAAGATGCGTCCGAGCAAAAGGGAGCGACGCGCCGAGTTGACCTCAGTGTTCATTACGGCCCTCCCTCAGTTCAGAATAGAGATATGGAACGATAATGGCGGCGACTGTCATCAGCATCATCATCGCGCTGGCTGCGCCGACGCCCATCTGGTTGCGTCGGAACGTGGCGGAGAACATGAAGGTCGACGGCATTTCTGTCGCATTTCCAGGCCCCCCGTTTGTGAGCGCGAGAACCAAGTCGAAGCTCTTGATGGAGATGTAGCTCAAAAGAACGATGACGCTGAGGAAGGCCGGACGGAGCATCGGCACGATGATGCTCATGTAGATGCGCGGCAGGCCCGCTCCTTCGATCTGCGCCGCTTTGATGATCGACGTGTCGATACCGCGAAGACCGGCGAGAAAAATAGCCATCGCAAAGCCGGTCGATTGCCACACCGCCGCGATGACCACGCAGTAGATCGCGTAGTCAGGCCGGGTAATCCAGTCGAAAACAAATCCGCTCCACCCGAGATCGTTGACGACTTTTTCCACACCGAGATCGGGATTGAGGATCCACTTCCAGGCCGTGCCGGTGACGATGAAGGAAAGCGCCATCGGATAGAGATAGACTGCGCGCAGGAAACCTTCCGCGCGAACCTGCTGGTCGAGCAAAATGGCGATCAGAAGGCCAAGCGCGATCGTAATGGCGAGGAACAGCAAAGTGAAGATGAACAAGTTGAAGACAGCGGTTTCCCATCGCGGGGTGGCCCACAGTCGCACGTATTGTTCCAGCCCGACGAAATCGTATTTCGCAACCATTTTAGATGATGACAGGGATATCCATCCCGTCCAGGCGATGAAGAGATAGACACCCACGAAGATCGCCACAAGACTTGGTGATAGGACAAGCCGAGGCAGCCAATGTGTGAACCGTTCCTTCAGCGTAAGTGTACTGTGCATGACAGCATTCCCCGTTTTTTTCGAAGGCACCGCTTGATCCGCCCGCCTGGTGAAGCCCGGCGGGCGGATCAGGATTGGATCAGCGCGCGTTGTTGATCCCGTCAACGAGAGCCTGAACCGCATCCTTGGAAGACATGTCAGTCACGAAAAACTTGCCGACGACGTCACTGAAGACACCCGAAAACTGCGCCGGTGCGGCAAAGCCCTCAGTCAGGCCGCCGAGCATGGCGCCTCTGGTAACAGCAGCCTCGCGATCGGCGAAGCTGCGCTGGGCGCACGCGTCAAAATCGTCGACCGATACATCCGAGCGAGCCGGAATCGAGCCCTTGATCTTGTTGAAGCTCTTCTGGACTTCCGGATCCATGATCGATTCCGCCCAGGCGTCCTGGCCAGCCACGACCGCCGGATCGTCAACCTTAAACACGCCGAACGAGTCGATCACGAACTTGAAATTCGGTGTTGCCGTTGGGGTCGGGAAGCATAGAAAGTCAACGCCCGGCTTCATGCCTTTAGCGAGGAATTCACCCTTGGCCCAATCGCCCATGATCTGCATTGCCGCCTTGCCACTGGCCACCATGCCGGTCGCAACAGCCCAGTCGCGGCCGGTGAAACCATCGTCTACCAAGCCGCGAACCTGACGGAGCTTGTCGAAGGTCGCTACCATTTGGTCGCTGGAAAGCGCGCTTTCGTCGAGGTCTATTACGGTTTTCTTGTAGAAATCCGGGCCGTTGACATCAACGAGAATGGCTTCGAAGACTTCTAGGATCTGCCAGGGCTCGTCGCCGATCGCAAGCGGGATCACGCCGGCTTCTTTGAGCTTCGGACCCGCGGCGATCAGCTCGTCCCAGCTTTTGGGCTCGACGAGACCAGCCTTGTCGAACACGGCCTTGTTGGCCCAGACCCAATTCTGGCGATGCATGTTGATGGGTAGGGAGATATAGTCGTCGTCGGACTTGACGAATGCCAGTAGTTGCGGTGCGAGCGCCTTGTCCCAGCCGTTCTTGGCGTAGAGGTCGTTAAGCGAACGCAGAACGCCTTCCTTGGCCCAGTCCAAGCCCTCATAACCGAGGAACTGCATCGTTGTCGGCGGGTTGCCGGCAGCGAGACGGGTGCGTAGTGCCTGGAGGGCGTTGGCGCCCGAGAGGCCGCCAACCGCACTGTCTTGCCAGATGTACCCCTTGGTTGCGAGCTTGTCGGTGATAACCTTGAGTGCGTTCACTTCGCTCTCGGAAACCCAGTGGTGAATGCCCTCGACTTTGCCTTTCTCTTCCGCCATGGCGACGGCTGGGATAAAGGCGATCGAAGCAGCGAGAAGTGTGGTCAATTTCATGTCAGTTCCCCTGTTTTTAGCATTGGTGTTTGAGTAAGGGCGGCAGGTCCGGTCGTCCTGATGCTTGCACCTACCGTTCGGTTTTATGCGTCGATGGGCTTCACCGCCGTCGCATAAGGGACGTTGCGGCCGCCGTAGCGGCGAACGCGAATGTTTGCCTGCTCGGCATGTCCCGCAAAGCCCTCCATGAGGCAGAGCCGTGATCCGTAGGCACCGATCAGTGCCGATGCCTCATCGGTCTCAATGCGCTGGTACGTGCAGGTCTTCAGGAATTTTCCGACCCAGAGACCCCCGGTGTAGCGGGCAGCCTTGTTGGTCGGCAGCGTGTGGTTGGTGCCGATCACCTTGTCGCCGAAGGCGACATTGGTGCGGGCGCCAAGGAACAGCGCGCCGTAGTTCCGCATCTTGTTGAGGAAGTAATCCGGATCCCGGGTCATGACCTGAACATGTTCGGAGGCAACGCGGTCGGCTTCGGAAACCATCTCGTCGATCGTGTCGCACAGGATGATCTCGCCAAAATCCTCCCATGCCTTGCTGGCGATTTCGGCGGTCGGCAGGATAGCGAGAAGCCGCTTGATCTCGTCGAGCGTATCGCGCGCCAGCTTTTCCGAATTGGTTATCAGCACGGCCGGCGAATTGATCCCGTGCTCGGCCTGCCCCAATAGATCGGTGGCAACCAGTTCGCCATCGACACTGTCGTCGGCAATCACCAGGGTCTCCGTTGGGCCGGCGAACAAATCGATACCGACCTTGCCGAACAGCAGGCGCTTGGCTTCGGCGACATAGGCGTTGCCTGGGCCTGCAAGCATGTCCACCGCGTCGATCGTCTCGGTGCCATAAGCCATCGCAGCGATTGCTTGGACACCGCCAAGGCAATAAATCTCGTCGGCCCCCGCGAGCGCCTGGGCAGCCACGATCTTCTCCGAGATCTGCCCCTTGAACGGCGGTGCGCAGGTAATGACCCGCTCGCATCCGGCGACCCGTGCGGTCAACACGGTCATATGTGCCGACGCCAGCAGCGGATATTTACCACCCGGCACATAGCAGCCGACATTCTGGATCGGGACGTTGCGATGACCGAGCACGACGCCCGGCAAGGTCTCGATCTCCAGGTCCTTCAGGCTGTCCTTCTGGGCCTGGGCGAACCTGCGAACCTGATCCTGGGCGAAATCCAGGTCTTCCCGCTCCCGGCTAGTCAGCGAATTGATCGCGGTTGCGATTTCATCCTTGGTCAGGCGGTAGGAGGCCCGATCCAGCTTGTCGAACTGGACGGATAGCTCCCGGACGGCCTTGTCGCCGCCGCTTTCCACCTTGGCGAGGAGCGCCTCGACGGCCTTGGTGACCGAACCGTCATTGGTGTCCGAAGATGAAACCTGGGCTGTTTTGATGTGCCGTATCATGAGAATGACTCTTCGCTTGCGGAAGCGACGCGCTCCGCAGTCCAAGGGGATAGAAAGGATGAGGTGTGAGCCGGCTTAGCCGTCTCTAGTTAGAGATGCTGCTCAAGCGCACGCATCTCGGTATAGGCGGCCTGTTCCTTTTCGTAATAGGCCGGCGACGGGAAGTCCCACCAGCCGGTGGCGAACGGGCCAGCCGCGTCGCGCGATACGATGACTTCGACCAAAGCCGGGCCGCCGCAGTCGAGCGCTGCTTTCAGGCTGCTTTCCAGGTCTTCGTCCTTCTCGACCTTCCAGGCCTGCAGACCGAAGGCGCGAGCCGATGCGGTGATGTCAGCCGAATAGGGTGCGCCATTGCCGGCATGATGGCTGAACTCGGAGGCGATGTGGCGCCCCATAAACTTGCGCTGGCCACCGCGGATCGACATGTAGCCCTGATTGTTCAAGACCAGGAACACGACGTTGATGCCGTTCATCACGGCCGTGCCCATTTCCGGCAACGACATCATGAAGTCGCCATCGCCGACGATGGCAACAACTTGGCGATCCGGCTTGGCGAGCTTGGCGCCCATGGCGGCCGGAACCGCCCAGCCCATCGGCGAGTAGGAACCGGACGTCAGATGGGTGCGTGGCTCATAGATCGGGAAGCTCTGCTTGACCGAGCCTTGGGTGTTGCCCGAGCCGACGACGACGATACCATCGCGGTCGAGAACCTTGCGTAGCGCCATCAACGGCCGCTGCGAGGTAAACGGCGTTTCGCGGCTGTTTTCGCGCGGCTCGACCAAGTCGCGCCAATCGGCCTTTGCCTTCTGGACGTCAGCCAGGAAGAGTTCGCGGCGCGACACCATGTTCTTGGATTCGGTGTCCGAGATCAGGGCCAGGATAGCTTCTAGCGTGACCTTGGCATCGGCGACGATCCCGACTTCGGTTTCGTAGTTCTTGCCGATTTCGCGCGGATCGAGGTCGATATGGATCAGCTTGGCGGAGGGAATGGAGAAGGACACGCCCTTGGCATAGGAGGACGCAGACCAGTCGGTGAAGCGGCAGCCGACCGAGACGACGACGTCGGCCGATGCGGTGATCTTGTTGCCGCAGGTGGTGCCGGTCTGGCCGACGGCACCGATGAACAGGTCATGATCCTCGGAGATCGCGCCCTTGCCATTCCAAGTGATGGAGACGGCGGCACCGAGCTTTTCTGCAAGGTTCGTCAGGGCAACGGATGCACCGGCAGTGATGGCGCCACCACCAGCGACGATGACCGGGCGCTCGGCGGCGAGCAGCACCTTCACCGCGGCTTCTATCGCCTTCGGATCAGGATAAGCGACGCCGACCGGCAGGCGCTTGTCCAGCGGATGGATGGTGACGTCGGCGGCCTCGACCTGGACGTCCATCGGCACTTCGACATGGACAGGGCCTGGGCGACCGGTCAGCATTTCGCTGAAGGCGCGGTGCATGATGCTCGGCAACCCCTGAACGGAGCTCGCCTGCCAGGCGCGCTTGGTGACCTGCTCGGTGATGCGCGGGAAGGCATTGTCCTGCTGGCGCTCTAGTTCCTGCATGGTGCCGTGGCCGTGCATATAGGTCTGCGGCGAGCCGGAGACGTAGAACAGCGACGTTGAGTCGGTATAGGCGGTGGCAAGACCGATAATCGTGTTGGCAGCGCCCGGGCCGACCGAGGTCGAGCAGGCCATCGGCTTGCCGCAAGCGCGGTAGTAGCCATCAGCCATGTGGACGGCGCTCTGCTCGTGCATCACCTGGATGAAGGGGATCTCGGATCCCTCCTGCAGGAAGGCGTCGAACAGCGACCAGATGCCATGACCAGGCACGCCGGCGACATATTCAACACCATAATCCTTGAGCGCTTTCGCAACAACTTGGCCACCTGTCAGTTTCATTTGATCGACCCTCTAAGCTTGTTATGATTGCGGGGGATGCAGATCGCTTGTCTGCTCCCTTCGACGATGATGTCATTCTTCGGCGAATTGCCATGCGCATCAAGTTCGCACGTGCGGAATCACTGAAGCAAGATGACGCAGGCTTAGGATCACACTGCATCAGCTATGGATGCCAACCGTCGAAATCAGTCTGCCGTATGAATCCGTGGCAATGAATATGAGCGATGCCAAATGGACGTCGTCTCTTTGAAATCGGACCAAGCTCGCATCGCCACCCTTCGCACGCTGAAGGCGAAACTGCGTCACTTTGCGAATAAATAAATTCTTGCGCGCACTGTTTTGCTTCTGTGCCTTGTGGCTTTCTGCAATGGAATACAATTGCAGGCTACAGGAGTGCCGACGTGCAGAATCTGACGAGAGATCTGGCCTTTGCGGATGATTTCATTTCCGCCAAACTGGTTGAAAATGTTGTCGACTACGACGTCGAGGACGCCGTCGTGGTCAACATCAGCCCGTCGATCATGGTAACGGGAGCCGAACACCCGGCAATTGTCCCTGCATGGAAATCCACATGGCTGAAAGGCGGATGCATTCGCTCCGCCGAGCGTGCCGTGATCATCAAGGTCGTCAACCCGACCAATCTCGGTGGGTGCATGTTCCGCGGATGGGACTGGCTTGGCAACCGCATTCGCAGCTTTCCCCGCGATACGCCGCTCTACATCTCGGCACAGGATGAAATCGGCACCGTCAGCCTTGATCCCAGGGTCTTCACCAACGAGCGGGTGCAGCCGGAGGCGCCGCAGAGCTTCACGCTGAAGCTGAACCTCTGGTGGTCGCCGGGCGATACGGATTGCTTCATCCACAACGAACACCCTTTCCTTGAAACGCATACGCAGATCCATGGCCTGGGTCGAATGCAGAAATTCAATGAGCGAGACCCGGCAACGCTCTACGAGGACGTCATCATGCCGATCGGCTATTCGCATGATCCCTTCTGCCGTGTCACCGGCGAGAACCAGTGGACCTACCCCTGGCACCGCTATTACGCCGACAGCGACAGCGTCTGGCTTGCCGTCGAACTGCACCCCTGAGCCGGACTGCGGCGACGGCTGAGCCTCAGCTCATCTGGATCATGTCGGAGCCGTCGCCAAGATACTGAAGCGCCTCGCGCGGGATCGCGGGGTCGTTGCGATCCATCACGGTCAGATCCTTCAGGTGATCGCGACGCAGCAGACCCGGTCCCCGGTAATGCAGGGCTACCTTGGTCGAATAGGGCTGGCGAAAGACGGTGGCGGCGATGCCGCTGGAGATGCCGAACATGAATTTCTTCGAATTGCGTTTCACCTGGGCATAGACGCCGAAGGTCAGTTCGTTGGACTGTATGCCTTCGAAATCCGCCGTAAACAGGCGGTCGGCGACCGGAAAACAAAAACCGTAATACTTGAAGACATATTCCGTCTTCCTCGGATCATCGAAACTCGGGAACCTTTCAACGTAATAGTGCTGAAGGAACTCCTTGTTCTGGTAGATGCAAAGCGCCGAGCGAAGCACGAACCCCTTGTAGATCGACGAGAACTGATAGCGGTCGTAGACCCCGACGATGTCATTGTGGTCGGAATTGTTTTCGACGATCATGTTGGACACGAAACGCGAAAATTCCGGCAACTGCCGCGCCGTTGCCATCGCATGGAAGAAATTGCCGTCGACGAGGGTTCGAAACTCGTCGGGATCTGCAAACAGGATGGGGACGCTCAGGCCGAAATAGTTGGCGATGATCCTCAGGTTCGTTGCCGACGGAACATGGGCGCCCGAGAGATATTTGTTGAACTGCTGCCGGTTGACGTTGATCTTGCGGCAGACGGCCGCGACCGAGCCGTGCCGCTCGCACAGCGTCCTCAGGTTCATCGCCAGAGATGCGCCGTCCCGTCCCAGATGTTCCATGCGTTCCCCACGACTGAAGTTTTAAAAACGAAGCCAATCTAACTGAAGCAAAGTGAAGCTGATACTACTTCACTTTGCAAAGGACTTCAATCGTCTGCGAAATTGTGGCGCTGCCTTGAACCGGTCAATCTGCCGGTATCGAGTGGAGAGGATCGCGCGGTGAATTCCAGGGGAGCAACGGGATGGTCGATGATGGGGACAGGCTCCATCGCGGCCGAGCACATGGTTGCGGCAATCCGCTCCGTCGGTCACGCGCCGCTCTGGGTGGTCAGCCGCAACAGGGAATATGCCCGGTTCTTCTCCGAGGATCTGGATATCCCGAAAACATCCGTCGAGGCGCGACAGGCGCTGAGCGATCCGCTCGTAAACTTCGTCTATATCAGCGCCGTACGCGAGAGGCGAAAACACTATATCTCGACCGCTGCCAAGGCGGGTAAACATATCCTCTGCGACGGGCCGATCGCCGCAAGCAGCCGCGTTGCCAGCACCTTGACCCAACAATGCAAGGATACGGGCGTCACCCTTATGGTGAACCAGCCTGCCCGCGCCTCGACCATCCACCAGACCATGCGCAGGCTGCTCGCCGAAGGTGAGATCGGCACGCTCCAGTCCCTGCTGATCATTCGCGGCGCCCCGTTCCAGCCCTCGCCCAATCGCCGGACCGACGAAGTCACGGAGCGCGGCGATATTCATCTCGACATAACCGCCGAAGATATCGACCTTGCACGGTTTCTGACTGGCCAGGAACCGCTGGAGGTTTCGACTTTGCCGGTCGAGGCGACGGATGCGGATGTCGATCAGGTTTCCTATGCCATCGGCATGTCCGGCGGCGCGCTGTTCCAGGCCTATGAAAGCTTTGCGATCGCCGAGATCGAAAGCGTCGTCATGCTGGCCGGCGATCACGGAACGCTGATTGCCCATGGGACATTGAACGGCAAGGGATCCGGCACGTTGATCCGGCGCCTGAATGGCCGTAACGAACTCATCCCGGTGCGAGAGCGCGACCAGCATTTCGCAACGCTCGAAGGCTTCCTCGCCACATTTCAACGACAAGCCAAATGGATGTGCCGGGGAGACGACAACGTCATCGCGCTTCGCACGGTGGAAGCCATTGCGGCCGCCTCCCGGAAACGCCGAACCGTGACCGTATGACGCGTGGCCCACGAAACCGAAAAGAGAACCGAACCATGGCAAACACATCCAACCAGCTGATCTTCCATTCGATGGCGTCCAGATGGAATACCCTGTCGATCGATATCGACATTGCCAGCAGCCTGGGTTTCGACGGGCTTGAGACTTCGGGCACCAAAATCGCCGCCTTTCTCGATGCCGGCTTTACCGAGCAGGACTTGAAGGCCCGAATTGGCGACCTCTTCCTGCCGGGAATCGGATTCCTCATCGACGTCGAGCGGCAGGGAGAACAGCGCAGCGACATGTTGCGGGAAACTGAGAGGCTATGCCAATTGGCTGTTGCAGCCGGCGCGAAGGGTATCGAGGTGATCACCGGGCCGCTCGATCTCAGGGTGTTTGAGGCCGGGTCAGCCGAGCGCCATCCCACGCTCTACCGGGGTCTCATCGACTTGCCCAGCGACACGCAGACGACGCTGACTGCTGACAACCTGCGGGCCGTCGCCGATATCGCAGCCAGCTACGGGCTCATCGTTTACCTGGAAGCACTGTCCTGGACCCCGTTGAACACGATGGACGACCAGCTGCGCGTCATCGAGCTCTGCAAGCGTGACAATGTGAAACTCGTCATCGACTTCTGGCATTCCTATACGTCCGGCGACACGCCGGAGCGGATTGCCCGCCTGGATCGCGAACTGATCTACGGCGTCCATCTCTGCGATTCCCTGCCCTTCACCGGCGGCATCCCGAACGAGGCCATCCTGCGCGATGTCCCGACAGGCTCCGGTGCCCTCGACCTGCAAAGCTGGGTGGATGCAGTGAAAGCGACCGGATTTACCGGTTGGTGGAGCTGCGAACTCTTTTGCAATCGCCAGCAACAGGAGAACAGCTACGAAGTGGCTCACGATCTGAAGTCGCTGATGGGAAGCCTGATTCTGTCTTGATCTGATAGGATAGGTGCATGGCCTTGAACTGATCCTTGTTCTAGGAAGGAACTAACTTTCGTGAATCCCAGAAATTCCGAGGTTTGGGGGACGCTCCTCCAGCATCGCTAGACCACCCGGCTAACCCCCAAATAGCGAGGCGGCCATGTCTTTTCATTTGCACCACGTTCACCACCTGCCGTATGGCTCGTAATGCCTGAATGTGTAGGACCAAATGACCCCGAGGCCGAGTCGCGAAAACTCGTGGTAAACCGACCCGGTTTGGCGCCGATCGCGCTTTCCGATTTAAGAGATAGCTGACAATGGTAATGTCCGCCTTGAACGGAATCGAACCGTCGGTTCCAGTGTTTCAGCTAAGCCTTTGACCCGCAAGATTGCTACACCACCTTGGGCGGGTAAGCACATTTATTGAACTCACGGCTTAGGAAGGCTTGGGGCCGGCACGGAGCATTGCGCTTGAAGGACAGGTTGTTTAGTTCGGAAGGAACGCTCGCAGCCTCTCACTTGGTGGTTCCGCAACCATTGCCTGACCTCGTCTGGTTGCGCTTTCGAAAATGCCAGTACATCCGTGGTCAAACTAAAGCTTAACCGATTTAAGCGGCCTGGAGATCAGGCCGACATCTTGCCCGCCTTATTGCCGCGCTCGAGTCGTAGCCCCTCTTCTGCCCCTCAACGATTTCGCGCATGCCGGCGCGTTCGACACCCGAGCGATCCACGTCCAGCCGTTTGGCACTGCTTCATAGTGGCTGGACGTGCCAGTCGGCAGAAGTATGTAGATCGACTCCAGCTGGGAGACGGCACCTCCCGCAACAATGGGAAGTTCGTAAGGCTGAAGGCCTATTTCGGCCACACACTCGCACCTGCGCTGGGGACCGTGCCAGTTAGATGTTAACCACAGCACGGAACGCAACTTCCACGAGTTGCTCACGGAACGCCAGTCCGGAAACCCCGATCAGGTTACTTGCCACTTGGGGCATCGCGGTTCCATACATCTCCTTTCGGACCTTCCCCGCCACCTCAAACGCTGCAGGGACATCTAGAACGTAAATTGTCTCTTCGACTACGTCTTCGAGGGTTGCCCCAAATCGCGCGAGGAGCGCAGTTGCATTTTTGTAAGTCTGCCTCATTTGCTCTTCTATTGCCGAAAAATCCACCGGCCTCCCCGCCGCATTCAATAGAGCCGGCGCAATCAGATTTCCTTGTTGGTCGTGGCTTAGCTGGCCGGAGAGATACACGGTATCCTTAACCTGTACGGCCTGTGCATAACCGAACACCGTTTCCCATGCGACACCGAAATTCTCGGTACGCTTTGCCGTATGTAAATTGCTCATTGCGTTCACCTTTTTGTTGAGTGTTTACCCACAGCGATCAGATCGGCACCACCTTCAACGGATTTTGCCGCCTTCGGCCGCATCCTAGTCGTTTAAAAATTGGAGCCATGCCTGGCATCAGGTGGCTCCCAGGCTTGTTGATCGACAGCAGATGTCGAACGACCGGCTTTTCAGGACCGCTGTGAAGGGCCAGGACCTTGCTCTGCAGGTCGGCATCCGCTTTCGAGGCGCGTTTATGCTGTCGCAGATGTTCGGCCCAGGATTCCACCATGAACCATTCGGTGATCTTCTCCGGGTCCGCGGAATCTTCGGTAACACCCCCGCCATAGGCGCCATCACGGCGGCGCTCGGACGACATCTCATCAAGAGCGTGCAGAAATTGTGTCCGGTATTGTTTTGCGACGTGGTAGTCGATCAGGATCAGCACCGGGCCCCGATCATGCGCCACGGGTTCTGCAACCAGCGGCTCAGGCCAATGATTGGATGAGACGAGGTCCGCGTCCCCTGTCGGCAGCTTCACGCGGTGCATGATAAAGCCCGCGACCAGCAGTCCGGCGGCTCCGATGAGGAGCATTGCAGGTACGCCGACAGCTTCACCAACGGCGCCCCAGCCCAGGCTTCCAGCAGTCATCGCGCCATTGAACACGGTGACGTAAACCGCCAAGCCGCGACCTCTCACCCAGTGCGGCAGAACGGCCTGCGATGCGCCATTCAGCGTTGTGAGAGCGGTGATCCACGACGCGCCGAGAAACAGCAGGATAACAACGGCCAGCCACTGCGGAGGCGCAAAAGAGAGCGCACCCATGACGAGGGCGGTGATGATGGCGGCACCCAGTAGGAGGGCATCTGAATCAAACTGTTCCGGCAGTTTCGGCATGATCAGCGCGCCACCGATGGCACCTGCGCCGACCGCGGCAAGAAGCAATCCATAGAAGCTTGCATTCCCGCCGAGAAGCTGGCGGGCGACGAGTGGAAGCAGCGCCCAGACAGCGCTGGCAAAGGCGAAGAAAATATCAGTGCGCAACAACACGACATGAAGCGGTTTGCTGGCGCGGGTATATCTGAGGCCAGCTCGGAGCGCGCCGAAGAAGTTCTCGGACAAAGCGTCGTCGGCATTTTTGGCGCGCGGCCACCAGATAAGCGCCGCGATAACGAGTATGTAGCTGGCAACATCGGCACCATAAGTCACTGCCGCACCAAAGGCTGCAAGTAGCAGACCACCCGCTGCAGGTCCGATGGAGCGGGCAATGTTAATGGCGAGGGAGTTGAGCGCAACAGCCCCCTTCACATCTTCGCGCGGCACAAGTTCAGGAACGATGGCCTGCCATGTCGGCCCCATCAGGACGGGCTGTCGCAGCGGAGCGAAGCCTCCGCCTGTGGCTTTGTTGGTGCCCATCACTTCACTCGACCGGGGCTTGTCGGCCTTTGGGCATATGGCCGAACATGTGCGGCTTGATGTGGGTGAGCCATGAAACAGCAGCTGGCTCCTTCGCCCATATCGTCTTTGCAAGCGGCACGATCTGCTCTCCGACAAGAATGCCGAGAAGACCGACCAAGGCGATAACTGGTGGTGCGGGTGAACGCACGTTAAGAAGGCCGTAGATGATCCCGACGAGAAGGCCGACGGCGAGCGACAAGCATGTAGATTTTCATGGCTGAGACCTTCGATGGGGATGAACAGCTCTGTTGGCCACCATCGGTGGAACGAGAGACTTTCCTCGGGGCTCACTGGGCCCAGATATTTTGAAAGGGTTTCTATTTGCTGCACATTAGAGCGAGCGGGCTGGAACCAATACCGCTCGCAATCAGTCGTTAGGTCAGCCCGCATTCCTGGCAGCGTCCTGAGCCCTCTGATAACTCTCGATCACAGCCGCATAGTTCGGTGCTGCCATCGCATAAAGCTGGGCGAGGTCGCCGGCCTCTGGACGAGCCCAGGTGCGGTGGAGTTCTGACAAGAGCGAATTTGTGGATGTCGGCTTCACTCCGCCTTGCACAAAGCGAGCTAACGAAACTCGAGACGCCATTTCACTGGGGTCGCCTGAGGCATCCATTACCGCATATACTTCGTAACCCGCTGCCCGTGCATCGAGTGCGGGGAACATCACGCATACGCTTGTCCAGACGCCAGCCATCACAAGTGTTTTACGGCCAGTCGCCTTCACTACGCGGACGAAATCGTCGTTGTCCCATGCGTTAACTTCACCTCTACGCGGAACGTAGACGGCGTGCGGCGCGTATTCCTGAATTTCCGGCATAAGCGGACCGTTGCTGCCTGCAGGCTCCGAAGCCGTTGTGATGACAGGAATGTCGAGGAGTGTAGCTAATTTGGCAATCATCGCCACGTTTCTGCGGAGATCAGCGACTGCGATATCTTTTACAGTCTGGAACAAACCAGACTGATGATCGAGCAGGAGGATCACCGTATCGGACGGATCAAGCAGGGTTGCGCCACCGCCCGAGGGAAGGATGCTGGATTTGCTGGCTGAGAGTGTCATTATCAATCTCCATCTTGTTTCGTTGTGCGGCTGCAATTGGCTGAATGCCTAGGGCACCACATCGTCGGGTGCCGTTCAAAGCGATCCATACGCTGGTAAACCAAGCACCGCCTGATTTTAGGAAAGGTGATCTAAATGCCTTATGTGCAAACATCCGATCGCTTTTGCTTATCTCTAAAGCGCATCTGGGCTGCTCTCAACTGCGATCAAGGTCTCGTTCGACTAGACGAAAGGATTGAAAAATAGACCTTCGTCTATGAATCTCGGCTAACGCAGTTCAGTGGAAAAGCGTAGTTTATGAGAACACGAGCAGCGGGGGATTACTTGAAAAATCAGACGAACTTCGACACGATCATCGACCTGATCCCTGCGATGGCTTGGTCGACGACTTCTGATGGGATGCTGGATTTTGCAAATCAGCACTTCCTTGATTTTATCGGCATGCCGCTTGCAAACATCGCCGGGGAAAATTTCTACCGCCTGTTTCATCCCGATGACGTCGCCCATTTAGGCGCCGAGTGGCAGCGAATTATGTTGTCCAAGACGGGAAAGGAAGTCGAAGGCCGCCTCAGACGCGCGGATGGTGACTATCGCTGGTGCTCTCTTCGTCAAAAGCCTCATCTCGATCCCGAGGGCAATGTTTTGAAGTGGTACGGTGTCGTTCTTGATATCGACGATCGGAAACAGGCCGAGAATGCTCTCATGGAGACGAAATCGGCACTGGCGGCCAGCGAAGAGAACCTCAGGCTCATCATCAATTCGCTGCCGGTTCTCGTATGGTCGGCGCGACCTGATGGAAGCGCGGATTTTGTGAATCAGAGTTGGCTTGACTATGCCGGGCTACCCGCGGATCAAATCCTCGAATGGGGCTTTCTGGACCTGTACCATCCCGATGATATCCCGGAGATGGTGGAGATTTGGAAGCGAGACCTCGAACACTCAGACCACACACAGCTGAAAGGGCGCATTCGTGGCAGAGACGGAGAATACCGCTGGTTTTATTTCTCGGGCCGGAAGCTTACCGATGCGAATGGCATAGTGCGCTGGTTCGGCGTTAACATCGACATTGAAAACTTGCAGTGCGCGGAAAACGCTCTGCGCGAAAGCGAGGCCGCACTCAGAGAGAGTGAGCACAAGTTAGACCTCATCATCAATACGATCCCTGCCATGGCTTGGTCCTGCACGCCTGATGGGCAGCTGGAGTACTGGAACAAGATTTTCATAGATTTTGTAGGCCTCATGATGGAAGACCTCCAAGGGTTCGGCTTCTACCGTGTGTTTCATCCCGATGACGTCGACCGTATGCGCGTGAGTTGGGAGCAAATCGTTGCTACCAAGCACCCCAATCCAGTTGATGCCCGTATCAGACGGTTCGACGGCGAATATAGGTGGTTCAACCTGCAACAAAGCCCCCTCCTCGATGCGGACGGAAATGTGGTTCGGTGGTATGGCGTCGTTGTAGATATCGAGGATCGCAAACGCGCAGAAGAGTCCCTTCGCCAAAGCCAAAGCGACCTCGCGCACGTGACCCGTTTGACCACGATCGGGGAACTTGCCGTCTCGATAGCACACGAGATCAATCAGCCGCTCATGGCGATTGTCACTAATGCCGGGACCTGCTTGCGCTGGCTTCAAGACGGACATACGGACCTTGGGCAAGCCCGGCAGGCGGCGGAGCGCGTTGTGCATGATGGGCACCGCGCCGGCGAGATTGTCTCCAGCATACGCGCGATGGCTCAGAGATCTCCTGTGCGTATGGAGAGGACTGACTTTACCAGAGCTCTTCGTGACGTGCTTTTCCTTCTGCGGGAAGAGCTGCAATCCCGAGGCTTACAGGTGGTCACGGATCTTACGCCAGACCCCGTCTATGTCTTGGGTGATCGCACGCAGCTACAGCAGGTCCTGCTTAATCTGATAATGAACAGCGCTGAAGCTATGCCTCCTGGCGCAGATGCCCTTATCAGGGTCAAGTGCACGCAGCGTCCAGAGGGTGAAGTCGAAGTTAGTGTTTCAGATACGGGAGAAGCCATCCCCCCTGGACAGCTCGACCGGGTATTTGAGGCGTTCTACACCACGAAACCTGACGGCATAGGGATGGGCCTTTCCATCTGCCGCTCTATTGTTGAGGCTCATGGAGGGCGCATCTGGGCTACATCCAGTCATCCACGCGGGAGTTCATTCAACTTCACGCTCTCCAGCTTCAAGGACGCGGCCATTGATCGATGACAGGAAGAACAGACGGCCCACTGTCATCATCATTGATGACGATCAAAGCGTCCGCGAAGCTCTCAAGGGGCTGTTCGAGTCCGTGGGCCTAAGCGCTGAAACACACGGCTCCGTAAAAGAGTTCATAGCCGCAGACGATCCCGAAAAAGCCGGGTGTATCGTTTTGGACATCCGACTTCCCGGCCAAAGCGGACTTGAGTTTCAGGAGGAGTTGGCAAAGAGCAATCTTCCTCGGTCCGTAGTGTTGATTAGCGCACACGTCGATGTGCCCATGGCGGTGCGGGCGATGAAGGCGGGCGCCATAGACGTTCTTAGCAAACCGGTTCGGGAGCAAGATCTGTTGGAAGCCGTCAACCGCGCGATCGCTCGTGACGCCGCTCATCGAGAGATAAAAACACTGAACGCGGCCACCCGATCAAGATATTTGACGCTGACGGAGCGTGAGCGCCAAATAATGGCTTTAGTGATTGTCGGTAAACTTAATAAGCAGATTGCGGCAGAGCTTCAACTTGCTGAGCCAACGGTGAAGCTTCACCGGGGCCACATGATGCGGAAAATGAAAGCAACTTCAGTCGCTCATTTGGTCAAAATGGCTGACGAACTTTTGTAGGTCAAGCTCAGTGGGAATGACCGGCGTTAAGCGGGAACACGTTTCGCGACGCCGCAAAATGCCCATGCGGCGCGAGCAAACGTCTTGACGATCTGCCGGCAACCTTGTTCACTCGGTCAATGTTCGAAGCCGCAAAAACTCTGCAGATCACGATCGATGAGATCGAGTCGGGCGGGCGAGCCCATCGGGCAAGATTTTCATCTCACAACTTGAAGTTCTTCCGGTGAAATGCCTGCCGGAAGCCTACTTTCCTGAGGTTATCAAAGGAAATGTTCCCTTCTCCAACTACAGGTGCCAATGTCTCGACGGCAAATGTCGACACGCCGTTGCCGAGCCCATGTTCGATACGGCTCTTAATGAGGGCTTTTTGAACGCCGCGATTTCGTGACTCCGGAAGTGTAGTGCCGCCGCCTAACCATGCGTAGGTACCCGACTGATACATGGCGGCCGTCCCGACTGGATAGTCACCATCCAAAGCGAAAAAACACGACCAGCCCACTTTTCCGACGATTGCAGACCACAACCTCGTCAGGGTCGAGGGAAAGTTAAAGCCTTTGCACACCATCGATCCGAAGAGCGAAGCTTCCTCAACATGAACGAGTCGCGTTCGGAAAGAGTTGGGCTCCGAAAGGTTCACTGATGAGCGGTCGTAGACAAGCTTCGCCCAGCCCACACCATCCTCAAGCAGACCCTTGGCGAGGATCCAGTCTTTAGTCTCGGCCGAAACCTTATCTGTGTTTACCTGCAAAAACCGGTGTCCGGTCTTCCTCTTCATCCACCTATAGGCTTCCTCAAGTTCCTCCACGGAGTTCAGTCCCAATACACGATTCAGGCCGATGGCTGGCGCGCTCGGCAGCGAGATTGCGCATCCACGGTTGATGGGAAGGCATCCAAAATGCTCTTCGGCCTTGAGCGTTGCCGGTGAGGCATTGTACAGATCGACGAAGGCTTTGACCTCGACAGCCTCCTCTTCTGCCGGAGATGAACGCTGTGAAAAGTACGAATTTAAAATGACCATGCCACTGTCTTCGACTGATGGAGATGGAGACGAGATCGATCAGAAACCAAGCGTGCTGAGCCCCGGGTGGTCGTCGGGCCGACGACCGAGCGGCCAGTGAAAGCGACGGTCTTCCACGCGGATCGGCAGGTCGTTAATGCAGGCGTATCGCTTGCGCATCAGGCCACTATCATTGAACTCCCAGTTCTCGTTGCCGAAGGATCGGAACCAATTGCCGCTGTCGTCATGCCACTCATATGCAAACCTGACGGCAATCCTGTTGCCATCGAACGCCCACAGCTCCTTGATCAGACGGTAGTCGAGCTCCCGCCGCCATTTTCCTGTGAGAAAAGCAACGATTGCCTCACGACCATTGACGAACTCGGCGCGGTTACGCCACTGACTATCAGCCGTGTAAGCCAACGCGACCTTGCCCGGGTCCCGGCTATTCCAGCCATCTTCGGCTCGCCGCACCTTTTCGGCAGCAGTCTCTGATGTAAACGGGGGCAGAGGCGGTCTTTGAGCGTCGGTCATTCGGATCTTCCTTCTAATATTGCCCGCAACGCTGCATTTTCAGCTTCCAGCTGTTGCAGCTTCTGACGAAGTGGTGCGACTGCTTGCTCAACCTGCTGCTCGGTGTAGCGGGGGGTAATGTGCTGGGGACAGTTCCAGTCGTATGCTTCGAGCCGGAGCTTGAATATCCGCTCTGCACGGCCCCTATACGTCGGATCGGATACGAGGTCCGTGAGCGATTGGTCGGCGTCGAGCGTCAGCCGCTCGACGTGGGCATAGACTTTGAGCCGGGTCCGTCGGACATAGTCCATTAGGAACAGGCAGGCGCGGTCGTTGGCTGCAAAATTCCCTGCGCTGATGTACTGGCGGTTTCCGCGATAGTCGGCAAATGCCATCGTTTGCGGATCAACAACCTTGAGAAAACCGATTTTCCCACCGCGATGTTGTACATATGGCCAACCCGTTCCTGACACAGACGCTATATAGAAGTTATCGCGCGCCGCGATGAAAGCGATCTCGTTCTCCGTCAAAGTATCCGAAGGGCGATCGTGCTCGCCCAGCCATATCTGGTCCACCCCCATATCCGCCTGCGCGGCTCGGACGCTTGGCGTCACCGCGACTTCCAGAAAGTGGTACGGCATACCTCGTCTCCATATTCGAGCAGGCCCGCATCAGTGGACAATGCGGGCCTTGATCTGTCTTCAGGTGGCCAGATCCTTCGGGTAAAGCATCAGTCTTGCAAGGCCCAGTCGGCTACTTCCCAGCGCATCTGACCACGATCGGAGACCACGCGGCCAAGACCTGGGAACGGCATGTGTGTCGCAGCGATCAAGGCACCTTCCGAGGCAGCTTGTGGAAAGAAGCGATCACGCATGGCTTTCGCAGCAGCATGATCCTGTTCGAAAAGGAAGAAGACGTCCGTTGCAGCCGGATGGACGACCGGGAAAATCATGTCGGAAACCATGATCAGGCTCTTGCCGCCATCCTCGATGCGGACGCCGATATGGCCAGGCGTATGGCCGGTCAGGTCGACAATCGAAATGCCGGGAACGATCTCGCGCTCTCCGTCGATCGCTTGCAGCTTTGGATAGAGGCGCACCACCTCTTCAGCCATCTTGAAGCTTGGCTGCAGGAAATCAGGCGCGCCATTGCGCTTAGCCCGGTCGGTCCAGTGCTTGACGTCACGGCGATCTATATAGACCTCAGCATCCGGGTAATTGTTCTTACCGCCAAGAACCAGACCGCCCATGTGGTCCTGGTGCATATGGGTCACGATAACGGCATCGATCTGGCTCGGTTTCAGACCGAGCGTGGCCAGCGCCTGCGGCAGATGCCCGGTTTCCCCGATAGAACCTGCGGCGCCGGCATCGATCAGGATGCGTTGCTTACCGTCTTCAACGAGGTATTGATTGAACAGAAAACGAACCCCGCTGGGTCTGGCCGTAAACTGGGCGTTTGCGGCCTCTTCCACTTCGGGGGCTGAGCGTCCCGGGAAGTAGTTGTAGGGCATGTCAGCATACCCGTCCGTCAGCGCCGTCACCGTAAAACGGCCGATGCGAATCTGTGCAAACGGCGTTGTTGCGACCGGGGTTCCTGTGGCCTTCGATGTTGCAGCCTTGGCAGTCAAGTCGCTGAGCAGACTTCCGCCGAAGAGGGTACCTCCAACGAGACCAAGAGGCAGAGCGCTCGCGAAAGCGCGGCGTGAAAGCTGAGGCATGCCATTCTCCTCGGATTTTGTCGGCGATGTTTGTGGCGCCTGTGAACGTGTCGGCATAAAGAAGTTACGCATGGTATTCCCCCCTCGTTGATTGATGTGGACAGCAACCGACGCTCAGCATCAGTTGTGCTGGTTCAACTCAGCTGCCGATCTGATGAGCGCTGCGACTTTGTCAGGATGGGACAGCATTACCGCATGGCTACTGCTAACCTCTACGACCGCAGCACCTGCGCGCGCGGCCATCGCTGCCTGCGCTTGAGCGGGTATCATCCGATCTTCCGTTGCGAGCAGATAGAAGGATGGCTTGGCTTTCCATGCCGCAGAGGTGATCTTGCCCTGGACAGCTTCAAGGCCCCACGGCCTCTGGGCGGCAGCCATGAAATGCGCTTCGGCGGCATCGATATCGGCCGAGAATGCGACCGCAAACTTCTGTGGGTCGATTTGGATGAAGCCATCCTTCGGTGGAAGGAGTGGGGCTTTCTCCGCACCAGGGATCTCTTGTGAGGCTAGGTCGAAGACGGATTCCCCGGCGTCGGGAACGAAAGCTGCCAGATAAACGAGACCCAGGACCTTTTCCTCGCTCCCGGCTTCCGTAATTACGGCGCCACCATACGAATGTCCGACGAGCACAACTGGATGTTTCGCCTCAGCGATCACGCTTCTGGTGCGCTCAACATCCTGATCGAAGGTTACGGCAGAGTTCTGAACAACGAGAACCTCATAGCCTTCCTCCGACAAGGTGTCATAGACCTTTCGCCAACCGGAGGCATCCACGAACGCGCCGTGCACGAGCACTACTGAAACGGATTCGGATAAAGGACGAGAAGTAGTCATTGCGCGAGCTCCCGGGTGACACGATTTGACTATCTGTCCGCGAAAGCTCAACATTGAGTTTTTTGGCGGATATAGCATTGGCTTCGATGAGTGTGATGTCGCACTGGTAATGCCGGCGTGCTCCACTCGCTTGGAGGCCATTTGTAGGGCTGATGATGCCAACTCTCAATTGAGACATTGGTCCCCTCCGACTAGACGAAGGGACTGCTGAAATAGACCTTGGTCCATAAATCTCAGCTAACCTAACATCGCGAACAGCGTATTTTTCAGCCCCGCACCAACATTACAGGCAGTGGGGGGATCGACTCAGCACACACACTGACGCGAGATCGTGTTCCGCTGCGTGTTGTACCGTCGCCGTGACTTCCGGACGGAGCGGAGAATTGATCAGGGATCAAGATCTTCCGCGAGCGCGCGGCGCAGATTTGGGACATTGCTGCAAGGTCGCGGCTTGGGAAGCGGGCACGCCGTTGCCCAGGGTGAGACGCACGGAACCGTCCTAACCTATCTCCTAAGGAGATCGCGGCAGCAGCGGGCGGCACGGGCGGCCCAATTGCCGCCACAGCGAGACTGACGGCATCCCATCTGATGCCGAGGCTGACAGGCGGTGTAATGGGTTGCGCGGCAGATTTGGGGCGGACAAATCCTTCCTCAGCATGTGAAAAAGCTGAACGCTCGTTGAACGTCCGCCTTGATGGGAATCAAACCAACGATCCGCTATCTCCATTGTAAGTGATTGAAAAGGCGCTGCGAAACACTGGCGAACGGATCAGACCGATCGGGAATGGCCCTGTTTACAACCCTTCCTGCCGGGCGAGGCAATGATCAGGCCTCCAACTGAGGAAGATTTGCGCGAGGTTTGAACGCGATCCACTATTGGCGCGCTCGGATAGCGGTTGGGGGATGCTGTTCAAGGATATACCGCCATGACCGTGCTGAAGGGATCAGGCGACCTACCCTAGTTTGTCAGGTCTGCTTAGCCGGCCCGACAAACATTGGAATGCGCTTAGAGCGCTAGATGCGCCTTTTTCACCAAAGCTGCCTTGATCGTTGCGGTTTCCATGCCAAGTTCAATAAAATCGCGCGCATGGTGCGCCAACGCCACATTGTCGTCCCAGAGGTTCCGCCAGATGGCGGTCTTGAGCGAAAGGTCTTTGTCGACAATTGTGGTCGAGAATGACTCGAACGTAACGTAATCTTTCCAGTCGATTGCAACCAGCGCATCGAAAATGCTTGCGAAGTTGACGTTGCCAGTTCCAAGATACCCACGGTGACTCTCGCCAATGTGCATGTAGCCGATCTTGTCGGCTGCGTGACGGATTGCCAGCCCGACATCAGCCTCTTCGATGTTCATGTGGAAGGTATCTAGATGCAACAGAACATTCGATGCCCCAGTATCCTTGATATACGCCAGACCCTGAGAGGCCGTGTTGAGCATGTTGGTCTCAAAGCGGTTGACAATCTCAAGGTTCAGCGTCACGCCGGCAGACTTCGCGCGATCGGCCACCTTCGACAAGGCTGAAACACTTGTGTCCCAGGCCTTCTTCGTGAGTGCCTGCTCCTGTTTGCCATGAGCAGAACTCAGGATACCGGCGAGCTTGGTGCCGCCGAGATCCCTGACGAGAGCGACGGCCTTATCGAGTATGTCCCGCCCGGTGTTGACGACCGAAGTATCACTGCTCGAAATGTCCCCCTCTGGAGGAAGACCCATGCTGATCGCGACATCGAGATCAAGCTCCTTGAGACGACCTGAAAGCCATTTCACATCCACCTGCTTTGGATCGAGGTAAGAAAATTCAATAAGCTTGTAGCCAAGATCATGCGTCTTGCTGAGCGCATTCTCCAACTCGTCCTTTGACGAGCCTGCGCTCCAGACGAAGGAATGGACACCAATTTTGGACATGGGACAACGTTTCCTGCGATTTTTTATGTTTGGATCATGACCCGCCGCGCCACGGTGACGACGGCGGGCCACTCGGGAGAAGTCCTTAGCGAGCTGCAGTCCAGCCCTTGTAATCCTTGATGTTATCGGCAGTGATGAGTTTGGGGTCGAGGAGGATCGTGTCCTGTGCCGGCTTCTTGCCGTTGAGCAAGTCAACAGCCAGCGTCAGGGAGTCCCCGGCCATGGTGTAAGGGTCCTGCGAGGCAGATGCCTTGATCATCGACTTGCCGCTTGAAAGCGACTTTTCGATATCCGGAGCGCCGTCCACAGCGGTGAAGAAGAACTCGTTGCGGTTCAGCTGCTTGGCCGCAAGTTCGGCGCCGATTGCGGTCGGATCGTTGATCGCGAATACGGCGTCGATCTTGTCAAAGCGGGTCAGCAGACCCTGCATCACCGCCATGCCGCCGTCGCGCGAGCCTTGGGCATTCTGGTCGTCGGACAGGATCTTGATGTCAGGGCTCTTGGTCAGGACATTCTTGCACCCCTGCACGCGGTCGATGATCGACGAGGAGGCCGGTCCGTTGATGATGACGACATCGCCCTTACCCTTGATCTGGTCGACGATGTACTGGCAAGCCTCTTCGCCCGCCTTGATATTGTTGGTCATGACGGTGACGTCTGCACCCGGCGCCGACACGTCGAACGCGGCGACGATCACACCGGCCGCCTGCGCCTTTTTGACCGCTGGCGCGATTGCCTTTGCGTCAACGGCATTGAGCATGATGATGTCGACGCCGGCCGCAACGAAGCTCTCCATCTGCGAGACCTGCTTGTTGAGGTCATAGTCGGCCGAAACCGAAGTCACTTCGACGTTCGGGTTGATTTCCCTGGCACGATCCTCGATGCCCTTGATTGTTGCGACGAAAAAAGGGTTGCCGAGCAAGCCGACAGAGATGCCGATCTTCTGCAGATCCTTCGCCGAGGCCGGCATGGCGATGGCCGCTGCGATCGCTGGTCCGAGTAGCAGTTTCGAAATTGTACGCATTATTTTTCCTCCGTTGCGGCGCTCCCGGCGCCTTCGTTTCCCGGTAATCCGGTTATATTCGCCGCAGATCAGGTGCGGCTTAGTCCTTTCAGCCGATAGCGATCGAGACCGACGGCGATGATGATGACGAGGCCTTTGATGATGTACTGCCAGATGTCCGAGACACCGACGAGAATCAGTCCATTGGACAGCACGGCGATGATCAGCGCACCAATCAATGTCCCCCAGATGGACCCGACACCGCCTACAAAACTCGTGCCGCCAAGAATGACTGCCGCGATCGCGTCGAGTTCATACGACTGCCCAAGCTGGAGGCCGTTGGCAGCATAGAGACGCGCGGCTGACATAGTACCTCCAAGCCCCGCCAGGAGACCCGACACGCTGTAGACGAAAAGCAGGACTATCGGCACTTTGATGCCAGTCAGCCGGGCAGCTTCCACGTTGCCTCCAACCGCATAGATCCACGTGCCGAGAACGGTGCGCTTGAGAACGAACCAGGAGACCAGGACTGTCACAAGAGCGATGATGGCAAGCCATGGTACTCCCAGGACGCTTCCATTTCCGATGAAGTCGAATGGCAGGTCCGGATTGAAGACAGTGGTGTCGTTGCCCAGCAGACGCGCCACGCCGCGGATAGCAGTCAGCGAACCCAAGGTGACGATGAAAGGCGGCAGTTTGAGAAATGCGATGATCGAACCGTTGACGAAACCACACGCCAGTCCGACGGCGATGGCCGCAGGGATGCCGAGCATTCCAATATCGGGAAACAGTGACACGATCACGGCGACCATCGCGGAGGCGGCCAGGATTGAGCCGACGGACAGGTCGATACCACCGGTGAGGATAACGAAGGTCATGCCGGCAGCAAGAACGGTGTTGATCGATGCCTGCTGCATGACGATCGACAGATTGTTTACACTCAGGAAGCGGCCACTGAGCAAATGGAAGCCGATAGCTAGAAGGATGAGTACCGGCAGCATGCCGAGCGCCGTGAGCGTCGTACGCAGCTTGAGCTTATTAGCATTTTCGCTCGTGTTTGTGCTCATGGCTGATGTCTGTCCTTCTTTGACTTTACCGCATCGGATGTCGCCGAGCCCGTGGAGTACGCCATGATGGCCTCTTGATTGATTGGGTGATCCTTCGAGCCAGTCACCTCCCCGGCAATGCGTCCTTCGCGCATAACCAGGACGCGGTCGGCGATGCCGATGATCTCCGGCAGGTCGCTGGAGATAACCACGATGGCGATCCCGTTCTGGGCGAGTTCATCGATGATCCGGTAGATTTCTGATTTCGCGCCGACGTCGACGCCACGGGTTGGTTCATCGAGAATGATGACCTTGGGCCTGGTTTCGAGAAGTCTCGCAATAAGAACTTTTTGCTGATTACCGCCGGACAGCGCTCCGGCGTTGATGCTGGTGCTCTTCGTGCGGATGGCAAGCGACGTAACGGCACGAGCCGCCCGCGTTTTCGCCTGGGCAAAGTCGAGCACACCAGCGGCTTTCGCATCGGATCCGATGACACCTATGTTGATGTTCTCGCTGATGGACATATCGAGGAATAGCCCGAGGCCCTTCCGGTCTTCGGTAAGGTAGGCAATGCCGGCGTCCAAGGCATCGCGCGGACCGGAGATCGAGAGTTCCTTACCCTCTAGGAAAAGACTGCCCGCCTTCTTCGCGTCTGCGCCGAATATCAAGCGTGCAAGCTCCGTCCTTCCCGAACCGACGAGGCCGGCAATTCCGAGCACTTCACCGGCGTGCGCATCGAATGAGCAATCATGCACTCTTCGTCCGTCATCGATGTTGCGAACGGAAAGCACGGTGCGCTGCTCGCCGCCCGCCAAGTGGTGCTCTTTCTTGTAGAATGAGGAGAGATCCCGTCCGACCATCATCGAAACCAGCTTGGACGCAGAGAGGTCGGCCTTATCCAAAGTGCCGACGTAGGCGCTGTCCCGAAGTACGCTCACGCGATCGGCCAGCTGGTAGATTTCCTCCATCCGGTGGCTGATATAGATAATCGCAATGCCTTGTGACTTGAGACTGGCAATGACCTCGAACAGGCGATCCGTCTCTCGGCTTGTGAGCGACGTTGTCGGCTCGTCCATCACGATGATGCGGGCATTGGTAGTCAGCGCGCGGGCGATTTCCACCATCTGGCGCTCGCCCAACGAAAGCTGGCCGACCTGGCTGGAAGGGCCAAACCCCACGCCAAGACGCTTGAGGATCGGCTCTGCACGCCGTCTTGTGTCCGAGCGATTTAGAATCCCGGCCATGGATGGCTCGGCGCCAAGGAACATGTTCTGCTCCACGGTCAGGTTTGGCGCCAGCGACAGCTCCTGATAGATCACCGATATCCCATTGGCCTTCGCCTTGATGGGATCGCCTGCAACAACCGGCTGGCCGTCAACGAGGATCGTTCCGCCTGCATCGGCCTTGTGGGCACCGGACAACACCTTCATCAGCGTCGACTTGCCGGCCCCGTTTTCGCCCATCAACGCATGGACTTCACCGGGGAATACCGTGATCGAAACATTCGAGAGCGCTCGTGTGCTGCCGAACGTCTTGCTGATGTTGCGCATCTCCAGGACAGGTGTCGCCCCCGGTGCGGCAGTCGCGGTGACGCTCATGCTTGCCTCTCCAACAGTTGCTTCTCTTTGACAATGTTGCCCGCCAAGCGGTCGAGCTCAGCGCGCCAGAGATCGCGATATGCTTCGAGCCCCGGTATCTCGGCCGGACGCGACACGGTGCATTCGTTTTTGAACGGACTTTCACCGAACTGTTCGAAAACCAATGCTGCGGCTCCGAAGGCGCTGCCTTCCGCATTGGAACTGCTGTAGACGGTTTGACTTAACCTCAACGCGGCGAGCACCGCGGCGTAAAGGCCGGTTTTGACCAAGCCTCCGTCAATCACGATGGGATTGACGGAGCCGATCAGATCAAGCGACAAGTCTGTCATGAGCGCCACGTATAACAGCGCTGCGGCGGCCCGTTCCTCGCCCTGCAGTTGCGGGCCTATAAAGCGCCCTTCTCTGCCGGGCATCGGCCCGCCCGCGGCGAACGACGGCAGTGCGAAGGCCTTCTTCTCAATGACTGCCAGAACGGCTTCTGCGGAAACGGCCTGTTTCCAGTCACCGCTCGCGACATCGTATTCCCGGCCGCCCATAAAGCGGATCGTGGCAACCGGATTGTGATCCACAGTCACGTTCGCCAGCATGTCTCGTTCGCGGTCCAAGGTGTCCAACGGGCTGGATGGGTTGAAGATCACCACCCAGGTGCCGGTCGAGACGAGCGTGAAATCGGAGAACCCCAGCGAGCGGTAGTAGTAGAGTGCAGAATTGCTGTCGTGGACACCGTTGTGAACCGCGAGAGCAACGCTGGTACCGTCGGCCAGTTCAAGATCACATTGCCCGATCTCCTCGCCTGCCCTTGCGAATTCCCGCATCTTTGATCGCCAGCCCTGGCTGTCCACCAAGGTGCTGAAATCGTCAGCGACCGGGGCCCAAAGATGTGAGTGACATCCGAGATAGGACACTTCCGAGACCTTGTGGCCCGAGAATTTCCACGACCAGAACTGCGGATAGCAAAGTATGGCGTCGCAGATGTCGAGCAATTGCGGAGACCTGTCGGCGAGCCACAGTATGTGCCTGCCGAAATTGAATCCCAATGGCAATCTTGGCGAGAACGTTTCGGAGTAGCCAGGAATGAGCCGGTCGATTCTATCGGCAACGGCCGCTGGCGGTTCCTGCTCATAGTCAAGGATAGGATGAAGCAGATGATCGCCCCGCACCAGCGCAAACGTGCAGCCGTGACCAGAGAACATTATCCGATCGACACCATGCATGGTGACGGCATGGACGAGTGAACGTCTCATCCAGTTGAACAGAGTCTCATCATCGAGAACCCTGACATCGTCTTCGTCGCGCCAGACTGGATTGGTGCGAGCTTCGCTGAGTACCGTACCCTCCCGCGAGATAACGAAAAGCTTGGAGTTCGTCTTGCCAAGATCGAAGATGGCGATCGCTGACTGGCTCACTTGGATCCCCCCGTGCCGGCGACGAGGATCTCGACACCTGCATCTTCCAGCATCTTCGCTGCAGCATCAGAAAGACCATCGTCTGTCACGACCGTTCCAATACGTGAAAGCGGGAGGACGACATTGCGAGGCTTGATTGTGAATTTTCGGCTATCAGCCAGGAGAACGATTTCGTCGGCACATGCACTCAGCTCGCCGATGGCCCTTGTCAAAAGCGGATGCGATTCCAGCAGACCATCGCTGCTGACACCTTGGGTGCCAAGAAAAAACCGGGAGGCGAAGTAGCCGGGGGCACCCGCCGACGCATCGTGGATAATCCCGGGCTCCCGGTACAGAACGCCGCCAGCAAGAATGAGCTCGCAGATGGCATGCTCACCGAGATAGGCGGCAAGCGGCATGGAATTGGTGTAAATCCGGACGCTGCGCTGGGCCAGTTGAATGCCGAGCTGGAAGCACGTCGATCCTGCATGAACGATGATCGAGTCTCCATCACGCACAAGGCCCGCGGCTTTTTCTGCGATAGCGTGTTTCGCCTCGACAGCAATATCGCGGTTTTCGTCATAAGGCCTTGCTGACAGACGTCCTGCCGAGCCGCCGTCGCTGGCAGAAATGCCGCCATAGACCTTGCGAGCCTTGCCCAACTCATGAAGCTTGTCGATGTCGCGGCGAATGGTCGCGGGTGAGACCGCAAGGCGCTCCTGCAGATCGCGCACGGACGCGAACGGCGTCTCCTGCAGCAGATCGGTAATAGCCTTGTGGCGTTCGGAATCGTTCAATGAAATGCCTCCCGACATCTCCCGTGTCGATGATTAAAGATAATCACAGAACGATGTATTCCGCAAGCCTGAGAGAGCGAAAAACTTCATCATTGACGATATGCGATCAAATCCATACGATATCGCGGAAAGTTTGCTCACCAGACGCGACGGCAGCGCAAACTGGAATGATGCAGTGCAAACGTAGATGTGGAGGAGTTGACCGTGGCCGCAATCGCTCAATCAGTCGGATCGAATAAGGACTTCCAAGCCTTTTTGGATTTGTCCGTGGCTGTGGGGAGCGACATCCTCAAGACGCAGGGGGCTGGCGGAAACACATCCGCGAAGTTCGGCGGTATGATGTGGGTCAAGGCTTCCGGCACATGGCTTTCGCAGGCCAAGGACCGGGACATTATGGTGCCGGTCGAAGTGGAGCCGCTCGTCGCCGCATTGAGGGACAGAGACCCCCGCGCCGAAAAGGCGACCGACTTTGTTGTCAATGAGTTGAACTCGAGCGGACTCCGTCCCTCGATCGAAACGAGTTTCCATGCGGCCCTACAGAATCCGGTTGTTGCGCACTATCACTGCGTTAATGCAATCGCGCTGTCCGTTCTCAGGCGCCGCGAGCAGATTTTGAGCGAACGCATGGCAACGGTCAGCGACCTGACATGGGCGAGTATCCCGTATCGCCGCCCCGGAACGCCCCTCGCCCACGAAATCGATGCTGTCTCCGGCAGTCTTCCCGACGTGCTCATTCTGTTCAATCACGGCATTATTGTCGGCGGACGTGATGTGGCCGAGGTTTCCGACCGAATCCGGCGCGTCTCAGAGGCACTCGCCTGCCCTTCGCGCGATGGGGGCAAACCCGATGTCACCGCACTCTCCGTACTGGCGGAAGGATCCGACTTTCAGCCTGCATCCGATCCCGGTAGCCACAAGACGGCACTATCTCCGGAGAATCTGGAATTCGCACTCGGTGGCTCTCTCTATCCGGATCACGTCATCTTTCTCGGCTCCACAGTCGGCCTCCTGACAGATGGCCAGTCTGCGGCAGAGTTCGTCGTGCACTGCAGTGCCGAAGGCAAGGAAGTGCCGAAGCTTATCGCGGTTTCTGGCAAAGGCGTTTTGGTCTCGAAGGAACTGACCCCCGGTGGTCTCGCGATGGCAAGATGCCTCGCCGAGGTCGTTGCGCGGATTCCCGCAGGCGAAGCGATTGAATATCTGACGCCGGATGACGTGTATGAACTCACCCATTGGGAAGCAGAGCAATACCGCCAGGCGCTTGACCGCAAGGTAAATGGGCGCTGAACCATGACAGTGAACGAGCCTGCCGTGGCAATCGGCATTGATATAGGAACATCCGGCGTCCGCACGGTGGCGCTCTCGCAGGAAGGTCACGTCGTCGGCTTCACCGCGATGGCCTTTGCCGGCGCCTCAGAAACGAGATCGCCGGCCGCATGGTGGGAGGGCGTGCGGTCCTGCCTGACGCGCCTTGCGTCGGAGTGCTCACTGTCCTGCGTTCGCGGCATTGCCGTCGATGGGACGTCCGGCACCGTCTTGGCAACTGACAACGCAGGCGCGCCGGTTGGCGACGTGTTGATGTACAACGAGCCGTGCCCGGACGCGTCTATAGTTGCGCGAATAGCGCGAGAAGCCCCCCTGGAAAGCCCGGCGCGCGGCGCCCATTCCGGCCTCGCCCGGGCTGTTCACCTGTCCCGCAGGGCGGGTGTATCGCACGTTATGCATCAAGCCGACTGGGTCCTGCTGCAACTCGGCCTGTCGAAACCAGCGACGGACGAAAACAACGCGCTGAAGACTGGATACGACCTCAATGCCTCCACTTGGCCCGCGTGGATCGAGGCCGCAGGGCTTGCCATTGACGAGCTTCCCACCGTCTACCGCGCGGGGGAGCCGATACAGATGGTGGGCGGGTTCGCCGCTGCGATCGGGCTGCCCTCTTCATGCCGCCTACACGCCGGAACCACTGACGGCTGCGCCTCGTTTCTCGCGACTGGCGCGTCTGAGACCGGCGACGGCGTGACCGCTCTCGGGTCGACAATGGTCGTCAAACTGGCATCGGATCGGCCGATCAACGCACCAGAGTACGGCGTATATTCCCACCGCGTCCTGGACTTCTGGCTCGTCGGCGGCGCGTCAAACAGTGGTGGCGCGGTCATTCGTGCCCTGTTCGGCGACGATCGGTTGACCCAACTAACGGAAAAGCTCGACACTGATCATCCGACTGGGCTCCAATATTACCCACTGCTGAAGCCAGGCGAACGTTTCCCCATCAACGATCCTTCCTACCCACCCCGTCTCGAGCCCCGCCCGAAAGACGACGCCGTTTTCTTCCAGGGCGTTCTCGAGGGCATGACGGAGATCGAACGTCTTGGGTACGGGCGCCTGAATGATCTCGGCGCCGCTCAACTGCGCACAGTTCGCACAGTGGGTGGTGGAGCAAAGAATCTAGTGTGGACTGAGATGCGTCAGTGCGCTCTCGGCGTTGATTTCCTGCCATCGAGATCTTCTGAAGCTGCCGTAGGAACAGCATCTCTGGTCCTTGCTGAGAGTGGGAGATGAGCTTGATACCCCTAACCGTCCGCCTTGAGGATCTTATTGCAAACTACGATGTCTTTCTCATCGATCAGTTTGGCGTCCTTCGCGATGACATTGGACCATATCCCGGGGCTCCGCCTGCACTCGCGGCCCTGAAGGAGGCCGGTAAAGTGGTCATCATTCTTTCGAATTCGGGGCGTAGCGGCGACTATAATGCAGATCGCCTCGTTGCACTTGGTTTCGCGCGATCCAGCTTCGACCGTTTTGTCACGTCAGGCGACGTAGCCTACGAAATTCTTTCCCAGGACCTGAAGCTGATCAGGAGTCAAACCCGCTGCCTGACCATATCAAGTGGCGGCGACACGAACCTTGCCGACCGATTGGGTCTGATCACAGTGGACGATGCGTCCGATGCGGATGTCGTGGTGATCTCCGGCAGCGAGGCCGAACTCATCTCGCTTGAAGAATATCGCGCGTTGTTGCGTCCGGCAGCAGAGAAAAACGCTCCGTGCTACTGTACCAATCCCGACATCCATAAGCTCGCTGGTGGAACGATAGCACCAGGCGCGGGAAGCCTTGCCAAACTCTATGAAGAGTTGGGAGGAGCGGTCACCTGGATCGGCAAACCGCACAAGGAAATCTACCACTATGCCCGCTCGACCCTGGGTTCAATCGCGTCCGACCGGATTGTCTGTATCGGCGATAGCATCGAGCACGACATTGCTGGAGCAACGAACGCAAGTCTGCCCTCGGCGCTTGTTGAGACCGGAATATTGTCGGGGCTTTCGGGCTCCACGATAAAGGCGCTGCTCGATAAGTTCGACGTCACGCCGACCTACTTGCTAGAGCGGTTTAGCCTCGTTGACGAACGGTAGCTTCACTTTTCACGGAAAAATAGAACCCACAACCTCAATCTGCCGGTGCGCTACTTCGCAACCGAGGTTCAGCTCATCCGATCGAAGGCTGTCAGACGAAAAGAAAAGCAATTCCGTCCGTTTATGCTCGCGCTGCCGCCGCATCGTCGAGCTTATCACAGCCTCTAACACAGTCGCGACCAGCGGCTTTCGCAGCATAGAGCGCTTCATCGGCCGATCTCAGCAGATCCTTCTTTCCGTAGACGCCCGCTGCATTCATCGTCGCTGTTCCGATACTCACAGTCACCCGTCCCTTTTCACTCCCGACATGCTCGATTTCCATTTCCCGTACCTGGGCACAAAGAAGTTTTGCCAGCGAAAGAGCGGGAGCGCTATCGCATTGGGGTATGATGACTGCGATCTCCTCGCCGCCGTACCGCGCAACGACACTGCGCGGATACGGCGCTATAATCTCGGCGACGCGATTTGCGACCCTCTTCAGACAGGTGTCGCCAGCCGGATGTCCGTAGGTGTCGTTGTATGCCTTGAATTTGTCGATATCGATCATCAAAAGGCTTGGGCCGGCGGCGATCTGAGGATTCCGGGAGACGAGTTCGTCCAGCGAGCTATCGAACGCTCTTCGGTTAAGCAGTCCCGTTAGGCCGTCCGTGTGCGCCATGATGTCAAGTCGCTCATTCAAGGTGCGAAGTTCCTCCTCGGCGCGCTTGCTCGCGGTGATGTCGGAAAACACGATCAGGCTTGCGCCTTCCACGGTCGTGCGGGTGCGCGCTTCGATCCAGCGTCCATCAGCAAGCCGCATCTGACGGTCGCCGGGGCGCAGAATTGCATCCGCCGATCTCTCAATAATGTTGTCGATGTCTCCAGTGACAGGTATCTCTTCACCCAGTTCTATAGCGGCCCGAATGATTGCCCTCAGGCAGGCTCCCGTCGAACGCACGTCAGCCGTCAGAGGAAAGAGTTCCAGATATCGCGCATTGTTAAACACCTGCGCACCTTTGCTGTCGAACATGGCTAGGCCGTCTGCCATGCTGGCCAGCGCGTCCGCCAGGTGTCGCTGCGTTTGCGCCAACTCGCTTTCCAGCCGCTTCCGGTCGGTGATCTCCCTGTTGTGCGTGATGATGCCGATCGGCTTGCCATCGTCATCGTTGAATGGCGCTTTTAACGTGGCAAGCCACGTCTCGGCGCTATCCGTGCGGGTGAAGCGCTGCTCGATTACGATGGGCTTACCGTCGCGCAGAAGGGCCTCTTCATCCGCACGGAATCCCCGCGCCGTTTCTTCCGGATAGAAGTCAAAATCCGTCTTTCCAATAAGGTTGGCGGCGACCCCGGCGCTCATTAGCGCAGCTGTCGCCGGATTGGCTGCGATAAACCGACCCTTAAGATCCTTGGCGTTCAGACAGTCGGGAAGAGCTTCTATGATCGCCTTGTAGATGCGGTTCAGGGTGGTCGCCTCCTGCCGCTTGAGCTCCTGCGAAATCGCAAAGCTTGAAATCATGGCGGAAACAAAGAGCAGCAACGCAAACGGCACGACAACCGACGGCATGACGACGGGCCATTGATCGAACGGCACCTTAACAAAAAATCCGGCCGTACCACTGAAAACCACTGCCAGCGACACCACAGCGATGCTCCGGCCGTCCGGAATGCCACGAATGAAGCTGTGGGCGATCAATCCACTCGCTGTCGCCATGAATATCAACGGCAGCGCAACAGAGAGTCCGGTTCCGCTGCTCATGGCGCGGCGAGCGACGGCAACGATAAAGGGAGCGGCTGCAGCGACGGGGCCACCGAACAGCCCGGAAATGGCCAGAAATGTGTAGCGAAGATCGAGCAAGACGCCGGGATGGAACTGAAAGGGCAGCGACATTGCACCAAGCGTTCCGCACGCCATGATCCCGCCGAACACTGCTGACCGGGATCGGGGCGTAAAGCGCGCCACGTGTCGATGGCCAAATGTCCACAGCGAAGTCGTTATGGCGACAATCGCAAGGTTGGCAAGCAGTTCATTCCAGGGATTCATTGATATGGGTTCCAAACGCACGTTTTCGCAGCGATGATAGTTCGCCGATCTGAACGACTCGTTGAGACTAGCAGTAATTCGAGCATTATTCGCCGCGCCACTGCGTGGGCGCGTCAAGGCTAAGGTCAAACGCGAGGGTTAGCAAAGCTCGCACTTCGCCTCTGGCCGAGAGGCGAACGTTCGGCGAGCCGCAGCTACCGCGGCATCATTGGTGAGGCTGGTCATTAAAGAGATCTCATGCAAGTCGCTAGACAAGACCGCAATCGGTGATGCTGTGGGAAGGCGCATTCGTTCGACGGCCAAAGAGAAAGCGCGCACTCCGTCGAAAAGCCAGCCCTAGGCTGCAACGTCGACGCGTTGTGTCACATGGATTCGAACGGCTTCACGCGCTTCGCTTGCCGACGAAAACCTGCGGCCATCAAGCTCAATGACGTTGTATTTCACTGCCATAAAGGCGAGGTTGCCGTCACGGGGTATGAGAACACCAACTGGAATACCCTGGTACTCAACGACCTGTTTCATCACTGAATTCTCCGATCGAGGCGGAACGCTGATTGTATAGATGCGAGCGGACGCGGTTTACGTCACAATCGATCGCGACAACCATGCACTTTTCGGATGGAAATGAGAGACAAGGTACTTGTGAAAATATTCAAGGCACTCTCCTCTTCATCTCGGGTCAGACCGGCAGGTTCGAACGTATATTACACGTCGGTTTTGTCAATTGGATAACACACGGACGTAGAACGCGTTTTCAAAAGTATGATATTTGCGGCGGTTTGTAAGAAACACATTCCAAAATGATCTGTTGCAACGCAACATCGTTCCGTGCAGTGCAAGGTGCCAACCTGCTACATTGGTCTGTCCCGACGGCAGCTCATCCCCATGATCCATCTGCCGGTCCGCGAGCGAACACGGCGCTGTGCGTGTCGGTGAAGCGGATAGCTTCATCGAAATCCGCAAATGCGGACCATCAAGGTTGCTGACGTGGACCGAGGCGCTTGGCGAGACAAAGGTCATCGATTGACATGACACAAAAGACAGCCCCTGCCGTTTCCAGCGAGGGCTTAAATGTTTGCGTGCTCAAATGCACCGAACGCCCTCCCTCGCCCGACGGAGCCAGAGTGTCAGATCCTTTGCCCATGTGCCCGCCTCCCAGCGGAACAATTCGACGTCAGTCAGGTTCCCCGGCGATAGGAGGAACCAGGATGATCGACGCGCCGAAACTACCGGTCTCTCACGAGGATCGCCTGAAGAACCTTCGCCTTATGTACGCGGACCACCCCCACCCGAACGAAGACGCCCGAGCCAGCAATCAAGGTCATGCTTTCATTCACGGGCGCGCAGGTAAAGAGGGGTAAACGTTGAAATCTAGCCGGAGGGTTTTTAGATGTCTGACGAAGATCAGGGACCTGGCTGGTGGTTGGCCTGGCTAGGACATGCTGACACTAACTTGGAAATGGCCCGATTTCTGGGAACCATGCTCGCCTATATTGTGGTAGTCGGACTTTTCATGGCGACGATAATACTATGATCCCTCCGAAATTGGCTGCTAAACAGAAATGGACGACGAAAACGCCACCCTTGTGCCCCAAGGATGGCGGTTTCGGAGGGGTCCCCATCCAGTAACGGTACCTTCTAAAGGAATTACTAATTTAGACTACCATCAATCCCGCCACCGATCATTTACCGTTAACCAGCGAATTGCTTTGTGTGCGCTGATTTAGCCGGGGAGCATAGATCTGGCGAGCCGTTGTCATCACGGGATTTTCATGTAGGCGACTATGCCGCCCGTGAAATCGGCCGGTATTGGTTCGATCGTCTTGAGTCCCAAGACGCCTGTTAGATCGCCGAGATGTAGCGGCAGACTCTTGTCAAAATTTGCGGCGGCGTCAGTTCGTGATCGACGTTATTGCCGTCACGGAATGTCGCCGGCGTCGTCGTGTCACTAGCTCCGATCCGCATTTGGGCAATGGGCCAGGACGACGCGCGGCGTGAAGTTGATCGGAGAGCCCCAAAAAAGTTCATTTTCCTTCCAAGAGAACTAAAGACATGCCACGCGCGCCGAAGATTTGGCAATACGGAGCTAACGTGGAGAGCTTCACTCGGCGGAACCGGAAGCGCGCTCGATTAGATCCACCATCACAGCCCCGTTCGTCCTCGACCGGGCGGAAGACGCCGGGCAGACGGTAGCGGAGGCAAAAACCGGTGCCGACAAATCCGCGATCGTCGGGTGCCAGGCGATCGAAGCAATGATCACGATGACAGGATTTCCTCAAACCAGATCGGTTAGGTCATTGGCGTCTTTGACAAGATCACCTTCCATACCAATCTGCTGGCATGGAACGCATGCCTTGAGACCGCCCCTACCGATGGCCCCAGAAGCGCTGTCCCTAACCGACTGCCATGAGGAGATCATTTGTTTCAAAACGACATTGGCTTCCTCAGCAGGTGCTCCAACAGCGTGTTCAGCTTTGATACGTGCCAGCCACAACCGCAGTTCCGCTGGTGTCGGTTGTTTTTCTACCATTCAATTCCTATCGAAGAACTCATCGAGCCGGTCTCTTCGGCGATCTGGTGAAAGGGCTGGCCGCCACCGCGCCGTCAAGCCGGTAGCATCTGTTGCTTGTGATCTCTCGGAAAACCGCCCTTTTCATGCTCCGCCTCCGATCAAATTCACAAATTCTGCGGGCTTGTCAGTTCTTTCACTGTATGCCACAAAACTTGGACTATTGCGACAAATACCTGCCAGAAATCCGCCGCACTCTAATGAGCTGGAACGGCGTTCAGGAGCTCAAGAAAGTGTGCCCGCGATCGACATGGGATAAGTCTGATGGGCGTTTTCCAAAATCAGCATAAGGGGCGCAAAGCCGGGGATAGCCATTCGGGAAAACGCTAGCAGCTTCACCTGATTTTGCTTCCTCGCGATCAGCCTTAGCTGGAATCGATTCGCGACCATTTTAGGTTGGATAGGCCCCCCTTCCCGCGCCGCTCACCACCGTCGCAACCGTCATCAGACTTTCCGCACCGACACGGAGTTCGCTGGTGATATCCTGCGGGTTGGAACATTCCTCATGATGCTCGGCTTGCTTATCGGTCTTACTCTCAAATACCAGGCCGCCAGGTAGCCGTGACCCTCTCTGCAGGAAGCCTTGCGGTGTTCCCCTATCCCATACGGCACCAGCGGTGGAGGCCTTGGATATCAGAGGCGCGCCCGGGTCAGGCGGTGAGGATGCAGTGGCGCCGCCGGCAACGCTGGCAAGCCAGCCTCGAGACAGGCGGCTATAAACGCTTCGCGGGCAAGTTCCGTCGGTGCCACGCCGTTCAACCCTTGGCGGCAGGCAAAGACAGCCCGGTCATAGCACTCACCGCGTTTTTGCGGCCATTCATTTTCCAGAAAATCAAGCGCCTCATAGACGCTGCCAAATGTTCGATCAATCCCAGCATGAAGCGTGACCTTTAGCGGCTGGCTCCAGAGAATATCTCGCCTGCTCATCTTATCTCCTCCTGTTAGCCCCTCTTATCAAAGACGGTTCGCAATACGATGTTGACCGGCGTGATGCCGCGACCATAAAACCTCCGTCGAGAGGCCGTCCATCGAAAGGAAGCGGCTCACGAATTTGCATTCTGACATGGCCTCAAGACCGCAGCCAGTGCCTCGTTCAATTGCTCCTGCGTGAATGGTTTGGGCAATCGTGCCAGTCCGGCTCCCTCACCGCCCGGCAACTCCGCATATCCAGTGGCAAGGACTACGTGAAGTCCGGGGTGCCGCTCGATCACTTGGCGGGCCAGTTCCGCGCCGGTCATTCGCGGCATTGCGTGATCGGTAATCAGGATGTTGGGCAGTGGTCCCTGGGCGATGAGCCGAAGCGCCTCTTCTCCGGAGCTTGCCTCAAGCACCGTGTGGCCCAGATCTTCCAACATCAGAACGGTGTTCATAAGCACAAGACTGTCGTCGTCGACCGCCATCACGGTCAGCGGAGGTACTGGCGCCGACGGCGTCACCTCCGCCACGGATTGAGGTTCCGCCGCGATTTCCGCAACACGAAGCCATAGCTCGGCGGTGGTGCCTTCGCCACTTGTCGACTTCACGATCAGGCGCCCCCCGGACTGGGCCAATACCCCTTGCACCATCGGCAAGCCAAGCCCGGTGCCCTTGCCGACACCTTTCGTGGTGAAGAAGGGCGTCGTTGCTTTCTCGAGGGTTTCAGCGTCCATGCCTTCGCCCTCGTCCCTCACCGACAGACAGACGTATTCGCCTGCGCGAAGGTCCGGAACTTGTTTTTCCTTCAGCACATGTTTTCGGGCCGAGATTGCGATCATTCCTCCATCTGGCATCGCGTCGCGGGCGTTGACGACAAGGTTGAGGAGCGCGCTTTCCAGCTGGTTCGGATCCGACCACACCGGCGGCAGGGAAAGTGGGAAGGTCGTGCTGATCTCGATGGAGGGACCGATGGAGCGCTGGAGCAGTTCGGCCATTTCGCGAACCAGAGCTGGCGCATCCACGACCTCAAGATTGAGGTCCTGCTTTCGGGAAAACGCCAGCAGCCTCTGGGTCAGAGATGCGCCGCGCTTTGCGCCCATTATGGCATTGTCGATGAGGTCGACAACAATCTGACCTTCGAGCGCCCGCTTTCGCGCGATCTCGAGGCTCCCGAGGATTGCCATCAAAAGATTGTTGAAGTCATGCGCAATTCCACCGGTCAGTTGCCCAACGGCTTCCATCTTCTGTGCCTGAAACAGCTCTTGCTGGGCATATTCCAGCGCCTGCAGAGCCTGTCGCTTTTCGGTGATGTCGCGCGTTACTTTCGCGAAGCCGATAAGGGTGCCGTCCTCAAGGTGAATGGCGTCGATGATGACGTTCGCCCAAAAGCGCGTGCCGTCCTTGCGAAGTCTCCATCCCTCCCGCTCGAAACGTCCCTCCTTCGCGGCGATCTCCAGTGGCCATAACGATCCCTTTCTCTAGCAAATTATGTTGAACCATCCCGTAAACGTTACGGAAAAGCTTTTGTTCGAATCTGAAGGAAAGTTCGTCCGATTGCGCACAAGTCGCAAAAACCAAAGTCATCTAACAAATATCGACCAAAGCTCAAATAGGTTATCAAAGCTCGTCAGTCAAGTTTTAATATTCATTTTTAACCTGACGCATTGTTTTTATTGGATTTTATAAGCCGAATATCAAGATGGAGACGCACTCTTTTTCGATTTTGCCTCAGAAATTATCCGCAGCCATCTTGAGCGCGGCACGGTATTTTCCGCACGCCGGTTGATTTATTTAATGGCGGCGTCATGTCCTGTTTATCACTGTTAAGTGGAGGACCAAAAATGTCGAAGTTCCTGATAGCTGCCGTTTGCCTGGCTCTACTTTCGCTGTCCGGATGTGCCAACACCGTGCAAGGCATGAAGCGGGATGGCGTACAGACCAGTCATGCGCTGGATGATGCGACCCACCGCGTTGCGCGTGCCAACGCGAACTGACAGAAGAAATTTACACGGACTCGCCAATAGCGGCGAACTCTTGAGAGAAATGTTCGGCTACGGCTGTTCGCGCGTGCCGGGCGAGCTTTCACGTTGCTCTGCGTCGTCCAGATCGGTCGCCACAACAAACGCATCGGTGTGTTCGCGGATCGCTTCGCGCACGACACTCTGATTAACGGCATCTCCGCCTTCACTCTCGCCGCCGTCGATTTCGCGTTCAGCCGCTGCCCAGTGGTCTTCCTGTTTGCCGTCGGGCGAGCCGTCGTCCTGCCAAAGCTGGTAGGCGCGCTTGCGGATTTTGGTTTCTCTGTCGTTTTCCATTGGTCTTCCGCCGCGATAGGGTTTCAGTTTTGCAGGCCGTGCGAAACAGGAATGAGCAAGCCGGCAAGGGCTTTCAGAACCGGTTTCCGGCGCGGCGTTTCCGGCACGTCGCGAACGTTTCGCAGCAGTGCCTGCCTACGCGCAGAGAGGTCGAAAGCTTTTTCAGCCTCCGACAGAAGCTCATCGTTTTCTGAATTGAGATGATAAATCTGGCCCATGGCAAATCCCCTGTTTGAGGCTCAGATAACCGGATTTGGGGGAAAAAGTTCCGGTGTCTCATGAAAAAAGGCCCCGATCGGGGCCTTTCAAATCTGCACGCCGCTTTGGCAGTACGCGCGTTACCAATATCGGCGGCGGGAAGGTTCCGGTTCCTGCTTGGAGGCAGCCCCCAGCAAAAAGCCGATCGCCCCTCCGACCAGCAGCGCAAACGTCAGTGCGCTACCAGCCGCTGCCGGATGTTCCCGGGCGGTTTGAGCGATGGCGCTGCCTTCGGTCCGCGCTGCACTTACCGCTTTTCGGGCCACAGGTGCTGCGGCATCAAGCACACTGGATGCCCGGTCACGGACATCACTGTAAGCCTGAGCGCTCTGGGCGCTGACGATTTTGGAAAGGCGCGCCACTTCGGCCCGCAATGATTCAATGTCGTTATTGGTTGTTTCTGCCATCTTGGTTCTCCTGTTGCCGACCGACAAACGAGTTAGCCAGTGGAATGGTTCCCAACAATGGAAAGTCTGTTGTGCGGCACGTCAATTCAGCGGTGCCGCCCACAGGGCATCAAAATTTAAACGCTGACACGCCGCGCATGCTTGTCGGCAGCCTTTTTATCGCCAGCTGCCTGGTCGAGGATGTTGCGGGCGTCTTCAACGGATATCCGGTGTTTCTTTGCAAAAGAGATCGGTTCGTAGGGCTTGTCTGATGGGGTCGACATGGATGGTCTCCTTGGATCGTTGTTTAAAGGCCTCTGCAACGATTAACGTCACAAAAGCGGCCATTCCGTCGCAAAACGGTTTAGCAAAAAGGTAACAGGCTGGGTCAGAGAATTAAGGACATGCTTGCCGCATGTTCCAAAAATCTGGCGAGCGGATTTGAGTTGGCCGCGCTGAAGCGATGGAATTGCTTCAGGCACCGCAGTTGGCGCTGGATCATTACATGGCGATTATTGCCGCATTCCGCAAGTGCGTTGTCGCGCGGCCAGGAACCGGTGGCACTCGAGGCCGTGAAGTTAACGCCCCCTTAAATCGCCGCATTTACACTTCATCGCACGGTGCGAAATCGTGCGTTGCGGACTATGTGCCGGCCACGCTCCCCAAACGCCCAGCTGGAGCAGACCCACCCCGACATGGCAGGAAATCGAACATCAGGGCAGAGGATTGAACCTTCCTTTGAAGGTGGACGCGGTCAGGATGACGGCGATCTGCGCATGAATGCCGGCGAACGCGTCAGTGGCAGCGGCAGGAAATCCGGTGGTTCGAAGCCTGGAGCGAAGAAGACCAGTTCACGAAAAACCAGCAGACGGGGCGGTTCGCGTGACGGAGGCGGCCTGACGGGCCTGATCCGGTCGCTGGTCTACTGGTGCGTCGTGCTCGGAATTTGGGGCGCCATCGGCGTCGGCGGACTGGTGCTCTATTACGGATCGCGCATGCCGAGCGCCACCACCTGGGCTATTCCCGATCGGCCGCCCAACGTCAAGATACTGGCTGTCAGCGGCGATATCATTGCCAATCGCGGCGCCACCGGCGGCGAGGCGCTGTCGCTCGAAAACATGTCGCCCTATATTCCGCAGGCGGTCATCGCCATCGAGGACCGGCGCTTCTATTCGCATTTCGGCGTCGATCCGCTCGGTCTGGGAAGGGCGATACTGACCAATATCACCTCTGGGCGCATGGTGCAGGGCGGTTCGACAATCACCCAGCAACTGGCCAAGAACCTGTTCCTGTCGCCGGAGCGTACACTGGAGCGCAAAGTGCAGGAAGTGCTGCTCTCCGTCTGGCTGGAGCAGAAATACACCAAGGACCAGATTCTTGCGATGTATCTGAACCGGGTGTTCTTCGGTTCCAATGCCTATGGTGTCGAAGCGGCCTCGCGGCGCTATTTCAACAAATCCGCGCGCGATGTGAACCTGGGCGAGGCGGCCTTGCTCGCAGGCCTTCTGAAGGCGCCGTCGCGCCTCTCGCCGGCGCGCGATCCGAAGGCTGCCGAAGAGCGGGCCCAGGTCGTGCTCGGCGCCATGCGCGAGGAAGGCTTCATCACTGACAGCGAGATCAAGACCGCGATGTCGCAGACACCGACCAAGGCGAAAAGCTTCTGGTCCGGTGCGCAATATTATGTTGCCGACATGGTCATGGATCAGCTGCCCGGCATGGTTGGCGAGATCAGCCAGGATCTGATCGTCGATACGACGCTCGATCTCAATCTGGAAAAGAAGGCCGAGGAAACGCTGGCTGCGAGCCTTGATGCATCCGGGCAGAAACTGGATGTGTCCCAGGCGGCGCTGGTATCGATCGATGGCACCGGCGCCATCCGCGCCCTTGTCGGTGGCCGTGACTATGCCGAAAGCCAGTTCGACCGCGCCGTCAAGGCCAGGCGCCAGCCGGGTTCGGCCTTCAAACCCTTCGTCTATGCCGCCGCAATGGAAATCGGCCGTACGCCGATGTCGATCCGTAATGATGCGCCGGTCCGGATCGGCAACTGGACGCCGGAGAATTACGACCAGAAATATCGCGGGGAGGTTACGCTTGCCAATGCGCTGGCCAATTCGCTCAACACCATCGCCGCCCAGCTGGTGATGGAGGTCGGGCCGCAGAATGTCATCAAGCTGGCGCGCCGGCTCGGCATCGAATCCGAAATGCAGTCCAATGCCTCGATCGCGCTCGGAACCTCGGAGGTCAGCCTTGTCGAGCTGACGTCAGCCTATGCGCCGTTTATGAATGGCGGCTTCAAGGCGACGCCGCATGTGATCCGGCGGATTTCAACGGCTGACGGCACTGTTCTTTATGAAAATACCTATGACAATCCACCCCGTGTGCTGGATCCGGCTGTTGTCAGCGAGATGAACCAGATCATGGTGGGCGTGATCGATCATGGTACCGGCAAGGCTGCCCGGCTGAAGGGCTGGCAGGCAGCCGGCAAATCGGGAACAACCCAGTCCTTCCGTGATGCTTTGTTCGTCGGCTTCACCAGCAATCTGACCACCGGGGTCTGGTTCGGCAATGATGATGGCAAGTCGATGAAGAAGGTCACCGGCGGCGGTCTTCCGGCCAAGGCCTGGCATGATTTCATGACGGCCGCCCATGAAGGCCTGTCGCCCTCGCCGGTCTTCGGCACGACCGGGATCCAGCCGACATTCGACGACAATCAGGCCGCACCCGAAAGCGTTGGCGATGTTATCTCGGGCACGTTCGGCAATGGGGCGGCGGATGAATTTCCGCAGGCACCCGCCGCCAACGGACAGACGCCTGGCACGCAGGATTTCGATCAGCCGGCGCAGGCGGCAAATTCCGGGCTTACACCACCGGCCGATGTCGGCGAGACCACCGGTACGACCCGCCGCACGACCCTGTTCGACATCCTGACCGGCGGTTGAACCGCAATCACAGTTTGGTGCTCCTGACGATGGGGGCCATGCATGACCGAACCGGTGTGAACAGTCGCTATCCCCAAGCGATGATAACGTTTTCCGGCTCGATCGGGTGATCGATCCAGACACGAATGCGAGTTTTCGTGGACGGCACGTGTGCACTGGCGAATTCGGGCTCGATAGCATCAAACAAGATAAGTTCGTTATTGGGGGTGTTCAGAATCCCGTCGAAATCAGGTTTTCTTATCCCTGTAATTTCTGAAATTGGTCCGAACGTCACATTGGTATCTCCGTCGCCCCAATAATAAGCTGGAACATTGATGCAGTCAGAGGAAGCAAATATTCCTTGCCTGTCCATGTGGAGCGGAATCTTGACGTTGCGACGGCCTGCAACATAGATGCTCAGGTATTCTGGCGTGATTGTAATTTTCTTTACGGACATCAAGTAGTCCCTTCCTTGAGATATCAGTCCGCCTTGTGATTTACTGTGCTCAACATCAACTCGTCATCGGGCAGCATCCCTTCGCTGCACTGCTTTTGCTTATCCCCAGGCAATAACCACGTTTTCTGGCTCGATCGGATCATCCATCCAGACTTGGATACGGGTTTTCGCGGATGGGACGCGCGCAATGGCATATTGGGGCTGGTTCGCGTCAAACAAGATAACTTCTTGGTTGGGGGTGTTCAGAATACCGTTGAAATCAGGCTTCCGGTTCTCCTTAATCTCGGAAGCTGGTCCAAACGTCACGTGCGTGTCCCCGTCGTTCCAATAGAGCGCGGGAATGAGAATGCAGTCCTTTGACGAAAGGACACCTCGCCTATCCATGTGCGTCGGAATATCGACATTTCGACGGCCTGCAACGTAAAAGCTCACATATTCCGGGGCAATCGACAGGTGTTGCACGGTCATGGCGTTAAATCTTTTCTTTGAAAAAGGTTCGCCTTGTGGTTGACTGAGCACACAACGGGAATGTCCAGAAAGCCGGATCTCGCTATCGCTACCCCCATGCGACGGTGACATTTTCGGGCTCGCTGGGATGGTCGATCCAGATTCGGATACGTGTTTTTTGGGAAGGCACGTGTGTACTGGCGAATTCAGGCTCGATTGCATCAAATAAAATCAATTCGTTATTGGGAGTGTTCAGAATTCCATCGAAATCCGGCTCTCTCGTTTCCTTAATTTCTAAAATCGGTCCGAATGTCACAGAGGTGTCTCCATCGTTCCAGTAGAGCGCAGGAACGTTGATGCAGTCAGGCGAGGAAAATATTCCCCGTCTGTCCATATGAAGAGGAATTTTGACGTTGCGACGACCTGCAACATAGATGCTAAGATATTCGGGCGTGATTGTAATTTTCTTGACGGACATCAAGCATTCCCTTTCTTGAGATATCAGCCCGCCTTGTGATTTACTGCACGGCCAACAGTGCACCATCGAATAGCACCCCTTCGACACGCGTCTCTGTTTACCCCCAGGTTATCACGACGGTTGATGGCTCGATGGGATGATCCATCCAGACCCGAATTCGAGTTTTCGCGGATGATACGCGTGAAATAGCGAATTGAGGGTTATTTGCATAAAATAAAATAATCTCGTTGTTGGGGGTGTTCAGAATGCCGTCGAAATCCGGATTTCTTGCCTCCGTGATCTCGGAGACTGGTCCGAACGTAACGTCCGTGTCTCCGTCGCTCCAATAGTAGGCTAGAATGAGAATGCAATCCTTTGAAGAGAGCACTCCTCTTCGATCCATATGCGTTGGAATCCTAACATTCCGACGGCCCGCAACATAGAAGCTTACATATTCCGGGGCGATGGACATCCGCTGCACGGTCATAATGTCAAAACCCCCTATTCGATAAAAGTCCTCCCTGCGAATTACTGCACTCAACAGAAACGGTTCATCGAACCGCACCGCATCTGTTCGCTGTGCCATCTTGGTCTACCCCCAAGCGATAACCACATTTTGTGGCTCTGTGGGGTGATCGATCCAGACACGGATGCGCGTTTTTGCGGACGGCACCTGCACGATGGCGAATTGCGGCTCGTTCGCATCGAATAGGATGAACTCCAGATTGGGAGTATTCAGAAGGCCGTCGAAGTCAGGTTCCCCAATGTGCGGGATCTCCGAGGCTGGTCCGAGTGTCACGTGCGTGTCTCCGTCGTTCCAATAGAGAGCGGGGATGTTGACGCAGTCCTTTGAAGACAGAATGCCTCTTCTATCCATATGCAACGGAATATCAACGTTCCGGCGGCCTGCGACGTAAAAGCTTACATATTCCGGGGCGATCGACAAATGTTGCACGGTCATGGCGTCAAAATCTCCCTTTTGATAAAAGCCCGCCTTGTGAACTGCTACACCACAAGCAGTGCGGATAAATTCTGCTTGGTCTGCCTACCGACCTCGGGATCTGATGGTCGCCGATAAAATGACCACTCCAGGTTCCCGGTGACTTTATACCACACCAGTGGCATCCGTAGGTACGGCCGATGCGATCGATTTCCGCTTGCTCCGCCCTGTTAAGCCGCCTGTTGGTTGCTGGCGCCGCAAGCCACTCTTTTGCATAGGGTCCGATGCCGGTCCGCGGCAGTCGCAACTGGAGCGCGCGGAGCATCGCCTCCTGTGTTACGGATTCATTGGCCCGTATCAGCCCCTCGACCGTCTCGTAGGCTTGCGGGGTCGGCCGCCAGTTCGGGTCACGTCTTTGAACGGCGCGTAACGCGCTTCCTGCATCCGGCCAATACTGACCGCCAGCCGCGCTTCCTGCCCAGGCGTGACGGGCTGCCATCTGTCGAGAATGCGGACTTGTCCCGCGCCACGAGGCCCGCGGCGGTTGACGCGGATCGGCCGGCTGTCGGAACCGTCTCCGGCCCATTGCCCGCCATCGGGATTGCCGGCTGGCACCCGCGGCTGCTCGGGGCGAAAACCGGCTTTCCATTCCAGGCATAAGGTCAGCGCTCGAATTTCGACGGCCATCGCCGCCTGCCGGTAGCTGAGTTTTCGCATGCTCAAGTCTGCCGGGTCTGTCGAAATCATTGGCCACGCCATCCGCTTTTCAATTCAGTCGGACAATTGTGCGGGGTGTAGAGGCGACGGGGATAAATTCAGGCTGGAAAAAGCCTGCGAAACAATTATATCCCGGTCAACCCAATGAACATGCGATGATTTTCCCGCAGCAGACGATCACGTCGACACTGCCATGCCTGCTGGACGTCCCCGCGTTCTGGAGCGAGAACCGCAATCGCCTTCCTAGAGAGGATTGCTGATTTCGGTAACGACGCGCGATGCTTCGTCATAATAGACGTTGATTTCCTCGGCTTCGTGGCGTGGTCATGCCTTGCAGTCCGAAACACTGGTCCTTATATACGCCCCATCACCGCAGTTTTCGCTGCGAATATTCCACAGACCATCCCGTTAGGGGCTGTCGCATGAATGCCTGACCGGGTTCTGACAGTCCGCTGCAAGGAGAGAACGACATGGCTAAAGTAATCGGTATCGACTTGGGAACGACCAACTCCTGCGTCTCCGTCATGGACGGCAAGGACGCGAAGGTCATTGAGAATGCGGAAGGTGCACGCACCACGCCGTCGATCGTTGCATTCAACGACGATGGCGAGCGTCTGACCGGCCAGCCGGCCAAGCGTCAGGCCGTCACCAACCCGGAAAACACGCTGTTTGCCGTCAAGCGCCTGATCGGCCGCCGTTACGACGACAAGTTCGTCGAAAAGGACAAGGCCCTCGTTCCTTACAAGATCGTCAAGGGCGACAATGGCGACGCATGGGTCGAAGCGCAGGGCAAGGGTTATTCCCCGTCGCAGATCTCCGCCATGATCCTTCAGAAGATGAAGGAAACCGCAGAATCCTATCTCGGTGAAAAGGTCACGCAGGCCGTTATCACCGTTCCGGCTTACTTCAACGACGCGCAGCGCCAGGCAACCAAGGATGCCGGCCGCATCGCTGGTCTTGAAGTGCTCCGCATCATCAACGAGCCGACCGCAGCAGCTCTTGCTTACGGCCTTGACAAGAAGGACGGCAAGACCATCGCCGTTTACGACTTGGGTGGCGGTACGTTCGATATCTCGGTTCTGGAAATCGGCGACGGCGTCTTCGAAGTGAAGTCGACCAACGGCGACACCTTCCTCGGCGGCGAAGACTTCGACATGCGTCTGGTCGAATATCTTGCAGCCGAGTTCAAGAAGGATCAGGGCATCGACCTGAAGAACGACAAGCTGGCTCTGCAGCGCCTCAAGGAAGCTGCCGAAAAGGCCAAGATCGAACTGTCCTCGTCGCAGCAGACCGAAATCAACCTGCCGTTCATCACGGCGGATGCCACCGGTCCGAAGCACCTGACGATGAAGCTGTCGCGCGCCAAGTTCGAAAGCCTGGTTGACGAGCTGGTTCAGCGCACCGTTGCACCGTGCAAGGCAGCCCTCAAGGATGCCGGCGTCACCGCAGCCGAGATCGACGAAGTCGTTCTGGTCGGCGGCATGAGCCGCATGCCGAAGGTACAGGAAATCGTCAAGCAGCTGTTCGGCAAGGAGCCGCACAAGGGCGTCAACCCGGATGAAGTGGTTGCCATGGGCGCCGCGATCCAGGCCGGCGTTCTGCAGGGCGACGTCAAGGACGTTCTGCTTCTCGACGTGACCCCGCTGTCGCTCGGCATCGAAACACTGGGTGGCGTGTTCACCCGCCTGATCGAACGCAACACGACGATCCCGACGAAGAAGTCGCAGACCTTCTCGACGGCCGAAGACAGCCAGAATGCCGTGACCATCCGCGTCAGCCAAGGCGAGCGCGAAATGGCCCAGGACAATAAGCTGCTTGGCCAGTTCGACCTGGTCGGCATTCCACCGGCACCGCGTGGCGTTCCGCAGATCGAAGTCACCTTCGATATCGACGCCAACGGCATCGTGCAGGTTTCGGCCAAGGACAAGGGCACCGGCAAGGAACATCAGATCCGGATCCAGGCATCGGGCGGTTTGTCCGACGCCGATATCGAGAAGATGGTCAAGGATGCCGAGGCGAATGCCGAAAGCGACAAGAAGCGCCGTGAAGGCGTCGAAGCGAAGAACCAGGCCGAAAGCCTGATCCATTCGTCGGAAAAGTCGCTGAAGGAATTCGGCGACAAGGTCACCGAAGCCGAGCGCACCGCGATCTCCGATGCGATCGCGTCTCTGAAGACCTCCGTCGAAGCCTCCGAGCCGGATGCTGAAGACATCAAGACCAAGACCCAGACGCTTCTCGAAGCTTCGATGAAGCTTGGCCAGGCGATGTACGAATCGCAGCAGACTGAAACGGCCCATGCGGATGCAGAGGCCGATGCAGCCCGCGATAGCGACATCGTCGATGCCGACTATGAAGAAGTCAAAGACGAGGACGACCGTAAGAAGTCCGCATAAGTCTTTTTCAAATATCCATCAGATAGCCCGGAGCCGCAAAGCTCCGGGTTTTTTGTTTTCGGTTATGAACACGGCCCCACGGCGACCCGTTGAACGCCAAAGCCTTCCAGGTCACACTGCGGCAGCTGTATAGCCAGTTGAGGGGCGAAATGGAAATCTCGATTGTCGATAGGGCGTATGCGGCGCAGAATCTGGACCGGCTTGCAACGATACTCGTCCAAAGCGTCGAAGATGGCGCGGTCGTCGAATTTGTCCTGCCCTTCAGCCGCGAGCAGTCAGAGGCCTATTGGCTGAGTGTTTTCAACGCCATTGCCGAACAAGAACGATTGCTTTTCTGCGCCACGATCGACGGACAGATCGTCGGAATGGTCCAGCTATATCTGTCCCCGGAACCGAATGCTCCGCATCGGGCGGAGATTTTCAAATTGCTCGTCCACCGTGATTTCCAGGGTAGAGGTGTCGGTACCGCGCTGATGTTGGCTGTAGAGACGGAAGCTGTGCGGCTAGTGCGTTCGCTCCTTATTCTCGATACGGTTTTGGGTGGGGCCGGGGAACGGCTTTATCGCCGTTTGGGCTGGCGGGAAATCGGTGTTGTTCCTCACCATTTTGTCGATCCTCACGGGGCTGCCAAGGCATCCGTCTATTTCATAAAATTTCTGGATTGCGGCCGGGACGATGCGTGACCCAATGCCAAGAAGCCGTTCCGGTACGGAATCAAATCCGTTTCTGCCCCGAATCGATGTTGCCCAAAGGCACGGAACGAAGGTGAGAGAGCCTGATTCAATGCTTTTCCGAGAAAAAGCGGCCGAGATAGTGTATTGCCTATGGTATCCCGCTTGAAGGTTTACTAAATCCTGTTGCAAGGAAATTTGGCGACCGCCGGGCAGCCGGTTTCGACGCGCCTATTCAACAGGACATTCTGCAAGTATGAAACGTGATCTTTACGAAACGCTCGGCGTTGCGAAAACAGCAGACGAGAAGGAGCTCAAGAGCGCTTTCCGCAAACTCGCAATGAAGTATCATCCGGATAAGAACCCTGGCGATGCGGAAGCTGAAAAGACGTTCAAGGAGATCAGCCTAGCCTACGAGATGCTCAAGGACCCGCAGAAACGGGCAGCCTATGACCGCTACGGTCACGCAGCGTTCGAACAGGGCGGCATGGGCGGCGGCGGCGCTGGCATGGGCGGTGGTGCCGGCGGGTTCTCCGATATTTTCGAAGACATCTTTGGCGAGATGATGGGCGGCGGCCGGCAGCGGCGCTCGTCTGGCGGCCGCGAGCGTGGTGCCGATCTGCGCTACAATATGGAAATCTCGCTCGAAGAGGCCTATGCCGGCAAGACGGCGCAGATCCGTGTGCCGACCTCGATCACCTGCGATGTCTGTACCGGCTCGGGTGCCAAGCCCGGCACCAAGCCGACCACCTGCGCCACCTGCCAGGGTTCCGGCCGCGTGCGTGCCGCCCAGGGCTTCTTCTCGATCGAGCGCACCTGCCCGACCTGTCAGGGCCGCGGCCAGACGATTGCCGACCCCTGCGGCAAATGCCACGGCCAGGGCCGTATCACCGAAGAACGCTCGCTCTCGGTCAATATCCCGGCCGGCATCGAGGACGGCACCCGCATCCGCCTGTCCGGCGAGGGCGAAGCCGGCTTGCGTGGCGGGCCTTCCGGCGATCTCTATATTTTCCTGTCGGTAAAGCCGCATGAGTTCTATCAGCGCGACGGCGCCGATCTTTATTGCAGCGTGCCGATCTCGATGACGACGGCAGCCCTTGGCGGCAAGTTCGATGTGGCGACGCTTGATGGCACCAAGTCGCGGGTTTCGGTGCCGGAAGGCACACAGGCTGGCAAGCAGTTCCGCCTAAAGGCCAAGGGGATGCCGGTGCTGCGCTCCAGCCAGATGGGTGATCTCTATATCCAGATCCAGATCGAGACGCCGCAGAAGCTGACCAAGCGCCAGCGTGAGCTGCTGAAGGAGTTCGAGGAGCTGTCGTCGAAGGAAAACAATCCGGAATCGGCGGGCTTCTTCTCCCGCATGAAGGATTTCTTCGACATCGAGTAAGCGCCGCAATCGGCGGCTGGCAGAACAGACAATCCGCAATATATATTAGCCGGAGGCAGCGATGCCTCCGGCTTTTTTGTCTGCGGCCGGTCCTGCAGCTACGCTGTATCCTAACGCGAAAGGTGCGCCATGACCTACGAACTCTATTATTGGGACGGCATCCCCGGCCGGGGTGAGTTCGTTCGTCTGGCGCTGGAACAGGCGGGTGCGGACTACATCGATGTCGCCCGAAATGACGGCGGCATGGCGCGGATGATTGTGATGATGAAGACCAGAACGACGGGCGTTACGCCGCTTGCCCCGCCTTTCCTGAAGGATGGAGACCTCGTCATCTCCCACGCGGCCAATATCCTGCTTTATCTGGGTAATCGGCTGGGTCTCGCGCCTGAAGACGAGGCTGGGCGGATAACCGCGCATGGGCTGCAACTCAGCATCACCGATTTCGTTGCTGAAATCCACGACGTCCATCATCCGATCGGCGTGTCGCTCCATTACGAGGATCAGAAGGACGAAGCGTTGCGGCGGGCCGAGAATTTTCGCGAGGAACGGCTGCCGAAATTCCTTGGCTATTTCGAAGGGCAGCTGGCGAAGACCAACCAAGGGCAGGTACATGCCTTGGGCGAAACACTGACCTATGTCGATTTGTCGCTGTTCCACCTCGTCGAGGGATTGCGTTACGCTTTTCCAGCCGCGATGACGGCGGTGGAACCCGACTATCCGCTCCTCGTTACGCTGAATGCGCAGGTTCGCGAGTTACCGCGGATCAAGGCCTATCTGACCTCGGAACGGCGGCTTGCCTTCAACGAACAGGGCATCTTCCGCTATTATCCGGAGCTCGACCGGCGTTAACGTCGCCTATTCCATCACCGCGCTGTGGTCGATTGCCGGCGGAGCCTTCGGCTTGCGCAGCAGAAAGACGAGCGGCATCACCGCCAGCGACATGATCATCAGCAGCTTGAAGTCGTCCATATAGGCGATGATCGTCGCCTGCAGCGTGACGATATTGTCGAGCGAAGCACGCCCGACGGCAGTCATCGGATCGAGCCCCGCGGCCGCCGGTGCCTGGAAGGCATGGTTGAACGGGGTGACATAGGCAGCGATCGACGCATGATTGATCTGGGTGTTTTCAATCAGCAACGCGGAGACGACAGCGATGCCGACACTGGAGCCGATATTGCGAGAGAGATTGTAGAGCCCGGTGCCGTCGCCGCGCATTTCAGCGGGCAGTGTTGCAAAGGCGATCGTCGTCAGCGGCACGAACAGGAATCCGAGCCCGGCGCCCTGGATGAAACCGACGGAGATGATCGTCCATTGCGAGACATTCGGCGTCCAGCCGATCATGTCGTACATCGCCCAGGCGGTGATCGCCAATCCGATGAACAGCAGGATGCGGGTATCGACCTTGCCGATCAGACGGCCGACCACAAACATGCAGACCATTGTTCCCAGCCCGCGCGGCCCCATGACGATGCCGGCGGTGACGACGGGATAGCCCATCAGCGATTGAAGATAAGGTGTCATCAGCGCCAGCGAAGCCAGATAGGTGACGCCGACGACGAAAATGAACAGCATGCTGACGGCAAAATTCTGGTCGAGAAACAGGCGCGGATTGATGAAGGACTTTTCCGTCGTCAGCGTATGGATGACCAGCAGATAGAAGGCGCTGGCGCAGACGATGGCCTCGATCAGGATTTCGCCGGAGGAAAACCAGTCGAGCTGGCCGCCCCGGTCGAGGAAAAGCTGCAGCGAGGCGATGCCGAGGCTGAGCATACCGAAGCCGAACCAGTCGAGTTTTGCCTGCGTGTCCAGCTTGGTTTCCTTGACGAAGACGCTGATGCCGGCAAAGGCCAGCACACCGATCGGAACGTTGATGTAGAACACCCACCGCCAGCTGATATTTTCCGTCAGCCAGCCGCCAATGACCGGGCCGAGCACCGGGCCGACCATCACCGAGACGCCAAACAGCGCCATCGCCGATCCGCGTTCCTCGACCGAATAGATGTCAAGCAGGATGCCCTGTGACAGGGGCACGAGGGCTGCGCCGAACAGGCCCTGCAGCAGGCGGAAACCGACGATCTGTGGCAGCGATTGGGCGAGGCCGCAAAGCACGGAAGCCGCGACGAAGCCGACGATCGCCACCAGCAGAACGCGCTTGCGGCCGAACTTCGCCGCCAGGAATCCGGATGGCGGCGTCATGATCGCGGCGGCGACTATGTAGGAAGTCAGCACCCAGTTGATCTGGTCCGCGCTCGCCGCCACGCTGCCCTGGATATAGGGCAGCGCCACATTGGCGATGGTCGTGTCCAGCGCCTGCATGATTACCGCAAGGATGATGCAGGCGGTGATGGCGCCGCGATTGGCGACGGGGGTCGTGGCGGCAGAGGCTAAGCTGCTCATGGCCGTTACTCTTGGGCGTGGGCGGTCGAATGGCCAAGAAGTTTCTGGATCATGTCCGGCATTCCGCGCGCACGGCCGGTATCGACGGCGACCAGCGTACTCATGCCGACACGCAGCGGCGGCTTGCCGGCGGTGTCGTCGATCGTCACCCGCATCGGAATGCGCTGCACCACCTTTACCCAGTTGCCGGAGGTGTTCTGTGCCGGCAGCAGCGCGAAGCTGGCGCCGGAGGCCGGGCTGACGCTGGCGACCTTGCCCTTCCATTGGACGCCCGGATAGGTATCGACGGTGATGGTCACCGGCTGGCCCGGCTTCACATAGGTAAGCTCGGTTTCCTTCGGATTGGCCGCGATCCACATGTTCTTCGTCGAGACCAGCGAGAAGGCCTGCTGTGCGGCCTCCAGATAGCTGCCGGGTTGCAGCGCGTTGACGTTTGTGACCACGCCGTCAAACGGCGCCCGCACCGTCGTGTCGTCCAACTGGCGCTGCGCGTCGTCCACGGCCGATTTGGCTTCGAGATAGAGCGGGTTTCGCTCGATCGGCTGATTGGCATCGCCGCCCAGCTGGGCCAGCGTCGTTTCGGCCTGGGCCTTGGCCACAGTCACCTTCTGCTTGGCGGCATCGAGATCGTGCTTGGCCTGGTCATAGGTCGCGTGCGATGCGGCGGCATTGGTGATCAGGGTCTGCTGGCGGTCGAAAGCCGTCTGGTAATAGGGAATGTCGGCGTCGACCTGGGCAATCTGCGCCAAGGTCTGGGCATAGCTCGCCTTGAGGTTCAAAAGTTCGTTGCGGGAGGCGGCGAGCTTGGCCTCAGCCCCTTCCAAGGCAATGCGGAACGAATCCGGCTTCAACTGGAATAGAACCTGTCCGGCCTTGACCGTTTCATTCTCGTGCACATTGACGGTGGCAACGGTACCGGCAACATCGGTCGAAACGCCGACCATGTCCGCCTGCAGATAGGCGTTGTCGGTTTCCATGATCTGGCCGCCGGTCACATGGAAGTAGCCGCCGGCAATCAGCGCGATCGGCAGCAGTGCAAACAGGATCGGCCGCTTCAGGCTGCGGCGGCGGCGAACGATGCCGGCGGCAGGGGCAGGATCGGCAGATGCCGGAGGTGCGGTGTTGATCTTTGCTTCGGCTATCACAGCTTCTGATGTTTCGGGGGTTGTGACATTGGCATTGGCGGGTACGCGGAGGGAGTCAGCCATGGTGGGTTTCTTTATCGGCCGGCGCGCGGCAGGCCTGCAGGAGGTTGGATTTCATCAGGTCGAGAATGGCGACGAGTTTTTCACGGTCCTCATCTGGAATGTCTTGCAAGGCTTCGGAACGCGTTGCGTCGCCGATGGCGCGCATATCGGACAAAAGCCCCCTTGCCAGCTCGGTTGTGTAGAGAAGCGAGATGCGGCGGTCGGTCTCGTGGCGTCGCCGTTCGATGAAGCCGCGCTCGGCAAGCTTGTCGAGCACCCGCATCAGGGTAATCGGTTCGATTTCCAGGAGCTCGGCAAGACCGCTCTGATGGATGCCTTCGTTGCGTGCCAAATAGGCGATCGTCTGCCATTGCGAGCGTGTCAGGCCCATGTGTTTCGCGCGTTGCTCGAAGCGCTTGCGCAGCAGGCGGGCTACGTCGTGAAGCAGAAAACCCAGGGTAGGGGTAAGGTTCATGGAGTGAGTGCCATATCGTTAGCATACATAAGATAAGCAATCTTATTTGAGTATTCGCATCTGCGCAATCAGGCATGTGTGCGCTGCGGTAATTTTTCTGTCACATCCCGGTGATCTGCGGCGCCATGGCCTCGGACGTGACGCTAACCGATGTTCCGCCTTGCCATCGGCGTCCTCTCGGCTTAGCTCTCACCCCAACGCAAACCGGATTCCCCATGCCGCACAAGGTTTCTCTTTCCCGTCTGAAGCTCAGTGATTTTCGCAATTATGCGGGACTATCGCTCGATCTCGACACCCGCCATGTGGTGCTGACTGGCGAGAACGGTGCGGGCAAGACCAATTTGATGGAAGCCGTTTCCTTCCTATCGCCGGGGCGCGGGCTGCGCCGTGCCGCCTATGCCGACGTGGCGCGGGTCGGGGCCGAGACCGGCTTCTCCGTGTTTGCAGAGCTTGAGGGCATGGACGGCCCGGTCGAGATCGGCACGGGCACGGCAGGCGCTGAGGAAGGCCAGACACGCCGCCTTCGGTTGAACGGAACGACGGTCAAGACGGTCGATGAACTTCTCGATCATCTGCGCGTGCTCTGGCTTACGCCGGCCATGGATGGTTTGTTCACAGGGGGCTCGGGCGACCGTCGCCGGTTCCTCGACCGGCTGGTCCTGTCGCTCGATCCGGAACACGGCCGCCGCGCCACCGATTACGAGCGCGCCATGCGCAGCCGCAACAAGCTTTTGTCGGAAGGGCGGCCGGATCCGGTCTGGTTGACGGGCCTTGAGCGCCAGATGGCAGAGCTTGGCATCTCGATGGCCCTAGCGCGGCAGGAAATGCTCGGTCTGTTGGCGGGGCTGGTGGATCGCAATCACGAGGGCGGCGTGTTCCCGGCCGCTGACCTGGCGCTCTCCGGTTTTCTCGACGGCGAATGGCATCGCCCGGCCTTCGATCTGGAAGAGCAATATCTGGAAATGATGAGGGTTGGCCGTTACCGCGATGCCGCAGCCGGCCGCACGCTCGATGGCCCCCACCGCAGCGATCTGTTGATCCGGCACCGTGCCAAGAACATGGAAGCCGCACGCTGCTCGACCGGCGAACAGAAGGCGCTACTGGTCGGCCTGATCCTCGCGCATGCCCGCCTGGTCGGCAATATGACCGGCCATGCGCCGGTATTGCTGCTCGATGAGATCGCCGCCCATCTCGACGAAGGCAGGCGGGCGGCGCTATTTGATCTGGTCGACGATCTCGGCGGTCAGGCCTTCATGACCGGCACGGACCAGTCGATGTTTTCAGCCCTTGGTGACAGGGCGCGTTATCTCACCGTTGCCAACGGGACCGTTTCCGGGTGAGAGTTCGGCATCATGAGTAAACAACCTCTGAATTCCGAAGAAATCCAGCGCTATGCCCGCCACATCATCCTGCCGGAAATCGGTGGGGCCGGGCAGCAGGCGCTGAAGGCGGCTCGGGTGCTGGTCATCGGTGCCGGTGGCCTTGGTGCGCCGGTCCTGCAGTATCTCGCCGCCGCCGGTGTCGGCACGCTGGCTATCGTCGATGACGATACTGTTTCGCTGTCGAACCTGCAGCGTCAGGTCATCCATGGCACCCCCGATATCGGCCGTACCAAGGCCGACAGCGCCACGGATGCACTCCAGCGGATCAATCCGCATGTGGATGTAATTCGGCATGTGGAGCGGCTGGAGGCGGCCAATGCTGACACCTTGTTTTCCGCCTATGACATTGTTGTCGATGGCTCCGACAATTTCACCACCCGCTATCTCGCCGCCGATACGGCCGAACGTCTGGAGATCACCCTGGTGACGGCCGCCGTCGGCCGCTTCGATGGGGCGCTGACTGTTCTCCAGCCGTGGAAGAAGGCGGCCGATGGCCGCCAGAATCCGGGCTATCGCGATCTCTTTTCCGAACCGCCGCCGCCGGGTGTCGTGCCCTCCTGCGCCGAAGCCGGTATCGTTGGCGCGCTGACCGGCGTTCTCGGTACATTGCAGGCTATGGAAGTCATCAAGGTCATCACCGGCGCTGGTGAGCCACTCATTGGCCGCCTGCTGATGTATGACGGGCTCGCCGCACGGTTCGAGACCATCAAATACAGCCGGAGAACGCGGTGAACCCCGTCCCGATCGATGAAACGTTCGGCGATTGGGACGCGCTGAGGGCGCTCATCCTTGCTTCGTTCGCCTTTATGCAGCCCCGCATCGATCCGCCATCGTCTGCACTCCTGCTGACCCTACCGTTGCTGATGGAAAAGGCGAGGGTTGAGAAAGCCTATACAGCTATCGAGAACGGTCAATTGCTGGGCTGTATCTTCTGCAAGCCGGAGCCGCCGGATTGTCTCTATATCGGAAAGCTTGCCGTCGCCCCGGATGCGCAAGGCAAGGGTGTCGGGCGGCTATTGCTGCAGGCGGCCGAGGGCTATGCGGCTGATTATGGGCTGTCCTGCCTGCGCCTCGAAACGCGGATCGAGCTGGTCGAAAACCACCGCATTTTCGCCAGTTGGGGTTTTCTGCGGACTGCGGAAGGCTGCCATCCCGGTTTTGACCGTCCGACCTTCGTCGAGATGCGCAAGACGCTCTGAGGGATCAATCGCGGCCGGGCAGGACACGATCCGGCGGGCGGTGGCCGTCAAAGAAGGTGCGGATATTGATCACCACCTTGTCGCCCATGTCGATGCGGCCCTCAAGCGTTGCCGAACTCATGTGCGGCAAGAGCACCACCTTGCCTTCGCTGGCAAGCTTGACGAGCTTCGGGTTGACGGCCGGTTCGTTCTCGAACACGTCGAGCCCGGCGCCGGCAATCTTGCCTTCGCGCAGGCATTTGATCAGCGCGACTTCATCGACGATGCTGCCGCGGGCCGTATTGACGATGTAGCTGGTCGGCTGCATCAGCGCCAGCCGTCGTGCCGAAAGCAGGTGGTAGGTCGCTGGTGTCGACGGACAATTGACCGAAACGATATCGACGCGGGCGAGCATCTGGTCGAGGCTATCCCAATAGGTCGCCTCCAGTTTTTCCTCGGTCTCGGTGCTGACGCGATGGCGATTGTGGTAATGGATCGACAACCCGAAAGCCTTGGCGCGTCGAGCGACGGCAGTGCCGATCCGGCCCATGCCGACAATGCCGATGCGCTTGCCGGAAATACGGCGCCCGAGCATCCAGGTCGGTGACCAGCCGGCCCATTCGCCCTTGCGGTCGGTCAGGATATTGGCCCCTTCCGTCAGCCGGCGCGGAACGGCGAGGATGAGTGCCAGCGTCATGTCGGCGGTGTCTTCGGTCAACACGTTCGGCGTGTTGGTCACAGTTATGCCATGGCGCGCGGCGGCATCGACATCGATATGATCGACGCCGTTGGAAAAGCTGGCGATTAGTTTCAGCTGCGGTCCGGCCTGTTCGATCAGTGCGGCGTCAATCCGGTCGGTAAGGGTCGGAACAAGCACGTCGGCCCGCTTCACGGCTGCCACCAGTTCGGGCTGCGTGCGCGGCGTGTCGTCGATGTTGAGCTCAGCGTCGAACAGTTCGCGCATGCGCGTCTCGACGACATCGGGCAGTTTGCGGGTGATGTAGACCTTGGGTTTTTTCTTCGCGGTCATTGCTGCCTGCTTCGCCTTGTTGACGGGTTTTTAACCAAGATGAGTGATCGTTCTCCCTGCAGTTCCATTTTCTACCAGACCCGGTGGGGAAGACAAACAAAACTCGAGATGTTCCCAGACGATTTGCTGGTCTTCGACGGGGTCGGTCAGAGATTTAGCTGCAAGCTTCTGAATTTTTTTGGAAAATGGATTTTGTCATGCGTCAGTTCCTTTCCAGGCTCGCTTTCGCCACCGCAGTCACGTTGTCACTCGTCGCAATCGAGGCAGCACCGGCTTTTGCCCAGGCGGCCAAGGGTGCCAGCGGGCTGCCATTGCCCCGCTTCGTCAGCCTGAAATCCAAGAGCGTCAATCTTCGCGTTGGCCCGAGTGTCGATTATGCCGTTGCCTGGCGTTATCTCAAGTCGGGCGTGCCGGTCGAAGTGACCCAGGAATATGACAATTGGCGCAAGATCCGCGATGCCGATGGCACCGAGGGCTGGGTCAACCAGGCGCTGCTGTCCGGCGACCGGACGGCCGTTGCTGCCCCATGGATGCGTGGCAAGGGCGAGGGCGTCTTCGTCAACATGCGGCGCGACCCGCAATCGGGCGGCGCCATCGTCGCACGGATCGAGCCGGGCGTCGTCGTTCATGTCGGCGAGTGCAACGGCGAATGGTGCCGCGCCGAAGCGCAAGGCACCGATGGCTGGATTTCTCAGGGCGAAATCTGGGGCGCGTATCCGGGCGAAGCCTTCAAGTAGGGGTTGTGCGACGGCAAACCGGTCAGAGCAGACCGGCTTCCTTTGCTGCTGCAGAGAGCGAGATCATCGGACGCGGGCCGATCTGCTCGATGACGATGCCAGCCGCAAGGCTGCCGAGCTTGCCGCAGTCGGCCAATGACCGACCCGTCGTATAACCATGCAGGAAACCGGCGGCGTAGAGATCGCCCGCACCTGTCGTATCGACAACGCGGCTGACCGTCGTCGCCTCGACTTTGACCCGCTCGTCACCCTTGACGATGATCGAGCCTTCCTCGCTCAACGTCACGGCGGCCAGCTTGCAATCTTTCGAGATCATCGACAGCGCCTGCTCGAAGTCTTCCGTCTCGTATAGCGCCAGGGCCTCGGCGCGGTTTGCAAAGACGATGTCGACGGTGCCGGAGCGCATCAGGTCGAGGAATTCTGCCCGGTAGCGATGGACGCAGAAGCTGTCGGACAGCGTCATCGCCACTTCACGGCCATTCTCATGGGCTATGCGGGCGCATTCGCGGATGGCGTCCTTGGCGAGCGGCGGGTCCCACAGATAGCCTTCGAAATAGGTGACCGCCGCGTCTGCAACCACCGACGGCTCGACATCATCTGGTCCGAGTTCGACGCAGGCGCCGAGATAGGTGTTCATCGAGCGTTCGCCGTCCTCGGTGACGAAGATCATCGAGCGGGCGGTCGGCGGAAGATCATCGAGCGGCTTGGTCTCGAAATGCACACCTTGGGCACGGATGTCATGGGTGAAGATCTCGCCCAGCTGGTCGTTGGCCACCTTGCCGAAATAGGCGGCCCGGCCGCCGAGATTGGCAACGCCCGCAGCGGTATTGCCGGCGCTGCCGCCGGACGCTTCGAGTGCCGGTCCCATGCGCGAATAGAGCAGTTCTGCCCTGTCGGCATCGATCAGGTTCATCGCGCTCTTGATGATGCCGTTGTGGACCAGGAATGCGTCGTCGCAGCGCGCAATGATATCCACAATCGCATTGCCGATCGTGAGCACGTCGAATTTTGTCATCCGGAACCGCCTGGAATGTTTGTGTCAGTCGGTGTCCGGTAATAGCGGATTTCCAGCAGTTTGGAAGTGGAAAGCGAAAAAGAGCGTCTACACGGAAATTTTACTTGATATAGGAAGCGATCGTTTCCTATACGGCCTGCATGGAAACCAATGCAGAAACACCACAGAACCAACGCCCGCGCGGTCGGCCCCGGGAGTTCGACACAGATGCGGCCCTGGAGCGCGCCATCGATGTTTTCTCGGTTCGCGGTTACCACGGCACGTCCATCAGCGATCTTTCGGATGCGATGCGGTTGACGCCCGGCAGCATTTACAAGGCCTTCAAGGACAAGCGCGGCATCCTGCTCGCTGCGTTCGACCGCTACCGTGTTTTGCGCAACACGAAGCTCATGGCGGCGATTACGCCCATTCCGCTCGGCCGCGACAAGATCAAAGCCGCGCTGCAGTTTTATGCCGAGGCAGCACATGGCGAGCTCGGCCAGCGTGGTTGTCTCGTCGTTGCGACTGCGGCGGAACTGGCCGCATCGGATCCGGTTGCTGCAGAGCGCGTCGATGTCGCCCACGCCAGCAACGAAGCGATCATGAAGAATTGCATTCTGCTGGGCCAGTCGGATGGATCCGTATCCACCAGTGTCGATGCCGCGGATGCCGCCCGCGCACTGCTTTGCCTGCTGCAGGGCATGCGCATCGTCGGGAAAACCGGCCGCAGCCGCCCTGAGATGATGGCGGTTACCGATGTGGCGATGAAGCTGTTGGGCTGACCGTTTTGATTTTTTGAATTTGGACTTTGGAGACGACCGTGACCAGTATCGCATGCCGGGGTGAAATTGCATCAGAACCCAAAACCCCAGAACCCAAAACTTCCGAATCCAAGGCTCAAGAATCCAAAGCCATGTCATCGTCGATGATGTTCCTTCTGGCCGCTTCCTGCGGCCTGATCGCTGCCAACCTCTATTACGCGCAGCCTTTGATTGGCCCGATCAGCGCGTCGCTGGGTCTTTCTCCCGGAGCGGCAGGATTAATTGTGACGCTGACGCAGATCGGTTATGGCCTCGGCCTTCTGCTGATCGTGCCTCTGGGCGATCTCTTCGAAAATCGCAAGCTGATTCTTTCGGTGATGGCGCTGGGAACAGTTGCGGTCATCGGCGCCGGGCTCGCCTCGAAGCCGCTGCCGTTTTTGGCCTCGGTGTTTTTCATCGGGCTAGGCTCCGTCGCCATCCAGATCATCGTGCCTTATGCGGCGCATATGGCACCGGAGGCACATCGCGGACAGGCTGTCGGCAATGTCATGAGCGGCCTGATGGTCGGCATCATGCTGGCGCGTCCGGCCTCAAGCTTCATCGCCGAGTTCCTGCCGTGGCATATGGTCTTCTTCATCTCGGCAACAGTGCTGGTCATTTTGGCCGCAGTGCTGGGGCGCGCCCTGCCGCCGCGCATTCCGCAGACGGGATTGAGCTACGGCGCGCTGCTGGCTTCGATGGGGCGGTTGGTCGCAACCACGCCGATCCTGCGCCGCCGCTCGCTGTATCACGCCTTCATGTTCGCTGCCTTCAGCCTGTTCTGGACGACAACGCCGTTGCTGCTGTCCGGGCCGGAATTCGGCATGTCGCAGGGGCAGATCGCGCTGTTCGCGTTGGCCGGTGCCGCGGGTGCCATCGCCGCACCCATTAGCGGGCGTCTTGCAGACAAGGGCTGGAGTTTTCCGGCAACGCGCCTGTCGATGATCTCCGTCGCGGCGGCCTTCCTCATCACCCATATCGCGCCGGCCGGGTCACTGTGGGCACTCGGCCTTCTCACCTTCGCCGCCATCCTCCTGGATTTTGGCGTCGTGACCAATCTGGTTATGGGCCAGCGCGCCATCTTCATGCTCGGCGCCGAATATCGCAGTCGCTTGAACGGGCTTTACATGGCGACGTTCTTTGCCGGTGGTGCCGTCGGCTCGGCGCTTGGTGGCTGGCTTTATGCGCAAGGCGGCTGGTGGGCCGCCTCGATGCTCGGCTTGGCACTGCCGGTCTCGGCGCTCCTTTATTCGCTGACGGAGCGTAGACCGACGGCCTAAGCGTGATCAGGCCGGCAGCACGGACGCATTATACTGCGCCGCAAATTCGGCCGTTGGCGAGATCGGCTTGATCACGTCGATCAGCACGCCGTTGGGATCGGCGGTGATGAAATGCCGCTGGCCGAAATTCTCATCGCGCAGCGTTAGAAGGATCGGCAGGCCCGCGGCCTGGAATTGCGCATAGACTGCATCCGGATCCTCGACCTCGAAATTGAGCAGAAGCCCGCAAACGGTCCCGCGTCCACTTTGCGGGATTGTCTCGTGACTGCCGTCGAGAATGGCCAGGGTCACATGCTCGTTCTCAGTTGATTGCAGGTGCATATACCAGTCAGCCGTAAACAGCGCTTTGAAGCCGAAATGCCGGATATAGAATTCGGCCGTGCCCTGAACGTCGCCGGTCATGATGACGGGATAGTAGCTGGTGATTTTCATGGCTTTTCCTCCGTGCGAAATTATCATACATTCTGTATGTTTTTGTAATTAACATACATTCAGATTGTATGTAAAGGCGGAAAATGCGACGTAGCAACAAGGATCGGACCGATAGCATGCGCCTCGCCCTGATGGCGGCGGCGCGCGGGCTATTCGTCGAAAAAGGCTATGCCGATACGGCGACCCCTGAGATCGCCAGCGCCGCTGGCGTGACGCGCGGCGCGCTCTATCATCATTTCGAGGATAAGAAGGCGCTGTTTGCGGCCGTCGTCGCTGACGAAGCCCGCCAGGTAGGCGTCGAGATCGAGGCAAAAGCCGCCGGATCCAGCAACGCCCGCGAAGCTCTGCTGGATGGCGCACGTGGCTATTTCGATGCAATGGCTGTGCCCGGCCGCACACGCCTTCTGCTGCTTGAAGGCCCCGCTATTCTCGGACTTCACAGTCTGCAGGGCATAGACGCTGAGCATGCGGAGGGGAGCTTGAAGGCTGGCCTCGCAAATCTGTTTGCAGCAACCGGCAAGGACCCCGTATTGCTGGGCGCATTCGCTCAGCTTCTTTCCGCTGCATTCGACCGCGCAGCGCTGGCGATCGAGGCCGGCGGCAGGCGTGATCAATATGAGGCGGCGATCGCCGCCCTGGTTGACGGCATTTCCCTCAGATGATCTGCGCCGGCAACTCGACCAGCGGTGCCGGCATCTCGCTGGTCTTTTCGGCTGCCTTGCAGATATCGGCAATGACGCAGCGCTGGCATTCCGGCTTGCGCGCCTTGCAGCAATAGCGCCCGTGCAGGATCAGCCAGTGATGGGCATGGTAGAGATAGTGCCCGGGGATGATCTGCATCAGCTGGTGTTCGATCTCGTCCGGGGTCTTCCCCGGTGCCAGACATAGCCGGTTGGCGATGCGGAAAATATGCGTATCGACTGCCATCGTCGCCTGGCCGAACGCCATGGATAGAACCACATTGGCGGTCTTGCGGCCAACGCCGGGCAAGGTGATCAGTTCCTCGCGGGTGCGCGGCACTTCGCCGCCGAATTCGGCGATCAGTTTTTCGCTGAGCGCGATGACGTTCTTGGCCTTGTTGCGGTAAAGCCCGATAGACTTGATATGTTCGCGAACCTGCTCCTCGCCGAGCTCAACCATCTTTTCCGGCGTGTCGGCAATGGCGAAAAGCGCCCGCGTTGCCTTGTTGACGCCGGCATCCGTCGCCTGCGCCGACAGTGCCACCGCAACAACCAGCGTGAACGGATTGACGTGTTCCAGCTCGCCCTTCGGCTCGGGCCGCTGGATCGAGAAACGGCGGAAAATCTCCTCGATCTCTTCCCTGCTGTAGATCGCCTTCGGCTTTGTTTTGGCGCGGCCGGTGGTCGCGGATTTTGTTTTCGCCGGCTTGACCGCTGATTGTGGCTTCACGTTTTTCATGATGCATCTATAGTCATTCGCCATGAACGATGGCAACGCCGAGATGTCGAGTGAGGAGCAGCCGGTTTTCGCCGCCGAGCTGACACCCTATCGTTCGCTCGGGATAAAGGGTTTCAAGGTTTTCCTGTTCATCGCTGCCCTGATGAGCCTCGTCCATATCTTCGTTTTTATCGTCATCGGAGCCTGGCCGATCGTCTTTTTCTTCGGGCTGGATTTCCTGCTGCTGTTCGGTGCGTTCTGGCTGAATTATCGCTCCGCCCGCGCCCGCGAGGAAATCCGCATTTCGCGCACCGATGTTTCCGTGCGCAAATTCAACCCGGCCGGCCGGATGATCGAGCACCGGTTCAATCCCTTCTGGACGCGGTTCAATATTTCCCGCCATCAAGAAATCGGCATCGTCTCGATGCAGCTCAGCGACCGGCAGCGCACCACCGATATCGGCTCTTTCCTCAACCGCGATGACCGCGAGACATTCGCCGCCGCCTTTTCCGGTGCCTTGGCGACGGTGAAACGCCGATAGAACAAGAATCGGGTGGCGATGACCCGCTTCGAGTGTTTATCTCTGGTCTCAAGGAGATACGCTGATGGATATCAAGACATCGATTCCCACCGACATCACGCCGCGCGGCAGCGATTACGAGACCGTCAGCCGCGTCGTCGAACTGTTGACCGAAAATTATCGCGATCAGCCGTCTCTCGACGCCATTGCCAGTGATCTCGGTCAGTCGCCCACGCAGCTTCAGAAGACCTTTACCCGCTGGGCCGGGCTGTCGCCAAAGGCGTTTCTCCAGGCCGTGACGCTTGATCATGCCAAGCGCCTGCTGCGCCAGGAGGAGCTGCCGCTTTTGGAGACCAGTTTCGAACTCGGCCTCTCAGGGCCTTCGCGTCTGCATGATCTGTTCGTCACCCACGAGGCGATGTCGCCGGGCGAGTGGAAGCAACGCGGCGGCGGGTTGACGATTCGATATGGTTTCCATCCCTGCCCATTCGGCGTGGCGCTGGTGATGGTTACCGATCGCGGCTTGGCCGGTCTGGCTTTCAACGATGCCGGCGATGAAAAAGCCAGCTTCGAGGATATGGCCAGCCGCTGGCCGAATGCCCAGTTTATCGAGGACAGCGCATCAACCGCCGGCTACGCGGCTCGTATTTTCGATGCCAGGGAATGGAGCGCGCAAGAGCCGTTGCGCGTCGTGCTGATCGGCTCCGATTTCCAGATCCGCGTCTGGGAATCGCTGTTGAAGATCCCGATGGGCAAGGCGGTCACCTATTCCGACATTGCCTGCGATATCGGCCAGCCCACCGCCTCACGGGCCGTCGGTGCGGCCGTCGGCCGCAACCCGATCTCGTTCGTCGTTCCCTGTCACCGAGCGCTCGGCAAAAGCGGCGCGCTCACCGGCTATCACTGGGGCCTCACCCGCAAGCGGGCGATGCTCGGCTGGGAGGCGGGCAAGGTCTGACGTGAAAAGGGCCGCGCAAGCGGCCCTTTCATTGAATTCGATCAATCCAGACGCTCAATGGGCGCCGGACATGTCGCCCAAAACTTCCTTGGAAGCGACGGTGGAATCCGCCTTCAGCTTGTAGACCATCGGCACGCCGGTCGCGAGATTGACCGAGAGGATCTGCTCGCGGTCCAGCCGGTCGAGTACCATCAGCAGCGAGCGCAGCGAATTGCCGTGAGCGGCGACCAGGACCTTCTGACCGGCCAGAACGCGCGGCAGGATGTCGGTCATGTAATAGGGCCAGACACGGGCGCCGGTGTCCTTCAGGCTTTCGCCACCTGGCGGCGGTACGTCATAGGAGCGGCGCCAGATATGCACCTGCTCTTCGCCCCACTTGGCGCGGGCGTCGTCCTTGTTGAGACCGGACAGATCGCCGTAGTCGCGCTCGTTCAGCGCCTGGTCCTTGATGGTTTCCAGATCGGGCTGGCCGAGATTGTCGAGGATGAGCTTCAGCGTATGCTGGGCGCGCGTCAGCACCGATGTGAAGGCGACGTCGAACTTGATGCCGTAATCGGCCAGCGCCTTGCCTCCGGCATTGGCTTCCTCGATGCCAAGCGGCGTCAGGTCGGGGTCCTTCCAGCCGGTAAACAAGTTCTTCAGGTTCCAGTCGCTCTGGCCGTGACGCACAAGGACGAGGGTGCCGCTCATAGAAGTTCCTCCGGGGAGTTTTAGGGGTCAGGACAGCCCGAGCACGTCGAGCATGGAGTAGAAGCCGGGTTTCTGGTTGCGTGCCCAGAGTGCAGCGGTAATGGCACCCCGGGCAAAGATTGCCCGGTCGGTCGCCGAATGGGACAATGTCACCTGCTCGCCTTCGCCTGCAAGGATAACGGAATGCTCGCCGATCACCGAGCCGCCGCGCAGCGTGGCAAAACCGATGGCGCCAGTGACACGTGCGCCGGTATGGCCGTCGCGCACCCGCACCGAATGTTCGGCAAGGTCGATCTCGCGGCCTCTGGCGGCTGCTTCGCCAAGCAGCAGTGCCGTTCCGGACGGCGCGTCGACCTTGTGCTTGTGGTGCATTTCGAGGATTTCGATGTCCCAGTTTTCCGGCCCAAGTGCGCGGGCCGCCTGCTGTGTCAGCACGCCGAGGAGGTTGACGCCGAGGCTCATATTGCCGGATTTGACGATCCGGGCATGCCGCCCGGCCGCCTTGAATTTTTCCTCATCGTCCAATGAGCAACCGGTCGTGCCGATGACATGGACGATGCGGGCCTGCGCCGCGAGGCCGGCAAAATCCACCGAGGAGGCAGGCGCGGTGAAATCGAGCACGCCTTCCGCCTCGACAAAGGCTTCGAGCGGCTTGTCGGTGACGATGACACCGGTCGGTCCAAGCCCGGCAATCTCGCCGGCATCGCGGCCGATGAAGGCCGAACCCGGCCGTTCGACGGCGGCAAAGACGGTCGCGCCCGGCATGGCATGGATGGTGCGGATCAGCGTCTGGCCCATCCGGCCTGCGGCACCGACCACCACGAGTTTCATGTCTGTCCCGCTCATGCCTGCCTCATTTTCCTCAGATCAGTGTTTCGGCATCCGCGACCGGTTCTGACTCCGCCGTGCCTTGCAGATTGTGAAGGCGAGCGTAAAGGCCGTCACTGCGCTGCGCAAGCGCCTCATGCGTGCCTTCCTCGGCAACGATCCCGTCCTTCATGACGATGATCTTGTCGGCATTGACGACGGTGGACAGGCGGTGAGCGATGACCACCACGGTGCGGCCGCTCATGGCGTGATCGAGAGCCTTCTGGACGGCTGCTTCCGACTCGGTATCAAGTGCAGAAGTTGCCTCGTCGAGAAGCAAAATGGGCGCATTGCGCACCAATGCGCGGGCGATGGACAGCCGCTGGCGCTGGCCACCGGAAAGGGTCACACCGTTTTCACCGACTGCGGTGTCGTATCCCTGCGGCTGTGTGCGGATGAAGTCATGCGCATAGGCCAGTTTCGCAGCCTCCTCGACTTCTGCATCCGTGGCGGTGGGGCGGCCATAGCGGATATTGTCGCGGATCGATCCTTCGAACAGATAAGGCTGCTGCGAGACATAGGCGAGGCCGTTGCGCAGCGACTGCTTGGTGACATGGGCGATGTCCTGTCCGTCGATGAGGATCTCGCCGCCGGAAGGGTCGTAGAACCGCGGAATGAGGCTGATGACGGTTGATTTGCCGGCACCGGATGGCCCGACAAGCGCCGTCGTCTTGCCGCCTTCTGCGATGAAGCTGACACCCTTGAGGATATCGTCGCCCTGGTTATAGGAGAACCGGACGTTCCTGAATTCGATAGCGGCTGCTCCAAGCGTCAGGTCGCGAGCGTCCGGCAGGTCGCGTTGATGCGGGACCATATCGAGAATTTCGTAGATCATCCGGGCATTGACGACGGCGCGCTCCAGTGAAACCTGTAGTCGCGCCAGGCGCCGGGCGGGATCATAGGCCATCAACAGCGCCGTCATGAAGGCAAAGAAAGCCCCTGGCTGGACGCCATCGTAGATCGCCCGGAAGGCGGCATAGGCCAACACACTGGAAATCGCAAAACCGGCAAAGGTCTCCGTCATCGGTGCGGTGCGTTCACTGAGGCGGGCAATGCGGTTTGCTCGGTTTTCGGCCCTGTCGATAATCGTCTCGACCTTGGTCCGCAACTGCTCTTCCATCGTGAACGCCTTGACGATGGTGATGCCCTGGATGGTTTCCTGCATCGCGCCGAGTACGTGGCTATTGATCTCCACCGATTCGCGCGTCGCCAGCCGCAACCGGCGCGAGATGTAACGAAGACCGATCAGCAACGGCGGTGCGACGACGAAAACGATCAGGGTCAGCAGCCAGTCCTTGCTGATCATCACGCCGATCAACGCCACCAATGTCAGAAAGTCGCGGGCAAGCGACGTCACCGTCATGTTGAGTACATCGCGGATGCCGGAGACGTTCTGGCTGATCTGGGCGGAAATACGCGCCGAGCGCGTATCGCTGAAGTAGCCGACGCTCAGCGCCATCAGATGCGAATAGAGCCGGCGCTGGTAGCTGGCGACGATATTGTTGCCGATCTTCGAGAGCGCCACGGCCTGACCATACGTGGCAAAGCCGCGCAGCACGAAGGCGAGAAAGATTGCACCGCAGATGTACAGGACGATGTCCGCGCGCTTGTTGGCAAAGGCTTCGTTGACGACGGATTCCATGATCCATGCGGTAAAAGCGGTCGTGGCGGCGACGAGGGCCAAGCACGCGATGGCGAAGATATAGCCGCGCAGATGCGCGCGCCCGTTTTCAGCGATCACCCGCTTGAGAACGCTGGTAATGGTCTCGCGATCGATTGCGGGGAGCTTTGTCTTGGCTTGCTTCAAGCTGGTTTCCTTAAAACCCGGCGCGCTTTGAAGCGCCTTATTTCACCGGGCTCTATAGTACCTTGATCCCTGTTTGGCGAGTCTGGGCCTAAGCTGAGGCCTCAAGTTCTCCAGCGCCGTCCCTCCATTGCCACACCGAAGCGCGACGGCGTGCGCGAATAGGCGGCAAGGCCGGACAGGGCTGCGGTCGGGTGGGTGACCACAAAAGTCGGGATGGTCTTGAGCAGAGCCGAGTGTGGCGCCTTGTCTTCGAAGGCCAGGCGGAATTCCGGTTTCTTAAGGGCCGGCAGGATCTTTTGCGAAATGCCGCCGGCGAGGAACACGCCTCCACGCGCCATGAAGATCATCGCCATGTCACCGGCGACGCGGCCGAGATAGGTGGAAAACAACGAAATAGTCTCCACCGCCGCCTCGTCGCTGCCGGCAAGTGCATTGGTGGTCACTGCTGCCGGATCGGCAAGCTTCGGTTCCCATGCTTTTGATTCGCAGACGGCGCGGTAGATGTTCACGATGCCGCGGCCACACAGCAACTGTTCGGCCGAAATGCGTCCCTCGATCGGCTCGAGGAAGGGCCATATCTGATAGTCGCGCTCGGTGCGTGGACCGACATCCACATGACCGCCTTCGCCGGGAACCGGAAACCAGGTATGCTGCGCATGGACAAGGCCCGCAACACCAAGGCCCGTTCCTGGCCCAAGCACAGCGCATGAGGCGGATTCGAGGATTGTGCCGGGACCGATTTGTTCCCGGCCCTCGTTACCGATCGAGGCAATGGCCAGCGCCTGCGCCTCGAAATCGTTGATGATGATGACGTCTTCCAGCGAAAGCGCCGTCAGCATGTCCTTCGGCTTGATCACCCAGCCGGCATTGGTCAGCGGAATGTCGTCGCCCTTGACCGGGCCTGCCACCGCGATGATCGCCGAGCGCGGCTGGACCGAGGTCTTGTCGAGAATGCTGGTCTGCAGCGCTTCCTCGATGCTGGCGTAATTGGTCGTCGGAATGATTGGAAACAGCTTCGGCTCGGCAAAGGCGTCGATGAGCAGCGCGAACCGGGCGTTGGTTCCGCCAATGTCGCCGATCAGGATCGGAAAGGTAAGGCCGCTGTCGGTGTCTGGGAGCGTGGGCATGGAAGGGTTCCGTTATGATCGTGCGGACTGAAGGCTGGGAAAGAGCTTTATCAGGGTTGGTTGAAGTCGATCAACCGTTCTGCGGTCGCCCGGTTCAGCGCCATCGGAATATCGTAGACGGTGGCAAGCCGCATCAGCGCCTTGACATCGACATCATGTGGCATGGCGGTGAGGGGATCGACGAAGAAGATCAGCATATGCACGTCGCCTGTGGCGATCATCGCGCCGATCTGTTGATCGCCACCAAGCGGGCCGCTCTTCAGCCGGATTACGTTGAGACTGGGACAGGCCTCCTGAACGCGCCCGCCGGTGGTTCCGGTGGCAACGATTTTCCAGCCGGTAAACACGGCCTCGTTGGCCTGCGCAAACGCGGCCATGTCGTCTTTCTTCTGATCGTGCGCAATCAGCGCCACGCATGTCTGGCTGGCCATCACAGAACTCCCGGCATCAAGCCGACCATGAAAAGTCTCGAATTAAATCGATTTGATTTTCTCTACAGCACTGCTCGGCGGTTGAAAAGCGCCGAAAGTTTCGGCGCCTCAAGCCTATTGCATGGCAGGACGGGCCAGTGGGATCGGAACGTCATTGTCCGGCTGGTCACTGTTTGCCGCATGGATTGCCTGTTGGATCGCCGCATCGCCGGGCGTTGGCTGCGGCGCCACGTAAGCCGAGCCGAAAGTGGCCGACTGTTCCGAGGCCGCAGGCGCGGCCAGCAGCGCCGTGCAGGCTTTCGGCAAGTCAGCCAGGGTCGTGAAGCGTGGTTTCACCGGCTTCGCATTCGGGTCCTTTTTCGGTGCGGCCCAAGGTTCCTTGGTGAACCACCAGGCAAGAGACTTGTCGCACCCGTCGCCGCTGGCGACCGGGGCCTGCGCCTTGCAGCTCGGCGTACCCGGCGGGCAGAACATGCGAATATGGAAATGCTCGTCATGGCCATAGACCGGACGCACCTTGCCGAGCAGGTCGCGGTCACCGGTCCATGTCTCGCACAGCTTCTTCTTGATCGCCGGGTTGACGAAAACGCGCTCCACCTGCGGATAGCTTGCCGCCTGCATCACCAGCTTGGCGTGGGTCGGTGTCCAGCGGTCTGAATTGACAGTCAGGAACTTGCTCTTGTCGAGCATCGAGATGAACGGCATGTCCTCGCGCGTCTGCGCGGAAAGCGACTGCGCAGGCTTGGGCTGAAACCAGATATCCGCGTCCAGCCCGATCTGATGGGACGCATGTCCGGTAATCATCGGGCCACCACGCGGCTGTGAAATGTCGCCGATCAGGATGCCGGATCCCCATCCGAGCCGAACCGCATCCTGAGAGAATTTTTCCAGCAACTGGATCATCGCCGGATTGCCCCAGCGCCGGTTTCGCGACAGACGCATCGCCTGCCATGTCGGCCCGTCCGTCGGGATCGCCACGGCGCCGGCCATACAGCCCTTGGCGTAAAACCCGATCGGGTTCGCCGCCGTCTCGCTTGGAAGCTTTACCTTGCCGAAGATTTGCTTTGCAGGCGTATCGTCGGCCGAAGCTATCTCCACGGCGACAAGAGTCAGGCCCATAAGCGCGATCAGCGCCATCGATGCCATCTGCCGGAGAAAGCCTGCATGTGTCGGTGTCATATGCCGTCCGTTTCTGATAGCGCGTGGCGATCCACAACGCCCAACTGCGATTTGCCGTGTCGAGACTGACACTCCGTCTTTGTGTCAGCCTTGCGGGACACGCAACCGTGACCCAAAAAAAATGCCCGATTTGAGGCAGCTTCTGTCAATTGCCCGGATTTTGCCTATTCTGTCGTTCAAGCAGCGGGAAAATGAAAAACGGAAGAGGCGAATTGGCATGAATTTCAGACGCGCATTGGCTTTGGCAGCAACCATCTTCCTGGCAACTGGACCGGTGGTGGCTCAGGAGCCGGTCTGGCACGGCGGCATTTCCACGATTGGCGAGCTGAAACATAAAGACGGCTTTGCCCGCTTCGATTATGTCAATCCTGATGCGCCCAAAGGCGGCGAGCTGAAGCTCTCCGAAACCGGGACTTACGACACGTTCAACCCGATCCTTTCCAAGGGCGAGGCGGCGGCCGGCGTCACGTCTCTTGTCTTCGATACGCTTTTGAAATCCGCCGAAGACGAGGTCACCGCCTCCTACGGGCTGCTCGCCGAAGGCGTCTCCTATCCCGACGACTTTTCCTCCGCGACGTTTCGGCTGCGCGCTGAAGCAAAGTGGGCGGACGGCAAGCCGGTGACGCCGGAAGACGTCATCTTCTCCTTCAATATGTCAAAGGAACACAATCCCCTTCTTTCCAACTATTACCGCCATGTGGTCTCGGCTGAAAAGAGCGGCGAGCGCGACGTCACCTTCCGCTTCGATGAGAAGAACAATCGCGAGCTGCCGAACATTCTCGGCCAGTTTCCGATCGTGCCGAAGCACTGGTGGGAGGGCCAGGATACGAAGGGCAACAAGCGCGATATCAGCCGGACGACGCTGGAGCCGGTCATGGGCTCAGGGCCGTACAAAATCGCCTCCTTCCAGGCAGGCGGCTCGATCCGCTTCGAATTGCGCGACGATTATTGGGGCAAGAACGTCAACGTGAATGTCGGCCAGAACAATTTCGGCACGATCACTTATACGTTCTTCGCCGACAAGACCGTGGAGTTCGAGGCTGTGCGCGCCGGTGATGTCGATTTCTACAGGGACAGTAGCGCCAGCCATTGGGCGACAGCCTATGACTTCCCGGCAGCGAAGGATGGCCGGGTGATTCGCGCGGAGATCGAGAATCCGCTACGTGCCACCGGCATCATGCAGGCCTTCGTGCCGAACCTGCGCCGCGACAAATTCAAGGATCAGAAGGTGCGCGAGGCGCTGAACTATGCCTTCGATTTCGAGGACCTGAACCGCACGCTTGCCCATAACGCCTATCAACGCGTCGATAGCTACTTCTGGAACACAGAACTTGCCTCCTCTGGCCTGCCCGAGGGCCGCGAGAAGGAAATTCTGGAGGCGCTGAAGGACAAGATCCCTGCTGCCGTCTTCACCACACCCTACACGAATCCCATCAACGGCGATCCGCAGAAGGTACGCGGGAACCTGCGCACGGCGCTCGCCCTCTTCAAGGAGGCCGGCTACGAGCTCAAGGGAAACCGGCTGGTGAACACGAAGACCGGCGAACCTTTCGGCTTCGAGATCCTTCTGTCCAACCCGTCCTTCGAGCGTACGGTCTCGCCATTCGTCAACAGCGTGAAGAAGATCGGCATCGATGCCCGCATGCGCACTGTCGATGACTCGCAATACACCAATCGCGTCCGGAGCTTCGATTATGACATGATCTACGGCATCTGGGCGCAGACACTGGTGCCCGGCAACGAGCAGAGCGACTATTGGGGCTCAGCCTCGGTCGATCAGCAGGGCTCGAAGAACTATGCGGGCATTGCCGATCCGGCGATCGACGAACTGATTAGTAAGATCGTCTTCGCGCCGAACCGGCAGGAGCTTGTGGCGACCACAAGGGCGCTCGACCGCGTGCTGCTGGCACATCACTATGTTGTGCCTCTGTTCTATTCCAAGGCTGTGCGCGTTGCCTACTGGAATCACCTGAGCCATCCGGCGGACTTGCCCTATTACGGCATGGGATTCCCGGATGTGTGGTGGTCGAAGCCTGCCGGAACCCCATGAAAGCCTTGCGTACGGCTCATCATGTACTCCAAATGCACATATGCGAATCAGTTTGGGCGTCATGGCCGGTTTGGCAGGGGCGCCTTCAAGGAGACGAACGGATTGACTGAAAACAGGTGGCAGGCCGCTTGCGGATCGGATCGTGTTGCTGGAAACGGCGGCAGGCGGGAGCAACGCTGATGGGTGCCTATATCCTGCGGCGTCTTTTCCTGATGATTCCGACGATCGTCGGGATCATGGCGATTTCCTTTGCCGTTATTCAGTTCGCCCCCGGCGGCCCAGTTGAGCAGGTGATTTCCGATCTGACCGGCCAGCAAGGCGGCGACCGGTTGTCCGGGAGCAGTGGTGATCTCGGGCAGTCGATGGGCGACGATTCCTCGGGCCGGTATCGGGGCGCGCAAGGGCTTGATCCGGAATTCATCAAAAAACTGGAAAAGCAGTTTGGCTTCGACAAGCCGCCGCTGGAGCGCTTCGGCCAGATGATGTGGAACTATATCCGCTTCGATTTCGGCGAGAGTTTCTTCCGCAATACCTCGGTCATCGACCTGATCCTCGACAAGATGCCGGTGTCGATCTCGCTCGGGCTTTGGATCCTACTGTTTTCTTATGCGATTTCCATCCCTCTCGGTATCAAGAAGGCCATGTCCGACGGCTCGACATTCGATGTCTGGACATCCGGCATCATCATCGTCGGCTATGCGGTTCCGGGCTTCCTGTTCGGCATCCTGTTGATCGTGCTGTTCGCCGGTGGCTCGTTCTTCGACTGGTTCCCGCTGCGGGGCATCGTCTCGGATAATTTCGCGCAACTGAACTGGTGGCAGAAGATCCTCGACTATTTCTGGCACATGACGCTACCGCTGATCACGCTTTTGATGTCGGCCTTTGCGACGACGACGCTGCTCACCAAGAATTCCTTCATCGACGAAATCAAGAAGCAGTATGTCACCACGGCGCGGGCCAAGGGGCTGAACGAGCGGCAGGTTCTCTACGGCCATGTCTTCCGCAACGCCATGCTGATCATCATCGCTGGTTTCCCCGGCGCGTTCATCACCGCCTTCTTCACCGGCTCGCTTTTGACCGAATATATCTTCTCGCTCGATGGCCTTGGGCGTCTCGGCTATGACGCCATCGTCAAGCGCGATTATCCGATCGTCTTTGCAACGCTCTATATCTTCTCGCTGATGGGCCTGTTCGTCAGCCTTCTGTCTGACCTCGTTTATACCTGGGTCGATCCGCGCATCGATTTCGACAGGAGGGACGTCTGATGGCCGCCGATATCGTCTCTGCCGATCCAACTCTGGTGACCGGCCGCACGGGCCGCCTGTCGCCCGTTAACCGCCGCCGCTGGGACAATTTCAAGGCCAACCGCCGTGGCTTCTGGTCGTTCTGGATTTTCCTCGTTCTGTTCGGCCTCAGCCTCGGTGCCGAGTTCATCGCCAATGACAGGCCGGTGCTGGTCTCCTACAAGGGCGAGCTGCTGGTACCCGCGCTCGTGCAGTATCCGGAGGAAAAATTCCTCGGCGACATGGGGTTCCTGGCGATCACCGACTATGGCGCGCCGGAAATCTCCGAAGAGATCAAGGCCAACGGCTGGATGATCTGGCCGCCGATCCGCTATTCCTACCAGACGGCCAATTCCAACATTCCCCACTCGGCGCCGACCAAGCCGTTCTGGCTGATGGACAAGGCCGAGCGCTGCTCCGGTTATCCACAGGGCGAAAACGATCCCGGCTGCACGCTCGGCAATCTCAATTGGCTGGGCACCGACGACCAGGCGCGCGACGTGGCGGCGCGGATGATCTACGGCTTCCGCATCTCCGTGCTCTTCGGCCTGTGCCTGACCATCGCCTCCGCCGTCGTCGGCGTCACGGCCGGTGCCGTACAGGGTTATTTCGGTGGCTGGACGGACCTGCTGTTGCAGCGCTTCATCGAAATCTGGTCGTCGATGCCGGTGCTCTACATCCTGTTGATCATCGCCGCGATCCTGCCGCCGGGTTTCTTCATCCTGCTCGGCATCATGCTGCTGTTTTCCTGGGTGGGGTTTGTCGGCATCGTGCGTGCCGAGTTCCTGCGGGCGCGCAATTTCGAATATGTGCGAGCCGCCCGCGCACTCGGCGTCAACAACCGGACGATCATGTTCCGCCACCTTCTGCCCAATGCCATGGTGGCGACGCTGACCTTCCTGCCGTTCATTCTTTCCGGCTCGATCACGACGCTGACCTCGCTCGATTTCCTCGGCTTCGGCATGCCGCCGGGATCCGCATCGCTTGGCGAACTGATCAGCCAAGGCAAGTCCAACCTGCAGGCCCCATGGCTCGGGTTGACCGCCTTCGTCGTCATGTCGGTGATGCTGTCGCTGCTGATCTTCATCGGCGAAGCCGCCCGTGATGCCTTCGACCCAAGGAAGACCTTCCGGTGAGCGCGACGATGACAGACACACTCCTTTCCGTGCGCAATCTCTCGGTCGCCTTTCACCAGGGCGGCAGGACATCGACGGCGGTGGACGGAATTTCCTTCGATATCAAGCGCGGCGAAGTGGTGGCGCTGGTTGGCGAATCCGGCTCGGGAAAATCCGTGTCTGCCAATTCGATCCTGAAGCTTCTGCCCTATCCCGCCGCCAGCCATCCGAGCGGCGAAATCCTCTTCAACGGCAAGGACCTGATGACGGCCTCGGATGCCGAACTGCGCCAGGTGCGCGGCAACGACATCACGATGATCTTTCAGGAGCCGATGACGTCACTCAACCCGCTGCATTCGATCGAGCGGCAGATCGCCGAAATCCTCGATCTTCACCAGGGGATCACCGGCGCCGCGGCGCGGACCCGCGTGCTGGAACTGCTCAATCAGGTCGGCATACGCGAGCCGGAAAAGCGGCTTGCCGCCTATCCACACGAACTGTCCGGCGGCCAGCGCCAGCGCGTGATGATCGCCATGGCGCTCGCCAACCGGCCGGAACTCTTGATCGCCGACGAGCCGACCACGGCACTCGACGTAACGGTGCAGGCGCAGATCCTCGAGCTTCTGAAAGAGCTCAAGGATGACCATGGCATGTCGATGCTGTTCATCACCCATGACCTCGGCATCGTCCGCAAGATCGCCGACCGGGTCTGCGTCATGACCAAGGGCAAGATCGTCGAAACCGGCCCCACCGCAGAGATTTTCGCCAATCCGCAGCATGCCTATACCCGCCATCTGCTGGCCTCCGAGCCCAAGGGCGTGCCACCCGTTTCCGACACGTCGAAACCGGTGGTGATGCAGGCGCAAGACATGAAGGTCTGGTTCCCGATCAAGGCCGGCTTCCTGCGCAAGGTGGTCGATCATGTGAAGGCGGTCGATGGCATCGACCTGACGCTGCGTGCCGGCCAGACGCTCGGCGTCGTCGGCGAATCCGGCTCGGGCAAGACCACGCTCGGCCTGGCACTGACGAGGCTGATTTCGTCGAAGGGCCGCATCAGCTTTATCGGCAACGAGATAGCCGGCTATTCGTTCAAGCAGATGCGCCCCTTGCGCAACCGCATGCAGATCGTTTTCCAGGATCCCTTTGGTTCGCTCAGCCCGCGCATGGCCATCAGCGACATCATCGCCGAAGGACTGAAAGTGCATGAGCCCAGCCTTTCCGAGAAGGAGCGTGACGCACGCGTGGCGGCAGCACTGGAAGAAGTCGGTCTCGATGCGGCGACGCGGTGGCGCTACCCGCATGAATTCTCCGGCGGCCAGCGGCAGCGTGTCGCCATTGCCCGCGCCATGGTGCTGAAACCCCAATTCGTCATGCTCGACGAGCCGACGTCGGCTCTGGATATGAGCGTTCAAGCGCAGGTGGTCGATCTCTTGCGCGATCTGCAGGCGAAGCATTCGCTGGCCTATCTCTTCATCAGCCACGATCTGAAAGTCGTCCGCGCCCTTGCCAACGACATGATCGTCATGCGGCTTGGCAAGGTGGTCGAGCAGGGCCCTTCCGAGCGCATCTTCACGGCGCCGCAGGAAGATTATACCAAGGCGCTGATGGCTGCTGCCTTCAATATGGAAGCGGTCGATGTGCCCGCCGTCCGCCAATAGAGTCTGTTGCCATGTCCGAGAAAAGCCCCGTCATCGTCGATCTGAAGTTCATTCCACGCGAAGTGGAGGGCGGCCTGAAGGGTGCGTTCCCTGGACGCGAGGTCCTCAATCTCGCCGACCCCGCCCATAAGGGCCGCGATCTCTCCGGCATCGGTTATGCCGTCGTCTGGAAATCAGATCCCGACCTGTTTTCCCGAGCGCCGGATCTGAAGGTGGTGTTTTCCGGCGGTGCCGGCGTTGATCATGTCCTGACGCTTCCAGGCCTGCCGGATGTACCGCTGGTCCGCTTCGTGGACCGAAGCCTGACGACACGGATGAGCGAATGGGTGGTCATGAACTGCCTCATGCACCTGCGCCAGCACCGGGCCTACGAGGCGCGGGCCAAGGCACATCTCTGGGAGGATCTCAGCCAGCCGGAAGCGGCCGATGTCACCGTCGGCGTCATGGGCCTCGGCATTCTCGGTCAGGATGCCATCCGCAAACTCGGCGTCATGGGCTTCAAGACGATCGGCTGGTCGCGCTCGAAAAAGACAATCGATGGCGTCGAAACCTTTGACGGCAATGCGCTGGATGCCTTTCTGGCAAAGACCGATTTCCTCGTCAGCCTGCTGCCGTTGACGGCAGAGACCAAGGGCATCCTGAACGCCTCTCTGTTTTCAAAGCTCAGCCGAAAGGGGCCTTTCGGCGCCCCGGTCGTGATCAATGGCGGCCGTGGCGGCAGTCAGGTGAGCGCGGATATCATCGCCGCGATCAAGGCGGGCGTTCTTGGCGGCGCCTCGCTCGATGTGTTCGAGCAGGAGCCGTTGGACAGTGACAGCCCGTTCTGGGATATGGACAATGTCTATGTCACGCCGCATGTGGCGGCGTCGTCAGACGTCAAGGCGCTGTTTGTCCATGCCGAGCAACAGATGGACCGCTTCGAAAGCGGCCTGCCGCTGGAGCATCTGGTGGATCGCAAAGCCGGCTATTGATCAGGGCCGGCGGAAGCCTGTCGGCTTGTTGTAGAGCCAGCCGATCCTCTGGATCGATTCTTCGAGCCCCTCGTGGGATACGCTCATCGTATGGCCGTTGGCATGCAGCAGCGTCCTCTCGTCTTCCATGATCGCCACATGGCCCTTCCAGAAAACGAGGTCGCCGCGCGTGAGTTCGCTGCGGTCGATTTCGGTGCCAAGTCCGCTGGCCTGCATATCGGTGTCGCGTGGCGCAGCGCGGCCGGTCATCATCATCGATAGCTGAACAAGGCCGGAGCAGTCGATGCCGAAGCCGGAGCGCCCGCCCCAGAGATAGGGGGTTTCGAGAAACCGCTCCGCAATGGCGACATAATCGCCGTAAAGCGGCTGCCCGACCTCGGCGCAGTGATTGGCAATCACCGCCTGTCCGCCTTCCAACAGGAAATAGCGTGTACCGCGTGTTTCGCGCTCGTCGATGACGGCGATCCGGTTTCCCATCGACAGCGCCTGCACGGTCGGGAATTTCAGGTCCGGCCCGGAATAGATGAAAGTGCGCGGGGCGGTAATGATATGGGTCAGGCTGCGCACGACAGGTGAAACCGCATAATCGGGAATATAGCCGACATAACCGTCGAAATCGGACTTCACCCAGGCCCAGCCGGCGTCCGTATCGAAAACACGGACGGTTTCGCCGAGTAAAAGCTCCGTATCCGTGCCGCATTCCAGTTCGGGGCGCGCCCGCATCTGGACAACGGGGACGCAGATGATTCCTGCAGTGCCGCTGACATAGTTTGGAGCCTCGACGACGCCGCGCAGGCGTTCCTCGGCAAGGTCGGTGCGGTAGGCGTTCAGCCGGCGGTCTGGAAGATCAAGCATGGTTTCTCAAATAGACAGTTTGCGTCCCTGATCAATGATCAGATCGCCAAGTTTTTCAAGATAAAGCGCACCATCGACCGTGCGCTTGATGATCACGTTGCGTTTGTCGCGTTCGTCACGGGCCCGGGTCACAAGGCCGAGATCGCCCATCGTGTCGAGCGCACGGGTGATGACAGGCTTGGTGACACCCAGAATTCCGGCCAGCCCACGCACCGTATGCGGCGGCGGAACGAGGTAGATATGCAGCAGGATGGAGATTTGCCGGAGCGTCAGGTCGCGCTTGTCGATCCGCACCTGTTCAAGCGAAACGCTGTGCCAGAGGTTCAAAGCCTGCGAAGCTGATAATTCCACCGGCATCGGACGCCCTCGGTTCAATCAGCCGATATTCTAGCTGTCAGACCGTTACGGAACCGTTTCCTTTCCGTCTGCCTGCCCCGATTTCATATCCGTTCCAGAGCCTTTTCAATCCTTGCCAGATGGGCGGCGCATTGCGCTGGCGTCACCCGGTCCATATCGTGCAGCGAGATCATCCGGAATTTGACGTCCTTGGCGCAGAACGCCGCAATCCCGCGTTTCAAGAGGCGCCGCACCGGGTTGCCCATGTAGAGCTTGACGACCCACCAGGGCGAGCCTGTGGTCGTCAGCGCCCAGAACAGCTTAATGTTCGTCAGGCGCGGAAGGATACGGCCGCCGGATTGTTCGTGGTCGAAGGCGACGCCCGGTGCAAAGACCCGGTCGAAGAAACCCTTGAGGATGGCTGGAAAATTGAACCACCATTGCGGAAAGACCAGGATCAGCCCATCGGCAGCCCGTAGCCGCGCGACGATATCGTCGACGCCCTTAGTGTCATAGGGCGTGTCGAAATAACCCCGCCGTTCCTCTTCCTGCAGGCGCGGATCGAAGCCTTCCCTGTAAAGATCGACCAGATCGACGTTATGGCCGCTTTTCTCCAGCGCCGCCTTCGCAGTGGCGGCAACGCCTGCGGCAAAGCTGTCGGCGAGCGGATGGGCGAGAACGAGGAGAATGCGCATCCTAGAACAGGCTGCCCTGTTTGGACGGTGCTGCGTCCGCCGGCTTGTCGGCGCGTTTCTTTGCCGGCTGTGGCGGCGGATTAGCGCCGCCCTCTGTCGTCAGTGCGTTGATTGAACCATCGGCGAATTCGATGGCGATCGTCTGGTTGAGCGACAAAGCCGCGGCGCCCTTCACCGGAGTTCCGGTTTCGTCCCGCACCAGCGCATAGCCGCGCTTCAGGACGTTGCGATAGGATAGCGATTGCAGGATGCGGTCATGCGCCGTCACCGCGCTGCGCCGGCGCCGCAGGTCGGCCAGAAGCGCGCTGTCGGCCCTGCCGGAAAGACCGGTCAGGCGATCCTGAGACCGGTGAATCTGGCTCAATAAACGGGCGGGCAGGGTGCGGAGCGCAACATCGGCGGAGGATACCCGCGAGGCAGAGCGCTGCAGCAACCGCTCGATGATACGCTCGGCACGGATCATCCGCTCGCCAAGCTTTTGGCGCCGTTCGTTGATCCGGTTCGAGAGAACGTCCGGCCTCAGGTGCGCAGCGATCCGCTCGAAGCTGCGCCGCTTATTGGCGGTGTTCATCTGCAACCCGCGGCCCAATCCTGCCGATGCCTCGTCGAAACGTCGGCGCGGCAGAGCCAGCAACTGGTCGAGCGAGGGCAGGGCGCGGGTCAGCGCCCGAACGCTCTGGCGGCGATTGTCCATCTGCCGCCCGACAGCAGATTTCAGCCGTGCGGACAGTGCTGAGGTAACAGCCTCCAGATCAGCCTTCACCGGTACGGCCATTTCCGCAGCTCCTGTCGGCGTCGGCGCCCTCTGGTCGCTGGCATAGTCGATCAAGGTCCAGTCGGTCTCGTGGCCGACGGCGGAGATCAGCGGAATCTGCGAATTGGCCGCCGCCCGCACCACGGCTTCGTCGTTAAAACTCCAGAGATCCTCCAGGCTGCCGCCACCGCGCGCCACGATCAAAAGGTCGGGCCGGGCGATCGGGCCACCAGCCGTAAAGGCATTGAAGCCCTCGATCGCAGCCGCCACCTCATTGCCGGAGCCTTCGCCCTGCACCCGCACCGGCCAAACTATAACGTGGACTGGAAAGCGGTCGGCAATGCGGTGCAGGATATCGCGGATGACGGCGCCGGTCGGGGAGGTAATGACGCCGATGACTTTCGGCATATAAGGCAGCAGCCGCTTGCGCGAGGGATCGAACAATCCCTCGGCACCGAGCTTGCGCTTACGCTCCTCGATCAGCGCCATTAGCGCGCCGGCACCTGCCGGCTCCAGCGTTTCGATGACAATCTGGTATTTGGAGGAGCCGGGGAACGTCGTCACCTTGCCGGTGGCGATCACTTCCATGCCCTCTTCGGGCCGGAACTTCAGCCGGCTCATCGTGCCCTTCCAGATCACGGCATCGATGCGCGCCTTGTCGTCCTTCAGGGAAAAATAGGCGTGACCCGAGGAATGCGGGCCGCGATAGCCGGAAATCTCGCCCCGCACCCGCACTTGGTCAAAGGCCTGCTCGACCGTGCGTTTGATGGAGCCGGACAGTTCGGAGACCGAATACTCGGCGAGATTGGAGGGCGAATCGGATTCGAAGAACGAGCTCATCCGGCTATTTTGCCGCGCCCGGCGGCGGATAGCCAGCCTTTGGCGCTGCTCTCAACAAAGCTTTCACCATACCTGCGGTTTCATGCCGTCCAAACCGGGCGCATGGCGCCGGACACGTTGAAATTTAAGTCAATTTTAGCGCCCCCGGCGCAGTCTCGCCGCATCGTGGTTATGGCGGGAGGGTCGGATGATAATCTTGACCGCATTTGCAATCGGATTGTTGGCGGCGGGCACGCGCTCGCTGATTTGTTATTGCATGACGCCGTGGCTGATCATCATCGCTTTTGTTCTCGCGGCGATCTGTTCGCTGGTGAATGTGTCGCTGCTTGCACTCGGGCTGGCGATCCTGGCGTATAATGCCGGCATGGCGGCGACATTTCTGATCGCGCTGGTCGCGGCGCTGCACTCCGAGGCATAGATATCGCTATCCGGGATGCCGGTGGTGTGAACCCGCCGCACTGTTTTCGGCGGGTTTCTGTTTGGTGTGAAGCAGTTCAGACCGGTTCCCAGCCATCCTTCTCGCTGGCGCGGTAGATGGCGTCGATCAGTTTCTGGTTGTTGACCGAGCTCTCCAGCGTCACGACTTCTTCCGCTTCGCCCTTCGCAGCGCGCGAAAAGGCTTCTGCCTCCAGCTTGTACTGGCGGGCGTCCTGGAAACGGAAAAGCTGCGACTGCGAGTGGTTCTGGTTGGTCAGTTCCAGTTCTTCGGCGCCGTAACGGTCGGCGTTGAAGGGGGATTTGACCTCGATGAAACCCTTTTCGCCGTGGAACACCATGATCTGGCGGGCGGCGAGCTGGGTGGAGATGTAAAAACTCAGCTCGAAATCGCCGAAATCGGCCCGTACGCTCGAATAGATGTCGGTGCCGAATTCCGGATCGCGATCCGTACTTGCCTGAACCCGGATAGGCTCTTTGCCGGTGACAAAACGGGTCGAGATCGTCGGATAGACGCCGATATCCGGCAGCCCGCCGCCGCCGAGCTCCGGCATGTTGCGCATGTTTCCGGCGTCGCGGTTGTAATAGGTGAAGGCGCCCTGCACATGCCGCAACTTACCGATCGCACCCTCGGCCAGCAGCGAGCGGACCTTGCGCCAGACCGGGCTGTAGGTGACCATATAGGCTTCCGACACCAGAACCTTGTTGCGGTCGCGCGCCTCGATCACAGCGTCGATTTCCGATGCTTTCAAGGCGATGGGCTTTTCGCAGAGCACATGTTTTCCGGCATTTGCCGCCTTGATCGTCCATTCGACATGCTGCGAGGTCGGCAGCGGAATATAGACGGCGTCGATCAGGTCGGAAGCAAGCATTTCCTCATAGGAGCCGAAGGCATGCGGCACGGAAAAGCGATCGGCCATCTCGCGCGCCCTGGACAGGTCGCGGCTGGCAATCGCCGTCACGACGCAGTTTTCAGCGTCCTGAATGGCTGGAACAACGAGTTCGCGGCCGATCTTGGCCGTCGACAGAATACCGAAACGCAACATGATGTGTCCTCTCCAATTTTGGCGGCACAGTATCCCCGAGGTACGTGCCTATCAAGCGGCCCGCGCCGGAATAAAATTACGACCGCGCATGTAAAAGCGCTGTACCCCGCCTATGTCCATGGTGCAGACTTCACGCCTCCCAAGCGATGACCCCAAACAATCTGGAGCGACCCCATGCAAAAGCGAACCCTTGGCCGCACGGGCCTGCCGATCGCGCCGCTGGTTTTCGGCGGCAATGTCTTCGGCTGGACCGCCGATGAAAAAACCTCCTTCCAATTGCTCGACGCCTTTTTCGATGCGGGCTTCAATGCGATCGATACCGCAGATGTCTATTCGTCCTGGGTTCCCGGCAATGTGGGCGGCGAATCCGAGACGATCATCGGCAAATGGTTGAAGCAGTCGGGCCGCGCCCGGGACGAAGCCGTCATCATCACCAAGGTCGGCTCTGACCTTGGGCCGGGCAAAAAGGGCCTTTCGGCCAAGTGGATCATGCAGGCGGTCGAAGATTCGCTTCGCCGGCTCCAGACCGATCATATCGATGTCTATCTTTCCCATTGGCCGGATGATGAGACACCGTATGAGGAAACGCTGGGCACCTATGACAAGCTCCTGCAGCAGGGCAAGATCCGCCATGCCGGCGCTTCCAATCTGAATGCCGAGCAGTTGCGCGCAGCACTTGATGTTTCAGCCAATCAGAATCTGCCGCGCTATGATGTGCTGCAGCCGGAATATAATCTTTATGACCGGGCGTCCTTCGACGGGCCGCTCCGCAACCTCTGCATCGCCGAGGAGATCGGCGTCATCAGCTATTTCGGCCTGGCGCGTGGCTTCCTGTCGGGCAAGTATCGTTCGCACAAGGACCTCGAAGGCTCGGCGCGCGGCAGCGGCGTCGGCAAGTATCTCGACGGGCGCGGCATGCGCATTCTCGGAGCGCTGGACGAAGTGGCGGCCGATACCGGCAATACGCAGGCGGAAATTGCCCTGGCATGGATCATGGCGCGCAAGGGCGTAACGGCACCGATCGCCAGCGCCACCAGCCTGAAGCAGCTTGAAAGCCTGGCGAAATCGGCTTCGATCACGCTTTCCGACGAAGCCGTCCGGCTGCTCAACGAAGCCAGCGAATAGATACAGGGGAGGTGGACCATGAGTGTTGAGATTCGCGATGCGAATACAGGCGACGAGGCTGACTGGCGCAAGCTCTGGGCGGCTTATGTGACCTTCTACAAGGTCGCCGTATCGCAGGAGGTGACGGCCGCCACCTGGGGGCGGATCATCGACCCGGCGACGCCGCTGTTCATGCGGGTTGCCGTTCTGGATGGCCGGGTAGTCGGCTTCGCCATTTGCCTCCTGCATGAGGCAACCTGGGTCAAGGAGCCGGTGTGTTATCTGGAAGATCTGTTTCTTGACGAGGCGGCCCGTGGACGGGGCATCGGCAAGGCGCTGCTCGACGATCTCGTCGCCAGGGCCAAAACCAACGGCTGGGCTCGCCTGTACTGGCACACCGACGAAGGCAACGAGACGGCGCGAAAACTCTACGATCACTATACCGAAGCCGACGGCCACGTGCGCTACCGGTTGAGTTTTTAACCTTTGAGGCTTGGGAAGCCCTCGTAGAATTCGGCATGATCGCCGGAATGATTGGCCATGCCCGCCTTGGTCAGAAGCCCGGCGGGCGCGATATAGCTGCGGATGCGCCGGACCGGCCGTTCATGCCACTGGATGTTGACGGCCCAGAGCTTCGGGAAGAAGCAGAGCGAGGCATAGGGCAGGTGATCGTGGATCCACCAGGCCAGCGACTGCCAGCCGCCAATGGTGGCGCGCCGGTCCCAGACCCAGGGAATGACGATGCAGGCCGTGGCGCCCATGCAGCCGTCGGCATCGCGCATGTCCCAGATATGGTCAGCGGCCGTTGCCGCATTGGTTGAGCAGTTGAGCTTATGACGATTGCCGAAATCGTTGACCGAACGCGACCGGTAGCCGGAGCGGATATGCAGCCGCCCGAATGTCCGTTGCAGCGGCTCCAGAAGTTCCTCGCAAAGCCTGGTCCCGGCGGTGATCGCCAGTTCAGGATCGTCGGGAATATTTTGCATGCCGTAGAAGTCGGCGATTTCCGAATGCAGGAAATCGCGCAGGAAGAAATTCTCCGACAGCCGCGCCCGGCCCATATCCTCCAGTGCTTTCATCGATCCCGGCTTTTTCATCCGATGCTCCTTGGTTTTGGTAAAGACTATGCCGGAGACGCAGGGCGAGCCACCCGTTTTCCGTGCGCCAAGTCTTGGAACGATCCGCCGTCTCGCCTTCATTCGACCGCGCCTTCATGCTAGGATCATGTGGTCAGCAAGGGAGAGAAACATGTCCGACGAGCAGGCAATAGGCGCAGTCGTTCACCTCTATGTCGATGGCATGGCGTTCTGCAACGAAGCGGCGCTGCGCAAGGCTTTCCATCCGGATGCCAAGATCATCGGCCATTATCAGGGCGCCGTCGAGTGGATGTCCCGAGACGATTTCATCGCCGCCACCCTCGCCGAACCGCCGGCCCCTCCCGGAACCCAGCCTCTGATGGATATCGAGATCACCGACATCGAGGGCGACGCCGCCTTCGTCAAGGTCGCCGACGAATTCGCCGGCATGCGGTTTTCCGACTACCTGTCGCTGCTGAAAATCGACGGCCGCTGGGTGATCGTCAACAAGCTGTTTCATCTGCACCGGTAGGGGGGCTTGGCCAAAGGTTGTTGCGGTTTTACCCTCCCCTTGAGGGGGAGGGTCGGAGCAAAGCTCCGGGGCGGGGTGATCTGCGGCGTGCACAATTGATTATGGCGCTCGCCGTGGTCACCCCCACCCGCCGCGCTGCGGCGACCTCCCCCCTCAAGGGGGAGGTAGAGTTCTCTCATCTCCCCGCGGGGGGAGAAGAGGGAGTTCGCGGCAGCTTCAACGGTCTATAACCACGCCCGGAAATCCGCCGTGGGTCTGCTGGTTCGGTTGACTTGGCCGGGGCGCTGGAAAGTGCCGGGACAAAGTAAGGTATATGACGCCTTCCAGCGCCCCGTTCAGTGTTCGACGATGGGCAACTCCGGTTTCTCTGCGGGGATGACGGCGCCCTTTTGATACGGGGTGACGCTGACGTTGCCGCCGCGCCAGAAAAGATACTGCTGTCGCAATACCGCTCGCCGGTCCTCATGTGTGCCTCACAGGCACGCCCCGCCATTTTGCAGACGGGAGGGAAACCACTTTCTGACCATCCACCGGACAAAGGCTTACGTCTGTCCTCCGCCCGGCACCGGCCCTGTCTCACCGCTACGCCTAGCGGTCTCGCCGATGACAGGACGCGATGATGATGACACAGGTTCTGATAGCGGGGATTTGCGGGGATGAAAAAAAGCTCGCGGTCGGGTCGCGTGGCTCCGGCCGCTCATTCTATGAGGCTGGAAACATGAAGTATTTCAGCGGTATGAACGTCAACCACACCCGTTTTCCGGCGCGCAGTCCGTCTTGATGGACTGCCGCGTATCCCCGTCAGGATCTGCTTCCAATCTGTTGCGGAGAGCGACGGCCTTATGGTGCCATTGCCGCCCGGGGCTTCAATCGCAGGCCAAGCACCAAAAGCATGCCGATCGCGTAGACGGCGACGACCGATAGCCAGATCGCGCCGGGCCAGTGTTGCCGGAAAACGAAGTAGACGCTTGAGAAACCCAGTGGTGCCACGATCGAGGCAAGGCTGACAACCGAGGCCAGCACGCCCTGGAACTGACCCTGGCTACGCTCGTCGACCTGCCGGGTCGCGAGGGCCTGCAGCGCTGGCACCCCGATACCGCCAAGCGCAAACACCGGCATGATCGCGAAGATCATCCAGCTTTCCGTGGCGAATGCCATGACGATGAGGGCAATGCAGGTGCCGGTGACCCCGGCCAGAATAGCTGTCCGTTCGCCGAGAAGTTTTACGGCCGGACCCGGCAGGAATGCCTGGGCAAGCGTCTGGCAGATGCCGAAGGCACCGAGGGACAGGCCGATCCACAGACCGTTCCAATGAAAGGCATCGTTGCCCCACAGCGCCCAGCAGGTGCCATAGGCCTCGCCGGTGGCGCTGAAAATGAAGAAGATGAAGACGAGCGGCAGCACGCTCTTCATCGAGAAGACCCAGCGCAAGGGGCGCAACGGATTGAGTGCGCCGAGATCCAGTGTCTCGCGTGTTGGTGTGCGGGACTCCGGCAGGATGAAGTAGGCCAGAAGCAGATTGCAGCCGTTGAGCAGCGCGGCTGCGATGAACGGCAGCCGCAGCCAATGATCGCCAAGGACGCCACCGAGAACGGGGCCGATGATGAAGCCGATGCCGAACATGGCGTTGAACAGACCAAAGCGCCGGGCGCGTTGGTCCTCGGCAGAGATGTCGGTGACATAGGCCATCGCCACGGCGATGTTGGCGCTGGTGAGGCCGGCGATGGCGCGGCCGATAAGCAGCATCCAGAGATTGGATGCGAAAGCCAGAAAGAGATAGTTGATGGCCGCACCGCCAAGCGAAATCAGCAGCACGGGCCGGCGGCCGATACGATCGCTGAGAGCGCCGAGAACCGGGGCAAAGATAAACTGCATCACCGCATAAAGCGCGGTCATCGTGCCGATATAGGGCGCGACGTTCTGGGTGTGAGTGACCTCCTGTAGCAGGGAGGGCAGAATGGGGAAAATGAGACCGATGCCGACGGCATCGAGGACAATGGCGGTAAAAATGACAAGTATGGGCCTGTTCATGGCGCGATCCGATCGACGCAGACATGCGGGCGCCGAGAGGCACACGATGACGTGCGATGAGGCCTGACGAACGTCAGGCAGTGGTTTCAGGGGAACGCTGGCCGATCCCGCCGAATACGCAGGGATGGCGTGTGCTTGACCACCTGGACGACAATTCATCCACCTGTTTACTCCGCCAATGGGCGGCTCAAGGATAGCGGTCGCTTTTCGCGATAGTTTTGTTATTTACATCGGACGATTGCGCGCGGCAAGTTCGTTTTTGGCTGTGCAAATCGCCGCTTCCATGATGGTCCTGGACTATGGCAGTGATCCCATTATGCCGATGATCACGCCGTACTCGAAAAGTTTAGAAGCTATGGAAATACAGTTTTTTGCGTTGCACCCGATTGCAGGCAATCGGCACCCAATTTTCTGGAGGATATTGCCGACCCAAAGTATGCTGAGAAAGAAAATGTTGAGAGGCGGACACGTAGAGAAAATGGTCGAAACCCCACGGATTGGCACAGCTGAAATAGAGATTATTCCTATTGCCGCAGAGCATGTTGAGAGTTTCCATGATGCGCTCGACAGTGTCGCACGGGAACGGAAATATCTGACAATGCTGGAGGCATTCCCTCTTCCTGAAACACGTGACTTCGTGCTCAGCATGATCAAGCAAGGAAACCCTCACGTTGTTGCAGTTTCGGGAGGCCGCGTTTTAGGATGGTGCGACATCAACCGCCATTTTTTCCCGTCGCATTCTCACCGAGGGAGTTTAGGTATGGGGATCATCTCCGGTTATCGCGGACAAGGATTAGGCCGTCTGTTGATTGAAGACGCGCTGGATAAAGCGCGGAAAGGGGGCTTCGTTCGCGTCGAATTGTCAGTTCACGCTGACAATTTTCCTGCTATCGCATTATACCAAAAAGTTGGCTTTGTTTCCGAAGGTGTGAATAGGCGTAGCGTGCTTATTGACGGGCACTTCATCGACACTATCAGCATGGCCGTGATGCTCGACGGGCAATGACCGCCATTGGCTAGACCTGCCCGGTTCCCGCAACCATTTCGACAATATGGCGGCTCGTGGTGAGCAGAGTGTTGATAGGGGCAAAACCGCCCCTATCAACATGTGGATACTCAAGCCCGCAAAACCCCGCCGGTGTTCTTCGTCACGTTGGCGATGATCTTGCCCGTCAAAACTTCGAAATCCTCGTCGGTCAGCGTGCGCTCGGCCGGCTGGATAACGACTTCGATGGCAACCGACTTCTTGCCTTCGCCGACGGATGCGCCTTCAAAGATATCGAAGACGTTGACGCCGGTGACCAGCCTGCGGTCGGCGCTCGAGGCGGCCTTCAGGATTGCACCGGCTTCGACTGATCTATCTACCACGAAGGCGAAGTCGCGCTTGACGGCCTGGAACGGAGAAAGCTCCAGCGCCGGCTTGGTGCGGGTGGCCTTCTTCTTCGGCTCGGGCATGGCATCGACATAGACTTCGAAGCCTGCGAGTGCGCCGGAAACGTCAAGCGCTTCCAGTACCTTCGGATGGAATTCGCCAAAGGTGCCGAGGATGATCTTCGGGCCGAGCTTGATCGTGCCGGAACGGCCGGGATGGTACCAGGACGGGCCGCCGGCTTCGAACTGGACATTGCCCATCGGCACGCCGCAGGCTTCGAGAACAGCTATGGCGTCGGCCTTGGCGTCGAACACGTCGACCGGCTTGCCGCCGCCCTTGGTGGCATTCGACCAGGAGCGGCCGGCGCCGGCAAGCGATGCCGTGCCACGACGGATACCGCCGGCCACGCGGCGCTGGCCGGATGGAGTGTCGTTCTCATAGGTGCCGGAGACTTCGAAGATCGCCACGTCGCCAAAGCCCTTGTCGGCATTGCGCTGGGCGGCGGTCAAGAGACCCGGCAGCAGCGACGGCCGCATGTCGGACATGTCGGCTGCGATCGGGTTTGCCAGTGATAGGCCTGTCGCACCACCGCCGAACAGTTCGGCCTGTGCCTTGGAGATGAACGACCAGGTAACGGCTTCGAGCATGCCGCGGGCGGCGAGCGACCGCTTGGCAAGCCGGGTGCGGATCTGCAATGTCGTCAGGATCTTGCCATTGACGGCGCCGAGGCTTTCGATCGGTTCAGGCTTGATATTATCGACGCCATGGATGCGCATGACTTCTTCGACGAGGTCGGCCTTGCCATCGACATCGGGACGCCAGGAGGGGACAGAGACGGAAACGCGTTCACCGGTGCCTTCAACGCCGAAGCCGAGGCCCTTGAGGATCGAAATCGCCTCCTCCGAGCTGACCTCAAGACCCGTGAGGCGCTTCACCTCGGAAACCGGGAAATCGACGACTTTGGCCGTGTAGTCGGCATAGCCGGTCACATCGGTCTTTGCCGCCGTACCGCCGCAGATATCGAGCACCAGCTGTGTGGCGCGTTCGAGGCCTGCAACCATGTATTCCGGATCGACGCCGCGCTCGAAGCGGTAGCGGGCATCGGTGATGATCCCCAGCGCGCGGCCGCTCTTGGCGATGTTCATCGGGTCCCAGAGGGCTGATTCGATCAGCACGTCGACGGTGTTCTCGTCGCAGCCGGAATGCTCGCCGCCCATGATGCCGCCGATCGACTCGACGCACTCTTCATCAGCGATAACAACGTTAGCCGGCGAAAGAGTATATTCGCGCGTATCGAGCGCCAGAACCTTTTCGCCTTCGATGGCGCGGCGGACGGTGAGGTTGCCCTTGACCTTGGCGGCATCGAAGACGTGTAGCGGCCGGCCCTGGTCGAAGGTCATGTAATTGGTGACATCGACCAGCGCATTGATCGGGCGAAGGCCGATGGCGAGCAGGCGCTGCTGCATCCAATTCGGGCTCGGGCCGTTCTTGACGCCGCGCACGAGACGCAGGGCGAAACCCGGGCAGAGATGACTGTCTTCGCCAAGGTCGAGCGTGACCTTGGTGGTGGTGTCGCCTTCGACCTTGAAGGTCGGCGTCGGGGCTGCCTTGAGGGTGCCGAGGCCGGAGGCGGCGAGATCGCGGGCAATGCCGTAGATCGACGTGCAGTCCGGGCGGTTCGGCGTCAGGTTGATCTCGATCATCGGATCGTCGAGCCCGGCATAGGCGGCAAAGCTGGTGCCGACGGGGGCGTCTTCCGGCAGGTCGATGATGCCGTCATGGCTGTCCGACATCTGCAGCTCTTTTTCCGAGCACATCATGCCGTGGCTTTCGACGCCGCGGATGGTTCCGACGGCGAGCGTCACGTCGATACCGGGCACATAGGCGCCGGGGGCGGCGAAGGCGCCGACGAGGCCGGCCCGCGCATTCGGGGCGCCGCAGACAACCTGGATCGGGGCGCCGGTGCCGGTATCGACCATCAGCACCCGCAGCTTGTCGGCCTGCGGGTGTTTTTCGGCCGAGACGACCTTGGCGATGACGAAGGGTTTGAACGCCGCCTTGTCGTCGACGTCCTCGACCTCGAGCCCGATCGCCGTCAGGCGCGCGCAGATCTGTTCAAGGGTAGCATCCGTTTCCAGATGGTCTTTCAGCCAGGAGAGTGTGAATTTCATGATTTTTTCTCAGGTTAGACTATCTGCATGAGCGGTGTAGCGTCGTTGTGGATAGATTTGTTTTGTCAAAGCGGCATCCGCTGATCGTCAGGCGGCCTTCTCCGGCGCTTTCGCGCCCGGTGCCTTCACGCCCATAAACATGCTTTTTACCGATATGCCTTCATCTGCAGCCGTCCACCAGATGCCCTCGTACATCAACTCGATATCGTTCAGTTCGCGATCATCGAGTTTCGACAGGAAAGGATACCACCAGAGGGGCGTGGCGATGACGCGGCCGTCGGCGAGCGCGACGTGAACTTCGCCGTCAGCGCACCAAGCCCGCACCGGGCGCATTTCATCGGTTTCAAAGGCCAAAGAAGTCATTCCAAGCACCTATCCATTCATCACGATGTTCCAAGGCCACCTTGAGCAGCCTTGCAATTTCCTGATCAGTATATCCTTTGTTCCGCGCGACTTCCAAACTGTTCAGCCAGACCTTCAGGGACTTGCCGTCTTTGACGATATGGATATGCGGCGGTTCGCCGACATCCAAAGCATAGAACCTGAATTTGTAGCCATGCCAAATCAGCAAAGTCGGCATGGCATCACGCGCTCAAGCCGCCAAACAGGGTCGGCATGTCGAGCGGGCGAAAACCGTAATGGCTCATCCAGCGGACATCGGCGTCGAAGAAGTTGCGCAAATCGGGCATGCCGTATTTCAGCATGGCGATGCGGTCGAGACCCATGCCCCAGGCAAAGCCCTGGTAGACATCGGGATCGAGGCCGCCGGCGCGCAGCACGTTGGGATGGACCATGCCGCAGCCGAGGATTTCCATCCAGTCGGTGCCCTCGCCGAACTTGACGATCGGGCCGGAGGACCGGTCGCACTGGATATCGACCTCGAAGGACGGCTCGGTGAACGGGAAGAACGACGGGCGGAACCGCATCGTCACGTCGTCGACCTCGAAGAAGGTCTTGCAGAATTCTTCGAGAATCCAGCGCATGTTGGCGACGTTCGACTTGGTATCGACGACGAGGCCTTCGACCTGATGGAACATCGGCGAATGGGTGGCATCGCTGTCCTGGCGGTAGGTCTTGCCGGGGATGATGATGCGGATCGGTGGCTTCTGGGCCTCCATCGTGCGGATCTGTACCGGCGATGTATGGGTTCGCAGAACCTTGCGCTCGCCGTTTGCGTCCGGATTGAAGAAGAACGTGTCGTGCATCTCGCGGGCCGGGTGACCTTCGGGGAAGTTCAGCGCGGTGAAATTGTAATAGTCGGTCTCGATATCCGGACCTTCGGCGATCGAGAAACCCATATCGGCGAAGATCGCCGTGATCTCGTCGATGATCTGGCTGATCGGATGGATGCGGCCGCGCTCAACCGGGGAAGAGCGCACCGGCAGTGAGATATCGACAGTCTCGCGGGCCAGCCGCTCGGCAATCGCCGCGTCCTTCAGATCGGACTTGCGGGCGGTGATCGCGGCAAAAACGTCGGTCTTCAGCGCGTTGATCGCAGCACCGCGCGTCTGGCGCTCTTCCGGCGTCATGGTGCCAAGCGTCTTCAAAAGCTCGGAGATCGAGCCCTTCTTGCCAAGCGCATTGACGCGCACGGCTTCGATCGCGGCTTCGTCACCGGCAGCGGTCACTTCGGCCAGCAGATTGTCTTTCAGTGTTTCCAGATCGGACATCGTTCATTTCCCGGTTCATTGCCGTGATCAGTCAAAGAAAAACCCGCGCCAGCCGAGCCAGCGCGGGTTTCCCAATTTAAATTCCAAGAGGCTGGGAAGCGCTGGGTCTTAACGAACCGCGCTTTCAAACTCGTTCTTGGTGCCGGCTTCCTTGAGGTAATCCAGCGCCTTCTTTGCAGCGGCGATCAGGGCGCCGAATGCTGCCGGCTCATGGATAGCCATGTCGGAGAGAACCTTGCGGTCGACTTCGATGCCAGCCTTCGACAGACCGTCGATGAAACGGCCGTATGTCAGGCCATGTTCGCGAACGGCAGCGTTGATGCGCTGGATCCAGAGGGCGCGGAAGTTGCGCTTGTTGACCTTGCGGTCGCGATAGGCAAACGCCTTCGAGCGATCCACGGCAGCCTTGGCTGCGCGGATGGTATTCTTGCGGCGGCCGTAGAAGCCCTTGGCTGCCTTGAGTGTCTTCTTATGCTTGGCGTGGGATGTTACGCCGCGTTTTACACGTGCCATGATATGATCTCCTTAAAATCCAAAGTGCCAGACGTCTTAGAGACCGTTGGGCAGGTAGTTCTTGATGACCTTCTTGCCATCGGGCTCGGCCAGAACCATCGTTCCGCGGGCGGTACGAATGAACTTGTTGGACCGCTTGATCATGCCATGGCGCTTGCCTGCGGCAGCTGCCATCACCTTGCCGGTCGCGGTGATCTTGAACCGCTTCTTGGCCGAGGATTTCGTCTTCATCTTGGGCATTTTGCTACTCCATTCTTCTTGGTTTTGAGATCGACTGACGAGGTCGTCTCCAGCGTAAAGAACGGCCACGGCATGCCCTGCCGGACCGTTCGGACGGGGGCTTGTAACCGAAGCGCCCGAAAAGTGCAATGGGACTCGGGATATTTCCCGTTTGCCCACCGTCAAAATGAAAAAGCCGCCAGTCCGGCGGCTTTCATCAGGTCACGGCCTGGAAGCGAGGCGGTTACCTCGGAGCCAGAACCATCATCATCTGACGGCCTTCCAGCTTCGGCTCGGCTTCGACCTTGGCGATTGCCGTGGTGTCTTCCTTGACCTGGAGGAGCAGTTTCATACCCAGTTCCTGGTGCGCCATTTCACGGCCGCGGAATTTCAAGGTCACCTTGACCTTGTCGCCCTCTTCGAAGAAGCGGTTCATCGCGCGCATCTTGACGTCGTAGTCGTGCGTGTCGATGTTCGGACGCATCTTGATCTCCTTGATCTCGATGATCTTCTGCTTCTTGCGCGCCTCGGCGGCTTTCTTCTGCGTTGAGTATTTCAGTTTGCCCAGATCAAGGATCTTGCACACCGGCGGTTCCGCGTTCGGCGAGATCTCGACGAGGTCGAGGCCCAGTTCTTCCGCCATGCGGAGCGCCTGTTCGGTGGGAATGCTGCCGTGGTTTACACCTTCGGCGTCGATGAGCTGAACCCGGAGGGACCGGATTTCCTTGTTAGAGCGGGGCCCGTCTTTGACAGGGGCGTCCGTTTTGAACGGTCTGCGAATGGTCGTACTCTCCTCGAGCTGTTACGAATGCAATGTCGGTTGATAGCGCTTTGTCCCGGCAAACTGCCGTCCAACTGCCGCTTGGTCTTCATGTGTAAATTGCTGCGGAAAAGTCAATAACACAGCTCTTCACGAAAATCACCACCTGTCAGGCATTCGGAGAATCTGTTTTAGAAAGAAAATCAGCGCGAACCGCTTAAAAACAAGGAAAACAGCATGTCATCGCCAATGTCGAACGCCGATCCCGACACACTCGAAGTCGGCACCGGCAGCGAATCGCGCCAAATCGCCCTGCGCATCCTGCCGGCCAAGAGCGGCAATACCCTGCCCACGCTGGTCTGGCTGGGCGGCTACCGGTCGGACATGACCGGCACCAAGGCCGTCGAGCTGGAGCGGCATGCGGCTGATCTGGGTTGCGCCTGCGTCCGGTTTGATTATTCCGGCCATGGGGCCTCTGGCGGTGCCTTTACCGATGGGACGATTTCCCGGTGGCTGGAGGAAAGTCTTACGGTCATCGATCATGTTGGCCCCGAGCGCATGGTGCTGGTCGGCTCGTCGATGGGGTGCTGGGTGGCGCTCAGGCTGATTGCCGAGCTGCGGGCGCGTGGCGAAGGCGCAAAAATTGCCGGTCTCGTCCTGATTGCCCCCGCGCCGGACTTCACCAGCGACCTGATCGAGCCCAATCTTTCGGATGCCGAACGGACCTCGCTTGCCGAGCGCGGTTATTTCGAGGAGCCGACGCCCTATGGCCCGGAACCGAATATCTTCACGGCACGATTGATCGAGGACGGGCGGAAAAACCGCGTTCTGACCGGTATCATCGAGACCGGCTGCCCGGTGCATATCCTGCAGGGCATGCAGGATCCCGACGTTCCCTATGGTCATGCCCTGAAGCTGATGGAGCATCTGCCGTCGGACGATGTGGTGATGACACTCATCCGCGATGGCGATCACCGCCTGTCGCGACCGGAGGATATCGAGCGGATTCTGACCGCCGTGGATGCCATGTTGGCCGTCTGAAAGCCGTAAACCCCCTACGACCAAAGGCCTTGCCGGGCATTTTAACCATATCCGGCGATCCCCGATTCAGCTGATTGACTTCGTTTCGGCCGCGCTGTTAACTCTTTGTTAACGATTAGAGCGGCGCGCGGCGGGTTTACCGCGAAAGCTGACCACGGATTTCAGGCTTTCGCGGGGATTCTTTCTGAAGTGTTTAGAAAGAAGCCGCGCCACAGGGGACACGCATGGCGCAGTTGATGGGCATCAGGAAAGTGGTCGTGGCACTTGCAGCTGTTTTCGCTTCGGCAGGCATTGCCATCCCGGCGCCGTCGGCAACCGCGCTGTCGATGCAGACCGGTGCCATCACCTCGCAGCCGATCGGCCATTACGAGTTCTGCCAGACCCACCGCCCGGAATGCGAGATCAAGACCAAATCGACGGTTGCACCCCGTGTCACCGATTTCGGTTGGTCGGTCATCCGCGAGGTCAATTTCGCCGTCAACACCGAAATCACCCCGATCACCGACATGGACCTTTACGGCAAGGACGAGGTCTGGGCCTATCCCGACACTGGCGCCGGCGATTGCGAGGATTTCGTTCTCCTGAAGCGCAAGCGCCTGATGGAGAAGGGCTTCTCTCCGTCGGATTTGCTGATCACCGTCGTGCGCAAACCGGACGGCGAAGGCCATGCCGTGCTGACCGTGCGCACGGCGCAGGGCGACTTCATCCTCGACAACCTCGAAAATGAAATCAAAATCTGGAGCAAGACGCCCTATCGCTTCCTCAAGCGCCAGGCATCGTTCAACACGGGCCGCTGGGTGACGATCGAAAACGGCGCGGAAGTGCTGGTCGGTTCGGTCGGAAACTGATTGCCGCCAAAGCATGGATTGAAGAAGGGCGCTTTCCTCTAGGCTGCTGACAAACTCTGAAAGCGGTTGTCTAACGAGAGCGGCACCCCATTTTCCGTCTTCCTCGCCCTCGTGGCGGGGATCCAGCGACACGACGTCTGTCGTGTCAAAAGACTCTTTCAGCCCAAAGACTTGGGCTGGCTGGATTCCTGTGACAGGCACAGGAATGACGGAGAGTTTGGCTGCCGCCTGATTTCTTCAGTGACCTTTCATAGAATGAAAAAATCACTTTAATCGGAAAGGAACGGCGCGACCGGATCAGGTCGCCTTCTCTATTTTTGATCAGTGGGGTTTGCTGGCAGCACCTGACCGACATCGATCCGGTTGCCGTCCGGATCTTCAAAGACAAAGGCCCGAAGACCATAGTCCTTGTTCTGGAGGCCTTTGACGATGCGCAGTCCATGGCTCCGGCAGATCGCATGCAGTGCATCGACATCCCCCACCATCATGTGCGCCACGTTGAAGTCTGCGGCCCTGTGACCCGGCTGCAGGGTCAGATGCAGTTCGGCCTGATCCCGTGCAAGGATCATGAAGCCGACCGGATTGCCGTTTTGGAAGGTTTCCGGAAACCGAGGACGTTGACGTAGAAGTCATGGGCTTTGCCCATGTCCTTGACTGGGAGCATGGCGGCAATTCGCCCGAAGCGAATGCCGTGATCGGCGATGTCATCCATCGCTTCACCTCAGATTTGGGAGAATTCCAGGAAGCCAGGCGGGCGGTGCCGCATGAGACCGGTACTCCTTTTTTCGATCGATGAGACAGTGCTCACGCCCTTTAGTCTGTAACAGGAAAACCCTGAGCGGCAAAGCGTCCGCTCAAGCATTACCGATCAACACACCCGCAGCCAGCACCAGCCCACCACCGAGAACCACCTGGAAGGCCGCGCGCAGGAACGGGGTTTCCATATATTTGTTCTGAATGAAGGCGATCGCCCAGAGTTCGAAGAAGACGATGATGCCGGCGGTGATCGTGGCAGTCCAGAAGTGCGGGATGAGATAGGGCAAAGCGTGGCCGAGGCCGCCGAGCGTCGTCATGATACCGCAGGCAAGACCGCGCTTGAGTGGCGAACCGCGGCCCGAAAGTTTGCCGTCGTCATGCGCTGCTTCGGTAAAGCCCATGGATATGCCGGCGCCAACCGAGGCGGACAGGCCGACCAGAAAGGTCTGCCAGGTGTCCTGGGTGGCAAACGCTGCGGCGAAGATTGGTGCGAGCGTCGAGACCGAGCCGTCCATCAGTCCGGCAAGACCAGGCTGCACGTATGTCAGCAGGAATTGGCGGTGTGCCGCCTCATCTTCTTTCTTGCGCGCGCCTTCCGGTACATGCTTGTCGGTCAGCATGCGGGCAATGTCCTCGTGACCCTGTTCGGCCAAGGCCAGATCGCCCAGCAATTGCCGGGTTGCCGCATCGGAGGTGTTCTTTGCCGCCTCGACATAGAAATTATACGCCTGCGTTTCCATCGTCTCGGCTTCGCGGCGCATGGCGTCGAGCGACTGGTTGTGGCGCAGCCAGTCCGGCTTGCGGGTGAGGAAGCCTTTGACATGTTCGCGGCGAATCAGCGGGATGCGCTCGCCGAATCGGCGTCGGTGCATGTCGATCAGCATGGTCTTGTGGGCGTTTTCCACTTCGCCCATGTCCTCGAAGACCTTGGCGGAATCCGGGTATTTGTCCTTCAGCGCGTCGGCATAGGCAAAGTAGATGCGGCTGTCGTCCTCTTCGGACGAGATGGCAAGCGCCAGAACCTCCTGTTCGGAAAGCGAGGACAGCGGACGCTTGGAGAGCGAAAGCAAGCGGGAAAACATGATGCGGTCAACCTAGTTTAGAATAATTCTAAATTTAGGGCCGCTTCACGCGAAGGTCAACCCCTAACGCGGCAGTGTGACTCGACAGGTGGCCGGATAAATTCCTACATAAACAGAAGGATGAACGCCCGGAAGAAGGCTGCTTTCGCATGAACCCGCTTCTGACCAGCAAGGATACGCTTCTCGATCGCATCGGCATGGCCATGGCTGGGAGGCTGACGGCGAGGACGTCGGGCTACGAGCCCTACACGCCATCCGATCCCGAGACGTTGGCCCGGACGCTGCGGCCGGGAGATATCCTGCTGATCGAGGGCAATCACAAGATTTCCAACACCATCAAGTACCTCACCCAATCGACCTGGTCGCATGCAGCCTTCTTTGCCGGCGACGAAATCCCGCTGACGCTCGATCAGGCAACGCTCCCCATTATCGATCGGCCGCAGCTGATCGAGGTCAATCTCGGCGAGGGCTGCGTTGCGGTGCCGCTCCGAAAATACTGCACCTACAACACCCGTATCTGCCGGCCTGTCGGGCTGACGCCGGATGATCGTAACGCGGTTCTCTCTTTCATGATCTCGCGGCTCGGGCTGAAATACGACATGAAAAACATCTTCGACATGCTGCGTTATTTCATGCCGACGCCGCCGGTGCCGGTGCGCTTTCGCCGCCGCATGCTGGCGTTCGGGTCTGGCGATCCGACACGCGCCATCTGCTCGACGCTGATTGCTCAGGCCTTCGAGCAGATCCGCTATCCGATATTGCCGGAGATCACCCGTGCACCGGGACGGGCGTCGGCGACATCGCCCTATTCACGCGCCGAAATCCTGCATATCCGCCACCATTCGCTCTATACGCCACGCGACTTCGATCTCTCGCCTTATTTTGCCGTGGTGAAACCGACGCTCGAATACGGCTTCGACTACAAGCGGCTGCAATGGCAGGGAGACGACGATCAGGCGCTCATAGGGTAATATTCAGCGTTTGCTCGCGGACTATATAAGCCTTTTGCCGGTCGGTGATGTAGTCGCGCACGATGGGGGCAGCATCACGCGAGCGTGACAGCTGCATGTGAAACACCAGCTGGCTGCCGGTGCGGAACATCATTTCGCAGCTGACCAGATAGAATTCCCACATCCGGGCAAAGCGCTCGTCATACATTTCCACAACCTTGTCGCGGTTCTTGTCGAAGCGCTCGACCCAGTGCTTGAGCGTCGTCGCATAGTGCACACGCAGGAATTCCAGATCGCTCACCCACAGGCTGTTGCGCTCGACCACCTCGAAAACCTCCGACAAGGCAGGCGAATAGGCGCCGGGGAAAATGTATTTGCGCAGCCAGGCGCTGGCCATACCGGGTGGGCTCATATGGCCGATCGAATGAAGGACCGCGATGCCGTCATCGGGCATCAGCGCATTCAGCTTCTTGAAATACTCATCGTAATGGCTGACGCCGACATGTTCGAACATGCCGACGGAAACGATGCGATCGAAGCTCTCGTTGACTTCGCGATAGTCGCGCAGTTCGAAGCGGACACGTCCTTCCAGCCCGGCATCCTTGGCGCGCTGCGTCGCCAGCGCCTGCTGCTCCTTGGAGAGCGTGACGCCGAGAACTTCGACATTTTCGAGCTGGGCAAGATAAAGCCCCAGGTCTCCCCAGCCGCAGCCGATATCCAGCACTTTCATGCCCGGTCTGAGGCAGAGTTTCGAGGCAAGCAGCCTCAGCTTGTTGCGCTGCGCCTGCTCCAGCGTCTCGTCCGGTTCGCGGAAATAGGCGCAGGAGTAAAGCATATGCTCGTCGAGGAAGAGTTTGTAGAAGTCGTTGCCGAGGTCGTAGTGATGGGCGACGTTGCGCTGGGCCTCACCCTTGACATTGGACTGCTGGCGCTTGCGGAAGCGCATCTTGATGGCGCGAAGCGCCTTCTGGATTGGGTAGGAACCCAGCGACAGCCGGTTGATCGAAAACAGCGTCAGGAAATCGCGTAATGTCGAGCCGTCCTCGAAGCGCAACGTCCCGTCCATATAGGCTTCGCCGGCGGCAAGTTCCGAATTGAAGACGAGGCTGCGATAGAGCTTGCGATCGGTGAGCCGCATGGTCACTTCCGGACCGGGTTCACCCTTGAAAACATGCGGTTTGCCATCGGCATCGATGACGGTCAGCTGGCCCTTGCGAATGAATGCTTTCATCATATGCGATAGTGGAAACATGCACACCTCGATGGAAAAAGCGACGCTTGCGGATCATCACTCTATCACCGGGTTTGCAAAAAGCGCCCCATTAATTCTGGCAGTATCAGCGGCCGGTGGCGGTGGCGCCGGCGCTCGCGGCAACGACGAGAACCGTCCCCATGATCTGCAGGGCGGTCATCGGCTGGCTCAGCACCAGAAAGCCGGCAAGGGCGCCAAGCGCCGGCTCAAGGCTCATCAGAATGCCGAAGGAAGACGTACTCATCCGGCGCAGCGCGATCATTTCCAGCGCATAGGGGATCAGCGGCACAAGCAGCGCCAAACCGGCGATGGTCACCACACCTTCGGCCGTCATGCGCGGCGCATCGATGAGCCCGAAAGGCGTGGCGACGATTGCCGCGACGATCAGCGACATGGAGAGGCCCTGCAGGCCCTCAAAGGCGTTTCCGGCCTTCTTCATCAGGACGATGTAAAGCCCCCAGCCGGTTGCGGCCCCGAAGGCAAAAAGAACGCCAGTGGTGTCGCCAATCCAGCCGTTGCCGTCATGGGCCAGCAAAAGCACGCCGCCAGCGGCGATCAACGGCCAGACAAGGCGCCAGCCAAGGCCGAAGGCAAAGGTGGCCACCGCAAGCGGACCGAGAAAATCAATGGCAACGGCAAGGCCGAGCGGAATACGTTCGATCGCCGCAAAAAAACACAAGGTCATGCCGGCCATGCAGGCGCCGAGCAGCCCGGCCATCCGCCACTGTGCTGGCGTGTAGCGAAGGATCGGCGGACGCACGATGATGGCAAGCATAAAGGCGGCCCAAGCCAGGCGTAGCCAGGTGGTGCCGAACGGGCCGTAGGCGGCAATCGCTGGCGCTGAAAGCGCCGAACCAAACTGAACACTCGACATCGACAGGAGGCACATCAGGCCACCGGTCAGTGCGGCTGTGGTGCCGATGCCCGGTACCGTGGGCGTGGGTGGAACGGTGCCTTCGTTTGCGTGGGCTGTTGCCATTGCCTGTTGATCCAAGACGTTATTCTCCCCCAGCCGATGCCGATCTCCCGGCAGGGCTGTAACGGAAGCTGCAATCAGCAGCAAATTCATATTTGTGAGGGTTAATATAAGGGTATTTGATAATGCTCACGAAGCCGCTTGGAACATATTGCCCACCAACGCGTTATTGGTCGCAGCAACAATTATGTTAAACGAGGGCAAAAACATGGACGTCAACGGCGTAGGTTGGATCGCGGCAATCATCATCGGCGGTTTTGCCGGATGGATGGCAGAACAGTTCATGAAATCCAACATGGGCATGTTCATGAATATCATTCTCGGCATTGTCGGCGCCATCGTCCTCAATGCTATCCTTGCCTTTGCCAATATGGGCTTCACCGGCTGGTTGGCATATCTGGTCATCGGATTCATCGGCGCCTGTATTCTGATCGCGGTGGGCCGTGCCGTGCGCCGGTAAACGCGTCCAAAGGAGACATTCATGCTGACATTTGCAGCCGAAGGCAGCGGCCAGGGCCAATTGGAAATCAACGGCAATTCGCAGCCGGTTTCCTATGAGCTCGTCGAAGCCCGCGAAGAAGACGATAGCCGTCAGGTCCGTATCCGGCTCAACGCGCCGCGTGACTGGCTGCTGAAGCAGGGTTTCAATGGAGAGGCTATCCTGGTGCGCGACAACGGATCACGTATCGCCGTGCGCCGGGAAGGCGGGCTGGATGTCGGCGACAGCATTTCGGTGACGCTCGAAGGGTATGACGATACCCCTAGCGACGCGGATGAAGTTTCGGAAATCTACCCGGAATTGAAGCACTAACTATCGTTGGTTACGACAACAGAAACGGGCGCGGTTGAAACCGCGCCCGTTTTGTATTCCAGAGATGAGGGATCAATCCTTGGCGCGTTCCACATAGGAGGCGTCTTCCGTCAGGATGACGACGCGGGTGCCGACGCCGATATGCGGCGGAACCATGGTGCGAACGCCGTTCGACATGATCGCCGGCTTGTAGGACGACGAGGCCGTCTGGCCCTTGACGACCGGCTCGGTCTCAATGATTTCAAGCGTCATGCGGGTCGGCAATTCCATGGCAAGCGCCAGGCCTTCGAACATCTTCAGCTGAACGGACATGCCTTCCTGAAGGTAGGCCTTGTCGTCGCCGACGACGTCGGGCGACACGGCGACCTGATCGTAGGTCTGCGGGTTCATGAAGTGGAAGCCTTCGCCGTCTTCATAAAGGAAGGTATGTTCGCTGTCCTCGACGAAGGCGCGCTCGACCTGCTCGGTGGTGCGCCAGCGTTCCGAGACCTTCACGCCATCGGAAATACGGCGCATGTCCACCTGGGTCACCGGCGTGCCCTTGCCGGGATGAAAGTTCGCGGCGGTCAGAACGGCATAGAGCTTGCCATCGACTTCGAGAACATTGCCCTTGCGGACAGAAGAGGCGATTACCTTGACCATAAGTCTTCCTTGTAACTGAGGCTGATGCGTCGTAGAGGAGCGCACGAAATATGCGCGTCACAGACGCCAGAAAGCGTTTTCGGGCCGCACCTATCCTATATTTGGATAAATTGCCAGTGTGACGGCGGATACGGCTCGAAGAAACCCGTGCAACTGCCGTAAAATATCGACTGCCCGAGAAAACGGAAACACGACCTTCATGCCTGCTGCCTCTCCCTGGTGGACGCCGGACGTCCATGCCGACCGCCGAGGTTTCCTGATCGGCCGCAATCGCATTCAGGCTGCCTTGCGCGGTTTCTTCGCGGCACGCGATTTTGTCGAGGTGGACACCGCGACCCTGCAGATATCGCCCGGCAACGAGGCGCATCTGCATGCCTTTGCCACGCAGGCGATCCATCACGACGGCAGCAAGGCGCCGCTCTATCTGCACACCTCGCCGGAGTTTGCCTGCAAGAAACTGCTGTCCGCCGGCGAGGAGCGCATCGCCTGCTTCGCCCATGTCTACCGCAATCGCGAGCGCGGACCGCTGCACCATCCGGAATTCACCATGCTCGAATGGTACCGCGCCGGGGAAACCTACGAAGCGCTGATGCGAGATTGCGGGGAGATGTTGGGTCTTGCAGCCGAAACGGTGGGGGCAAGGCAGCTGACCTATCGCGGCGCACAGGCCGATCCGTTTGCCGAGCCGGAGCGCATCACCGTTGCCGAGGCCTTTGCACGGTTCGCAGGCGTCGATCTTCTCTCGTCTATCGATGCGGGCGGCGACACCGACCGGGAGAGCTTGGCCGCCACCCTGCGCGCGGCCGGGCTTCGGGTCGCTGACGATGATACCTGGGCGGATATGTTCAGCCGGGTGATCGTCGAGAAGGTCGAGCCCAATCTCGGTTTCGGCCGGGCGACGATCCTTTATGAATATCCGGTCGCCGAGGCAGCGCTGGCCCGGCCGGCGCCGCACGATCCGCGCGTCGCCGAACGGTTCGAGCTCTACGCCTGCGGAGTGGAAATGGCCAACGCCTTTGGCGAATTGACCGATGCGAGAGAACAGCGCCGCCGCTTCGGTCTGGAGATGACTGAGAAGAGCCGCGTCTATGGCGAAACCTATCCGCTGGACGAGGACTTTTTGAGTGCGCTCGAGATCATGCCGCAGGCCAGCGGCAGCGCGCTCGGCTTCGACCGGCTGGTGATGCTGGCAACCGGCGCGTCGCGGATCGATCAGGTGATCTGGGCACCGGTGGCAGAGACCAGCTCGCTGAGCGAGGGCCGCAAGTGACAGCGCTTCGTTCCTTGAAGACGATCGATGATCTGCAGGGCGCGGGCCTTGTTTCGGCCGAACGGCGCGCCGGGCTGGATGCGGTTGCCTTGCGTTATGCGGTGGCTGTGACGCCGGCGATCGCAGCTCTGATCGATCTCAGCGACCCCAATGATCCGATTGCCCGGCAGTTTATCCCCGATGCGGCGGAGCTGTTGCGTTTGCCGGAAGAACGCGAAGACCCGATCGGCGATGGTGCCCATAGTCCGGTCGAAGGCATTGTCCATCGGTATCCGGATCGCGTGTTGTTGAAGGCCGTGCATGTCTGCCCGGTCTATTGCCGCTTCTGCTTCCGCCGCGAAATGGTCGGGCCGCAAGGGCTTGGCACGCTTGCATCGCAGGCAATGGATAATGCCTTTGGCTATATCGCCGGACATCCGGAAATCTGGGAAGTCATCCTCACCGGCGGCGATCCGCTGGTGCTGTCGCCGCGCCGGCTGGCCTCGATCATGGAACGGCTGGCATCGATAGAGCATGTCAAGATCGTCCGTTTCCACACCCGCGTGCCGGTTGTCGAGCCCGAACGCGTCGATGCTGCGCTGATCGCAGCCCTCAAGGCCAGCGGCAAGACCACCTATCTGGCGCTACACGCCAATCATCCGCGGGAATTGACGGCGGAAGCGCGCGCTGCCTGCGCCCGGCTGGTCGATAGCGGCATCGTCATGGTCAGCCAGTCGGTGCTGCTCAAGGGTGTCAATGACGATCCCGACACGCTGGCGGCGCTGATGCGCGCCTTCGTCGAAAACCGCATCAAGCCGTATTACCTGCATCATCCGGACCTTGCGCCGGGAACCAGCCATTTCCGCCTGACGATCGAGGAAGGCCAGACGCTGGTCGCTTCGCTGCGCGGCCGCGTTTCCGGCCTCTGCCAGCCGGCCTATATCCTTGATATTCCCGGCGGCCACGGCAAGACTGTGATCAGCGCCTCGACCATCGAGGATAACGGCGGCGGCTGCTACACCGTGTCGGATTTCAATGGCGAAGAGCACGTCTATCCGCCCGCATCGGCCGGCAAGCAGCCTCTTTAACGACGGATTTTGCCCAACAGGGCACTGAGTTCCGATTGCCGGCCGGTACCGGTTTTCCGGATTATCGACCGTACATGGCTTCCAACGGCCGATGCCGTGCTACCCGGCGATATCGACGGCTCTCATGCGCTGGTGACAAGCAGGGATATCCGCGTCTGCGCCGGAGTGAGGTCGAACAGCGCCATCAGCGTTTCCGGCTTCCGGCGTATCTCTTCGTCTAAATCCTCGATCAAGGCCAAGGCGCGGGATTACGGGAAAAACGCCGGCGAGTGGGGCCAGACCGTTCAAGGCGAACGATGAGCGGCCGTTTGCCGGAACGCGTCGGCCGCACCGCCGACAATGGCGAGCCGGTTCGATGCGGCATCGGACGGCGTTTTCGTGCGCAAAAAAAAGCCGGCCACTGCAGAGCGGCCGGCGTTTCAAGGCGATAAACCAAATCAGCCCTGTTTGATCGGCGCGATCGAGATTTCGACGCGGCGGTTCTGGGCGCGTCCTGCCGGGCTGCCATTCGAAGCGATCGGCCGGTCGGGGCCGTAGCCGACGGCCGACATGCGGCGCTGGTCGACGCCCTGCGAGCCGAGATAATTGGCGACCGAGATGGCGCGCCGTTCCGAAAGGTCCTGGTTATGGCTGGCGCTACCGGTCGAATCCGTATGGCCATCGACATCGATCAACGTCTTGTTGAACTTGCGCAGCACGATCGCGACCGAGTTCAGCGTCGGATAGGCCCTGGGGCTCATCTGGTCCTGATCGGTGGCGAAGGTGATATTCTCCGGCATGTTGAGAACGATGCGGTCGCCGACGCGGGTGACCGAAACACCGGTGTTCTGCAGCTGTGCGCGCAGTTCGGATTCCTGGCTGTCCATGTAGTTGCCGATCAGGCCGCCGCCGAGGGCACCGATGCCGGCGCCGACAAGAGCGGCGTCGCGGCGTCCGGCAGAGCTGCCACCGACCAGAAGGCCGGTTGCTGCACCCAGCCCCGCACCGATCAGCGCGCCACCGGCGGTGTTCGACATTTTCTGCTCGCCCGTATACGGGTCGGTCGTGGTGCAGCCGGAAAGATAGATTGCGGCGATGGCCAGAACGGCAATTTTCTTCATCATGGAATCACGGGTCCCCAAAAGATCTACTCTGCTTCATACTACCGATTGCGGCAGGAAGATGAAGATCAACACTTTTGGGAAATCAACTTTCTGTTTCAGCCCCATGTTGCGCCGTCATGCCTTTGCTTTCGAACCGGGCAGGCCGGCAGGATTGCCCACCCGCCCGGTGCGCAATCACTACATTGCCGGCAAAACGGCGATGTCGCGAAGCGCGCCCGCCGACCCCGTGATCTCGCCCGCCGCCGTGGCCGCGCCCGTTTCCAGGTTGACCGTGTAGAGCTTGGTGCCATTGGCAAGCCACGCCGTATTGGTTCCATCCGCCGTGGTCTGGATGTCGAAAGCGAAGGCGAAGGCCGGAGCTGCGCCGTCGATGCCGAGCTTGCCGATTGCGGCCAGCGTGCCGTCATTCGGTTTGGTCTGCTTGATCAAGGCGCCGATCGTCGCGTCGATGTTGTACATCCCGGTCTTTTCCGGCTTGCCGTGGGAATTGATATAGGCGGCAGCGACGATGTTCGGCGTTTCGCCCTTGTGCATGTCGCCGTCCTCGTAAGCGAGCTTGCCATCGACGGTGACTTCACCCGTATCGGGATGGACGCGGTGATTGGTCGTGCCGGTCATGAAGCGCAGCCGGTCGGCCATCGGGTTAAAGTCCACCACCACCGCCGCATCGTCAATCGGCAGCGGCGTATTCATCTTGGCAATGTCTGTTGCTGCACCCGTTTCAAGATCGATGGTGACGATCCGGCTGTCCGGCGTCACACCGATCACGGTCTTGTTGGAGGGGCGGAAATCGATGCCGGCGAGGCTGTCGACGCCGGTAACGTCGATTGTCTTGGTCACAGCCGGATTGGCGGTGTCGAACAGGACGAGCGTTTTGTCTCCGGTCAGGCCGAGAACCGGCGCGGCAAGGACGGCGCCGCCGCTGACAAGCAGGGCCGTGGAGGCGATCAATGCAGTCTTCATGGTCTTCATTCGAAATCTCCTTGTTGTCTGAAATCGTCACAGGAGGCGATCCATCTGTAGCCGCCTTCCAACCGGTAGACACACGGGAGGCCGGGTTTGGATGCACCGGCTGAACTTTTATTTTTGTGAAATGCGTCCAGAGGTCGCCTTGGCGGGTAAAACGCCTATGTGGACACTCGAGCAACGTCCATCGATGCAATCCGCGCAACCGGGACCAATGGTGACGGGCGCGGGAGACAGTGGGAGCGGAATGCAGGAGCATCAGGAGAGATTGGCGGACGCGCTGGCCGGTTGCGCCAAGGGCGATCGCAATGCGCTGCGGACAATCTTCGAACTGGAGGGTGCGCGGCTCGTAGCCGTTGCCCAGCGCATCCTGCGCCGGCGCGACCTCGCCGAAGACGTCGTGCAGGAAGCCTTTATCCAGATCTGGACCAAGGCCGGCCAATACACGCCGGATCGTGGATCGGCGCGCGGCTGGATCTATGCGATTGCCCGCAACCGGGCGCTCAATCTGGTGCGCGACGGCAAGCGGCTGGAATTCACCGAGCCGGACAATCTGGCCGATCTGCACGATGCCGAACACATGGATCATGCAGCCAATGTCTGGGCCGATCTCGATCGCCAGAACCGGTTGCGCGCGTGCCTGTCGCGGCTCGACGAGACCAAGCGCCGGAGCATCCTGATGGTCTATATATCCGGCTATACCCATGGCGAGATCGCCGGCCGGCTGAAGGTGCCGCTCGGCACCGCCAAGGCGTGGGTTCGCCGTGGGCTGGCCTCGCTTCGGGAGTGCATGGCATGAGCGTGGGCAAGCAGGATATTGATGAACTGGCCGACGAATATGTTCTGGGCCTTCTGGATCCGGCCGATCATGCTCGCGTCGAAGTGGAGATCGAAACCGACGCTGCTCTTCGCGCCGCCGTCGCCGCAAGCCGCGACCGTTTTCTGGCGCTGGATCTTCTGGCAAAGCCCGGTCCCGAACCGGATGGCCTGTGGGGCCGCATTGCTGCAACGCTGGACGAGCCAAAGGCCGGTGTCACCTCGGGTCTTGCCCAACCGGCGCCGGCAAATGACAACAGTGGCTCCGCATGGCGCCGCACCGCCCTTGGCGGCATTGCCGCGTCACTGCTTTTGGCGGTCAGTCTGGGCTGGAGCCTGCTGTCGCAGCCGGAGCCGCGCGTTGTTGCCGTGCTTCTGGATGCAGCGGGAGAGCCGCAGGCAATTGTCGAGGATTTCGGCAATGCGTCGGCCCGCGTGATGCCGCTTGTCGATTTCGCGGTACCGGAAGGCCGCACCATGCAGGTCTGGACGCTTCCCTCCAAGGATCTGGGGCCGGTGTCGCTGGGGATTTTGCCGCGTTCGCAGGAAATCGTTCTTGCCGGTCCCGTACTGCCGCAGCCGCAGGAAGCGCAACTCTACGAGATTACCATAGAGCAGGCCGGCGGCTCGCCGACAGGCCGGCCAACAGGGCCTATCCTGGTCAAGGGTTTTGCAAAGATGCCGCGCTGAATTGTCTGAAGGCTGGCGGGCGCTCCGGTTGGGCGCCCGCGCGGCCGATGATCGGCTATTCGGTCAGATCGATTTCTTCGGTGTTGCCGCCCGTGCAGGTGTAGCAGCAATCGGTGCAGGTTTCGCCATTGTCCGGACCCGTTCCCCAATAGGTCGACTTGTCGCCGGAAATCCAGGCGCCGTAGCAGATCTTTTCACCCTGATCGCAGGACAGCGGGATCTGCTTGGTTTCGCCGTCGTCCAGCAGGTAAACCTGGTTGTTGCCCGGCCAGACATGGTCGCGGTCCTGGCTGTAAAGCTCGACTTCGACGGCATTCGGATGGCTGTTTTTCATCTCGAAGGTGACGTCGGCAGCTGAGCCAACGGAGACGCCGCCGAGAAGCATGGCGATGGAAAGCGCGGCCAGACCCGCGCGCTGAAGAATGGTTTTCATGGGTTCCCCTTAAGAATATCGGCCTTGCGGCAGTAAATCAGCTAGCACGAAGATAAGGGGTGCGGAATGGGTGGATCGGCCGGAAAACGTGGTTTTTTCAGCGCGGTATGGCCATTTTTGGTGACAAGGACAGGTGGAGCCCTGCGTGTTTTCGGCGCGTCAATCCGCAGCCAGTGATTTGTAGAAGAACGTCGAGCCGCAATAGCTGCCATCCGGCATCAGGGCGTATTGCGGAATGACGCCGACACGCTGCCAGCCGAATTTTTCGTAGATGCTCTCCGCCGGGCTTCCGGTGGCCGTGTCGAGCACCAGAACATGCCGTCCATGCTGGACCGCGGCGTCTTCGGCAGCGTCCATCAGCAGGCGCGAAAGACCGAGGCCGCGGGCCTTGCGGTGGACGAGCAGCTTCTTCAGGTCGGCGCGATGCGGCTGGTTCGGCATCGTGCCGATACCGAGCTGCACCGTGCCAAGGATTTCGCCGTCCTTCTCCGCCACGATCAGCACCGTGTTGCCTTCGGTGACCGCCTGGGCAACCCCTTGCCAATAAGGGGCCGCATCCTGCGAGGTATAGGGCGACATGAAACCGACGGAGGCGCCACCCTCGACACAATCGGACAGGATGTCGGCAAGCGCGGGCAGTGCGGCCGTGGTTTCGGAAGGAGTGAGCGTGCTGATGGTAATCTCGGACATTGGGATTAGACTTTGCTGCGGTTGAGAATGATGGCGTAGCGTGCCGGCGCATCGTGCGGATTGTGAAAGATGTGGGCCTCGGCAAGGCGCATGAACAGGCAGTCGCCGGCCTCCAGCACATGTGTCTCTTCGCCGGCGGTCATGGTCAGCCTTCCTTCAAAGAGCCAGAGATGCTGCGTCAGCCCGGCGTCGAATTGCTGCTGTTCGAATACCACGCGCGCACCGGGCGGAAACTCGACCTCGACGATATCGACAGGCGAACCGGTGCCATCGGGCGAGACGGAACGGCGCAGATAACCGGTTTCCGGATCGCGCCAGACGCGCTGATCCTTTTGGCGCGAGAGCGGATCCCCGGCCTTTTCGCCGTCTGCAAAAAATCGCGACAAGGTCGTGCCCAATGCACTGCAGAGCCGGGCGAGAAGCTGGGCGGTCGGGCTCGCTTCGCCACGTTCGATGCGCGAGATCATCGCCCGGCTGACGCCGGCACGGCTGGCGAGCTCGTCGAGCGTCATCGACTGTGCCAATCTCAGCGCCCTCATCCGGGCGGCAATATCCGTTTCGAAACCGTTTGAATTTTCCATTATAAGAGAATTAATTGTTCTTATGGTGGAGTCAATGAAAATTGCTGGTCCCTTGAAATAAAGTCGGCCTATGCCGTTTTGGCGACATTCAAATTCGACGCAACCGGATAGAGTGCGATTTCGCGAGGCGGCTGAGGAAATCGCCTTGCGATCAATATCTTAGTGAAGACTTGAACAGGCGGCGGCAGTGCCGCCTGTTGCGGGCTTGAGAGGGTGAATGGCGGCGATAGAAGGAATCCGGTCCGAGCAGCCGCGCGCATCCGTGCTGTCGATCGCCAGCATTGTCGCCTCCATGGCCTGTGTCGGCATCGGCAATGGCATGATGTTCGCCTATGTGCCTTTCCTTCTGGCGAAGGGCGATAGCCCGCCCTGGGTTGCCGGTGCGGCGGTGACGGCCCTTGCCTTTGGCGGTCTCGCCGGCTGCGTCGTTGCCGGACCGATGATCCGACGGGTCGGCCATGCACGGGCGTTTTCCTGCTCGATGGCGCTGGTTCTGCTGTCGGCCTTTTTGATCGCGCTCGGCTTCCATCCACTGCTCTGGGTGTTTGCGCGCGGCGTCTATGGCGCAGCCGGCAATATCAATTTCATCATCTCGCTCAGCTGGCTCAACCATGCCAGCGCCAACAGCTGGCGCGGCAAGGCGATGTCGGTGTTCTACATGGTCTATGTCATCGCCATTGGCGCTGGCGCCTGGTTGTTCGGCCAGATCCCGGCAGACGGCAATCTGGCACCGCTGCTCACCATCTTCTTCACCACCATGGCGATCCTGCCGATCGGCCTGACGCGCCTGCCCAATCCGCCGCCGCCAGCCAAAGTCAGCGTCGATGTGCCGATGGTCTGGCGCAATTCCCCCGTCGCCTTCGTCGGCGTTCTTGCTGCCGGTGGGCTATCCATGGCCGTGCAAGGCTTTACCCCGATCTATGCCGCCGCCAATTCGGTCAGCCAGGGCGATGTGGCACTGTTGATGCTGGTCATGCAGTTCGGGCTGATCTTCATCCAGTATCCGATGGGCGTGCTGTCGGACCGGATCGACCGGCGCATCGTGCTGATCCTCGTCTGCCTGCTGATTGCCGCCGCCGCCCTCGTGGCCCTCTCCGTCTCGTTTGCCAACCTGATCCTGCTAATGCTGGTCTTCGCCGTTTTTGCCGGTGCCGTCGAAACCGTCTATTCGATTGCCAATGCCCATGCCAACGATCGCACCGCCCCCGCCGATTTCGTGCCGCTCGCCTCGACGCTTTTGATGTGCTGGTCGATCGCCGCCACCATCATTCCCCTATCGATCACGCTGCTGACGCCGGTCTTCGGCCCGAAGACCTTCATCTATGCGGCCATGGGCACGGCGCTCGCCTACGCAGCCTTCGTCGCTATGCGGCTCAAATTCCGCGAAACGGTGCCGCCGCACCTGCGCGAGAATTTCGAGATGAAGAGCGCGCAGATGCCGAATGCCGGTGCGATGGTCGAGGGCGATCCGGTTGCGGGCGATATCCGGCAATTATAGTGAACAAAGCCTGCATTTCCTGCTTTGCGGCGATTGATACCGCTGCTATATGCGGCGCATGAGCACAACACCTTCAAAGACGCCCCTGTCGCATATCCGCAATTTCTCGATCGTGGCCCATATCGACCATGGCAAGTCGACGCTGGCTGACCGGTTGATCCAGTCGACCGGCGGCCTTGCCGCACGCGAAATGTCGGAGCAGGTTCTCGACTCGATGGATATCGAGAAAGAGCGCGGCATCACCATCAAGGCGCAGACCGTGCGCCTGCACTACGTCGCCAACAACGGCGAGACCTATGTTCTCAACCTGATCGACACGCCCGGCCATGTCGACTTCGCCTATGAAGTCTCGCGCTCGCTGTCGGCCTGCGAAGGCTCGCTTCTGGTGGTGGATGCGTCGCAGGGCGTTGAAGCCCAGACGCTCGCCAACGTCTATCAGGCGATCGACAACAATCACGAGATCGTCACCGTTCTCAACAAGATCGACCTGCCGGCCGCCGAACCCGACCGTATCCGCGAGCAGATCGAGGAAGTCATCGGCATCGACGCCTCCCAGGCCGTGCTGATCTCGGCCAAGACCGGCTTCGGCATTCCCGAGGTACTGGAAGCCATCGTCCACCAGTTGCCGGCGCCGAAGAGCGAGGAAGGCGAGAATGGCCCGTTGAAGGCGTTGCTCGTCGATAGCTGGTACGACGCCTATCTCGGCGTCATCGTTCTCGTGCGCGTGCTCGACGGCACGCTGAAGCGCGGCATGACGGTGCGCATGATGGGTGCGGACGCCAAATATCAGGTGGAGCGTGTCGGCGTCATCACGCCGAAGATGGTCAATGTCGAGGCGCTCGGCCCCGGCGAGATCGGCTTCATAACCGCCTCGATCAAGGAAGTGGCCGACACCCGCGTCGGCGACACCATCACCGAGGACAAGCGCCAGACGGCCAAGATGCTGCCGGGCTTCAAGCCGGCCCAGCCGGTGGTGTTCTGCGGTCTCTTCCCGGTCGATGCCGCCGATTTCGAGGATCTGCGCTCCGCCATGGGCAAGCTGCGCCTCAACGACGCCTCCTTCTCCTTCGAAATGGAATCGTCTGCTGCGCTCGGCTTCGGCTTCCGCTGCGGCTTCCTTGGCTTGCTGCATCTCGAAATCATTCAGGAACGTCTCGAGCGCGAGTTCGATCTCGACCTGATCGCCACCGCTCCGTCGGTCGTCTACAAGCTGTTCATGAACGACGGCACAGAGCGCGAGCTGCACAATCCGGCCGATATGCCCGATGTCGTCAAGGTTGCCGAAATCCACGAGCCGTGGATCCGCGCGACGATCCTGACGCCTGACGACTATCTCGGCGGCATTCTGAAGCTGTGCCAGGACCGGCGCGGCCTGCAGATCGAGCTTACCTATGTGGGCAAGCGCGCCATGTTGACCTATGACCTGCCGCTCAACGAGGTCGTTTTCGATTTCTACGACCGGCTGAAGTCGATCTCGAAGGGCTATGCCTCGTTCGATTATCACCTGACCGATCACCGCGAGGGCCATCTGGTCAAGCTGTCGGTGCTGGTCAATGGCGAGCCCGTCGATGCTCTGTCGATGATGGTGCACCGCATGGCTGCCGAACGGCGCGGCCGCGATATGTGCGAAAAGCTCAAGGACCTGATCCCCAAGCACATGTTCAAGATCCCGATCCAGGCCGCCATCGGCGGCAACGTCATCGCCCGCGAAACCATCTCGGCACTGCGCAAGGACGTGACGGCAAAATGCTACGGCGGCGACGCCTCGCGCAAGCGCAAGCTGCTCGACAAGCAGAAGGCCGGCAAGAAGCGCATGCGCCAGTTCGGCAAGGTGGATATTCCGCAGGAAGCGTTCATCGCAGCGCTGAAGATGAGCGACGAGTGAGGTCTTTTCTTCCATCTGGCATGCGCATATATTCGGCGCATGCCAGATGGAGAAGACCATGTCTCAACCCGCCCGCAAATCCGCCAATCTATCCCTAGACAGCGACCTCGTCTCGCAGGCGCGCGACCTCAAGATCAATTTGTCGCGTGCGGCCGAGGACGGCATCGGGCGTGCCGTTAAGGCCGAGCAGGAACGCCTGTGGCGGCTGGAAAATGCCGAGGCGATCGCGGCGTCCAATAAATATGTCGAGGAACATGGCTTGCCATTGGCGAAATATCGCCAGTTCTGATGGCGAGATTTCATGCTTATCATCTGAGGTCAGGGGATGCATTGGTCCTGGCCGTGCAGTCCGATCTTCTGTCGAACCTCCAGACCTGCGCCGTCGTTCCGCTTCTACCCAAGGGAGACCTGTCACCCGTCATTGCTCGGCTCAATCCGCATTTCGAGATTAATGGACGCTCTTATACGATGGCGACGCAGTTCATCGGTGTCGTTTCGATCACTGAACTTGGCGTCGATGTTGCCGACCTCACAGGTCATGCGGACGCCATTACCGCCGCGACGGATTTTCTGTTCCAGGGGTTTTAGGCGGATGCCGTTCGCTCGGCAAATTCCTGCATCAGCCCCCCAAAGGCTTCCATCGGCGGAAATGTCTCGTAGGAGTGCATGGCCGATGTTGCCACCCAGGGGAGTTTCTCGCTGGTGAATGTCTCGACGAAAGGGGCAATACCGCTTGTGTCGTCCAGCATGGTCGAGCGCAGATTGACGAACCAGTCCATGCCTTCGGGGCGGGTGAACATCCAGGTCAGGCAATGCGGGCAAAAATAGTGACGGGTAGCGCCATGCAGGCCGCCGATCACCGGTTCGCCGGCGATGACTTCAAAACCCTCGGCCGGGATGGCGGCGCTTAGCGAAAAGGCGCTGGAGGACATTTTCTGGCAGCCGGTGCAGTGGCAGGCCATGGTGATGATCGGCGCTGCGCTGATCTTCAGCCGCACCTGACCGCATCGGCAGCCGCCTTCCTGGGGGACATTCAGTCGGTTCATGATTCGCTCCTCCGATTTTGCCGATGAACCTAGCGGAGAAGCCTCTGATGTCCAGTGTTTCCGATGAGGCTAAGCGAGGGCACATCCTGGACGATATGCGTCGCTCGTTAGCCGGCTTCAGTCTGAAGCGCAGGGCCAGCCCGCCGGGGTCGTCAATCCTTCCGGCAGCTTGGTTTCCTTGTCGCCGCAAGCCAGATCGACCTGGGCCTGGACGAGGCCCTTGGCTGCGGAAAGATCCAGCCCCTCGATATGGGTCAGGAACAGGAAAGCCTGGTCGAAATCCAGGGGGCCTTCGAAGGTCGCGCCGCTGAGATTGGCGCGCGACAGGTTGGCAAGCGCGAAACGCGTGCCGGTAAGCACGGCACCCTTGAACAGGACGCGGCCGACCTCCGCCTTTTCGAAATTGGCTCCGGTCAGATCGGCGCCGCTGAAATCGGCGCGCTGCAGTTCGGCGCCGGCAAATGAAGCGCCGTTGGCGGCAATATTGGCAAAACTCGAGCGATAGGCCTCGACGCGGGCGAAATTGGCCTTTTCAGCCTTGGCTCCGGCCAGCCATGCGCGCACCAGATTGGCCTTTTCGAGGTTGGCCGATGTCAGGTTCGAACCGCTCAGATCGGTCAACGAAAAATCGGTGCCGGAGAGGTTGGCTCCTTCGAGTTCGCTGGAGGGCAGCATCAGGTTCTTCTTGGTGCATTCGCTCCAGTCGAGCCCCGGCTCCGGCGTGCTGCCGCAATAGGCGGCCATTGCGGGGGCAGTGGTTGCCAGAGACGCTAAGACCATCAGAACACCGATGGCAAGTGGGCGGTATTTGGCGGTGGAACCATGGTTCGGCACCGAATGCTCGGCTTGTCCGTCGAAAAGGTTCTTTATCCGCATATTCTGCTCCTCAGCTTCAAGCTTGCCCCGGTCGCAAGCTCCTCCTGCGCTCTATACGATGTCACGCAGTGTAATAGATAGGATCGTTGGCTCCGACGGCAAATGCCGGACCACGTTTATCTGTCATGCGCTGACGCCCGCCAACCGGCGGGTACCATGGTCAACATATTCGGCGGGCTGGATCGTGGCGACCCAGGCACGTGCCAACGCCAATCCGGCAGCATCTGACTGCCCGGCATGGCGTGCGGCATGTTCCGGATAGTGTTGCAGCCAGTCCGGATCGATACGGTTGATCACCGTTTCAAAGGTCCGGTTCCAGCCCTCGACGACGGGTGTCCCCGCCTCGAAATGAAACTGCATGCCGTAAGCGGCGCGGCCGATCCGGAAGGCCTGATTGGCGACAGTCGGGTTTGTGGCCAGATGCACGGCGCCGGGTGGAATCGTAAAGCTGTCGGAATGCCATTCGAAGCTTTTGAATGCAGGGCCTGCGGCGCTGAGCACCGGATCGCGTTCGCCTTCCGCCGTCAGCGTGACCTCGTGCCAGCCAAACTCCCGCGCTTTGCCGAGAAGATTGTCGCCACCATGGCCGCGCGCCAAAAGCTGGCTGCCGAGGCAGATGCCGAGCACCGATCTGCCGGCATCGGCAAAGGCACGCATCAATCGGGCAAGCTCCGGCAGGTAGGGATGGATATGGTCGTCGACCGCACTCTGCTCTCCGCCAAGCACGACAAGGGCATCATGCCCATCAATGTCGCCGGGCAGGGCTTGTCCGGTGAACGGCTGGCGCGGGTCGATCTGGGCGCCTGCTTCCTGCAACGCCACCCCAACCTGTCCAAGGTCGGAATGCGCCATGTTTTCAACCACCAGAACCCGCATCCTGTCTCCGTCCGCTCGCCGTTTCGATCAGGTTGACCATGCCGCGTGCCCGCTTTCAAGAGGGTTGCGGGCTGATTTCGCCGCTGGCGCGGCTGGCTGAATGACCGGAAAGCCTTGACCTTTTGGCCTGAAAGTAGCATTGGACCGCCTTGGTCGCGTTCCTTGAAACGCCAGACAGCGGAAAAACCATGAGTAAAGTGACATCCTCTGCCCCCTCGCAGCGCATGCTGAGGGTCGGCGAACAGGTACGTGCAGGCCTGACACAGGTGCTGCAGCGTGGCGAAGTGCGCGATTCCTTGCTTGAGACGACAGTGATTTCGATTTCCGAAGTCCGCATGTCGACCGACCTGCGCGTCGCCACGGCCTTCGTGACACCGCTCGGCGTTGCCGATCACTCCAATGTTATCGAGGCGCTGAACCGTCATGCCAAATACATTCGTGGTCGTCTGACCCCGCATATCCGGCAGCTGAAATACATGCCGGAAGTCCGCTTCAAGGACGATACCAGCTTCGACAACTACAAGAAGATCGACCAGCTGCTGCGGTCGCCGGAAGTTATGCGCGATCTGAAGGACGAAGACGGCGAGCAGTGATGGCAAAGCATATCACTCTGGACGAACTCAACAGCTGGACGTTCGAACAGCGCCAGACATTCTATCGCAACGGTCTGGCACGCTTCGACAATGCCGATTCTGTCCGCCTCGTGGAAATGATAGTCGCCTCCGGCCTGCCGTTTCGCCACGGCAAGGACATCGCCCATGGCGACCGCGAGATGAAGGCACTCGAAGCCATCGTCTCTTCGCCCTATAATGAAAAGCTGCTATTGGAGGCCGCCGCATCCGGCAAACCACCGCTGGGCGCCATCGAGCCCTTGCTGGTCGAAGGTCTCGGCGAGGACTATAGCGCCGGCAATGGGGCCACCATTGCCGCCGGATATTTGATCGCACGCCGTCTCTATGCCCTTGGCTTCGAAAAGGGCAACAGCCAGAAAATGCCCGACGGCAGCGTTGCCAAGACTGCCGCGACGTTCCGCAAAAAAAGAGCTTGAAGCATGTCAAAACCCCGTAAGCCCAAGGGCCGGCCGATTTCCGGCTGGCTGATCCTCGACAAACCGCTGGATTTCGGTTCGACCGAGGCCGTATCGAAGATCAAGTGGCTGTTCAAGGCGCAGAAGGCCGGGCATGCCGGTACGCTCGATCCTTTGGCGTCGGGCATGCTGCCGATCGCGCTGGGCGATGCGACCAAGACCGTTCCCTACGTGATGGACGGCCGCAAGATCTATGAATTCGCCGTTGCCTGGGGCGAAGAGCGCTCGACCGACGATCTCGAAGGCGAGGTGACGCAGTCATCCGATACCCGCCCGTCCGAAGAAGACATTCGCGCGCTTCTGCCGACATATACCGGCGTAGTCAGCCAGGTGCCGCCGCAGTTTTCGGCGATCAAGATCGATGGCAACCGCGCCTACGATCTGGCCCGCGAAGGCGAGACCGTCGATATTCCGGCACGCGAAGTCGAAGTCTTCCGCCTGTCGCTGCTCGGGTGCACGCCAAACCTGGCACATTTCGAGATCGAATGCGGCAAGGGCACCTATGTGCGCTCGCTGGCGCGCGATTTCGGCCGTGACCTTGGCTGCTTCGGTCACATCGCTTCGCTGCGCCGCAGCTTCGTGGCGCCGTTTGCCGAGGAAGCCATGGTGCCGCTGGCCGAGCTGGTTGCGCTGGAAAAGATCGAAAGCGACGAGGAACGGCTGGAGGCGCTCGATGCTTTCCTGATCGATACTGGCGAAGCCCTGTCGAACCTGCCGCATATCGCCATTTCCGAGGACCAGGCCCATCGCCTGAAAATGGGCAATCCAATCATCCTGCGCGGCCGCGATGCCCCAACAGCCGAACCGGAGGCCTATGCGACCTCGCGGGGCAAGCTGGTTGCCATCGGCGAAATCGGCGAAGGCGAATTCCGGCCGAAGCGCGTCTTCGTCACCGCTTGATCCTCCGATAGATCCTCATAAATTTCGGCGCATGGCATCGGTTGCCTTCCGGAAACCGCTGGCGCATGTTCCGGACCTGTATTCTGGATTCGCAAACCCCTTCGGGCGTGGCCCGTGTGCAGCGTGAATCGAAGTCGGCGTGTTGCCGATCTTCGGCTATGGAATTTGGGTGATGGACGCTTGAGCGACGGACTGGACAGAGAAGGTGCGCCGCGTGCTCCCTGGAGAGCGCTCTTGCGTTCGCGATTGAGACGTCCACTGTCATTCTATCTGACGGTGCTTTTGCTCGTCGCCATTATTCCCTCCTTCGTGTTTTCGATGATCATTCTGAAACGCAGCACCGATGAGCAGGAGCGCGTGGTCACAGCGCTGCTCAAGGCCTCGACCGGCTCGGTCACGCGCGTGGTGGAGCGCGAGATCGATAGTATGCTGACCACGCTGAAGGTGATGTCCACGGCGAGCACGAACGACAACAAGAATCTTCGGCAATTCTACGAGCGCGCCCGCTCATCGCTTGCGGGAACGGATTCGAACCTGCTGGTGATCGACCGCGCCCACAATCAGCTTTTCAACACGCGGGTACCGTTTGGAACCCCGCTGGCGAAAGCATCCGACCCGACCTCCATCGATCAGGCATTCGAAAATGGCGGTCCGTTCGTCTCGAATGTGTTCTTTGGTCAGACAGCGAAACGATGGGTGTTCAACGTCTACCTTCCGATCACCACCCCGCTCGGCAATGGCGACTACCTGCTGACCCTGACCCAGAATGCCGAGAACATGCTCAAGGCGGTCAACCGGGACGTCTTGTCGCCCGGCTGGGATGCGGCATTGCTGGACGGAGCTGGCAAGGTGATTGCATCGTCCGATCCGAAGCTGGCGGTCGGCAAGCCGTTTTTCATGGAGATCGTGCCGGCGTTGCGCGTCGGTGTCGGCGACGCAGTGCATGATGGAGTGGAATACAGGACGGTCACCGAATTTTCCGTACTCACCGGCTGGAAGATCATTGCCTGGGCGAAAAGTGCGGATGTCGATGCGCCTGCGCTCTGGTCCTATCTTTGGCTGTCGCTGGGCGGGCTTATCTTTGCCGGCATAGCCATCGCCGGATCTGCGACCATTGCACGGCTTCTGGCGCAAGGCGTCAAAATGCTGGCTCGCGACGCGCACCTCTTGGGAGCGGGCAGGCCGATTGCGGCACGCAGGCACATGATCGCCGAAATCGAAACCGTATCGGCGGCTTTGGCAGAAGCGGCGCAAGCGCGCCGAAAGGCGGAAAACGAGATCCGCTTCCTGATGCGCGAGGTGGCGCACCGCTCGAAAAACCAGCTCACCGTCATCCAGTCGATGCTCAACCAATCGCTCAACGCAGCGGAAAGCCGGGCGGATTTCGCCGAAACGTTCCGCAAGCGCATCGCCGGCCTTGCCCGCTCGACCGATCTGATGATTGCCAATGCCGCGCAGGGCGTCGATTTCCGCGAGCTGGCGCAAAACCAGCTGCAGCCGTTTACGCCAGATGATCCGGAGAGGGTTCATCTGTCAGGGCCACCGGTTCGGCTGGATGCGCAAGTGTCGCAGACACTCGGCATGGCCTTGCACGAACTTGCCACCAACGCCACCAAGTATGGGGCGCTTGCCAACGCGAGCGGTGTGATCGACCTGCAATGGTCGGTCTCCGATGGCACTTTCCTCGTCGTCTGGAGAGAAAAGGGCGCCGACATTGCTCCCCCCGAGGGCGGCAGCGTGCGCAAGGGGTTTGGCACCATGGTGCTGGAGCGCATGCTCGGCATGGCCCTGGATGCCAAGTTGGAGCGGATCATGCACGACGACGGGATCGAATGGCGCGTTAAAATCCCGGACGAAAAGCTGAGCGCCAATCTCTCGGTTTCGCCATAGGGTGTTTGCGGATGCCCCGGTTTGTCGTGGAGGGGATATGCTTCTAAATATCATCAGGACAGCGCTCGTTGTTATCGCGGTATCGTCAGGCGATCCGGCCGCCGCTTTGGCCGCCGGCTGTGTCGTCGCGGACCCGACCGGAACGCCTCTTAACGTGCGGTCCGCGCCGCAAGGCCGCGTCCTTTCCGCTCTGCGCAACGGTACTGCCGTGGTGGTCGTTGATGAGCGGTCGCTCGCCGGCAGGCGGTGGGCCAAGGTGACTGCGCCGGACGGCACGCTCGGCTGGGTATTTGCCAGCTACCTTGATTGTACGATGGCCGATGACGACACGAAATCCGCCCCGATGAAGCCGCGTACGCCGCCGCAATGACGGCATGTCGAGCGATTGCGCCACCTTTATCCGCCCTCTTTCTTTTTAATGCCGGATGGTTTATAGGCAGCGCCAGCATCAGACCCCGCTCTCTGCGGACTTTTGCCTTCACGGCCGCAGCTAGACGACATCCCGGCTGCTGGCGACCTGAAATCCTAAACATTGAAAGGATGACACGATGTCGATCACTGCAGAGCGCAAAGCTGCGCTTATCAAGGAATACGCAACCGTCGAAGGCGACACCGGTTCCCCGGAAGTCCAGGTTGCAATCCTCACCGAGCGGATCAACAACCTGACCGAACACTTCAAGGGTCACAAGAAGGACAACCACTCGCGTCGTGGCCTTCTGGCAATGGTTTCCACTCGCCGTTCGCTTCTTGACTATGTCAAGGGCAAGGAAGAGGCACGGTACACCAAGCTGATTACTGCTCTCGGCATTCGCCGCTAAGCCTTACACCGGCGGGACCTTTCAACAAGGGCCCGCCGGTTTGTTTTTTGCGGGGGAGTACACCCCGCGTTTGCGCTTCCAAAAATGCCGAAAAGGCGCGGTTGGAAGCGGACACCCCAGCAGACCGGATGGGCCGGCTCTGCGGAACCAACCGATGACCTGTCATGGGGCAGGATTGCAGGATGCTTCGGCGCTTGCGCGTTTTCCACGCACCCGGAGCGTCATGCTTTGAGGGAACGGAACGAGCGCCAGCCAATTTTGGAAGCCTCCCGTTGTCTTGCCCGTGATGTGTCATATCAGCGAAAACACTGCCGCCCGCGCCACACTGGCTGCGGCGCGGCATTGCCGCACACGAAGGACAAAACATGTTCGATACCCACACAGTCGAAATTGAATGGGCAGGCCGCCCGCTCAAGCTCGAAACCGGCAAGATCGCCCGTCAGGCTGACGGCGCAGTTCTCGCCACCTACGGCGAAACCGTCGTTCTCGCCACCGTCGTTTCGGCCAAGTCGCCGAAGCCGGGCCAGGATTTCTTCCCGCTGACCGTCAACTACCAGGAAAAGACCTACGCAGCCGGCAAGATCCCCGGCGGCTATTTCAAGCGCGAAGGCCGTCCGTCGGAAAAGGAAACACTGGTTTCCCGCCTGATCGACCGCCCGATCCGCCCGCTGTTTCCTGATGGCTACAAGAACGACACCCAGGTTGTCGTCACCGTCATGCAGCACGACCTCGAAAATGATCCGGACGTCCTGTCGATGGTTGCGGCCTCTGCTGCCCTGACGATCTCCGGCGTTCCTTTCATGGGCCCGGTCGGTGGTGCACGCGTTGGCTACATCAACGGCCAGTACGTTCTCAACCCGCATCTCGACGAAATGCCTGAGTCGATCCTCGACCTCGTCGTTGCCGGCACCCAGGACGCCGTCCTGATGGTCGAATCGGAAGCCAAGGAACTCAACGAAGAGATCATGCTCGGCGCCGTCATGTTCGGCCACAAGGGTTTCCAGCCGGTCATCGACGCGATCATCAAGCTCGCTGAAGTGGCTGCCAAGGAACCGCGCGATTTCACGCCGGAAGATCATTCCGAACTCGAAGCCGAAATGCTCGGCATCGCCGAAGCCGAACTGCGTGTTGCCTACAAGAACACCCAGAAGGCTGAACGCTACGCTGCCGTCGACGCCGTCAAGGCGAAGGTCAAGGCCCACTTCTTCCCGGAAGGTGCTGAGCCGAAGTATTCGAACGAAGTCATCGGCGCAGTGTTCAAGCACCTGCAGGCCAAGATCGTTCGCTGGAACATCCTCGACACCAAGAGCCGCATCGACGGCCGCGATCTCGACACCGTCCGCAAGATCGTCTCCGAAGTCGGCATCCTGCCGCGCACCCATGGTTCGGCGCTGTTCACCCGCGGTGAGACGCAGGCGATCGTCGTTGCCACGCTCGGCACCGGCGAAGACGAACAGTACGTCGATAGCCTGACCGGCATGTACAAGGAAAAGTTCCTGCTGCACTACAACTTCCCGCCCTACTCGGTCGGTGAAACAGGCCGCATGGGCTCCCCGGGCCGCCGCGAGATCGGCCACGGCAAGCTCGCATGGCGCGCTATCCGTCCGATGCTGCCGGCTGCGGACCAGTTCCCCTACACGCTGCGCGTCGTTTCCGAGATCACCGAATCGAACGGCTCGTCCTCGATGGCAACCGTCTGCGGCACCTCGCTCGCACTGATGGATGCCGGCGTTCCCCTGGCCAAGCCGGTTGCCGGTATCGCCATGGGCCTGATCCTCGAAGGTGAACGCTTCGCCGTTCTCTCCGATATCCTCGGCGACGAAGATCACCTCGGCGACATGGACTTCAAGGTCGCCGGCACTGCCGACGGCATCACCTCGCTGCAGATGGACATCAAGATCGCCGGTATCACCGAAGAGATCATGAAGGTCGCACTTGAGCAGGCACAGGGCGGCCGCAAGCACATCCTCGGCGAGATGGCCAACGCCATCACCGAAGGCCGCTCGCAGCTCGGCGAATTCGCACCGCGCATCGAAGTGATGAACATCCCGGTCGACAAGATCCGTGAAGTCATCGGTTCGGGCGGCAAGGTCATCCGCGAAATCGTCGAAAAGACCGGCGCCAAGATCAACATCGAAGACGATGGCACGATCAAGATCGCTTCGTCCTCCGCCAAGGAAATCGAAGCGGCCCGCAAGTGGATCCACTCGATCGTTGCAGAACCGGAAGTCGGCCAGATCTACGAAGGCACGGTCGTCAAGACCGCCGACTTCGGCGCTTTCGTCAACTTCTTCGGTCCGCGTGATGGCCTCGTGCACATCTCGCAGCTCGCTTCCGACCGTGTTGCCAAGACCTCCGACGTCGTCAAGGAAGGCGACAAGGTCTGGGTCAAGCTGATGGGCTTCGATGAGCGCGGCAAGGTTCGTCTCTCCATGAAGGTTGTCGATCAGGCAACCGGCAAGGAAGTCGCCAGGGGCGAAGGCGAAGCCGCTGAATAAGCGTTCGACCGTTTAATCGACTACGGGCGCGGAGCGGATCGTTCCGCGCCCTTTCTTATTTTCCCTGAGAGCCGTCCGAGCCGGGCAATCTCTCATTCCCTTTGTTACCGTTTGTCATTTTCGGGAAATCACTTTCCATCTTCCCTGACAAGCCCGAGGACCTCGACCATGAGCCGCGACACGCTGAAGACCCTTTTCCATCCTTTCGAAACCGGCGTTGTTCCGGCACCCGGCGAAGGCGAGCGTGTGCTGTTCCTGGGAGCCGAGGCTGGCTACCGGCTGCCGGCAGAGTTCTTTGGTGCGATTGCCGCCGTGCAGGCGTCAAAGCCGCTCTACAAGGCTCTGGAGGCCGCCAAGGCGTCCGTGTCCCCAGTTGTCGAGGGTGAAGACTATGACGCGGCCCTGATCCTCTGCGGCAAGCACAAGGGCGAGAACGAAGACCGCATCGCCGAAGCGCTGAAGCGCGTTAAGGTCGGCGGCCTGATCGTTGTCGCCGGCGGCAAGGACGACGGCATCCAGTCGTTGCGCAAGCGCGTCAACCAGCTCGGCTGGGGTGGCGACAGCCTGCCGAAATATCACGGCATCGCCTTCTGGTTCGGCCGTCCGGAAGACGCCACCGACGTCATCGCCAAATTTTCAAAGAAGCCGGCTCGTGTCGAGGGCCGCTTCGATGCAGCACCGGGCATGTTTTCGCATGAGCGGATCGACGCCGGCTCCGAACTGCTGGCCTCGCGCCTTCCAGACGACTTCAAGGGCCACGCCGCCGATTTCGGCGCCGGTTGGGGCTATCTGTCGGTCATGCTGGCCGAGAAGGCACCAGGACTGAAGGGCATCGACCTGTTCGAGGCCGATTATCATTCGCTGGAAGCCGCACGGGCAAATCTGAAGGCCAATTGCCCGAACGTGCCGACCCGCTTCTTCTGGCAGGACCTGACGTCCGAAGAAACCCGCGACAAGTACGACCTGATCGTCATGAATCCGCCGTTCCACGAGACGCAGGCTGCCGATCCGGCGCTCGGCGCTGCGATGATCAAGGCGGCCGCCAAGGCGCTGAAGATTGGCGGACGGCTGATGCTGGTTGCCAATCGCGGCCTGCCCTATGAGACGGTCATGCCCGAAACCTTCAAGGAATGGGGCGAAACCTGCCGCAATGCGCGGTTCAAGGTGCTCTGGGGCAAGCGCTGACGCGCTTGCTTTTGCAATTGCTTTATTGACGAAACGGGTACACGCTCAGGCTCTCGCAGCCACGCGCCCATGTTGAGGCGTAAATGGAGTGTGCCTATGACTTCTAGCGCTGGGTACCGCCCGCCCGTTACCGAGGGCGTCGCTGAGGCGATGGTAAAGGATATCAAGAGCATCGAAGGCAAGGGCGCAACATCCGAGGTGCCCCTGGCCTTTCAGACCGGCGCGCGTGCGCCGATCGATCCAGTCGTTTTGGGCAATACCCGCAAGCAGATGACGATGTTCGCCATCTTTGCTGTCGGGGTCCTCGCCGTTCTGCTCGCGGTCTGGTGGGCCGCCTAAGCCTTTAGGCAGCCTCGATTTCTTTGCGGGCGCAGCTGGCAAGAAAGGCCGAACGTGTCAGCCCGCGTTCGCGGGCAGCCATGTCGATGGCATCCAGCATGCCTTTTTCAAAGGTAACATTGGCACGCACGATGCGGGTGCTATCCTCGATGAAGGGAATGCGCATAAGGAAAGGCACCCGCCGCGAGTTCACCGAGAATATTCTTCCGGCGCATAATTTCGTCATGTGAAGAGGGAGCTGGCAGCGGCTGATCCTCAGCCCATAACCGAATTGCTTCCACCGCGTTTGCGGTCAAATCCTCTTCCTCATCGGCAGCAGAGAAAACGCCCGGTAGGTCCGGAAACGTCACGCCATAGGCACTCTGGCTATGCCGCAAGCACCCCCCTCTGTCACTTCGTGACATCTCCCCCTCAAGGGGGGAGATTGGCTGGCTTTGTCGCATTATGAGGAAAAGAATGATCTCCCCCCTTGAGGGGGAGATGTCACGAAGTGACAGAGGGGGGCGGCCGTCAGGCACCCAGCGAAATTAGCCCTTCAAAGCCCGCTCAAACAACCGCGACAGCCGCTCGGCAAAGGCGCGCGGGTCCTGTGGCTTGTCACCGTCGAGGACGCGGGCCTGGTCGAGCAGGAGTTGTACGGCGTCGGTGCGGAATTCGTTGCTACCACCGGAGGCAAGCGCTGCGATCAGGCCGTGGCCCGGATTGATCTCAAGCACCGGCTTGGCAATCAAGTCGAGCCTACCGGAAGCCTGCAGCAGCTTTTCCAGCTGGCGGTCATAACCCTGCTCAGGGGCAACAAGGCAAACGGCGCTTTCCGTCAACCGGTCGGACGCCCGCACATCCGATACCGCATCGCCGAGTGTCGTCTTGGCAAAGGCGATGAAATCGGTGACGGCTTCGGATGTTTCCGGCGTTACCGGTGTTTCGCCGTCGGCTGTTGGAACCTGCGTCAGATCGGCCGCCCCTTGGGTGATCGACTTGAACGGCTTGCCTTCGAAATCGGGCGCAGCGGTGACCCAGAAACTGTCGACGGAATCGGTGAGCAGCAAAACCTCGATCCCGCGGGCGCGAAAACCTTCAAGCTGCGGCGAGACCTTCAGCCGGTCGAGATTGTCGCCCGTCAGGTAATAGATCGCCGCCTGCGCGTCCTTCATGTCCTTGACGTAGTCGGCAAGCGACCGTGTCGCCTCGTCAGAGGTGGTGGTGCGGAAGCGCGACAAGGCGATCAGCTGTTCCCGGCGCTCGAAATCGTCGTAAATGCCTTCCTTGAGCACGGCGCCGAAGGCGTCCCAGAGCTTGGCAAAGGCGTCAGCGTCGCTGTCGGCCATCTTCTCGATGGCAGTCAGCACGCGGTTGGTCAGGCCCTTGCGGATGGCAGCAAGGATCGGGCTTTCCTGGATCATCTCGCGCGAGACGTTGAGCGGCAGGTCGGATGTGTCGACCAGGCCACGCACGAAGCGCAGGTAGCGCGGCAGCAGCTCTGCATCGTCGGTGATGAAGACGCGCTTGACGTAGAGCTTCATGCGGCCCTTGGCCGAAGGATCGAACATGTCGATCGGCTTTGATTCCGGTACGAAGGCAAGGCCGGTATATTCATGCCGGCCTTCGGCACGGAAATGCACGGTCAAAGCCGGCTCGTCGTACTGGCCGGAAACGCCGCGATAGAAATCGGCGTATTCTTCCTTGCTGATCTCGTTGCGGGATTTCGTCCACAGAGCCGTGCCATCGCCGATGCGCTCGGCGTCCGCCCCGGGTTTCTCGATCAGGTCGATCGGCACCGGAACATGGCCGGACTGGTCCTTGACGATCTTCTGGACGCTCCATTTGGACGTATAGCTCTTGGCGTCGTCCATCAGATGCATGGTGATGCGGGTACCGCGCGCGGGCGCGTCCGTCAGATCGGCCTCGGATACCGTGTAGCTGCCCTTGCCGTCGGACGACCAGACAAAGGCATGGGCGCTACCGGCAAGGCGCGAGACGACATCGACCTTGTCTGCGACCATGAAGGCGGAATAGAAGCCGACGCCGAACTGGCCGATCAACTGGGCGCCTTCGCCAGCCTTTGCGGCCTCGACGCGTTCCATGAAGGCGCGGGTGCCGGACCGGGCGATAGTGCCGAGCGCCTCGATCATGTCGTCACGGCTCATGCCGATACCGTTGTCTTCGACGGTGAGCTTGTTGTTGTCCGCGTCGAGCGTCAGCGTGATGCGCGGTGTCGGATCGTCCAGCAGCAGTTCGGGCGCGCTGATGGCTTCGTATCGCAATTTCTCGCAGGCATCGGCGGCGTTGGAGATCAACTCGCGCAGGAACACGTCCTTGTCGGAATAGACCGAGTGCACCATGAGATGCAGCAGGCGTGCGACATCGGCTTCGAAGACGTGATTTTCGACGGGTTTTTCAGCGGCATTGCTCATGCGTATCTGTCCTCAACGTGTATCTGGATGGTTTGCGCGCTCTGAACTGGCAAGTGCAGGTGCAAAATTCAAGAGGCACGGAAAGGGGTGGCGGCCCGGATGTTACTCCGTGTCCGCCGTGCGCAAGGCATCGATGGCCGGCATCGAGGTGATGTTGTAGCCGGAGTCCACATAGTGGATTTCGCCGGTGACGCCACTTGAGAGGTCGGAGAGAAGGTAGAGCGCCGAGTTGCCGACATCCTCGATGGTGACGGTGCGGCGGAGCGGCGCATTTTTCTGCTGCCAGGAAAGCATGGCGCGGGCATCGGAAATGCCGGCGCCAGCCAGCGTGCGGATCGGGCCGGCGGAGATGGCGTTGACGCGGATGCCGCGCGGACCGTAGTCGCCAGCAAGATAGCGGACGGACGCTTCCAATGCGGCTTTCGCGACGCCCATGACGTTGTAGTTCGGCATGATGCGGGTGGAGCCGCCATAGGTCAGCGTCAGCATCGCGCCGCCTTCGTTCATCAGGCCTGCGGCGCGCTTGGCGATCTCCGTGAAGGAGAAGCAGGAGATCACCATCGTGCGCGAAAAGTTTTCACGCGAGGTGTCGGCGTAAAGGCCCTTCAGTTCGTTCTTGTCGGAAAAGCCGATGGCGTGCACGATGAAATCGAGCTTGCCCCACTTCTCCTTGATCGTATCGATGGTCGCATCCACCGAAGCAATGTCCTCGACATCGCAGGGGATGACGAAATCGGAGCCGAGTTCGGCGGCGAGCGGCTTGACACGCTTGCCGAGCGCTTCGCCCTGGTAGGTGAAAGCGAGTTCAGCGCCCTGGCCAGCCAGCTTCTGCGCAATGCCCCATGCGATGGAGTGGCTGTTGGCGACCCCCATGATGAGGCCGCGCTTTCCGTTCATGATACCGGTCATGGATTTATCCGTTATGGCGCTGGAAAACGAGCGTGGCATTGGTGCCGCCGAAGCCGAAGGAGTTCGACAGGACGGTATCGATCTTGGCATTGTCGATGCGCTTGCGCACGATCGGCACGCCGTCGAATTCCGGGTCGAGTTCGGTGATATGGGCGCTTTCGCCGATGAAGCCGGCCTGCATCATCAACAGGCCGTAGATCGATTCCTGCACGCCGGCAGCGCCGAGCGAATGGCCGGTCAGCGACTTGGTCGACTGGATATGCGGGATCTTGTCGCCGAAAACTTCACGAATGGCGCCGATTTCCTTGCTGTCGCCAACGGGCGTCGAGGTGCCGTGCGTGTTGACGTAATCGACTTCGCCCTTCACCGTTGCCAGTGCCTGGCGCATGCAGCGGATGGCACCTTCACCCGACGGAGCCACCATGTCGTAGCCGTCGGATGTTGCGCCATAACCGGTGATTTCGGCATAGATCTTGGCACCGCGGGCCTTGGCATGTTCCAGCTCTTCCAGAACCAGAACGCCGGCACCACCAGCGATGACGAAGCCATCGCGGGAGACGTCATAGGCGCGCGAAGCGGTCGAAGGCGTGTCGTTGTACTTGGATGACATCGCGCCCATCGCGTCGAACAGGTTCGACATGGTCCAGTCGAGGTCTTCGTGGCCGCCGGCGAACATGACGTCCTGCTTGCCCCACTGGATCATTTCCATGGCATTGCCGATGCAGTGCGCCGAGGTCGAGCAGGCCGACGAGATCGAGTAGTTGACGCCGTGGATCTTGAACCAGGTGGCAAGCGTCGCCGATGCGGTCGAAGACATCGCCTTCGGCACGGCAAACGGGCCGATGCGCTTGGGGCTGTTGTTCTTCAGGGTGATTTCAGCCGCTTCGATCAGCGTGCGGGTGGAGGGACCGCCCGAACCCATGATGATGCCGGTGCGCTCGTTGCCGCCAATATCCTTGTCTTCAAGGCCTGAATCGGCGATCGCCTGCTTCATCGCAACGTGGTTCCACATACCGCCCTGCGACAGGAAGCGTGCGGCGCGGCGATCGACGAGATCGGTCGTGTCGAGATTGGGCGCACCCCAGACCTGGCACTTGAAGCCGTGTTCGGCAAAATCGTTCGAAAACGAAATGCCGGATTTTGCTTCACGCAGCGACGTGGTGACTTCCTGCGCATCGTTTCCGATCGAGGAAACAATGCCCAGACCCGTAACAACAACCCGTCTCATGTGGATGACCTCTTCTATAATCTAGCTGAGTGCGGCTATGCCGCGGTTCAGGCAGCTTTTTCTTTCGACAGGCCGACGCGAAGGTCGGACGCCTGATAGATGGTTTCGCCATCGGCCTTCAGCCAGCCATCGGCCGTGCCGAGCACAAGGCGGCCACGCATGACGCGCTTGAAGTCGATGCCGTACTCAAGGAGCTTCGTTTCCGGGCGGATCATGCCCTTGAACTTCACTTCGCCGGTGGAAAGCGCCATGCCACGGCCGGGTTCGCCGAGCCAGCCGAGGAAGAAGCCCGTCAGCTGCCACATGCCATCAAGGCCAAGGCAGCCCGGCATGATCGGATTGCCCTGGAAGTGGCAGGGGAAATACCAGTCATCGGGACGCACGTCATATTCTGCCCGGATGTAGCCCTTGTCGAAGGCACCACCGGTTTCGGAAATGTCGGTAATGCGATGAACCATCAGCATCGGAGGCAGGGGCAGCTGGGCATTGCCCGGGCCAAACAGTTCGCCGCGACCGCATTTCAGGATCTCTTCATAATTGAAGCTGGATTGTCTGGTCGTCATGAACTGTGGTTTCCCCGCTACATCCGTTTTTGGTTGACTTGGTTTAGAGCAAGATGGGTGCGAATTGAAGCTCCGGTATGACCCAAGCGCGTCGTTTCGCGTATTCCTGTCTGACCAAGCACAAGGCCTATTTCCGCCGTCGCATACATGATGGCTGCTGCAACAGCCAGAGATAATTGCCTTTTGCCCCAAGAATCAGGCGGTTTTTACCGCCTGGATGCCTTGAGGGAGCTTGCTTACTATTGAAAGCATTCTCGGCAAAAGTTATATCGGCTCTGTAAGTGTGTTCTGCAATAGCTTGGAAATCTGGATCTGTCCGTATGACGACTGCCATCGAGATCTGTTCGGAAGAACGCCTGCGCCGCTCCGGCCTCAGGCCGACGCGCCAGCGTATGGCGCTTGCCGACCTGATCTTTGCCAAGGGCGATCGCCATCTGACGGTCGAGGAACTGCATGAAGAAGCCGTGACGGCCGGTGTTCCGGTGTCGCTGGCGACGGTCTACAACACGCTGCACCAGTTCACCGAGGCCGGCATGATCCGTGTTCTGGCCGTGGAAAGCGCCAAGACCTATTTCGACACCAACGTGTCGGATCATCACCATTTCTTCGTCGAAGGCCATAACGAGGTCCTCGATATTCCGGTCAGCAGCCTGACGATCGGCAATCTGCCCGAGCCGCCCGAGGGAATGGAAATTGCCCATGTGGATGTCATCATCCGTTTACGCCCCAAGCGCGGCTAAGCCTTCTTTTGATATTGTGTCATCGACGACGTTCTACATTACGTCGTCGGGATGACGGCCTGGCCTGGTGTCTCCGGTTGGCAGCGTCCAGCCGTATTTCAACGCGCCGCCGCGCACCGCAAAGGCGGTCAGCACGCCAAGGCTTGAGGCGATCAGTAGCGGAGCACCGAGCCAGGTTGCACCGGTGAAGACACCTGCGCCGACAAGCGCCGCCGTCACATAGATTTCCGGACGCAGCAGCACCGACGGTTCGCCCGCAAGCAGGTCGCGCAGGATGCCGCCGAATGTTGCCGTCAGCATGCCGGTGACCAGGGCGACGATCGGCGAGCCTGTGGCAGCCAACCCTTTGGCAGCGCCCATGACGCTATAGGCCGAAAGACCGATGGCATCGAGCCAGACCAGGAACTTGTAGCGTGATTCCATCATGTGGGCCGAGAAGAACACCAGAAGGCCCATGCTGCCGCAGACGAGCAGATAGATCGGATTGGTCACCCAGAAGACCGGCGTCGCACCAAGGATGACGTCGCGCAACGTGCCGCCGCCAATGCCGGTGACCGAGGCCAGGAAGATATAGCCGATAATATCCAGTTGCTTGCGCGAGGCCGACAGCGCCCCGGTTGCGGCGAAAACCGCCACCCCCGCATAGTCGAGAATTTCCAGGATCGGCATTTTTCCCCCCGCCAGAAAATCGAGCCCGTCAAAAAATCGAGAAGGACCACAACCGCGCGTTCGCGTCAACGGCAGGTCTTAAAGCAGATATCATTGCCTATTGCGGAAAGAGAACGTGTGTGCGGCCGCTGATGAAATAGGCGACCAGTCCCGTCCATTCGCGCATCGCCGTTGTCGTCAGCTGCGCGTTCAAGGAAGGCTGGCTGAAATCGGGGCCAAGGGTCGCTTCGCCGCTGGTGCGATAATCCACCGGCCATGGCGTCACGGCAATGCCGAGCTTGCGGAACAGTCCGACGGAGCGCGGCATGTGGAAGGCCGAGGTGATGAGGGCGCAGTTCGACAACCCGTTTTCGTCCAGCAACTGTTTCGTATTGGCCGCATTCTCGAAGGTGGTGCGCGACTGATCTTCGCGGATCAGCCGTTCGGGAGCGATGCCGAAGGTCGAGAAGAATGTCTCGGATGTCTGCGCGTCGCCGTCATATCGCCCGCTGAACGAACCGTCGCCGCCCGAGACCAGAATTCGCGCCGACGGGTGAGACTGGGCGATCTTCAGCCCCTCGACGAACCGGTCCGCGGCCTGGTTGAGTTCGATGCCGCCCCGCTTGGCAATCACCTCGTTTTCGAACGCTCCACCAAGGATGATGATGCAGGAGAGATCAGCCGGCAGGCCTGCAGGCTTTGCGATGCGGTTTTCCAGCACCTGAAGCGCAACGGCACCGGTGCTGGTGAAGAGGGTGAGGAAAAGCAGGGTAACGGCAAGGCCGGACAGAAACCGGTACAGCCGCCGGAAGCCGGCGGCAGCGAGAAGGAAGCTCATGACCAGGAGAATGAAGACCAGCGACAGGGGCTGGGCAAGCAGCCAGAACAGTTTTGATGCGAGAAACATGGTGCCTGTTACCGTCTCTTCCTGGGAGTATGGGATCGCGGAGGGCGAACCTAGCAGCCCGAGCGGTATTGGCCAATGGAGTCAAATCTAGACAGGAAGAGGCCCGCGGCGGTTCATCCGCAACGGGCCTTCCGGGCTACAGACGGTCCGGGCTTTCAGGCGCGGCCGAGCGTTGTTGGCACTTGTGGGGCAACCGTCTTGTTCCGCCTCAGATAGATCAGCCCGGCAGCGAGCAGGATGCCGGTAGTGATGATGGCGATGGCCAGCACCGGCCGGTAGGCAATCCAGGCGATGGCGATAACCAGAGGCCCAAGGATCAGCGTCAGGATGACGGCGATGACCGAGGTGCCGAAACCGACGATCGAGCCGACGAACGGAATGACATCGGCGATGATGCCGAGGATCGACAGCATCAGGGCAAAGCCGATGAACATACCGAGCAACCCGCCTCCGCGAATGAGCCAGGTGATTAACGTATTCTCGCTCTGGGCGGCATCGAACATCTGCGGTGCATCGACCTTTCCGGCAGCGCTCAGGAACAGGTCACGGCCGTTGGATGCCTTGTAGCCGGTGACGTTTGTGCCCTTCTGGGCGCCGACGAAGCTGGCTTCGGCAATGTCTTCGCGGCTGAAGCTGATGCGCAGGTCGCCGATGGCCGGGTTCTGACGGTTCTGCGACACGTAGATTGTGGTGCCATTGGCATTGACCGGCTTGCCGGTATCGATCGCAGCGGTGACCTTGCTGATGACATCGGGAGAAAGCTTGACCGGGGTTTCCGTGCCGAGATTGGCAACGGCTTTACCATCGACCGTAAAAGCACCGAGCGTTGCGGTTGCCACCGTGAAGCGGTCACCTTCGATCGGCATCTCGGGGTTCTGGTGCTGGTCGCTCTGCTTGAAATCGGAGGAATCGACCGGGCGCGGGCGCCATTCCTTCTTGTAGCTATAGGTCGTGACGGTTTCTTCGCCGCCGCCGAGCGTCTTCTGTGTCTCGCTCTTGCTGTCTTCGATCCACTGGTACATCTCGACCTGGCGGTTGAGCCCGGCCGCACCTTCTGCCGAGACACCCAGCATCGGATCCTCGGGCGTCCCATCCGGCTTGACCGGGCCGGAGACATGGACGAGCTTGCCTTCATTGGCCGGATCTACGCTGCCGTTATCGATCGAAACGACGATGCCGGCACCTTCCACCAGAGCGCGATAGGTCTGGACGGAACGGCCTTCGTTCCAGGACAACAGCCAGATCATCCCGATCACCAGGATAGGACCGATGATAAGCCCGGCAAGGCCGCTTTTCAGTTTTGAAAACCACGATTTCGTGGTTGTTTCCGTAAAGCTCATACCCCTCGTCCCTCTGCTGGTGCCCGTCCGTCTAACGGTTGGTTCGACACGCTTATTCGCTGAAACAGGTGCTAGCAGAAAATCAGTAAAATTAAATAGAGCGTCCGAGCTCTTCGATGAACACTCTTTGGGGTATTCGCGAATGTTTCGGGGCGTTAGCAGAGTTGTTTTTCCATTTGGCACCTTGTCCGTAATCTAGCGGCTTGTATCTTGCCGCCGTGATCTTGGTTCGGGAGGGACAGCATGACATCGGCCAACGAGGTGTTTGGAACGGGAACATTCGTCGGGCGCGTCTGGCGGCCCGATGTTGCGGGTCCAGCGCTGGTGGTTCTGCGGGGTGGCGATCTCATCGACATCACGTCGAAAGAGGTGCCGACGATGCGCGACCTTTTGGAACTCGACGACCCCATCGGGTTTCTTTCGGGCCGTCAAGGTGAACGGCTGTCCAGCCTTGAGGCCGTGACGGCCGCCTCGGTGGAGGCAGCCGGCGATCTCAGTGTTATCCATTTGCTTGCCCCTTGCGACCTACAGGCGGTCAAAGCCTGTGGAGTCACTTTCGCCCGCTCGATGATCGAGCGGGTCATCGAGGAAAAGGCAGCGGGAAACCCGGCGCTGGCCGAAACAATGCGCAAGCGCGTTACCGCTATCATCGGCGACAGCCTGCGCGACCTGAAGGCCGGATCGGCGGAAGCCGCCAAGGTCAAGGCGGCGCTGATCGAGGTGGGCGTCTGGTCGCAATATCTGGAAGTCGGCATCGGCCCGGATGCGGAGGTGTTTTCCAAGGCGCAGGTTCTGGCCTCTGTCGGCTGGGGTGCCTCGGTCGGGCTGCATCCGATCTCGAAATGGAACAATCCCGAGCCTGAGATCGTGCTGGCCGTCGATAGCCAGGGCCGCGTCAAGGGAGCGACACTCGGTAACGACGTCAACCTGCGCGATGTCGAGGGCCGCTCGGCACTGCTGCTCGGCAAGGCCAAGGACAACAACGCTTCATCCGCCATCGGCCCGTTCATCCGCCTGTTCGACGATACCTATTCGATTGACGACGTTCGCAGCGCCGATCTGTCGCTGACCATCAGCGGTCCCGACGGGTTCGTCCTCAAGGGGGCGAGCACGATGCGGGAAATCAGCCGCGATCCGCTCGATCTCGTCTCCCAGACGATCGGCCGCCATCATCAATATCCGGATGGCTTCATGCTGTTCATGGGAACCCTGTTTGCGCCGGTCGAAGACCGCGATGCACCGGGGCAGGGGTTTACCCACAAGCTCGGCGATGTGGTGACGATTGCCAATGCTGAACTGGGATCGCTGACCAACACCGTGCGTCTCTCGACCGAATGCCCGCCCTGGACGTTTGGTCCGTCGGCGTTGATGCGCAATCTGGCGGCGCGCGGATTGCTCTGATGCGTGCGCTCGTGTGAGGCCGCTCAGCGGCTCTGAATGATTTCCGGCGGTTCGCGGCGCGACAGCCGCACGGCCGACAGGACGCCGCTCATGTAGATGCCCGTGTCGATATTGATGCGCTCGGGCCTGATCTCTACCCCTGCCACCGGGGTGTGGCCGTGCACGGTAACGAAGCCGTTGATGGCGGCGTTGCCGTCAGTGGCCAGTGGGCGCAGCCACAGCAGGTCCGCATCCGTCTGGTCGGCCGGTGCCACGCCTTTTTTCAAACCCGCATGCACGAAACAAAAGCCCGGTACCTGCAGCATCGACGGTAGGGATTCGAGGAAAGCGACGTGGGCGACGGGAATGAGAGACCGCAACAGTTTTTTCTGCTCTTCGCGGTTGGCCGGAAGCGTGTTCAGCCCGTATGAAGACAGTGTCTGAAGCCCCCCCAATCTCAGCCATGGATGATCCGCCGAGGGATTGCCGAGGAAATCGAGCATGACCGCCTCGTGATTGCCGGCGAGGCAGACGCGGCGGATGCCGACCAGAGGCCGGGTGGTCAGCCGGGTGAGCACGGCGGATGATCTCGGTCCGCGATCGACGTAATCCCCAAGCATGACCAGCCATTTGGTGCCGTCCCGCTTGGAGCCATCCGCAACGATCAGCTCTTCCAGCCTGCCCAGGGTGTCATCGTAACCGTGCACGTCTCCGACGGCATAGATATGGTCAGGGCCGCTCTCGAAAAAGAGCTTTTGCCTTTGTTTGGGCTGTAGCGCTTGAGCGCCGCCGCGCAGGAAATCAAGAATGCCGCGGATCATCAGGCGCCCCTGTCGCCACCATCTCGGCGCGATACCACTCGACGAAGCGGCGCACGCCCTCTTCCACCGAAATGGACGGCGTGAAGCCGGTAAGGCTGTTGAGAAGATCAGGTGCGGCGAAGGTTCTGGGCACATCGCCCTGCTGCATCGGCAGCATCGTGCGGATCGCCGGGCGCCCGACGGCAGCTTCGACCGTCTCGACGAAACGCATCAGTTCGACCGGCTGTCCGCCGCCGACATTGACCATCCTGAAAGGCGCATGGTGCGACAGGGTATCGATCTGCTCGACGCGGTTCTCCTCGGCCGGAACGACGCCGATCAACCGGACGATGCCTTCAACGAGATCGTCGATATAGGTGAAGTCGCGGCTCATCCGGCCTTCGCCATAGATCTCGATTGGCCGGCCGTTGAGGATGCAATCGACGAATTTGAACAACGCCATATCCGGACGCCCCCAGGGGCCGTAGACTGTAAAGAAGCGGAAGGCTGTCGTCGGCACTTTGTAGAGATGCGCATAGCTGTGCGCCATCAGCTCGCCGGACTTCTTGGTGGCGGCGTATAGCGTCATCGGCTCGTCGGCACGGTCGGTCTCGGCAAACGGGATTTTCTCGTTGGCGCCATAGATCGAAGAGGTTGAGGCCAGAAGCAAATGCTTCGGCTGCACAGCCTTGGCCAGTTCCAGGATGTTCCAGGAGCCAATCAGGTTGGAATCGACATAGGCCTTGGGGTTTTCCAGGCTGTAGCGCACACCCGCCTGGGCCGCGAGGTGAACGATGATGTCGGGTTCGCCGATCTCGGCCGCCTGCTCCAGCGCATTCTTGTCTTCCAGCATGCCGATCACCGGCCGAAAGCCGTTGGACCGTGCGAGAATTGCATGGCGCCGTTCCTTCAGGCGGACATCGTAGTAGGGCGTCATGCCATCGAAGCCGGTCACGAAATGACCGTCGTCCAGCAGCCGCTTGGCCAGATGGAACCCGATGAACCCTGCCGTTCCCGTTATCAGATAGCGCATGCCGGCTCCTTGCCTGTCTTGTCTGCCCGGATCGGACCCATCGCAGCCTATTCCGGGCGGCCGACGCTGGTATAGGCGAAGCCATGCTTGGTGACCTCGCCGGACTGATAGATGTTCCTGAGATCGACGAGGACCGGCGTGTTCATCAGAGCCTTCAGGCGATCGAGATTGAGCGCCCGGAATTCGTTCCACTCGGTAACGATGACAAGTGCGTCTGCGCCCTCCGCCGCCTTGTAGGGGTTGTCGGCATAGGCGATGCCGTCGATCACGTGTTTCGCATTATCCATGCCCTCAGGATCGTAACCGGTGACGATGGCGCCGGCATCTGTCAGCGCCTGGATAACGGCGATGGCGGGACTGTCGCGCATGTCGTCGGTATTGGGTTTGAATGTGAGGCCGAGCACCGCGACCTTCTTGCCACGCACGTCGCCGCCGGCAGCCGCGATGACCTTGCGGCCCATGGCGCGCTTGCGGTTGTCGTTGACGGAGACCACCGTCTCGATCAGCCGCACCGGGCTGTCGTGATCCTGGGCGGTCTTCACCAGCGCCAGCGTGTCCTTCGGGAAGCACGAGCCGCCATAGCCGGGGCCGGCATGCAGGAATTTGCCGCCGATACGCCCGTCCAGGCCGATGCCGCGTGCGACTTCCTGTACATTGGCGCCGACCTTTTCGCACAGGTCAGCCATTTCGTTGATGAAGGTGATCTTCATCGCCAGAAAGGCATTTCCGGCATATTTGATCAGCTCGGAGGTGCGCCGCGTCGTAAAGAGCAGAGGCGACTGGTTGAGGTAGAGCGGCCGGTAGACCTCGGTCATCACGCCCCGGGCACGTTCGTCGTTGAGGCCGATGACGATGCGGTCAGGCCGCTTGAAATCGTCGATAGCGGCACCCTCGCGCAGGAATTCAGGATTGGAGACCACGGCGATATCGGCATCCGGATTGGTTTCGCGCATGATCCGCTCGACTTCATCGCCGGTGCCGACCGGAACGGTGGACTTGGTGACGATGACGGTAAAGCCGGTCACGTGCGCGGCAATCTCGCGGGCGGCATCATAGACATAGGACAGGTCGGCATGGCCATCGCCGCGGCGCGACGGCGTACCGACGGCAATGAAAATCACCTCACTCTCGGACACGCTGGTAGCGAGATCCGTGGTGAAGCTCAGGCGGCCATCCTTGACATTTTCGGCGACCAGCTGCTCGAGGCCAGGCTCGAAGATCGGGATGCGGCCGGCGAGCAAAGCTTCGATCTTGCCCGCGTCCTTGTCGATACAGACAACGTCATGGCCGAAATCGGCAAAACAAACGCCGGAGACAAGTCCAACATAACCGGCACCGATCATCGTGATTTTCATGGCACACTCCAGAATGTCATCATACGGGCGCATCACGCCCTGCGTCACATGCGCACTTGTCGGCATCCATAGTCAAACACACGCGCCTTGCCAATGCCGGATGTGAAGCGCCGGCCCGCCGTCGGGCTTGCCAGCCGGTCGCCGATGGATAGATTGCCGCCACGACACCAGTGACGAGGGAAGCAAACATGGCCGAGGCATTTCGCTGGCATAACGAACCGGCCGTCTGGCACGAAGACGCCAGCGGGCTTTCGCTGAAAACCGATGCGAAAACTGATTTTTGGCAGGACACTTTCTATGGCTTCCATCGTGATAGCGGTCATGCCTATCTGCGTCCGGTCTCCGGCGATTTCACCGGCTCTGCGACGATCACCGGCGTCTACGAAACTCTCTATGATCAGGCCGGGCTGATGCTGCGGCTGGATGAGCGCAACTGGATCAAGTGCGGCATAGAATTTACCGACGGCATGATGCATTTCAGCGTGGTCGTCACGCGCGGCGTGTCGGACTGGTCGGTGATCCCGCTGCCCGGTCTGTCTCCGTCCGCACCGCTTTTCGTGCGGCTGACGCGCCATGACGCTGCCGTGCGCGTTCAATTCCGGTTTGCCGAGCATGCGCCATGGCAGATGGCGCGGCTTTGCCCGTTCTCAGCCGAGGATGCTCAATTCGGGATCACGGCATGCTCGCCGGAGCGCGGTGGGTTTGAGGCGACGTTCAGCGATATCGCCGTCGGCGCGCCGATCAGCCGCGTTCTTCATGATGTGGATAACGACTAAGTCGCGGTCGCTTTAATCGTGAACGGTCATTGAAAAATCCGCACCGCCGCGAAGCGTATTGCTGACCGTGCAGATTTCCTCCTCGGCGGCTTGCGCAATCGCATGTCTTGCTTCCGCGTGGATGTCTCCCCTGATCGTCAGAACGACATTGAATTTTACTACCCGCGACAGGCCCTCGGTGGATTTTTCGCCGGTCACGTCGGCGCGGATTTCAGTCAACCGGTCGAGCAGGCCCATCTGGTTTGCAGCGATCCGGGCGCTCATCGTCAGGCAGGCCGACAGCGATGCATATAAAAGGTCGATCGGGTTGAAGCCTGGCTGCGACGGACCGGTGACGATCTGGATTTCGCCGCCGGTCGCGGATGTCACCTGCGGAAAGCCGTGCCGGCCCAGAACAGCGGTTGCGCCCGTCGGCCTGGTTTTTGTCGTTAATTCCGCCATTTTGCTCTCCTCAAGTCACGCGCAGCTCATTTGATATGCAATTTTCCTGTGTTGGAAGCATTATTGGCTTCTGCGACCAATAAAACCTGCCGGAATAATTAGTCTACGGATTTTATGGAAATTTGTGTCCATAAACAGCCGGACATCCGCAAGAGTTTTCCCGGCCATCACCTGATAAGAGGCGTTCGTGCTTCGCCCAGTGCATCCTATTTTGCGATAACCATCCCACACCGGGGCGCTCGCCTCATTTGACAGGACGGGACTGACAATGACCAAAAAGACGTTTCTTCACACTCTCTCGCGCCGCGCGGCCCTGACCGCTCTTGCCGTTTCCGCCGCTGCGATCGCTGGCTTTGCCGCGCCGTCGGCAAGCTTTGCCGAAGACAAGTCGATCAAGGTCGGCATCATCAGCGGTGAGGACGAGGATGTCTGGCGCGTTGTCACCGCAGAAGCTGCAAAGCAGGGCCTGACCATCGAAACCATCGTTTTCAACGATTACACCCAGCCGAACGAGGCGCTTGAGCGCGGCGAAGTCGATGCCAACGCCTTCCAGCACCAGCCTTATCTCGACAATCAGATCCAGCAGCACGGCTACCACATCGTCAATGTCGGCTATACCGGCGTCTGGCCGATCGGCCTCTACACCAAGAAGTTCAAGACCATTGCCGAACTGCCGGAAGGTGCCGTCATCGGCGTGCCGAACGATCCGTCGAACGAAGGCCGTGCCCTGCGCGTGCTGCAGAACGAAGGTATCATCAAGCTCAAGGATGGCACCGGGATCCTGGCGACGATCGCCGACATCGTTGAAAATCCGAAGAAGGTCGAAATCAAGGAACTCGACGCCGGCGTCGTCGGCCGCGCGATCGAAGATCTCGATGCCGCCGTCGTCAACACCGATTGGGCGCTGAAGAGCGGTCTGTCTGCAGACGACCGCATCGCCCAGGAGCCGGTCGACAACAATCCTTACCGCAACTTCATCGCCGTCAAGCAGGGCAGCGAGAACGAATCCTGGGTGAAGACACTGGTCTCAGCCTACCAGAACGACGCCGTCAAGGCCGAATTCGACAAGGTCTACAAGGGCACCGGCATCAGCGCCTATTGATCACTATCGGCGGTCCGTCGAACGACTTCAAAACCGGGCGGCTCTGGCATTCATTTGCCGGGGCCGCCTTGGGCGTTATAGAGACGCCCGAAACCAAACGCCGAAAACCCAACGAAGGACAAGGCATGAATTCTGTTGTTTCCGCGTCTGCGATCGCGGTACCGCCGCTGGCCGAAGAGGTCGTCCGGCTGACGGACGTCAAGCGGAGCTTCGGCACGACGCCTGCTCTGGACGGCGTGTCGCTGACGGTGCGCAAGGGCGAAATCCTCGGCATTATCGGCCGCAGCGGTGCCGGCAAGTCGACGCTGATCCGCTGCCTGAACGGGCTGGAACAGGCCGATAGCGGCGAAATCCATATCGAAGGCCGCAATATCACCGGCCTGAGCGAAAAGGATCTGCAACCACTGCGCCGCCGTATCGGCATGATTTTTCAGCATTTCAATCTTCTGTCGGCAAAGACCGTGGAGGAAAACGTCGCCTTGCCGCTGAAGATCGAAGGCCTCGGCAAGGCCGAGCGCCTGAAGCGTGCCGCCGAACTGCTCGACCTTGTCGGGCTGTCCGATAAGGCGAAAGCCTATCCCTCGTCGCTATCTGGCGGTCAGAAGCAGCGCGTCGGCATCGCCCGCGCTCTTGCTGCCCGTCCCGCACTTTTGCTGTCGGACGAGGCCACCTCGGCGCTCGACCCGGAAACGACGCGCTCGATCCTGGCTCTGCTGAAGGACATCAACCGCAAGCTCGGCCTGACCATCCTTTTGATCACCCACGAAATGGAAGTGGTGCGCAGCGTCGCCGACCGGGTCGCCGTCATCGATGCCGGGCGTATCGTCGAAGAGGGCCAGGTCTGGTCGGTGTTCGCCGATCCGCAGGCGCCGATCACGCAGAGCCTGCTCAGCGGCATCCGCCCGCAACTGCCGGACACCATCGCCGCGCGGCTGTCGCCGGTGTCCGGTGCCGAGCAGATTCTCAGCATCGATATGGCAGGACCTGCTGCGCAGGGCGCGCTGTTTGCCGATCTGTCGCAGGCGCTGCCACAGTCTTTCCGCCTCGTTCACGGCGGTATCGATCATATCCAGGACCAGCCGGTGGCGCGGTTCTTCATTGCCGTTCCGACACGCGATGCAGCACTGCCGGAACAGGTCCAGAATTTTCTAAAAGCTCGCGGTGCGCGGGTGGAGGTGCTTGGTTATGACACCAATCATGCTTGAACTGCTTTTCCGCTCTCTGTGGGAAACCATCCTGATGACCGGCGCCTCCGGCATCATTTCGCTGGTCGCCGGCCTGCCGCTCGGTCTGGCGCTCGTTGCCACCGCCCGTGGCGGCATTGCCGAAAAGCCCTGGTTGAACAGCGTGCTCGGCGCCATCGTCAACGGCTTCCGCTCCGTGCCCTTCATCATCCTGCTCGTCGCGCTGATCCCGCTGACGCGGCTGATCGTCGGAACGGCGCTCGGCACCTGGGCTGCCATCGTGCCGCTGGCGATTGCCGCCACGCCCTATTACGCCCGTATTGCCGAAGTGTCGCTGCGTGAGGTCGATCGTGGCCTGATCGATGCGGTGCGCGCCATGGGCGGCAATCGCTGGACGATCATCCGCGAAGTGCTGGTGCCGGAAGCGCTGCCGGGCATCATCTCCGGTTTTACAGTCACACTGGTGACCCTGGTCGGAGCTTCCGCCATGGCCGGCGCCATCGGCGCCGGTGGCCTCGGCGATCTCGCCATCCGCTACGGTTACCAGCGGTTTGAGACCACGGTGATGATTGCCGTGGTGATCGTGCTGATCATTCTGGTCTGCGGCATCCAGTGGCTTGGCGACCGCCTCGTCGCCAGACTGGATCATAAATAGCCGGCTAATCTCTTTTATGCCTGAATGCGGCGGCGGGATGGGAGGCGGTCAGCCTTCCGTCTCCGCCGCCGAACAGTTTCTGCCGCAGCGGACCCTCAGCATAATCGGCCTTGAACAGACCGCGTTCCTGCAGCACCGGCACGACCAGATCGACGAAATCCCCAAGGCTCTCCGGCGCGACCGTGCGGGCGAGATTGAAGCCGTCGATGCCGGCCTCCTCGATCCACATCTGCAAGTGGTCGGCAATCTGCTCCGGCGAGCCGATTACCGGCTTCATCCGGCTTCCCAGCACCATCTGCTCGGTAATCTGCCGCACCGTCACCGGCTTTGCCGCCTGTTTGGTGATCGCCGCCAGTGCCGACTGGTTGGCATTGGTGGTCAATTGTTCGATCGGTTCATCCAGCCCATATTTGGATAGATCGATGCCGATGGAGCTTGAATAATGTGCCAGTGACGCTTCGATGCTGGCGTGGCGGCGATAGTCCTCCAGCTTGTCCTGCGCTTCCTTCTCCGTCCGCCCGACAACGACGGTCAACAGATTGAGGATGCGCAAGGCATCGCGGCCCCGGCCGAATTCCTCGGCCTTGCGGCGCAAGCCTTCAACGATCGGCCTGGCGGCTTGCGGCGCGGCGCTGGCAATGAACACGCATTCCGCATGTTTGCCGGCAAAATCCTGCCCCCGCACCGAAGCGCCGGCCTGAAACAACAGCGGCGTCCGCTGCGGCGAGGGCTCGCTGAGATGGATGCCCTCCATCTTGTGATAGCGCCCATCATATCTCACGGCCCGCACCTTGGAGGGGTCGGCAAATATCCGGCCCGTCTTGTCGCGTAGCACGGCATCGTCGTCCCAGCTGCCTTCCCAGAGCTTGTAGAGCACCTCGAGATACTCTTCCGCCGCGTCGTAGCGGGCGTCATGGTCCGGCTGCCGCTCCATACCCATGCTGCGGGCAGCGCTGTCGAGATAGCCGGTGACGATATTCCAGCCGATCCGCCCCTTGGTCAGGTGGTCCAGCGTCGACATCCGCCGCGCCAGTAGAAATGGCGGCTCGTAGGTTGTGTTGACGGTGACGCCGAAGCCCAGATGCCTGGTGACATGCGCCATGGCTGAAATCGGGATCAGCGGATCGTTGACCGGGATCTGCGCGCCGGTCTGGATCGTCGGTGCTGGGCTACCCTTGTAGACGTCATAGACCCCGACGATATCCGCCAGGAACAGCCCATCGAGCTTGCCCCGTTCGGCGGTGATGGCCAGATCCGTCCAGTAGTCGAGATCGGTATAGCGCACCGACTGATCGCGCGGATGCGTCCACAGGCCATGATTGATGTGCCCGACGCAGTTCATGTCGAAGGCGTAGATCTGCATTGTCTTCATCCTGCCATCCCCTGTCTTTCGGTCGCGTTTTTCTCTGTTTAGTACCATTCCGGCGAAAAGACCCAAGTCCTTCGTTAATTTAGATTCGCATTACGAAAGCATAGCGAATTCAGGAATTTTTTATCTCTATAAATTCTATGAATTTTACAATGATTAAACATCATTCCACCGGAGCCTTCGGCGCGGAATGCCATTGAACCATTGCCGGGAGAGGGACATGACAATCAACCGACGCCGCCTTTTGGGAACCGCCACCTTGGCCGTTCTCGCCTTTGCAACGCAGAGCAATTTTTCATACGCCGCCGACGTCAACGTCAATATCGGCTACCAGCCGATCGTCGAGCCGTCGCGCGTCCCGCAGGCCGACGGGACCTATGAAAAGGTCACCGGCGCCAAGATCAACTGGCAGAAATTCGACAGCGGTGCCGACGTGATCACCGCGATCGCCTCCGGTTCGCTCGATATCGGCTATGTCGGCTCCTCGCCGCTGGCTGCTGCCGCCAGCCGCGAAATTCCGATCGAGACGATCTTCGTCGTCGGCCTGATCTCGGAAGCCGAAGCGCTGGCCGTCAAGGGCATCGACAAGCCCGAAGGTCTTGCCGGCAAGAAGATCGCCACGCCTTTCGTTTCCACTGCCCATTACAGCCTGCTGACGGCGCTGAAGCACTGGAAGGTCGATCCGAAATCGGTCGAAATCCTCAACCTGCGGCCGCCGGAAATCGCAGCCGCCTGGGAACGCGGCGATATCGACGGCGCCTACGTCTGGGATCCGGTCCTGTCGGAGCTGAAAAAAACCGGCAGCGTGCTCGCCACGTCGGCGGATGTCGCTTCATGGGGCGGTCCGACCTTCGATGCCTGGATCGTCAGCAAGAAGTTCGCAGAGGAACATCCGGAAATCGTGACCGGCTTCGTCCAGGTGACCGGCAAGGCCTACGCATCCTACCTTGCCAATCCGGACAGCTGGAATGCCGCATCGCCGGAAGCGGAAAAAATCGCCAAGCTCACCGGCGCCAAGGTCGAGGAAGTTCCCGCTCTCCTGAAGGGTTATCACTTCCCATCTCTCAAGGAGCAGGCCGGTGCCGATCTGCTCGGCGGCGGTACGGCAAAGGCCGTGGCGGAAACCTCGGCCTTCTTGCTTGAACAGGGCAAGATTCCGGCGGTTCTTCCGGACTATGCGCCCTACGTCTCGTCGCGCTGGGTCGGCGAAGCCGCCAAGGCCGGCCTTTAAGAAACAGGCGCTGGAATCCATCAGGGATTCCAGCGCCACAAACCATCGGTGTGATCATGAGCGTCCTGTCGCTGCAATCCGTATCCCTGGCGTTTCCGGCCGAGCGCGACAGCCGTCAAACGCGGCTGGTGCTGGATGGCGTGACGCTGCATCTTGCCTCGGATGAATTCATTGCGGTCATCGGCCGCTCCGGTTCCGGCAAGACTAGCCTTCTCAACCTTGCCGCGGGGTTCCTCAAACCCACGTCCGGCCGCGTCTCTGTGGATGGCATGGATATTACCGGGCCGGCCGCCGATCGTGCGGTCGTCTTTCAGGACGATGCGCTCTATCCCTGGCTGAACGCCCGCGACAATGTCGCCTTTCCGCTGAAGCTCAAGGGGATCGCCAAGGGCGAGCGCCGGCTGCGGGCAGATGAGTTGCTCGCCAAGGTCGGCCTGGAAAATGCCGGTGCCAAGAATATCTGGGAACTGTCAGGCGGCATGCGCCAGCGCGTCGGCATCGCCCGTGCGCTGGCCTCCGAGCCCCGCTTCCTGCTGCTCGACGAGCCGCTCGGCGCGCTCGATGCGCTGACCCGCACCCGCCTGCAGCAATTCCTGCTCAAGGTCTGGTCGGACAGCAAGACCGGAGCGCTCTTGATCACCCACAGTATCGAGGAGGCCATGCTGCTCGCCACCCGCGTCATCGTGCTGGCGCCCAATCCCGGCCGTATCATCGCCGATATCCCGGCAAGCTTCGGCAGGCAGTTGCTCAGCGGAAAATCACTGCAGGCTATCAAGAATACGCCGGAATACCGGCGTCTTCACGATGGCCTGAACGGCCTCATTCATGCGGATAGCGAGGAGGAAGCGGCATGACCATCAATATCGGCGCCATTGTACCCGTCACCCCGACTGTGCCTGCGGATGCCGTGATCGAAGCGCAAAAGCCCAGGCGCAGCTTAGGGACCTTGCCGGTCTCATTGGCAACCATCGCCGTCATCGTCGCCGCCTGGAGCCTTGCCTCGGCCTATGGCCTCGTGTCGCCGCTCTTTTTGCCGTCGCCTCTGATCGTCCTGAAGGCGATCTATTCCGTTGCGGTCAATGGCTTCGTCGATTCGACGCTTGCCGAGCACACGCTGGCCAGCCTGCTGCGCATCTTTGCAGCCCTTGCCGCCGCCATCGTCATCGGTATTCCAGCCGGTCTTGCCATCGGCACCAGCCGTGTCGGCAAGGGCATTCTCGATCCGATCGTCGAATTCCTGCGGCCGCTGCCGCCGCTGGCCTATCTGCCGCTGATCATCATCTGGATCGGCATCGGCGAAGCCTCGAAGATCACCGTCATCTCGCTCGCCATGCTGCCACCGATCATCCTGTCGACCGCCGCAGGGGTCAAATCGGCGCCTGCCGATTTCATCAATGCGGCCAGATCGTTTGGGGCTTCCCGTCTGCAGATCCTGCTGCAGGTGATCCTGCCCAGCACCATCCCGTCGATCCTGACTGGAACCCGCATCGCGCTCGGCGCAGGCTGGTCGACGCTGGTGGCAGCCGAATTGGTGGCGGCAAGCCGCGGTCTCGGCTTCATGATCCAGTCTGCCGCGCAATTCCTCGTCACCGACATCGTCATTGCCGGCATCATCGTCATTGCCGCGATCGCGTTCCTGTTCGAAATCCTGGCGCGCCTGCTGGAGCGCTGGTTCGTACCCTGGGCCGCGCATCGTTAGAAGAAGAGCTTCAGGCCTATCGCGGCTCGACCGTCTGGCTGAGATAGGTCGGGTCGAACTGCGCCAGCTCCTGCAGGCGCGGCCAGTCGAGAATGGTGATCATCTGGCCGATCCAGGTCAGCAACTCCGCCTTGCGCAGGATCTGCAGGGTCTTGTTGAGGTGCACCAGCGATATGCCGAGAACATCGGCAAGTTCCACCTGCGTCAGTGGAAAATGAAAGCTGTAGCCGGTCGTGCGCCCGACCACCTGCAGCCGCATGAACAATTCGCAGACCAGATGGGCGAGATGCGACTTTTTCGAGCGCCGCCCCATCGCCACGATCCACTCGCGGTGGATGGCGCCATCGATCAGCGTGTCGAGCCAGAGCAGGCGGCTGAGATGCGGCTGTGATTCGGTGATGGCCTTGAGGTCGCCGTGCTCGACGAATGCCACATGGCATTGCGACATGGCCACGATGCCATGGTCCATGGTCTTGAGCAGAAATGCGTGCAGATCGACGAAATCGCCGGCAATGTGCAGGGCGGTGATCTGGCGCGTGCCGTCGGCCAGGAACTTGTAACGCGCCGCAAAGCCGTCGATCAGCAGCGTGCTGTAGCCTGGCCGCGATCCCTCGACCACGATCTCCTCGTCGACCTTGAAGCGCCGGTCGCGCCAGATCAGGTTCCTGAGCAGTGCCACCTCGTGCGGCAACACCACATCATGGCTTTGGAGATTGAGAAGAAGGGAATCGATCAATTTGCGGCATGCCATGTGAGGGATGGGCTCTCCACCTATCCCACAAACGGCCGGGGCTCATTTAACATTGACATATGAATGACGAATCCTGTTGATTTCAGGAACTATTTTCATTCCGGCGAATTCCTGATCGTTCAAGGGATGCAAAGATGATGAGCCGATACTTTTTCGATCTGCACAACGGCGACGGCGCAACGCGCGACGAAGACGGGTTGGAGCTCTCAACACGCGAAAGCGTGACCCGGGAAGTCAGCCGGATCCTGCTGGATGTCGTCCAGGACGAGATTGGCGAGCAGCCAAACGGCGCAGTATCCGTTGTGGTTCGCGATGACAAAGGCAGAGCTGTTTCCATGGCCAATCTGACCTTCAGCAATTCATGGTTCGAGGCCGAACCAACCGAATAGCAGCATCGGCTCGCCGGCCGTCCGTGGACCGGGCGGCCGGCGAGCCGGAGCAATGAATCCAGCTACAGCATTGCCCGGCTGAGGCCCCCGTCGATTGGCAGAGCAATACCGGTAATGTAGCCTGCCTGACGGCTGGCCAGGAACGCTGCAACCGCCCCGAACTCGGCTGGCGTACCATAGCGGCCGACCGGAATGTCTGACTGGCTGCGCGCCGCAACCGTCTCGAGGCTCAAGCCTTCGCTTTCGGCATCCATTTTGTCGAAGCTCAGCGTTCTGTCCGTCGCCAGCCGGCCAGGCAGAAGCATGTTGACGGTAACGCCTTGGGCCGCCACTTCCCCCGCCAGCGTCTTCAGCCAGCCGGCAACGGCGCTGCGCAGCGCGTTGGAGGCGGTGAGGCCCGCGATCGGCTCGCGAATGCTGGTGGAAGCCACGGCCATGATCCGCCCCCAGCCGTTCTGCCGCATGGACGGCAGCAAACGGTTGGTGATGCGCATGCCGGCCAGCACCATTGTATCGAATTGCGCGCGCCAGAACGCCGGATTGATCTCCGAAGCCAGGCTTGGCGGCGGCCCGCCACCGTTCAACACGAGGATATCGATATCACCGAAATCGGCCGCAAGCCGGTCGAGGAATGGGTCAATGGCATCGGGGTCTTCAAGATCAAGCGCAAATCCGCGGACCGAATCACCGATCTCCGCCGCACTCAACGCCGACTTGGCCTGATCCCGCCCCGTCAGGGCAACAATCGCTCCCTCTGCCGCCAGCGCCTCGGCAATCCCGCGGCCCAGCCCCTTGCTGCCGCCGAGAACGAGTGCCCGTTTGCCGTTGATGCCGAGATCCATGGTGTGCTCCTGCTGTCGTTTGCTATGGAGACGGTTGGAGCGCGAGGGTGGCTTGCAGTCAATGGAAAAGATGAGGGGCGGACTGTTAGGTGCGGCGCGTCGCACTTCGACATCATAGCGAGCCCAATAGGCAGACACTCATTGAGTTCGCGAGGAAGAGCGACCTGTAGGGAGCACGAGCGCCCGGCGAGAATGCCTTCTCCATTCTCCGAGCAATAGCGGCGCACGATTGAGTGCGGCAAGTTCATGAAACGAGAGGCGGGCTTTACGCCAACGATGGTCGCATTCGATACGCCGCGCCTCAAGGCTGGCATAACCGCAGACGACCGATATCTACGATGTAACTAAACAATCCCGTTCTGATCGGCATAGCGGATTATTCGGCCGGATGTATCGTCAGAAATCCGGATGCCATCAACAATCCGCTGAAATACCCCCGCGTCCCAGTCTTCGCGAGTGAGGTAGTATTTTTTATCGATCATGTTGCCAATATGGGCGGCGCGAGTGATTTGAGCCAGTCGGTACAAAAGAAAACTTGGATGCTTGATAAATGGATGGGCTCCGGCTTCAAGAACGCAGGATGTATCGTGGCTTTTGCCAGCTTTGATCGTAGTCACGTTTATGATGAGACATTGCTTCTCGCCACAGGGTCCGTTCATAACTGCGAATAGGTGATGAACCTCGTTGATCGGTCCAAGGAATGACGCTGTGCGATAGGGAATGTATCCTGTCATGCCGCCCTGAAGGTGGACACCATTCGGCGCTCGTTCTGAAGGTCTTCAGCAAGGTCAATGGGATCTTTTTTATCGAGGACTTGGAAAATCCTTGCGAGTTCAATGGGAATAGAAGAGCCTGCAGGGTCTTTCCATTCCGGGCAAAAATAGTGAGTCCATTCTGCTAACTCAAAACGGTCGATGTCCTTGAACTTCTCCCAAGTGTCTTCCAGCACCTTCAGGTCGCCACGGCTCAATTCGTCCAGATCGCCCACCTCAACTTGTTGAGACAGAGGGAGGTTGTCGTGGTGCCGAGGTGAGATGAATTCATGCCAATCGTCCTGGCGAGACGGTGCAACACCATTCATGTAGCTGTAAGTGTAGGAGTTCACGGGCCCAAACTTCATCGAAACGTAGGTATCATTCGTAATTGGGAAGTCCCGCCGCTCCATGCTCAGCCTATCCGCGAGGTAAAGAAGTTTGGTGGCTTTAAGAATGTTGATCGCGCCACCAGCTTGCAGGGCAAAGAAAGCCGTTACCTGCGCAGCCTTGCGGGTTAAAAACCAATCAGGAATGGTCGGTACGTAGGTCATCTCATCGACATTCCGGCGGTCATGACGCTTTCTCCATTGCGGCCACGATCGGCCTAAGCGGTAAACGGTTTAAGTCGATCATCTCACCCACAAACATTATATGTGATTTACGATTCAACTGTAAAGCGTTGCCCTGCGAGAGCCTGATGTAAGACCTAGGGCCATTACTTCAGCCGAGCGGCGGCGATGTTTGCGAAAATACCGAAATCGCCCTCGGAGGTGCCTGGGGGCCTAAAAGAAATACAAATTTGAGCCCGTGTAGGCAAAACTAGCAAGTGATTGTATCAATTTAAGAAATTGGTGGAGCTAAGCGGGATCGAACCGCTGACCTCTTGCATGCCATGCAAGCGCTCTCCCAGCTGAGCTATAGCCCCATTTTGGGTCCGGCAAAGCCGGTTCCGGGAAGGCCGTCCGAACTGTTTGTCCGGTCGGTTGGCGGCTTCATACTTCTGCTTTTTGAAGATGGCAAGCCGAAAAAGACAAAGGGCGACGTTTTTATTGTGTGCGCCCGGAGCCTTGCGTCCGCATGAGGGTTGAAAACCCCGTGCGGACGCAATTGTTTGAATTCTGTGAGGTTTAGACCTCGTCGTCGTCGTCCGAGACGCCGATCAGGTCGGACAGGCCGTCCTCGTCGTCTTCGTCTGCTTCCAGGAACGTATCGTCGTCATCGCCTTCGATTTCGACGTCGTCATCGCCCAGATCCGGAATGTCGTCGCCGCCGGCTGCTTCGCTGTCGGCATCCTCGAGCGAGACCAGTTCGACTTCAGGGTTCTCGGTATCGACTTCCTGAACCTCGTCTTCTTCTGCAGCCTTTTCCATTACCTTGGCAACGGATGTTTCCTCGAAGAAGGAGAGCGGATAGGATTTTCCGGTATAGGGAGAAACGATCGGGTCCTTGTTCAGGTCGTAGAATTTACGGCCCGTTTCCGGATCGACGCGTTTTGTTCCAAGTTCCGCTTTTGCCACGGTCAAAGCCTCTTGAATGGCCGGAATTACCGGCATCTGCCGGAATACCGGCGTTGAAGGTGAAATGAATTAGCCGGTCCCCATAATCGTCTTGGCCCCGTCTGTCAAAGATTAACTTCTGCAAGCGTCCGCTGCGCTTTTCTTTGGAAGAGAGGATGACCATTCTGCAACTTGGTGTTACGCAGCATGCAAAGTCGCGGATAGCGGGTTCCACGCCCGTTGAGTTTTTTTATCTACCGCCGAAGTGCGTGGATGGTCTGGCCAGGACCGGAGGTGGATTTCGCAAAAACGCTTGCCGCGGACAACGGTACTGTGAGATTCCAGAGCGCGGCACGCCACGACGATCATATCCATTTTCAGGTAGCACAATGACTTTCATCATCGCCATCGACGGACCTGCGGCTGCGGGCAAGGGGACATTGTCGCGCCGGATCGCTGAGGAATACGGTTTCCATCATCTCGATACCGGGCTGACCTACCGCGCCACGGCCAAGGCGCTGCTGGATGCCGGACTGCCTTTGGACGACGAAAGGATCGCCGAGCAGATGGCTCGCGACATCGAGCTTGCAGGGCTCGACCGCAGCGTCCTTTCCGCCCATTCAATCGGCGAAGCGGCCTCCAAGATCGCGGTCATGCCGCTGGTGCGCCAGGCGCTTGTCGAGACGCAGCGCGCCTTTTCGCTGCGTGAACCCGGCACGGTGCTCGATGGCCGCGATATCGGCACCGTCGTCTGCCCGGATGCGCCGGTGAAACTCTATGTGACCGCCTCGGCCGAAGTGCGGGCGCGGCGCCGGTTCGACGAGATCGTCGGCAACGGCATTCCGGCCGATTTCCTGGAGATCCTGGCCGATATCGTCAAACGTGACGAACGCGACATGGGACGCGCCGACAGCCCGCTGCGCCCGGCTTCCGATGCGCACTTGCTAGATACGTCCGAAATGAGTATAGAGGCCGCATTCTTAACGGCGAAGACGTTTGTCGATGCCGCATTGAAGCATTCAGCAGGTTCGGAAAATTGAACCACGATTTTCCGGTCAAGCCTGCGACGAAATAGTCCGAACCACCATCCCCGCGCCGGATTTGCTCCTTCATGATTGGAGCGGATGGTTTTTGGACCTGTCAACGCTAACCCCCGGCGCCTGTGCCCCATGAAGGCACATCAGGAGTATTCATGTCTCAAGCTAACCCCACCCGCGACGATTTTGCCGCGTTGCTGCAGGAATCCTTTGCTACGCAGGATCTTGCCGAAGGCTACGTCACCAAGGGTATTGTAACGGCCATCGAGAAGGACGTCGCAATCGTTGACGTCGGCCTCAAGGTCGAAGGCCGTATCGCTCTGAAGGAATTCGGCGCGAAGGCCAAGGACGGCACGCTGAAGGTCGGCGATGAAGTCGAAGTTTACGTCGAGCGCATCGAAAATGCGATGGGCGAAGCTGTTCTGTCGCGCGAAAAGGCTCGCCGCGAAGAGAGCTGGATCCGTCTCGAAGTCAAGTTCGAAGCCGGCGAACGCGTCGAAGGCGTCATCTTCAATCAGGTCAAGGGTGGTTTCACCGTCGATCTGGATGGTGCCGTTGCCTTCCTTCCGCGCTCCCAGGTCGACATTCGTCCGATCCGCGACGTCACTCCGCTGATGCACAACCCGCAGCCCTTCGAAATCCTCAAGATGGACAAGCGCCGCGGCAACATCGTCGTTTCGCGCCGTACGGTTCTTGAAGAATCGCGTGCTGAACAGCGTTCGGAAATCGTCCAGAACCTCGAAGAAGGCCAGGTTGTTGACGGCGTCGTCAAGAACATCACCGATTACGGTGCGTTCGTTGACCTCGGCGGCATCGACGGCCTGCTGCACGTCACCGACATGGCATGGCGCCGCGTCAACCATCCGTCGGAAATCCTGAACATCGGCCAGCAGGTCAAGGTTCAGATCATCCGCATCAACCAGGAAACCCACCGCATCTCGCTCGGCATGAAGCAGCTCGAGTCGGATCCTTGGGATGGCATTGGTGCCAAATACCCGGTCGGCAAGAAGATCTCCGGTACCGTCACCAACATCACCGACTACGGTGCATTCGTAGAGCTGGAGCCGGGCATCGAAGGCCTGATCCACATTTCCGAAATGTCCTGGACCAAGAAGAACGTACATCCCGGCAAGATCCTGTCGACGACGCAGGAAGTCGACGTTGTCGTTCTCGAAGTCGACCCGACCAAGCGCCGCATTTCGCTCGGCCTCAAGCAGACGCTCGAGAATCCGTGGCAGGCATTCGCGCACAGCCATCCGGCTGGTACGGAAGTTGAAGGCGAAGTCAAGAACAAGACCGAATTCGGCCTGTTCATTGGCCTCGACGGCGACGTTGACGGCATGGTGCATCTCTCCGACCTCGACTGGAACCGTCCGGGCGAACAGGTCATCGAAGAGTTCAACAAGGGCGACATGGTCAAGGCCGTCGTTCTGGATGTGGACGTCGAAAAGGAACGCATCTCGCTCGGCATCAAGCAGCTCGGCAAGGATGCAGTCGGCGATGCCGCTACATCTGGCGATCTGCGCAAGAACGCCGTTGTCTCGTGCGAAGTCCTGGCCGTCAACGACGGTGGCATCGAAGTGAAGCTCGTCAACCACGAAGACCTCACCTCGTTCATCCGCCGTGCCGATCTGTCGCGTGACCGCGACGAACAGCGTCCGGAGCGTTTCTCCGTTGGTCAGGTTGTCGACGCCCGCGTCACCAACTTCTCCAAGAAGGACCGCAAGGTCATGCTGTCGATCAAGGCTCTGGAAATCGCTGAAGAGAAGGAAGCCGTCGCACAGTTCGGTTCGTCCGACAGTGGCGCTTCGCTCGGCGACATCCTGGGCGCAGCCCTGAAGAACCGCGGCGGCGAATAAGCCTCTGCAGTCTGAATAAAGAAGCCCGCGGAAAGCGATTTCCGCGGGCTTTTTCGTTTCCTGTTCCAAGTGGTATCTGCGCGCGAATGGGCTCAGCCGTATCCGCCCATGCGGCGGTAGAGATCATAGGCGGCGTCGCCGTCGTTCTCGCGCTCGTCCTGATCGGTCTGCTGCGCAGTGGGCCCATCCTCTTCCCGGCTTTCCGGGTGGTCGCCGTCTTCGCCTTGCTGGCCTTTGTCCTCTTCGTCCGCAAAGGCCTGTTTCTCCTCGTCCTCCAACTCGATGGCGCGCGCGTCTAGCGTCTTTGCCGGCAGGTAGGGGATCATAGCAAAGGGGATGGCGTCGCGGATAATGCCCGCGTCGGGCAGCCGCGGCGTCAGGGCTTCGCGTGCATTCTCTTCCATCGTCGCGGAATGCAGGAGCGTCTGGCGGCCGGCCGCTTTTTCCTCAGGTCCATCCAGCATTGCGCTCCATGTGTCCGGTTCCATCCCCGCCATCTCCATCCCGTCGCCGATATCGCCGGTGAGCAGGGATGTGTCCGGCATCATCTCGGCATTGTCGGTGGCTTCCAGCTGCGCAAACAGGATCTCGGCGCCCATATCCGCCGTCTCGGCGGCCAGCATGGCAAACAGCGTCTCTGGCGCATTCGCGCCGCCGGGCAGCGGTAGGCTGGCTTCGACCAGGGCCTTCAGCGTCTGGGCGAGGCTTCTTTCCGAGCGGTCCATCTCCGCGTCGTCCAAGGGCGAAGGAATATATTCGGCATCCGTGAACGTTTGATCCTGTGCCTGGGGCTCCAGTTCCCACTCTCCGAGATCGTGCCCCTTGAAGCCGTCAACTTCGGTGAGATTGCGGGCGCCGGCCGGTTTGACAGTTGACGTTTCCGCAGTTGCCCGCGTGTCTGTCTCGGCTTCCAGCGTGTTGAGATCGCCGCCATCGATGTCGGCTCCAGTCTTGTCCGCCCCGGCAGAATCCTCCGGCTGTGTGGATGCGTCCTTTGGCTCGAAAAGGTCGAGCCCCAGTTCCTCCACCAACTCCGCCTTCAACTGTCCATCCATGTCGGAAGCGATTGTGGCGACCAGGGACAGGGCCTCCGGATCGGCAGCGAGAAAGGCCGCAGCGGCGCGCAGCAGCGGGATCGTGTCGGAACTTGCCTTCGCGGCCTGTTGAGGTTGCCCGCTGACCGGCGCTGAGTCACTGCCGCGTGCCGTCGGAGCCTTTGCCGGCTGCTCCGCGCGCAAGGTAGTTGCCGGACCGTCCTCGTTGAGGCTTTCTTCGAAGGCTAAAATGGCGGGCGTCGTTTCGTCGCCACCGAAAGCCTTTTTCAGTGCGGCCTGCAACATCCCGGGGTCGGCAATGACGACAGGGGGGCTGGCCATGATCGTTTGCAAGGCGGGCACCGGCGCCTGCCGGCCCGGCACGGGTGTCTGTCCCTGCGGTTGTGACTGCGTTGGCAGCGGCCTGCCATCGGGCTGGCCGACGCCGGTACGCGGCACCATCGGCGGCACGAAGGGCTTGTCCAGCAGTCGCGGCATATCGATGATCGAGGGCATCTTCAGCACCTCGGCGAGGATCTTGACAGAGATCGCCAGGTTGTGCTGCCCCAATTGCTTTTCCAGCGCTGCCCGGGCTGCCGGCGGCAGCGTTTCGAGAAAGACGGCCAGCCGCTTGCCGAAATCGCGCAGCGTCTCCTGCGGCAGTGGCGGAAATTTTAGGATTTTTGCCAGCGTATCGAGCAGGCGGATCAACGCATCCTTCGGCAGGGGCTCGCTTCCGAGCAGATGCCGGTTCAGCGTCTCCAGGATTTTGAGAACCGCTTCCGACTGGATTCCCGAAATTCGCCCCGGCATCGAGACGGGCAGTGTCCGTTCCTTGGGCGTGACGGTTTCAACGGCGACGGCCGCCTGTGCCACTGCGAGGGGCGTTTTGACTGAGAGAATGGGCATCAGCATCGCAATCTCCGTCAAGCTCGGGTTGAAGCTCCGTGGCTGTGCGGTATGCCGGCTAAGGACCGGACGTCGCCACGCATATGTCAGGGGATATTGGCGCTTCATGCGCATGCCCGACGGCTCGTTCACGGCCAAACCAGACTGCGGCGGCTGCTTCGGAACCAAGGTGGCCGAGCATTGTATGTCCTTCATATTAGGGCAGAATGATTGACAGAATATTAACCATACCGAAGGCGGGTTATCTTGGGCGGAAGGCCGCCCGTTGGCCCTTGCCGCCCTTTCTTCGCTCGCGTACATCTTGGCGCTGCGTCACCGGCCATTGTGCGGTGGGCATGGAATTGCTTTCGGGGGGAATGCGATGAACTTGACCAACCTGATCCTCAACACCGATAGCTACAAGTTCAGCCATTTCCTACAATATCCGCCGGGCACGCGGGCAATCTCCGCTTATATCGAAACGCGCGGACATCCGGATCAGGCCGACGTCCTGTTCTTCGGCCTGCAGATGTTCCTGAAGGAATATCTCGGCAAGCCGGTGACATCAGCCGATATCGATGAAGCCGAAGCGATCGTCCTTGCCCATGGCCTGCCGTTCAACCGCGCCGGCTGGATGCGGATCCTCGGTCATTTCGGCGGCTACCTGCCGCTGGAAATCCAGGCCCTGCCGGAGGGCACCTTGCTGCGCCGCGGCGTGCCGATGGTGCAGGTGGTCAATACCGATCCGGAGAGTTTCTGGCTGACATCCTATATCGAGACCGCGCTGCTGCGCGCCGTCTGGTATCCGTCGTCGGTCGCCAGCAATGCCCGCAAGGTCAAGCAGATCATCCGGCCGATTCTTGAGAAGACCTGCGACGACCCGGACGCCGCCTTGCCCTTCCGCCTGCACGATTTTGGCGCGCGTGGGGTCGGCGCGCTTGAGCAGGCCGGTATCGGCGGCGCTGCCCATCTCGTCAATTTCATGGGCACCGACACGATGAGCGGCGTGCTTTATGCCCGGCGCTACTATGGCGCCGAAATGGCCGGGTTCTCGATCCCCGCATCCGAACACTCGACGATGACCGCCTGGGGCGTCGAGCGGGAAGCCGAAGCCTATTCCAACATGATCGATCGTTTTGCCGGCGGGGGCATGTTCGCCGTCGTGTCGGATAGCTACGATATCAACTATGCCGTCTCGGAAATCTGGGGCAAGCAGCTGCGTGAAAAGGTCAGGGCCAGCGGCGGTACGGTGGTCATAAGGCCCGACAGCGGCGATCCGATCGAGACGCCGGTTCATGTGATCAAGCAGCTAGACTGTCACTTCGGCTCAACGCTGAACGGCAAGGGCTACAAGGTGCTCGACAAGTCCGTCCGGGTGATCCAGGGCGACGGTATTTCCAACGCCGATATTAGCCAAATCCTCGGCCGGCTGGAGGCTTTCGGCTTTTCGGCCGAAAACATCGCCTTCGGCATGGGCGGCGGGCTTTTGCAGAAGGTCAACCGCGACACCTATTCCTTCGCCATGAAAGCCAATGCGCGTCTCGATGAAACCGGCAAATGGCACGATGTCTTCAAACGCCCCGCGACCATGAACGTCAAGGCTTCAAAGGCGGGCCGTCAGGCCGTTGTCAGCGGTCTGGGTGGCCTCGAAGCGGCGCGCCTTGATGAGCTCAAGGATCGCCACAATCATCTTGAAACGGTCTGGAAGAACGGCGATCTGCTGCGCGATTGGAGCTTTGAGGAAATCCGCACCCGGGCAAAATAGGGTTTTGCCCCAGGAAGTGATGGTGGCGCGCCTCGGCCTCGTCAGGCGTAATCAGGCGGCTTGCTTTTCCTTCTGTAAAAGCAGCGCGTATATGCCGTTTTCATCGACCGCAATCGGTAGGATTGACGGGTCGGCAACGTCGGTCATGTCCGGGCCGTTCTTGGCAATCAGGTAGACCTCGTCCTGTTCGCTCAACGAAATATCGTTCTTGCCATTGGCGTTTGCTGGACCTTTGTCGGCCATCTCGCTGGCAAGGCCCTCAGCTGCCTCTGTCGGGTCCACGGTGCTGCCGATCGCCTCTCCATCCACCGCCGCCAGGACCTGGATCGTCTCGACGGCCACCGCCACCGGGTCCTCGGTTGCACCGGTTTCGGCAGTACCTTTCCCGAGCGCCTGTTCGTTCTGCGTCTTCACGGCTGCGCGAAGGTCCTTGACATCCTCCAGCTTTTCTCCGGCCTCCAATGCGCCAATATGCTCTTCAAGCTCAGCCTTCGTTTCCTCGTCCTCGACCTTGGTCGGGTCGCTGATCTCTCCCGCCCGCTCAAGTTTCAGTTCCTCGAGGGTTTTCGGATCGGCAATAGCCTCCATCCTCTGCAGGGTCTTCGTCCGTGACGTCGTGGTTCCCGAAAGGCCGGTGGCGCGTTCTTCCAAGGCGAGTTCGAGCTTGTCGTCCTGCTTGCCGTAGGGGTTCTTGATCGCCTTCACGAGGTCATCAAGGGAAATTTTGAGCTCATTGAGCCCAAGCTTGTCGGTCAAGGCAAATTTCTGCTGCGGATCGAGTTGCGCAATGGCCTTTTCAAGCTGCACTCCGTAGCTGTAACCGGATTGGCCCTCCTGCTTTTCGATGCCGAGCATTTCCCCAAGCGATTCGATCAGCTTGATCTTCATCGCGTTGACATCGAGAGCGCTCGTATTGAAGAAATGCGCGTTGATCTTATCGTTGGCGGCGCTCTGCACCTCGTCGGAACGCAGCTGTGTCTTGAGGACCTTGTCGTCCTTCTTGCCTTTCAGCTTCTCGTCTTCCTCGACCCGGCGCTTTTCGGCGTCATCGATGACCGATTGCATCAGGGAAGTAATGCCGGTCGCGGCCGCTTGCTGGGTGGGAAACAGCATGTCAAATCGATCCAATCGGTTGAGGCGTCATGTTGAGCGCGCTATCTTGTCGTTCAAGCTGCGGTTTCGATCAGGCGGCCCGCGTTCCTTGGGCCTGACGCTTGAGAATTTCGTAAATCCCGTTTTCATCCAGGCTAACGGGCAGAATGCCGCTTGCTTCCGCATCCCCGCCTGCAGGCGCTGCTGCGTCTCCTGAGCCGGCTCGGGCCAGCAGAACGGCCGCATCGGCCTCTTCCTTGGCTTCCTCTGACGTGTCCGTCGTTCCGGCTTCCGTATCGACCGCATCGGTGCGGCCAGCCGTGCTGCTGGCAGTAGCGCTTTCGGCCTCTTCTTCGATTTCCGCCATTTCGGCGCCCGCAGCCAGAGTCAGAAGCAGATCGCCCGATGTGACGACCTCTGCTGCGGGCTTGCCGTCAGCGGCCGGTGTATCGGTTTGGCCGGGTGCGCCGAGGATGGCATCGTTGACCTTCTCGATCGTCTCCTGAACGTCCTTGATGTCCTCCAGTTTCTCGCCCGCCTCCAGCTTGCGAATATCCTCTTCGCGCTCCTTGCGCGTTTCGGCAGTCTCGACGCGGGTTGGGTCGGGCTGCTGTGTCTTTTCAAGCTTCAGTTCTTCGATGGATTTTGGATCGGCGACATCCTCCAGCCGCTGGATGGCGATCTGCTTGTCTTCCTTCGATCCGCCGGTATCGCGCGCCGCATCATCGAGAGCTTCCTGGATGATTTGCGCCTGCTTGCCGGTGGGGTTTTTGATCGCATCCACAAGTTGGGCCGTGGTGATCCCAAGGTCCCTCAAACCGGCCTTGGTTTCAAGCTCTGCAATATCGGCCGGCATCGACTTGCGCACGCTTGCCATCGTTTCGCCGATGCGCTTGCTGTAGGGCAGATCCTCTTCACCGTCGGTCTGTGTCAGACCGTAACGCGTCACGAAGCGGGCAGCCATCTTCGTCATTTCGGTCGGCTCTTCGGCGGTGCCGTTGAGCACCGCATCGATGTCATCGACTTTGACCCGGAAGCGAGCCAGGGTGATCTCCTGTGCTCCACCAGGGATGGGCGAACTGACAGGGAGGTTCGCTTCCTTCTTGCCGATCATCGAGACCAGCGTCAGCGTATCCTCGACACGGGTACCGAAATCCGAGTCGGATTCGCCCTCGTCACGGCTCACGCCGAGGATATTGAGAAAACGCGAGATCAGCGCGACCATGGGGCTGTCGTCGCCCTTCAGGGCGCCGAAGAAATGGGCATTGACCTTGTCGTTCAGGGCGGCATGGCTCTTGCTTGCCGAAATGCGTGCCTTGAGGATATCGTCTTCTTTCGTCTCCCTGCGCGCCTTCTTTTCGTCTTCGGCACGCTTCTCGTCCGCCTGGTCGATCATCGACTGCATCAGAGTGGTGGTAACGATTGCGGCACTGGACTGAAGAGGGGTAATCATGGCTGCTCCGCGCGGTCTGCAACGTGGGATGTCGTAAACAGTAACCGGCAACCTTTAATGTCTGATTAACCTATTTTCGCGATCGTTGTATTAGCGGTCAGTCATGCGTCGTGAGGAGGCCAAGCCGTCCTTCCGATCATTTTCGCCGGTGGCTGGGGTTTGCACACGATCGTCACCAGAACGAAGCTGACATAAAGCAACAGGTACCAGGAGCCCAATTTCTGCAGCGATACCATGTGCCACTCGGTCTGGCCGGGATAAAGCCATATGCCCGTTGCCGTGCCGATGTTCTCGGCAATCCAGAGAAAGATGCTGGTGAGGAAGGCCGCCAGAACCAACGGCATCCAGCGTGCCTCCCGCTCCACGGTAAAACAGATCCGCACCCGCCCGAAAAGCAGAAGCGTGGCCGCAAACAGCCCCAGGCGCATATCGATTATATAATGGTGGCTGTAGAAATTGATGTAGATGGCGGCCGCCAGAAGGGCGGTCAGGGCGAAGTGTGGATAGTGGGTGAACCGCATGTCGAAGATGCGGATGGCACGCGCCATGTAGCTGCCGACGGATGCGTACATGAAGCCGGAGAAAAGCGGCACACCGGCAATCTGGAAGAGGGCATCCTCGGGATAGACCCAGGATCCCATCCGGACTTTGAAGATCTCCATGCACGTTCCGGTGACATGGTAGATCAGGATGACCTTGGCTTCTTCCCAGCTCTCCATCTTCAGGCGCAGGAAGGTAATCTGGATGATCAGCGCCGCCAGAAACAGCGCATCGTAGCGATTGACCACCCAATCCTCGTTCCAGATCAGCTTGGTCACGATGATCAGAAACAGCACAAGGGCGCCAAACAGGCATGACCACGCCTGTTTCAGTCCAAACAGAATGAATTCGGCAAGCGCCGGTGGCAGCCTGGCCAGCTGCTGGCGGATCCACACCCGTATCGGTTCAAGGACAGGCCCGGTCTGGTGATTTTTGATGGGCTGCATCAGCTGTGTGCGAAAATATCCGTGTCTTCCCAGCCGATCAGGTCAAGCTTGGAACGGGTCGGCAGGAAGGCGAAACAGGCGTCGGCATGCTCGGCGCGGCCGTCGCGGATCAGGCGCGCAGTCAGCTTGTCGCGCAGCGCATGCAGATACAGCACGTCGGACGCGGCATATTCCAGCTGTGCCTGCGAAAGCTTTTCGGCGGCCCAGTCGGAGGACTGCTGCTGCTTGGAAATATCGACCTCTAGCAGTTCCTTCAGATTGTCCTTCAACCCGTGCCGGTCCGTATAGGTCCGCGTCAGCCGCGAGGCGATCTTGGTGCAGAACACCGGTGTCGTCGTCACACCGAACGTGTGAAACAACACGGCGATATCGAAGCGGCCGAAATGGAAAATCTTCTGGCGGCTGGGGTCTTCCAGCATGGCAACGAGGTTCGGCGCCTGCGTCTGGCCCTTGGCGATCCGGATCACGTCGGCCGTGCCATCGCCCGGCGAAAGCTGGACGAGGCAGAGCCGGTCACGGCGCGGAACGAGGCCGAGCGTTTCGGTATCGACGGCGATGGCACCCTTGTAGCGGGCAGCGTCTTCAACTGAGATATCGCCTTCGTGAAGCCGTATTGTATTTGCCATGGAAAACCCCACATCAGCCGGACGATGTGCCGCGCTTTGGTTCAAGTCGTTGGGCTATAGCGCAACTTCGCCGGAAGCGATACCGTCTCCTCACGCCCGGGGGAGACCTGTGGCGTTGATCGGGCATCAGTTGGAACGTAGATGTTGACCCTGCAGACTGTTTTTCTCTCCACCTCCCTGGTTCTCTCCGCTGTCCCGGCCGTCGCTGCGCCGCTCTCCACTGCGCCTGTTGAGCTTGCGCAGGTCTACACCGATCTGCCGGGTGTGAAGACACCGGAAGAGGCGTTCGATGCCAAACGGATTTACTGCGAACAGACGGTCGTCGAGCGCGAGGGGCACCCGACCTTCGCACCGCGCTACCGGACCATCAACAATTGCCGCCAGGGCGACGGCCCGGTGTTCCAGTCTCCCGGCACCCCCCGCTCGATCGACCGCTACATGCGTGGCCTCGATTATTAGCCCGATCCTCGCGGCCAGCCGCCTTGCAAATCGGCGGATCATCAATACAAGTTCGGCCAAGAGGAATGCCGGGCCTTTCCCGCGCCCGGCCAGGGAGATGATTTCATGCCTGAAACGCAACGGCCGCTGGCCATCTGCGCGCCGGAGCCGCGCACGCTCGATCTGATCTTCACGCCGCAGGCACTGGAGCAGCTGAAAGCCGGATATCGGATCGTCGAAGCCGATCCGGACAATATCGCCGGGCTCAGCGATGATATCCTCGGTGAAGCCCGCTACATCATCGGCCAGCCGCCCTTGAGCGCCGAGACCTTGGCGCGGATGCCGCAGCTGCGTTGTATCCTCAATGTCGAAAGCAACCTGATCAACAACATGCCCTATGAGGTGCTGTTTGCCCGCGGCATCCATGTGGTGACGACGGGCCAAGTGTTTGCCGAGCCGGTCGCCGAGATGGGCCTTGCCATGGCGCTGAACATCGCCCGCGGCATCGTCGATGCGGACGTCGATTTTCGCGAGGGCCGGGAGCTCTGGGGTGGCGAAGGCAATGTCCAAGCGAGGCTGCTTTCGGGCGCCGATGTCGGCATCATCGGCTTTGGCGATCTCGGCAAGGCGCTGAACCGTGTGCTCTCCGGTTTTCGCACCCATACTCGCGTCTACGACCCTTGGATGCCGGCCTCGATCCTGATCGATAACGGCGTTACGCCGTCGAACCTGGAGGATGTTTTGACGCAGAGCGATTTCATCTTCGTCGTCGCGGCCGTTACCAGCGAGAACCAGCATTTCCTTGGCGCTCCGGCGTTTGCCAGCATGCGTCCGGGCGCCGCCTTCATCCTGCTCAGCCGCGCCAATGTCGTCGATTTCGATGCGCTGATGGCGGCGGTCGCAAGCGGCCATATCGTGGCAGCCAGCGACGTCTATCCCGACGAGCCATTGCCGCTTGATCATCCCGTCCGCAACCTCAAGGGTTTTCTCCGCTCGGCCCATCGGGCTGGAGCGCTCGATAGCGCCTTCAAGAAGATGGGCGACATGGTGCTGGAGGATATGGACCTGATGGACCGCAACCTGCCGCCGATGCGCTGCAAACGGGCGGAGCGCGAGACGGTGTCCCGCATGCGTTCCAAGCCCGTCAGCGTCAACTGACCACCGTCAACCGGCCGTTGCCGGCTTCAGCTTGGATGTGCCCGCCGAAAGCACCAAGGGTGCCGCCATCAGGCAAAGCGCTCCGGCGATCATCAGCGCGGGCAGGTAGCTCGCGTAATTGTCGCGGATGAAGCCGCCGCCGAACGCTGCAAAAGCGGCGCCGATCTGGTGGCCAGTAAACACCCAGCCGAACACCATGTTGGCGCGCTCGCGGCCGAAATGCTGGGCGGTGAGCTTGACCGTCGGCGGAACGGTGGCCACCCAATCCAGCCCGTAGAAAATGGCGAAGATCGACAGGCCGAGGAATTCGAAGCCGGTGAACGGCAGCCAGAGCAGCGACAATCCGCGCAGGCCATAATACCAGAACAACAGCCAGCGATTATCGTAACGGTCGGACAGCCAGCCCGAGGCGACGGTGCCGGCGAAATCGAATAGGCCGATAATGGCGAGAATGCCGGTCGCGGTGATCGCCGTCATGCCGTAATCGGCGCAGAGCGAGACGAAATGGGTTTGGATCAGCCCGTTGGTCGAAGCGCCGCAGACGAAGAACGACAGGAACAGAACCCAGAAAATCCGCGTCTTCGAAGCCTCGATCAGCACGTCGATCGGCGAATTGGTCTTGAGCGGACCTGTTGCTGGCGGGTCGTCGACCACCTGGCCGTAGGCGCGCAGACCCAGGTCGGAAGGCCTGTCGCGCATGAACAGCAGCATGGCCACGGCGCAGACGAACAGCATGCCGAGAATGAACAGGATGGCCGCACGCCAGCCATAGGCTTCCGTCAGCGCCGCGATCAGCGGCATGAACACGAGCTGGCCGGTGGCGGTGCTGGCCGTCAACAGACCGATCACAAGGCCGCGCCGGGCCGTAAACCAGCGGGTGGCAACCGTTGCGCCCATGACCATCGCCGTCAGCCCGGTGCCTGTGCCGACGACGAAGCCCCAGAGCACGACCAACTGCCAGACTTCGCGCATGAACAGCGACAGCCCCATGCCGATGAAAACCACGGTCAGCGCCGTCAGCGCCATCAACCGCATGCCGAAACGGTTCATCAGCGCCGCCGCAAACGGCGCCATCAACCCGAACAGGATGAAGCGCATGGCCAGCGCCGCCGAAATCTCCGTTGCCTCCCAGCCGAATTCCTTTTGCAGTGGCACGATCAGCACCGAAGGCGCGCCGATCGTGCCGGCGGTGACGAGCATGGTGAGGAATGCGGTAGCGGCAACGATCCAGCCATAGTGGATATCCCGTTGTTCAAGCCGTTTGGAGAGCGTTGTGGAGAGCATGGGCGGGGTTCTCAACGGGCGCCGGCATCAGGAGCGATGCGACTGAGTGACTATTAATGTAAAAGTCACTAATACAAAAGCTTTCATGATGCAAGTTACTGGCGGGGAGGATGGCGAACAGCGTGGGGCTGTGCCTCATCGGCAAGACGGCTCGGGAACTGTAGGGGTAGAAAAGCGCAAAGAGACGATCTCTACTGACGATCTCAGAGGAGTTTACCGCCGTCTCTGGGGCCGGGGAAAATTCAGGCTTGGCGGATTGATTTCAGAGAGAAATTTTCGGCGTCTATCGGCTTGCCGGTCAGCCCATCGACATAGATCGGTTGTGCGGCCGCCCCTGTTTCAATGTCGGTCAGCCGCATGGTCACGCCACGATCGGCAAAATGCCGGTTGCCGAACACCGACAGTGCGATCAACAGCGGCTGCAATTCACGTCCCATACCGGTCAGCAGATACTCGTAGCGCATTGGCCGGTCCTGATAGGCGCGCTTTTCCAGAAGCCCGGCTTCGACCAGCGATTTCAGCCGACGGGTCAGGATGTTCGGCGCAATGCCGGTGCTTTTCTGGAATTCGTCGAATTTGGTGCGGCCGAAGAAGACATCCCGCAGGATGAGAATGCTCCACCATTCGCCGACCCGGTCGAGGGTGCGGGCGATGGGGCAATTCATTTCGTCGAAGTTCCGGCGCTGCATGGCCCTTATGTAGAGCCTCGGCTTGCATCATGCAAGTTGCTCGGCGTCACCCACCGTTGACCCGGCGCATCGCCGCAAGGATCGAGTCCTTGGTCTCGTGGCCGGTTTTGTAGAGGCCGAGCATGACGGTGGCGGCATCGCGGCCATCATCGCTGTCAAGAGCCGTTCGGGTTTGCCGGCACCACTCCTCGAGCGCGCCGCAGACCACTTCGATTTCACTCTGGTTCAAGGCCATGTCCGAGAGAAACGACATTGCTTCACCTATCGTTCGAAACATACCCAGTTCGGACCGATAGTGTAGAGCCTTCAGCAGCGCTGACAAGTCCCAGATCTTAGGGTATCCAGATCTTAGGGTATTAAGCCGGAGAATGAGCTATCGGACAGAAGAATTGCCGGTCGCGACGCCTGCTCCGTCCGATCAATCCGCCCGGGCTGCCGACGCTTCGACCAGCGAGGCTGCGATGGCCATGGCAAGGAGCTTGCCCTTGGCTCTCACCATGCCGCTATCGAAATCGCGTGCCGATAGCGCGAGGTCCATGCCCTCGCGCATCAGAATTTGTTGTGCCCTGTAAACTGCCCAGTTTTCGACGTCGTCGCGCTTCTGCATTGCGCCTGCCCCCCGGCTAAATCATTTAGCGTTGTCGTTCGGCTCTCAATCCGGTCTGGACGCAGGCACATGAGGCGAATCAGCTGAGCACGTGAACAGAATGCGTCATTTCCTTGAAATCGAAAGCAGAATTTTTGAGCGGTGATTAATGGGGGTGAAGCCTGCCTAACGCGGGGCGCGACCGGCCTTCCAGACGGTCGAGCACGGCGCGGGGGGCGGCATATGCGCTAGTCGCCGCGCGATTTCCCGCTGCCGCGCACCGCGCCTGCATCTGTCTTCTCAACCTCGAAAGCTTGCGGAAAATTCTTCCGGGCCAAGGCCTCGTTGAGCTTCAGCAGTCCTTCGTATGAGGCAGGATCAAAACCCCGTTCCGCCGGCAGCAGTTCGCGCCCGAACAGGCGGCACAGCCGCTCTCCGTCCAGATTGCCGCGCTGGAACGGCGTCGTGCCGAAATACTGCCACAGCGCCTGCACGAAGCCGATATCGGCCAGTGCCACCGTCTGATCCATGGTCCGCTGCCGCGGCCATGCCGTCAAAGGGGTGACCTTGGAATTGGCCCGGCGCAGGGTGAACTGCCACTGGGTTCCGAGTAGGCCGGGCGGAAAGCCGCGATGCTTGGGCATTTCAGGGGTCTTGGCCATGGCGTCACACCTCGAACACGTCTTCGAAAGCTTCCGGGAAGTTCTTGCGCCCCACCCGTTCGTCGATCCGCAGCAATGCCTCATAGGATGTGGCATTGAACGGTTCCTCGGCCGGCACGACTTCGCGGCCGAACAAAAGGTTCAGCCGTCCGGCATCGAGATTGCCGCGCTCGAACGGCTCGGTGCCAAATTGGTGCCAGAGTGCATGCAGGAAGGCGGCATCGACCTTCTGTTCGATCGAGTTCGGGCGGGCAAGGCGTTGCAACGCCTTGAGCGGAGTGACGCCCTTCTCGTTCGCCCGCCGGATGGTGAAATGATGGCCGTGGCCCGGCAAGCCGGAGGGAAAGCCCCTGTGTTTTGTCATCTCGGGCCGCTTGGCCATCTTGGTCTCCTTACGCCTTGGCCGCGCTGGCCGGGGCGATCTTGTCCTGCGTCTTCGTATCGAAGTCGGAGGCGTCGTGGCGTTCATGCAGTTGCTCAGTGGGATCGCCGCTCAGACGGTTGACCATGCGGCCGCGCTTGACCGCAGGGCGGGCAGCGATCTCGGCCGTCCAGCGCTGGACGTTCTTATAACTCTGCACATCGAGGAAGATACCGGCATCGCCATAGGCCTGACCGAGCGCCAAGTTGCCATACCAGGGCCAGGTGGCCATGTCGGCGATGGTGTATTCCGAGCCCGCCAGGAACTGGTTGTCGGCCAGGTGCCGGTCGAGCACGTCGAGCTGGCGCTTCACTTCCATGGCGTAGCGGTCGATGGCGTATTTGATGTGGATCGGCGCATAGGCGTAGAAATGGCCAAAGCCGCCGCCGAGGAAGGGGGCCGAGCCCATCTGCCAGAACAGCCAGTTGAACGTCTCGGTGCGGGCGCGAAGGTCCGTTGGCAGGAAGGCGCCAAACTTTTCGGCGAGATAGAGCAGGATCGAGGCGGATTCAAACACGCGCACCGGCGCGCCGCCGCCCTTTGGCGCATGGTCCATCAGCGCCGGGATTTTCGAGTTCGGATTGACGTCGACAAAACCCGAGCCGAACTGGTCGCCATCGCCGATCCGGATCGGCCATGCGTCGTATTCGGCACCTGTATGACCTGCAGCGAGCAGCTCTTCCAGCATGATCGTGACCTTGACGCCATTCGGCGTGCCGAGCGAATAGAGCTGCAGCGGATGTTTGCCGACCGGCAGCGGCTTTTCCTGCGTCGGTCCGGCGATCGGCCGGTTGATGTTGGCAAACGTGCCGCCATTGCCCTTGTCCCAAGTCCAGACCTTCGGGACTTCGTAACCGGCGGGAAAATTATCGGCGGGGGATTTTTCGGTCATGGGTGTGGTCCTTGATAATGGGAGATGTGCGCGAGAGGGGAGCACAATAGGCATATGGGAAGCGCGTAATGATTTTCGCTAGTGTAGATCGTCAATTTCCCCCAAGGCGTATTTTCTTTCTCCGTCATCCTCGGGCTTGACCCGAGGATCCATGCCCAACATTCCGGCGGAGTGGGTATCTGTGGATCCTCGGGTCAAGCCCGAGGATGACGATTGTGGGGTCAAACGCCTGCGAAGGCTATAGCGGTATCGTATCGTGCTTGCGCCACAGTTGCTCTTTCCGTTTGCCGCGCAGCGAGGCAAAGGCGCGGGAAAGGCGGCGGCGGGAGGAGTGCGGCATGATCACTTCGTCGATGAAGCCGCGTTCGGCGGCGACGAAGGGATTGGCGAAGCGTTCCTCGTATTCCTTCGTCCGGGCAGCGATCTTTTCCGGGTCGCCGAGTTCGGAGCGATAGAGGATTTCAGTCGCGCCCTTGGCGCCCATCACGGCGATTTCGGCGGTTGGCCAGGCATAGTTGACGTCGGCGCCGATATGCTTAGAGGCCATGACGTCATAGGCGCCGCCATAGGCTTTGCGGGTGATCAGCGTCACCATCGGCACGGTTGCCTGTGAATAGGCGAACAGAAGCTTGGCGCCGTGCTTGATGACGCCGCCATATTCCTGCGCCACGCCGGGCAGGAAACCGGGCACGTCGACCAGCGTCAGGATCGGGATCGAGAAGGCATCGCAAAAGCGCACGAAGCGGGCAGCCTTTCGCGATGAGTCGATATCCAGGCAGCCGGCCAGCACCATCGGCTGGTTGGCGACGACGCCGACGCTCTGGCCTTCCAGCCGGATGAAGCCGGTGATGATATTGCGGGCAAACGCTTCCTGAAGCTCGAAGAAATCGCCTTCGTCGGCGATCGCGTGAATGAGCTCCTTCATGTCGTAGGGTTTTGCCGAACTGTCCGGGATCAGCGTGTCGAGCCGGTTTTCAAGGCGGGCCGGATCGTCGTGGAACGGGCGGACCGGCGGCTTTTCGCGGTTGTTGAGCGGCAGGAAATCAAACAGCAGACGGACCTGTTCCAGCGTCTCGATGTCGTTTTCATAGGCCGCATCGGCGACCGAGGATTTCTTCGTATGGGTACCGGCGCCGCCCAGCTCTTCGGCCGTGACGATCTCGTTGGTGACGGTCTTCACCACATCCGGGCCGGTGACGAACATGTAGGAACTGTCGCGCACCATGAAGATGAAGTCGGTCATGGCCGGCGAATAGACGGCACCGCCGGCGCAGGGTCCCATGATCACGGAGATCTGCGGGATGACGCCCGACGCCTCGGCATTGCGGCGGAACACTTCGGCATAACCGGCAAGCGAGGCGACACCTTCCTGGATGCGGGCACCGCCGGAATCGTTCAGTCCGATCACCGGCGCACCGTTGCGCACCGCCATGTCCATGATCTTGCAGATCTTTTGCGCATGGGTTTCGGACAGCGAGCCGCCGAGCACGGTGAAATCCTGGGAAAAGACATAGACCTGGCGGCCGTTGATCGTGCCCCAGCCGGTGACGACGCCGTCGCCGGCCACCTTCTGCTCGGCCATGCCGAAATCGACGGCGCGGTGGGTGACGTACATGTCGTATTCTTCGAACGAGCCTTCGTCGAGCAGCACCTCGATGCGCTCGCGTGCCGTCAGCTTGCCCTTGGCATGCTGGGCATCGATGCGCTTCTGCCCGCCGCCAAGACGCGCTTCAGTGCGGCGCGCTTCCACGGTGTCGATGATATTGCGCATGCTTCCTCCCGTCGTCTTTGTCTCCTGCTTAGCCGGAAACACGATCGAAGGAAATCACCGATCGTGTCAGTGGGCCGGCTGTTGGACGAAGGGGAATCCGATCCAGGCCGCATCTTTTCCGGTCAAGGCGCGTTAGCGCTGATGTCAACGGAGAAAAAGCCAATGCCCCTGAAAGCCCTCGCCCTGAACGGCACGCTCAAATCCTCTTCCTCGACCGAGAAATCATCGACCGCGCAAATGCTCGACCTGATCGCGGTTGAGTTCACCAAGTACGACGTCAGTACCGACACCATCTGGCTTGCTGACCATAATATCAAGCCGGGCGTAGCCTCTGACGAAGGGGAGGGCGATGAATGGCCGGAGATACGCAGCAAGATTCTGGCCGCCGATATTCTGATCATGGGCACCCCCATCTGGATGGGGCAGCCGGGCAGCGTCTGCAAGCGGGCTCTCGAGCGGATGGACGCGTTTCTCGATGAAACCGATGATGCCGGGCGAATGGTTTCCTATGGCAAGGTTGCCGCCGTCGCGGTGGTCGGCAACGAAGACGGCGCCCATCATGTCTCGGCCGAAGTCTATCAGGCGCTCAACGATGTCGGCTTCACCATCCCGGCCAATGCGGTGGCCTATTGGGTCGGCGAGGCGATGGGCTCGGTCAATTTCGTCGATCTGGACACGGTTCCGGAAGTGGTGGAGACGATGATCTCCATACTTGCCCGCAATACCGCGCATCTTGCCGGTCTGCTCAAGGCCTCACAATATCCCGGCGAAGACACGTAACTGATCCGCCCTCGCCGGAAAATCCGCCTAAGCGGGATCAGCACCCATCACCAGCCCCTCGATGTCATGCTTCTGGGTGATCGGCACCAGTTCATCGACGACGCGGCAGACGAGGTGCTTCTTGGCCTTGTCCGGCAGGGCATCGAAATAGTCCTGCGTCACCATCATGTCGTGCAGTTCCGCATGGCCGGCACCGGGCGCATCGACGCCCAAGACCATGACCGGCCGGGCGATCGGCGACAGGTGTTCGGTACCGCGATGGACAGTCAGTGCCGAGCGGCAGGAAATGTCGCCGCGCTGCGGGAATTTGCGGGTGGCGCGTTCCTGAAAAGGAGCCCAGAGCGCCTTGTCCGGAAACATCTCGTGCTTCCAGTGGCGGCCGTCGTCATACTGGGTGCCGGGGGCGATCTCGAACGGCCCCATATCCGGCGTGACATCGACGCCGGTCAGGTTGAAGGCGAGCGACGTGATGCGGCGGTCCACATAGGTATCCTCCGGCGAGGGGAAGTCGCGGTGCCAGGGCTGGTATCTTGCACCTTCGAACGGCACGTCCAGGCCGATCTCGACGATCTGGTAGTCCGGCCCCAGCGCGTTCTCGCACATGGCGATCACCCAGGGATGCATGATCAGATCGACGAAGCCGCGAAAATCCTGCGGATGGATTTCCACATACCAGCGCCGCGGACCACGGCCGACCGCGCCGCCCGGACGCTGGATGGCCGACCAGAAGGCCGTCATCATGTCCTCCCGCATCGCATCGGCCCATTCGGGCGCAAAGGCGCCCTTCAGTCCGGTGATGCCGTCCTCCTTCAGGGTCTTGAGATTGTCCTGCAGGTCATACGAAAAACGCGCTGGTGCATTCATGATCGGTCTCCTCCGTTACTCCCAGCCTAGTGCAACTAATAATTATTAGTCAATATGCTTATGAGAATAAATGAGCTAGATTTCCCGCTCTGTCCTGGGAATTGCAGTCTTGACGAAAACCAAACATGAAAAACCGCCGCGCCGCGTGACGATGACGGATGTTGCGCGGCTTGCCGGCTGCTCGCAGGCGACCGTGTCGTTTGTTCTGAACAATGCGACGGGGGTGACGATCTCGGCGGAAACGCGCGGCAAGGTCATCGAGGCGGCCCGCACGCTGGGCTATGGCGCGTCGTCGCTGATCCATCGGCCCGTGCTCGGCAATCTCGGCCGCGGCACAATCGGCTTCATCTGCGATCAGCTGGCCACGACGCCGGAATCGGTCAATGCCATCGAGGGCGCGCGGCAGGCCTGCTGGGACGAGGGGGCGACCATCCTCGTTGCCCAGACGATGGGCAATCCTGACCGCGAGGAAAAGGCCGTCGAGGCGATGTTGCGCAGCGGCATCGAGGGACTGATCTACATGACGATCTTTACCCGGCAGGTAACGCCGCCGGCTTTTCTCGAAGGTCTTCCGGTCCCCGTCGTGCTTTTGAATTGCTACGCGCCGGAAAGCCGGTTTCCGTCCGTCGTTCCCGATGAAGTCGCCGGCGGTTTTGCCGCCACCGAGACGCTGATCCGGCTTGGCCATCGCCGCATCGCGACCATTATCGGCGAACCGTTCATGCAAGCCGCGCAGGACCGGTTGAAGGGGTACAAGAAGGCGCTGGCAAAGGCCGGTATCGCCTATGATGCCGGCCTGGTCGGCGAAGGCAACTGGTCGCCGACCTCGGGGTTCGAGGCGACGCAGCGGTTTCTGGCGCTGAAGGATCGCCCGACCGCTTTCTTCTGCCAGAACGACAAGATGGCATCCGGCTGCTACAACGCGCTGCGCGATGTCGGCCTGAAAATCCCGCAGGATGTCTCCGTCATCGGCTATGACGACGACGAACTCTGCCGCCACCTGCGGCCGCAGTTGAGCACGCTGATCCTGCCGCACCGGGCGATGGGCGCCTGGGCTATCTCCGAACTTGGCAAGGGCCGCAGACCAGGCAAAGAGGGCTATCCGCTGACCAAGATGGATTGCAACCTCATCGAACGCGATTCGCTCGCTACCCCGACGTAGCCCAGACAGAAGATTATCCGGCTACAGATGCGTGCTCGCTACCGGCCTATCAAGCGACGTTGCGCAAGGCCGGGTCGGGGATCGGCACAGCTGCCATCAGCGCCCGCGTATAGGCGTCCTGCGGATTTTCGAAGACCGACCGGCGCGATCCCATTTCGACGATGCGGCCGGAGCGCATGACCGCGACATTGTGCGACATGCGCTCGATCACCGCCATGTCGTGCGAGATCAGCAGATAGGCAAGCCCCATCGTCTCCTGCAGCTCCAGCATCAGGTCGAGCACGCGGGCGCGCACCGAGACATCCAGGGCTGCGACGCTTTCGTCGGCGACGATCAGTTTTGGGCCGAGCGTCAGCGCCCGGGCGATGCAGATGCGCTGGCGCTGGCCGCCTGAAAATTCGTGCGGATAGCGGCTGGCGGCATCGGGCTGCAGGCCGACGCGGCGCAGGAGTTCCGCCACGCGGTCGTCGCGCTCGCCCTTGTTGGCGAGGCCATGGATGATCAGCGGTTCGGCGATGGCGGCGCCGACCGCCATGCGCGGATCGAGCGAGGCGTAGGGATCCTGAAAGATCATCTGCGCGCTGCGCCGCACCGGACGCATCTGCCGCTGGCTGAGGCCGCCGATATTCTGGCCGTCGATGACAACGTCGCCAGTAAAGGGAATGAGGCCGAGCACGGCCTTGCCGGTGGTGGATTTGCCCGAACCGCTTTCGCCGACGAGGCCCAGTGTCTGGCCGGGCAGGATCTCGAAGGAGACATCGCTGACCGCGGAAGCGGGCGGCGTCTTGCCCGAGAGCCAGCCGGTCGCCTTGCCATAGGTGACGTCCAGCCCGCGCACGGTCAGCACCGGTGTGCGATCAAGCGGCGGCGCATCCACCGCTGCGGGGCTGATACGCGGCGGGCCATCGGTGCCGGCATGGGCGCCGAGCCGGGGCACGGCGGCCAGCAATTCCTGGGTATAGCGTTGCGTCGGGGCGCTGAAGATCGGCAGGGCATCGCCCTGCTCGATGATGCGGCCGGCTTGCATGATGACGACGCGGTCGGCCATCTGCGCGACAACGCCCATGTCATGGGTAATCAGGATGATCGAGGCGCCGAATTCACGCTTCAGCTCGTCCATCAGCTTAAGGATCTGCGCCTGTACCGTCACGTCGAGCGCCGTCGTCGGCTCGTCGGCGATCAGCACCTTTGGACGGCAGGACAGCGCCATGGCGATCATCACCCGCTGGCGCATGCCGCCGGACAGTTCGTGCGGATATTGTTTCAGCCGCTTGGCAGGCTCGGTGATATGGACGGCATCGAGCATGCGCAACGCCACGGCCTCGGCACTATTTCCTTCGGACGCCTGATGCTCGCGAATGGCTTCGGTCAGCTGCGCGCCGATCGACATCACCGGATTGAGCGAGGTCATCGGCTCCTGGAAGACCATGGCGATATCGCCGCCACGGACGCTGCGCATGGCGCTGTTGGACAGTTGCGACAGTTCCCGGCCTTCGAGCGCGATGCTGCCGGAGGCGATCTGCAGCGACGCCTTCGGCAGAAGCCCCATGATCGCCAGCGACGTCACCGATTTTCCCGATCCGCTTTCGCCGGCAATGCAGAGCGTTTCCCCAAGCTTCAGATCGAAACTGACGTCGTCGAGAACGCGCCGCCGGCCTTCCGGTGTGCGCGCATCGACGCAGAGCTTGCCGACGGTGAGGACCGATGGGGAAACGGGGGAAGGTGATGTCACGCGAACACGATCCTCGGGAAATAGAAGGAGACGACCCAATTGGGCATATCGACGATCTCGCTGATTCTGAGATCGCCGCAGACCGAGCAGAGCAGATAGGCATCGACGGGGTTCATGCCATGTTCGGAACCGAGCAGATCGATCATCCGCATCAGCGCTTCGCGGGCGCCGGTCATCAGGTCCGGGCCGATGCCGGTCGTCACCTCGTAGCCCATGCCGTCGAGATGGCGGGTGACGGGTCCGGTGGTGGTGAAGCGGGGGCTTTGCAGGCGCGCGTCCTTGACCAGCTCGATCGTCGCCTCGACTTCCATCTGGCTCTCGATCGCGGTGCCGCAGACTTCACCGTCGCCCTGGGCGGCGTGGGTGTCCCCGATCGAGAACAGCGCGCCCTCGACTTCGACCGGCAGATAGAGCGTCACGCCGGAGGTCAGGTCGCGGATATCGAGATTGCCGCCGACCCGGCGCGGCGGTACGACGGAATGCAAGCCGGGCTCGGCCGGGGCAACGCCGATCGTGCCGGCAAAGGGTTTCAACGGCACCTTGCCGCCCGGGCCATAGAGCGACGGCGCCATGCTGTGCGGATCGTAGGACCACATATGCAAAGCCGGTTCCTTGAACTGGTCGGCCAGCAGGCCAAAGCCCGGAATATTCGCGGTCCAGCCGACACCGGACGGGATGAAACGGCGGATCGTCACCTTCAGCGCATCGCCGGGCTTGGCGCCTTCGACATAGACGGGGCCGGTGACAGGATTGATCTTGTTGAAATCGAGCCCCGCCAGGGTTTCGAGCGTCGAACCGGCACCGAGCTGGCCACCGGAGGAATCCAGGCATTCGAAATGGATGGTCTCACCGGGCTTGGCGATGAGAGCGGGTTCGAAATCCTTGTTCCAGCCGAAATTGTGCTGGGCGCGGTGGATGGTGTGGGTGCAGGCGACGCACATTGGTTGTTCTCCCTTAGAAGAGCGGTTTGCCGGATTGTCCCGAACCTCCGCATATCGGTGTTCTTGGTCTGCAGTGGCGGCATGCTCCCTCTTCTCCCCAACGGGGAGAAGGTGGCCCGAAGGGTCGGATGAGGGGGAGCCAAACACTCTGAACGTGCCGTGCCGCCCCCTCATCGCCCGCATCCGCTGTCACTTCTCCCCGTTGGGGAGAAGTGACAGCGCCGTACCGCCATCCTCAATAGCCGTTCCATGGCTCCGATTTTCACCAGGCCATGGTGCGTTTTCGATTATTCGTCCTTCACGAAGATCGCGTCGTAGTTGATGACGCGGGTCGGATCGATGTAGATATTGCCGTCACCGCCCATGCGCGGCGACTTGGCGACGACGCGGCGTTCGTTGGTGAGGGGAATCCACGGCGCATCCGTCATGATATCGGTGAAGATCTTGCCCCATTCGGCCTGACGCTCGGCAGCCTTGGCCGGGTCCGACATCGAATCGGCGGCAATCGCGCGGGCGTCGAGGTCCTTGTTGCAATACCAGGACCAGTTCCAGCCGCCCTGGACAGCACCCGAGCAGCCGAGGATCGGGCCGTAGAAATTGGACGGATCCGGGAAGTCGGCGATCCAGGCCATGCCACCCGACCAGATCATCGGTGCTTCGCCTTCGGTACCGCCGGCGGCGATCACGTTGGCCTGGGCCAGAGCGCGAACCTCGGCCTTGACGCCCACAGCGGCCAGATCCTGCTGGATTGCCTGGGCGATGCGCGGCTGCGGATCGGTATTGGTCGAGTAGAGGATCGTTTCGAAACCATCCGGGAAGCCGGCTTCCGCCAAGAGCGCCTTGGCCTTTTCGACGTCGAAGGCATAGCCGGTGAAGGCTTTGTCATAGCCCGGCATCAGCGGCGGCAGCGGCTGGTTGGCAGCCGTTGCGCGGCCGTTGAGGATGCGGGTGATGCGCTCTTTGTTGATGGCCATGTTGAGGGCCTGGCGGACCTTCACGTTGTCGAACGGAGCGACCTTGGTATTGAGTGTGATGTAGCCGGTATGCAGCTGGGCGCCATCGACGATGATCTCGGCACCTTCAGGCGAGTTTTTGATCTCAAGGAATTTTGCCGGCGGAACACCATCACCAGCGATATCGACTTCGCCCTTCTGCAGGCGCAACAGCGCTACCAGCGGCTCCTGGCCGACTTCGACGGTGAACTTGTCGATATGTGGCATGTCTTTGACGAAATAATCCGGGTTGCGCTCGAACACGAGACGCTGGCCGATGGTCCATTCCTTCAGCACGAACGTGCCCGAACCGACCGGCTTCTTGCCGAAATCGCCGGCCGCTGCCTCGACGGCTTCCTTGGGTACGACGGAGGCGAAGTTGATGGCGAGAACGTGCAGGAAGGTGGCGTCGGGACGCGACAACGTGAAGACGACGGTCTGATCATCCGGTGTGGCAATGCCGTCCAGCGTCGTCGACGTACCGCCGGTGACCGCGTCAAAACCCTTGATGGCGCCGAAGAAGCCGGCACCCGGGCCTTGCGTCTTCGGATCGACGGCGCGCTCGATCGAGTATTTGACGTCCGAGGCGACAAGTTCACGGCCATTGGTGAACTTCACGCCCTTGCGCAGCTTGAATGTGTAGGTGAGGCCATCGGGTGAAACGGTAAAGCTTTCGGCCAACGATGGGATCAGGTCCGGCGTGCCGGGCGTATAGTCCATCAGCCGCGAATAGAGGCTCTTGATCATCGACCAGTTGACCCAGTCATAGCCGATCGCCGGATCGAGTGTGGCAATGTCGTCCTTGTAGGTGATGACGATATCGCCGCCCTGCTTGATGGCATCCTGCGCGAAGGCGGGCAGCGGCGTGAAGGCAAGCGCCATCGCGATTGTCGAGTGTCTAAGCCAGCGTTTGAACATTTTTGAGTTCCCCTTTTTGGTTGCTGATTTGGTTAGCGCGCACGAATGCGCGGATCGATGAGTGGTGCGATCAGATCGGCGACGAGATTGCCGATGACGATGGCGAGCGCCGAAACCAGCGTCACGCCCATGATGATCGGGATATCGACCTGCTGGATTGCCTGCCAGGCGAGCTGGCCGATGCCGGGCCAGCCGTAGACGGCCTCGACCACCACGACGCCGCTCATGAACTGGCCGATATCGATGCCGATCATCGCAATGATCGGTAAAAGCGCATTCGGCAGCGCATGGCGAAAGACGATGCGGGCAGAGGACAGGCCCTTGGCGCGGGCGGTGCGGACGTAATCCTGATTGAGCACGTCGATCATCGCCGAGCGCACCATGCGCGCATACCAGCCGGCCCCGAGAATGCCGAGCGTGGTGGCCGGCAGGACGACATGGGCAAAGGTGCCGAAGCCGCTCATCGGGAACCAGGCGAGCGTGACTGCGAAGACATAGAGAAGCAGAAGGGCCGCGACGAACTGCGGCGCCGACACGCCGACGAACGAGGCCATCATCACGAACCGATCGACCGGCCCGCCACGGCGCACCGCCGCGATGACGCCGAGCAACAGGCCGAGCACCACCTCGACGAAGATACCGGCTGCCATCAGGATCAGCGTGGCCGGAAGCCGGGCCGCGATCAGCGCGCCGACATCGGTTTTCTGCGCATACGAGCGGCCGAGATTGCCCTCGGCAAGGCCCTTCAGGTAATTCCAGAATTGCGAGAAGAGCGGCTGGTCGAGGCCGAGTTCATGGCGGATATTGGCGACCGTCTGCGCCGTGGCACTGCGGCCGGCGATCATCCGGGCGGGATCGGCGGGCAAAGCGTAGAGCAGAAGGAAGGTGATGGCCGCGACGCCGAAAAGGATCAGCGCCGTCTGGACGAGCCGCCGCAGGATCAGAAAGATCATCTCAACCCCTTCCGCGCTGGGTCGGGTCGAGAATATCGCGCAGCGCATCGCCGACCAGGTTGAAGGAGAGCGCGGTCAACAGAATGACGGCGCCGGGAATGAACACCAGCCAGGGGGCCGCCTGGAAATAGCTCTGGCTTTCGAAGATGATATTGCCCCAGGAGGGCGTCGGCGGCTGTACGCCGATGCCCAGGAAGGACAGGGTTGCTTCCAGAAGCACGGTGGTGGCAATGCCGAGCGTGCCCCAGACGATCGCCGTCGGCATCAGATGCGGCAGGATGTGATGGAACAGGATGCGGATATGGCCGGCCCCCAGCGACCGTTCGGCCAAGATGAAATCGCGCTCCACCAGCCCGCGCGTTTCGGTATAGACGATGCGGGCGACCTGCACCCAGTTGACCAGCGCGATCACCATGGCAACGATCCAGAGACTGGGGCGCAGGAGAGCCGCCAGCACGATGGCCAGAAGCAGAGCCGGAAACGCCATCATCAGATCGGTGAAGCGCATCAGCGCATTGCCGACGAAACCGCGCATATAGCCCGACAGGATGCCGATCAGCAGGCCGATCGTCACCGCGATACCATTGGCGACGAGGCCGATGATCAGCGATGTGCGGGCACCGTAGAGAAGGCGGGAGAACAGGTCGCGGCCGAGCGTGTCGGTGCCGAGCAGGAACTGGGCGCTGGGCGGCATCGGTGCGCCTTCCAGCGTCAGGCCATCGAACATCTGTTCATCGGGGTTGTAGGGCGCAATCAATGGCGCTGCGACCGCCATGAAGATGACGAGGGCGACGATCGCCAGCCCGAACAGCGCCGACGGCTGACGGATCATGCTTTTCAGGATGCGCATCAACCGGCCTCCGGCATTGGCTCGGCGCCACCGAGGATGGAAGCGGCGACCTGCTCCATCGGCATCCGGCGCCGCATCGCGCAATTGCGCAGGATCGTATAGGCGAGTTCCTCGTCGACGTGACGCTCGGCAATAATCCGCTCGACGGCGGCATGGACCAGCGGCCGCAGGCGCACGCGCTCTTCCAGATGATTCAGCTTGTCGATCACGGCCTTACGTTCGCGGTGAATGCCGAGCGCCATGACCAGAGCGGGGTAAACGGCCGAAGAGGCCAGCGGCTTGGCGATGATGGCGCCGACACCCTGTTGCATCGCCCAGGCAATCCGGCCGGGCGCTTCCGAGCCGAGCAGCGCCACCAGCGGGCGGGGCGCACTGCCGCCGCTCCATGGCAAAAGACCGTCCCAGCCTTGGTCGGCATCGACAAGTACGAAATCCGGCAGGTCGGTGGCATCGAGCGGCTGCCATTGAACCATCACCTGGAAGCCGATGAGCTTCAATTGCCGCGTCAGGCGTTCGGTGGTGTTGTCTTCCCGGTGCAGGACCGTGGCGCGCCAGCCGGTGAAATTCGGTGTTTCCCTCATGACACGACCCTCAGCTGTGCCGGCGGACGCGTGCGTCGGCCGGTGAGATAAGGATCGGCAGCGATGGCCGGCTGCGAGGCGATGATATCGAAACCCCCCTCATCATTGATCCGGCCGAGATGGAAGGGCAGGGCCGCATGACGCGTATCGGGATTGATCAGGATTGGACCAAGGACGGTTGGCAGGGGTGCTGCCGACAGCTGACGCGCGACGGCGGTCGGATCGTCCGTTCCGGCTGTGATGATGGCTTCAGTGCAAAGCTTGACCGAGGCATAGGCGCTAGCAAAAACGCTCGAAATACGCCGCTGGCTGCCGAACTTGGCTGCCACCTGCGCCTTGAAGGTGGCATTTTCCGGGGTCGCCACCGTATCGAAATAGGCGGCCGCGCAGAGCTGGCCGGTGGCGACACCGAGGCCGATATGGGGGAGTTCGCTTTCCTGCAGGTCGCAGCTGACGACCGGACAATTTTCCGGGAGGAAGGCCGGATTGCGCGCCCCAAGCGCGCGGATGGCGGCGAGAAAGGCGTAACTGGACGGGCCGATGAAATTGTTGAGGATGAAGCTCGGGCGGCGCTGCTCGATATCGAGCACGATGCGCTCGACTGCGGTTTCCTCCAGCGGCAGGTAGCGCTCGCCGAGCACCTCGCCGCCGGCGTCCTCGATCAGCTCGCGGGCCAGCCGGTTCATCTCCCAACCCCAGACGTAGTTCGCGCCGACCAGATAGGGACGGCGGCCGAAGCGCGGGATCAGATAGTCGAACAGCGGCAAAAGATGCTGGTTGGGACAGCCGCCGGTATAGATGACATTGTCATTGGCTTCGAAGCCCTCGTAGGGGCACATGTACCAGAGCAGGCCGTCATGTTTTTCGACAAGCGGAATGACCTCCTTGCGGGCGAGCGAGGTAATGGTTCCGATAATATGCCGGCAGCCGTGATCGCGCAGCATCGCTCGGGCACCTTCGAGATAGGCGGCGATATCGGCATGGGGATCGATGGTGACCGGCTCGATGGCATTGCCATGGACGGCGCGAACTTCCTCGATCGCAAAATCGGCGCCGTCGCGCGCGTCGCGTCCGATCTCGGCATAAGGGCCGGTCGTCGAATAAAGGATGCCAATCCGTACCGCGTTTTTCATCAGCCCGCCAAAAACCAAAAACCCCACGACGCCGTGCCCATCTGAGATGGGAGCATCGTGGGGCCAAACTGCCCAGCGACCATAAGGTCATATCAAGGAAACTGCTTAATCCGTTGGCAGGATTAAAATACGGGCATTGCTGTCATGTCAAGCGCGATTCGCATGGCGACAACGCCTTCGGATTGGAGGTAAATCACTGATTCGCTCATGAGGGCCTTCCGGTCAAGCAGCGCTGCGGCCTTACAATACTGCGCGGCGGCCGATCGCCCGGCAAGATTCGTGCGCATTGCGCCGTTTCGACGTCCTTCACGAAAACGTCAAGCCATCCCGCTTGCGGTTCAGGGTAAAGGTCCCTAACTGAACGATCTGAGATGTTACCGGTCACACCCTCTGTGGTTTGTGAACCGGCTTCCATGCACATTTAAGGTAGTGAGGGTACTCACCATCGGGCATCTCAAGCCGTTGCGTTTCGGCAACACTCAAAATCACAACCTGCAATTATGACAGAACATGACTGTAATTTTGATTGTTACAGTTCTTCGCCCATGTAATCTCGGCGTGCGGTTTCGGCCGCTGCCATTGGGGCTTGAATCGATATTTGGGGTGGGGGACGCTGATTTTTCAGCCACGAAAACCTGTGCCCAATCGAAACTTGATTGGATCCGAAATGACTATGAAGGCTATTCTTTTTGCCTCTGCTGCGGCCTTGACCACAGCAAACGGCGCATTTGCCGCCGACGCTATTGTTGCTGCTGAACCCGAGCCGATGGAATACGTTCGCGTCTGCGACGCGTTCGGCACCGGCTACTTCTACATCCCGGGAACAGAAACCTGCCTGAAAATCGGCGGTTACATCCGTTTCCAGACCGACTTCGGTCGCAATGAGTCGGGTTCGTCTGACTGGAACACCTTTACTCGCGCTCAGCTTGAGTTCCAGGCAAAGAACGACACCGAATTCGGTACGCTGACGAGCCTTGTTGCTCTGCGTACCAATGCCCGGAATTCCTCGGGTTCTTCGGACAACAACACCTTCCTCGACCAGGGTTACATCGAAATCGCCGGTCTGCGCGTTGGTATGCAGTACAGCTGGTGGGATGACGACTTGAGCGGCGAAACCGATGCTATCGCCAGCAACGAAACCCGTCACAACGCCATTCGCTACCAGTACGAAACCGATGCTTTCAAGGCCGGTATCGCCGTGGAAGAGCTGGAAGACAGCTACAACACGAAGCCGGGCGAAGGCCCGAACAATGTCGGCATCACCGGTCAGGTTTCCGGTACGGTCGGCGCTGTCACCGGTTACCTGCTTGGCGGTTATGACACGGATACCGAAGAAGGCGCTGTCCGCGCGATCATCTATGCGGATCTCGGCCCAGGCCAGCTCGGCATCTACGGTGCTTATGCAACCGGCGCCAACTACTACTACGAAGAATCCGAATGGACGGTTGGCGCTCAGTACGAACTGAAGGTCAACGAAAAGTTCGCAATCACGCCAGGCGTTCAGTATTTCAGCAATATTGCCCTGAGCAGCACCGGCAACGGCTTTGGCGGTGGTGATGCCTGGACCGGCGGCGTAACGGTTGATTACAAGATCACCGACGGTCTCCGCAGCAAGGTGAGCGTTCAGTATCACGACGAAGACGATGGTGATGACGAAGTGTTCGGCTTCGTGCGCCTGCAGCGCGATTTCTAAATCGCCGTTTGATATCCGGCTAGCCGCGCAAAGGCCCGGCTAGCCAACGGTTCGTCACGGATTTGACTGACCTCCGATCAGTGACGGGGACGGTCCGGCTCCCTCCGGCCGTCCCGCACGGCCGCATTGCGCGGCGTCTCAGGGCGCAATCGCCCTTCCCATCGGACACTTGCCGCCGTCGATATGCGCCAGTTCCGATATGGCATCCTCGACGGATTTTTCCCCCAGAAGACCAAGCAGGGCTTGCTCCGCTTTTTTGCTGAGCTTTGCCGACCATTCATTCATATTGCTTGAAATGAAGCACTCGGCGGGAATGTCGTCGCGCGTGCCCCAGATTTTCTTGTCCGGCATCACCGCCAGGTAAATCTCGCTCAGATATATCGCCTCCGCAGGCCGCCCGAGCCTATAACCACCCTGATATCCTTCCGAGGATACGAGGATGTTCTTCTGCATCAATGGCGCAACCAGTTTGCGCACAAGACTGGGCCTGGCATCGAGCTTCGCTGCCAGTGCATCGCTCGTCGAGCGCGTGTTGTTCTTTTCATTGACGGCGACTGTAATAATGATCTGCAGAGCCGAAGAGAAGCGTGTGTCCATCATGAGGGCACATACTACTGCACACTTTTGAAAAAACTAGATGATTAGTGCGGACATAGTAAAACTCTCCCGCGCGTTAACGCCAGAGGCATCGTCTTCAATAAAACTGCACCCGCCGGATCGGATCGCCAATCGTTTCGGGAGAATACGGCTCGGATTACATCGGCGCCGCTGGTGACGAACAAATGGGATTTCGGAAATGCGATTTCAATAGAGGTAATCCTCATATTGAGGGTGCCTCAGCGAAATTTGTATTTGCTGCATCTGGGGCATCGCCCTTTCGTGTCCGCTGCACCGTCGCTTCGAAATCGCAGATTCGCGGCCTTTCGCCGAGGATGCTGCAGCCGTAGGTGTTCAAGTAAATCATGAACGTGCGAGTTTCGGCAATGGAACTCGAAGTCCATGTTGGGCAGGCAGCTTCTTCTACGGTGAGGTCGAAGGCAGGAGTTTCACGATGTCCTGCCCGCCCGCCAATAGGCGACTACGAGATGCTGGTCGTTGTTCAGTTTCCAGGTTTGGCGTGCGAACTGCCGGATGGTTTTGAAGGCATTGAATTCGCAGGCGGCCCAAAGGTAGATGGTTTGGTCGCCCTGGGGCCTGGGCGTTTCGCTTACCGCTTGGACAAGGAGCGTGCCGGGGCTCTCTTCGTTGCGGATCAACCATTGAATATCGACATCGGCAGGCTTCTGCAGGTTCTGGATTTCGGCAGCGCCGGAAATTTCGAGATAGGCGACCCCGGCTGCATCGGCCGGCAGGTTTTCCAGCATGCGGGCGATGGCTGGAATAGCGGTCTCGTCGCCGGCAAACAGATACCAGCTCGCATCGACAAGTCCGCCACCGCCGGGGCCGAGTACGCCGACTTCCGTGCCGATGGTGACGGTCTCGGCAAAGCTTGATCCCGGTCCGGCATCGGCATGCAGCACGAAGTCGATATCGATTTGTCTCGTTTCCAGGTTCACCGAACGCACGGTGTATTTTCTCATGGACGGTTTCAGGTCCGGCCGTTCCCACTCGATGATGCCGCTTGCCCCGACGAAGGGCCATTGCGGTTCCGCAAGACCGGGCTGCTGGATCAGCAGATTCAGATGCAGGGCGTCGAGGCGCGCGAAACGCGACGCGTTCTCGCAGTGGAAGGTGATGCGGCGCACATGCTGTGTCACATCCCGGCAGCCGGTAACCGTCAGAATCTGAAAATTCGGCGGCCGCGCCGTATCGTCATGGTCGCCGCTCCAACTGATCGCCGGCGCGGCTTCCCCTGCGAATTCGAGGATGTGCGATGCAACGGTCATGCGCGCGAAATAGAGGTGTTCGAAGTCCGGTGCTTGGATAACCACACGCGTCAGTGCCCCTTCAGCAGAGAAGCGGGCGCTGCAGCCGGACAGGCGCAGCAGCACGTCGCCGGCTTCCTTGCTGATTTTGGCATTGTGTTCGAGCATGTGATTGCAGAGTGCAGCAATCACGGCCTCTGGATCGGCAAGGTCGATGAGCGTCTGTGCCGTATAGGTCCGACCATCCATTCACCCGTCCTCTTATTGCGGCAAACGCGAAGCGTCGAAATCCAGCCAGAAGGTGCCCTTGAGCGGCACGCTCAGAAACCGCCTGTTGATCTCGGCCAGGGTCTCACTGGGGTCGATATCCTCAAAGAGCTCCGGGTGAATCCATTTCGCGTAGCATTCGAAGACCAGAATATTGAGAACCGAAATCGAAAGCTGATGGGAGAGCGCATGAGCCCGACCCTCGCGCACGGCCGTCAGGTTGGCCCGCACATCGTTGGTGACGACATGGGCGAAGGACTGGGCTGCCGCCTCCGCGCCAACGTCACCGCCGAGCACGAGGCCACCCTGCGCTGCAAGATGCGGGCCGCCGGTGGCAATATAGACGTCCGGATCCTTCTCCATCACGAACTCGGCGCTGAGCCTTCCGTCATAGCCGGGCATATCGGCGCCGATGCTGTCGCCGCCGGCCAGCCGCAGATAGTCCGTCATCCGGTTTTCACGCCCCGGCGTCGAACAACAGATGGCACCGGCATGGGCATCGACCAGAACGGACTTGCGGGCAATCCCACTGGTGCGCCCGGTAATGCGCTGATAACGCGGCCGGAGGAATTCGCCGAACGTTCGGGCTTCGGCCTCACGGCCAATGACCTTGCCGAGAAGTTCCAGTGAAAAGATGGTCGTGTCCGCTGGTCCGCCGTGCTTGTTTTGCGGGCCATCGAGAAAGACGACGGGCACGCCGGCGGATTCCAGCGTCGCGGCGATTTCCATCCAGCCCTGGTCCCAGATGGAAACGATAAAGACATCCGGACTGACGGCCAGGATCGCTTCCGGCGAGGTTGTCGACGCCATCACACCGCCGGCGACGGGAATGGCGTCGATGGCCGGGAAGCGCTGTTTGAGGTCGTTATAGTAGCCCCGATCGATCCGCTGCGGCGCTGCCCAGCCGGCGATACGGGAGATCGGATCGGGCTCGATCAGCGCCAGCGACAGCAGGAGCAGGCTTTCATTGGTGGCGATACGCTCAGCCGGTTTGGCAAGGCGCACCTCCCGCCCGGCCGCATCCGTGAACCGGATTTCGGCATGCGCAGGCGGTGCAAGGAGAAACGAGAGAGCACCGAACGCGACAAGCGCGAAGAGGGCGGCCAGCAGACTGGCAGCCCTCTTCCTGACGATCGCTGGCTGGACGGTTACCATGTGTATTTCAGGCTCGCCGTAACGGCCCGGCCTGCGCCGTAGTTGCAGCTTCCGCCTGTCATGTTGAGGCAATGGGAGACATATTCCTTGTCGAAGAGATTGGTGACGTTGACGCGAAGCGTCGTTCCGGCAAACGCCCTATCCATGGCGCCGAAATCATACTGGGCGCCGATATCGACAAGTGCCCGGCCGGGAATGCGCAGCGCCTTCAGGTAACCGGCGTCCGTCTGGTAGGGGGATGTCATGCGCACGCCGGCGCTGAGTGACAGGCCTTCGACCGCAGCCGGATGATAGTTTACCCAGACGCTGGCCTGATGCTCCGGCAGGCGCAGCATTTCGCGGCCTCTGGCGATGGCGCTCGTGCTTTCCAGCACTTCGGAATGCGAAAAGGCATAGGCTGCGAGCAGGTCGAGCTCCGGCGACACCTCATACTTGGCTTCCAGCTCAAGGCCGCGCACGCGCTGTTTTCCGGTCTGGACATTGTAGAGCGCACTCGTGGGGTCCGGTGTCAGGCCGTTCTCCAGCGTCAGGTCGAACAGCGAGGCGGTGATCATGCCGTTGCCGCCCGGCGGCTCGTATTTCACGCCGATCTCGTATTGCTCGGCCTTCTGCGCCTCGAACGGCGTGCCGGTCTGGCTGGAGCCAAGTGCCGGCAGGAAGGTGGTGGAATAGCTGACATAGGGAGCGATGCCAGTGTCGAACAGGTAGGTGAGACCTGCGCGCCAGGTCAGTTCCCGGTCATCATTGGAAACAGCCGGTGACCCGGCAAGCATCCGGTTCTGCGTATCGATGTCGGAAAGATCGTAGCGCAGCCCGAAAGTGCCGATCCAGTTGTCATAGCGGATCTGGTCCTGGACATAAAAGCCGATCTGGCGCTGTTCCTGCAGTCCTGAACGCTGGATGGCCGGCTTGGGGATGGAACCAGCGCCATAAACCGGGTTGAGATAGTCGAGCGGCGGCACACCGGCAACACCGTTGCCGAAATTGGTGGAGGAATTCGCACTCAGATAGTCGATCCCGAAGAGAGCGGTATGATCGAAGGCGCCGGTATCGAAACGCGCTTCAAGTTGGGTGTCGACGTTGAAGCTCGAAACCCAGTCGTCGGAAACGGCCGAGGCGCGGTTTAGCGTATGGCGGTCCGGCTGATAGGCGAAGGCCGGGTTGACCAGCACGAGGAACATGTTCTGGTCGGAGCGGCCGTAGCGCAGGTTCTGGCGCACGGTCCAGGTCTCGTTGAATTCGTGGGAGAACTCATAGCCCAGCGCGTAGAAATCACGCTCGAAGACGCTGGCGTCGGGATCGCCGAGAAATAGGTCGCGCGGGATCTGTCCCAGCGGGTTTTCGATCAAGGTACCGATCGCCGGATAAAAGCGCGGGTTGAAATCTTTCGGCCGGTCCTTCTGGTAATAGCCGTAAAGTGTCAGCTCGGTCTGGTCGGTCGGCGCCCAGGTCAGGCTCGGCGCGAGCATCAGCTGGCGCTCGCGTTCCCGGTCGATCTGCGTGCCCATGTTCTTGCCAAGGCCGGTCAGGCGGTAGGACCAGTCGCTGCCCGCGCTGACAGGACCGGTAAAGTCGAACGTGCCCTGGATACCCCCATGCGAGGAAGTCTCGATACCAAGTTCGTTGCGGCTTTCCTGTTGCGGCCGCTTGCGGACTTCGTTGACGAGGCCGCCCGGGATCGAGCGGCCGTAAAGCACCGAAGCCGGACCCTTGATGACGTCGATGCGTTCGAGCGCGTAAGGATTGATGCTGGGCGTCGCATAGTTGTTGGGGTCGCCGGGCAGCACCAGTCCGTCCAGCCAGACCGTGCCGTAGGTATTGAAGCCGCGGATGTAGAGCCAGTCATAGCGAATGTCATAGCCGTTCGGATCCGACAGAATGCCCGGTGTGTAGCGCAAAGCCTCCGGTACCGTATTGGCGCCCTGCGCATCCATCTGGTCGCGCGTGACGACGCTGACGGCCTGCGGCGTTTCCAGTAGCGAAGTGTCGGTCTTGGAGCCGCTCAATGTTCGTTTGGCGACGATGCCCTCGTTAGGTCCCTTCGGGTTGTCCTTGCCGTCTTCGACAGTGATCTTTTCGAGCGACGTGGCGGGGCCGCCTTCCTGAGCAAGGACCGGTCCGCAAAGGCTGACGAGACCGTAAATCATGGACGAGGCCAGCAAAATCTCTTTGCGTTTGGGGCTGATCGCCCGCTTCAAGGACCTTGCCCGATAATTTTCGCCCAACGCCGTCTTCTGCCCACCGCTCATCAGCCCGTCCCTCACGCAATCATCTCTGATAAACTTGACCAGTTAAATCAAGTTAAGATATTGCTTTAGGACACTTGTCCCACGATCGGCAACGAAGCGACCTTTGCGCATCGCGCAGATAGGTTTGTTCGCCGCCAAAGTTTTTGTCCGGCAGCAGGCGCAAGGCGGGTGGTAAGGTTCCCGGTGCAAACCGGGGACATGATGCGTTTCGAAGGTTTGGCGATGACCTCCTCCACGATCCAACCAGATGTCGAAGCCGGCTACGGGCAACACGGCGCGGCCAAGCGGCTGCGCGTGCGGGACTTTCTGCGTCAGGATGGCGTCGTGCTCGAAAGTCCGGATGACCAGCTCTTGCCCGACGATACGCTGATAAGGGGTGAATTCCTGCATCGGGAACTCCGCCGCGGGCTCGTGCTGCATGTCAGCGACGCGATCGAGGAACGGCCGTTCACCGCGACATCGCAGCTCGGCGAAGAGCTATCGTGCATCTTCTTTCTCGACGGCAATATCGACCTTGCGATTGGCGACCGCCGTTTTGCGTTCCACGCCCAAAAAGGAGCTGCAAGCGGCGTTGCGATCATGAATGCCAACCCGGAGAGTTTTCAGCGCGCCTCGCACGGGCGCCAGCATTTACGGCATCTCGTTGTCTCGGCGACGCCCGAATGGCTGCATCTCGATGCTCTGGAGGAGATTGCTGATACCAGGGGCGGCGAACGGTTGATGCGTGAGCATCTGGCCGAGCATCGCTGGATGCTGACACCGCGGATGACGGAGCTGGTCCGGCAGATCTTTGCGCCAATGCCGCTTCTGCCGGCATTGCGCGACCTTTACCTTGAAAGCCGGGCTGTGGAGCTTGTCGCCGAAACGATGGCGGCGGTTCTCCATGCCAGCCGTCGGGCGCCGGGAGGCATGCTGCTCACCCGTCAGGACGCCGTCTGCCTGGAGCGGGCAAAGGATTACATCACCGCCCACTGGGCCGCTCCGCTCAATGTCGATATGATCGCCCGCGCGGCCGGCGTCAGCGCCAGCGGCCTGCAGCGGCTGTTCCGGATTTCTGAAAGCCAGAGCATCTTTGAATATGTCCGCACACTTCGGCTGGAGCGCGCTTTCGCGGCCTTGGGGAGCGGCGAGGTGACGGTGCAGGAGGCAAGTGCCATTGCCGGCTACTCAACGGCGGCCAACTTTGCAACCGCCTTCCGCCGCCAGTTCGGCACCACCCCGCGCCATGTCATGCTGGCGCGCAAGGGCTGATGTTTTGCATTGCAATGCCTGCCGGAAACGCCGAATCCCCGAAACGAAAAAAGCCCGGCGAACCGGGCTTTTTTGATCTTCAGAACTGCCTGAGCAGTTGTGAACATGAAATTGGTGCCCAGAAGAGGACTCGAACCTCCACACCCTTTCGAGTACCAGCACCTGAAGCTGGCGCGTCTACCAATTCCGCCATCTGGGCGACGAGCGGGGGTGTACGGGCCCCACGCTTTTGTGTCAACAGGGTTTTTGAAGTTTTCTTGAAAATGCGCAGGAAAGTTGAGCAAACCGTTGAAGGGCAATGATTTTCCACAAAACGATTTTGCCGCAACTCCTGTAATCAGGCTTTGCCGTGTCGCTGGCCAAAGGCACGGATGCAAGCCAACCCCTGTTCGAGCACCCGCTTTGCCTGATCGGCGGTTTGCGCTTCGGCATAGCAGCGCATTTCCGGCGCATTGCCCGAAGGACGGAAGTGAACGACGCTGCGATCGGTCAGCGTCACGCGCAATCCGTCGATGTCGCTGAGCGATTCCGGTTTTCCGATCGGAGCCAGAAATTCGGCTATATTGTCCGGTCCCGACCGGAGATAGCGCATCAGCGCAGCGCTGGTTTCCAGTGGAAAATTCTCGATCCGGTCGCTCAGCGCCACCGGCAGCGCAAAGTCAGCCGCAAGCGCCGAGAGAGGCCGGTGGCCGCGTGCGGCAAGCGAAAGTACCGCGAGCACCGGCAGGAAGCTGTCGCGTGTCGGCAGGGCTCTGAGCGTGGTGCCGTTGAGCATAAAGTCCGTGGCGGTCAAGGTGCCGCCATTGGCCTCGAAACCGACGACGCCGGTTTTCCCATTGCGCACAGCCTCCGCCATACCCTCGATGACAAAGGGCGAGCCGACGCGGGTGCGCAGGATGGATAGGCCTGGTTGGCGCTCCAGGCCGGAATTGGAGGTAACCGGTGTGACGGCAACTGTAGCACCGGTAAACTCTGCCGCGATCAGCCCCAAAAGGTCGCCGCGCAAGGGCAGGCCGGTTTCGTCGCTGACCAGCGGACGGTCGCCGTCGCCATCGGCCGAGACGATCGCGTCGAGCCTATGCTCGGCGGCCCACGCCTTGAGCATATCGACGGTTGCGGGCGACACGGCCTCGGTATCCACCGGAATGAAATCGGCCGAGCGGCCGAGTGGCACGACATCGGCGCCGTAGCCGGTCAGCACTTCGACGAACAGGTCACGCGCCACCGTGCTGTGCTGGTACACCCCGACTTTCAGGCCCGACAGAGCGCCAGCGGGAAGAATTCCGGCGTTGCGGGCGAGGAACAGGGCTTCGGCCTGTTCGGAATGATCGGCCGCCGGTCCCGGCGTCGCATCGACCGGGACGGACCGGGCCTTGAGTGCGCCGGCCTCCCTGCCGATCGCATTCTCGTCGATTTTGGAGATCTCGCCGTCGGGGCGGTAGAACTTGATGCCGTTGCGATCAGCGGGAATGTGCGAGCCGGTGATCATCAATGCAGCGGCGCCGATCTCCAATCCATAGAGTGCCAGGGCCGGCGTCGGGACCGTCCCGCAATCGAGAACGGTCAGTCCGGCGCGGCTCAAGGCACCGGCGCAGATCGCCGACACGTCCGGACTGGACGCGCGAAAGTCCCGGCCAAGGAGGATCGGATCCCCGGGTTTGGCCTGTCCGGACGCGATGAGGTAGCGGGCAAACGCCGTGGCGTAGATGGCGGCAGGGGGGCCGTTGAGATCGATGGAAAGGCCGCGCAGGCCGCTGGTGCCAAATTTCAAACTCAATCTATCCTCCGTCTCGCCGGCAGGCAGGCGCGTGATTTACAGGCAATATTGGCACATTCTACCGATTGTGAAGAGCTGGACGTGAAACGTGCCAAATTTCCAGCCTATGACATTAAAGCACGAATAATCAAAATACCGGGCGCTGTGTGCACCGCGCCTACATTCCATCGGCGAACTGTGTCCCTGTCGGATAGCCCAGGCTACACGATTTGCCGCTCCCCTCAATCGTTAAGGGACGTATATCACGGCCGTGAATCCAAGTTAACGGTCAAGCGGCGATGATATCGGCCATGTATTGAGGGTTTCGTCCGGCTTTGTTTCGTCTCAGTTTGATGCTTCGCTTGTCTTTATGGCTTCGAACC
>NZ_JAFCTR010000010.1:0-206521 GCF_049896125.1 Pararhizobium sp. DWP1-1-3
TCACCGGGCCGGAGCGGATCGCAGCTGTGGTTGGCTTTGCCGGTGCTGGCAAGAGCACCATGCTTGCCGCCGCAAGGCAGGCCTGGGAGGCGCAGGGTTATCAGGTTCATGGCGCTGCCTTTTCCGGCAAGGCGGCCGAGGGCCTGGAGCAGTCGTCGGGTATCGAAAGCCGCACGCTGGCCTCTTGGGAATATGGTTGGCAGGCTGGTCGAGGTGAACTTTGCCGCAATGATGTCTTTGTGATCGATGAGGCCGGGATGGTTGGGAGCCGGCAGCTCTCCCGGTTCGTTGGCGCGGTGGAAACGGCCGGTGGCAAGATCGTGCTTGTCGGTGATCACGAGCAGTTGCAGGCGATCGGAGCTGGTGCTCCGTTTCGCGCCATTACGGAGCGTATCGGCTATGCCGAACTATCCGATATTCGCAGACAAAAAGTGGACTGGCAGCGCGACGCATCCGTTGCCTTTGCCACCCACAAGACCATCGAAGGGTTGGCCGCTTATCAGCGGAACGGTAATATCTTGATCAGCGATAGCCGGGAGGACGCGCAGGCTGCTATCGTCAATGACTACATCGCTGATCGGGAGCAGCGGCCGGATGGAACGCGTATTGCGATGGCTCACCGTCGCGCTGATGTTCGTGCCCTCAATGCCGGGATCCGGCGCGCCATGCAAGACAAGGGCGCGCTGGCGCGGGGAGAAAGTGTAGGACCTGGAGGCGATGGCCACCGCGGAGAAGAACCCGGCCGCCTCGGCCGTGAACTGACGTTCGAGACGAATGACGGCAAGCGATCATTTGCAGCGGGAGACCGGATCGTATTTTTGGAAAACAACCGCGACCTTGGTGTCAGGAACGGCATGCTTGGAACGGTGCAGACCGTCGAACCGGAAGCAATACACGTTCGGCCTGACAGTGGTGCTTTATCCGGTCCGGAGAATGACCGCGCCGTCTCCATACCCGTGAAGAGTTATCAGACCTTTGACCACGGCTATGCGACGACGATCCACAAGACCCAGGGCGCAACCGTCGACAAAAGCTTCGTGCTCGCCTCAGAAACCATGGACCGGCATTTGGCTTACGTTGCCATGACGCGGCATCGCGACAGTGTGCGGCTTTACGTCGATGGTCACGAGTTCGCCGATCGCAAGGCTGGCCGCCTGGTCGAACATGGCAAGGCCCCGTATGGACAGGATCCACAAAACCGCGACAGCTATTTTGTAACGCTGGAGACAGATGCAGGCAAAAAGCAGACGACCTGGGGTGTGGATCTCGAGCGGGCGTTGGCGGCGAGCGGAGCGAAAGCCGGAGACCGGATCGGCCTTGAGCACAATGGATCGCAAACCGTGCGGCTGCCGGGTGGTCAAACAGCCGAGCGTCATTCATGGCTGGTCAGAATGGGTGACGAGCTTGCCGTTCAACGTCTTGGCCAACGCCTTAGCCGGGACGGCACGAAAGAAACGACGCTCGACTACACCAGCGACTTTGCCGCCCGGCGCGGTATTGCCGCCCGGGTTGCCGTGTCGAGTGAGATCGCTCTCGGGCGTAACGTAAACCAAAGGCAGGATTATCGCGTCGATGCTGGGGATCCAGCAGGCGATATTCGGGGCCAGGTATGGGGCGAGCACGGCGGTGCTGGCGCCCGGATTGGCTCTGATCGCGCCGCCGCCGAAGATAGCCGGGATGGTCAGCGGTCGGCGCTGGAGAAGCCGGCACCGCTTGTGCCTGCCGTCAGGGATTATGCTCGCAGCATCGAGGACGTTGCCCGCGCGAAAGCCATGCCGACGTTCGACAGCCAGTGGCAATCGGTACAGTCCGTTGCCAAGCTTGTTTTTACCAATCCCGGCGAGGTCACAGACCGGCTGCGCATCGCGATCATCGAACAGAACGGCGACGGCAGGGCACTCGGCAAAGCGCTTGTCGAGCGACCCCAGCAGTTTGGAGATCTGCGCGGCAAGACCGGACTGTTCGGTGACAACAAAGACCGCAAGGAGGCACACCGGTTTGCGCAATCGGTGGCTGCACATGTCGCGGCATCGGCAGGCACATGGCATCGGCGCCTGGAGGAAGAACGCAGCGCCGAGACGTGGGTCAGAGAAAAGCGCGATACGGTCGAGGTGCCGGGTCTGACACGCCAGAGCGCCCAGCTTCTTTCCCAGATCGATACTGTCGCGTTCACGCAGCGCAATCGCTGGATCGATCACCTGCGATCAACAGCGGATGGCAAGCAGGCGCTGGATGAGGCAAAGATCGTCAATGATGCCTTGCGCCAGCGGTTCGGACACTCCGATCCACGCAACTTTGCACCAGAGCTCAGCCGCAATGCCGAGCTGATGAAGCAGGCTGACAAAATCATCAATGTTGCGCGCATCGTCGAGCGCACCCGGATGGCCGAACTCTCTCGAGACCATACCCTCAAACAGGAGCTGTCACGCTCGAAAGGGTTGGGATTGAGCAGATGACAAACTGGCTCATTCATTGAACGCAAAGCCAACCGCTGAAGCCACTCCCTGTATCTACCGTTTCTCAGATCACATATGTATGGGTCGGACGATGGCTGGCAACCTGCTGTACAATCCAGGCGCCGGCGGTCAAAAGGTCCGGCAGGGAGCCAAGAGAAAACCCTGCGTGGAGCGACTAGTTCCTGAGCCTGCGAAACATCCCGGCGAAGCGGCGAAACTCGCCCTCCATATCCTCGAATCAGGCCACCAACGCACAGTAGGCGACCGCGGTGGGTGCTCCACTTCCATAGAGGGCGTGTGCCTGGGTAATCATTAACTCATCAGATTGATCGCCTTGGCCGGGGGTGTGAAGGTCCGTTTGCTGGAGGTTCCTGGAACGTTTATTGCGCGCCACCAAATTCTCCCATGTCTAAGTTGTTGTTAATGATCGCTGGACGCTTTGGCGCCTGCACTGTTGCTCGAACCGTATCGAGAGAGCTCACCTGAAGGGTGTCTTTGATGCCTGACCAGCGAGCGGGCAATATCGATGATATCGTCCCGCGAGGCGGTTGGATCCTCCATATTCCAGGCAACTCCCATGCCGATCCTGAAATCCACTCCCCTCACCTTTCGAAGCTCGAAATTACGGTTGGGGAAATCTCTCGTCCATTGCGGTGCAAAGCCAATTCCAAGACCGGCCGATACCAGCGAGATCAACGCAAACGTGTCGTCGCAACTATACGCGATGTTGCGGGCTAGATCATGCTCGGCAAACATCTCCGCGAAATAGCGTTCGGTATAGGAGAGGTTTTGGCGTGAAAATGAGATGATCTTCTGATCCCGCAGGTCCTCGATGCTGATCTCGGCCATTGCAGCAAGCCGGCTGTCCCTGGCGACGGCCAAAAGATACTCGTCATTCGCCATTGAGAAGAACCGCAGGCTGCCAATATTCTCCACCGGCCGGATGAAGCCGAGGTTGATCTGGCCAGATTCCAGACCACGGATGATGTCGCTGGTTGAGCCGCTCTGGATCTGCAGCTGGATGTCGGGATATTTTTTAGCGATCTTCGACAGGAAGGCCGGCAGCACGCCGATGGTCGCTGGATAGATCGTACCGATCCGGATCTTGCGCACGGTCTTGCCGGCGGCCGAACGTGTCGCCTGCGCTCTCATGTCGATATCGCTCAGGATCCGCACGCAGCGGTTATAGAAGGTCTCGCCCGCAACCGTCAGCTCGACGCGCCGGGTGGATCGGACAAACAGCTGCACGCCCAACTCGCGCTCCAGCGCCTGGATCTGCGTCGACAGAGCCGGCTGGGCAATATGCACCCGAGCCGCCGCCCTGCCGAAATGCAATTCCTCGGCGACCGCGACGAAGTAGGTGAGTTGGCGCAGTTCCATGCGAAGCCGTCTCCCTTACATGACGATGCTTCGCCCTGCCCGTCAAGCATACCCGAGCGCTGCGGTCTTTCATAGTTCTATATTACGTGGTTTCCAAAATTTTCAAGTGCTGTGCTGCGTCGATGAACGCACAGCAAGTGATAGCATTGAATATCCGGCGCTTGAGAGTGGCCAAGGGAATATCACAAGACGACCTGGCGCTGATGGCAGGGGTCGAGCGCTCTTACGTCGGACATCTGGAGCGCGGCAGCAAAAATCCCACGGTTAAGACGCTTGAAAAAATTTCGGTCGCATTGTCTTGCGAAATTTCGGATCTATTCGCCCCCCTGCCCGCCGGTACTATTGCAATAGAACCTCTAAGAAGCGGCCGTAAAAGCTCTGGCATTTAAGCGAAGCGCTGATCCGTCGAAAAAAGAGGGCCGCCGCCTCGCTTAATCCTTTGTAATAGCTAGAAAAGGCTACGCCGCGGCTTTCAAAGCGTATTATTAGTGCGCCACCAAACCTGATAATGGGCACCGCACTCGAAATGCGGCATACCCGCAGGGGTATCGTGGGTTTAAATCCCCCTCTCCGCCATCTGTATTCATATGGACGAACCGCTGAAAACGGCAGTTCCTCCCCACTTTGGCTCGATCAACCGTGACAGGGTCGGATATTTGGCCTTGGTTATCGAAGTGGCTTCTTTAAACGATTACCGCAGCCACAATCGTACTTAGGTACACTTTCGCAGTTGCTCTGTTTTTGCCGAAAAACAGGTTCACTATATCGTTGCAGAAGAGATACGCAGACTCGGGCCGGAATGGTCGGAGTTGCGACGAAGCAGGTCCGAAAGCATTTGATTTGCAGCCTTCAGTTCGACCGATACCGCGCTTACCTTCTCTTGGTAGGGGCGCACTGATTGGAGGAGACTATTTGGCGATCGCAAAAAATGCCACTGAGCGCTTTTTCTGCCGCAGCGATCCGAGACGGAAGAATGGCACTTCTCAGGTGTGGTTGCTCCAAATTTGTCTGCGCTGGGATTACGATCCTTTCGTCGATTCAAAATTGACTGATTTTTGCTCACCCAACCGCAGAGCTTATTATTTGTACATATATGTATAGACAACCTTTAAAAAAGATGGTGCTATGACGGACAGGGAAGCAATCAGACCTATGGCGAGCCCGATGAATGTAGCGGAACTCTTCGATCTGACGGGGCGAAAGGCACTTGTAACGGGGGCAAGCCGCGGTCTGGGGCAGGCAATAGCCCACGCGCTCGCATCCGCCGGCGCGGACGTCGCGGTCACTGCGCGTGACGTCAATGGTCTAGAAGAGACCAAAACGCGCATTGGCAAAACGGGCAAGCGCTCCTTCGCCTATGCACACGACGTCCGCGATGTTGATTCCTGCGCGTCTGTCATCGACGCCGCAGCGCGCGCGTTGGGCGGACTGGATATTCTCGTCAATAATGCCGGTTATGAAGAAATCCGGCCGGCTCTCGATGTCGATGAGGCGTTGTGGGAGCGGATTGTGTCGACCAATCTGAAGGGGGCGTTCTTTTGCGCGCAGGCCGCAGCGCGCAACATGGTGGCGCTCGGCACAGGCGGCGCAATCGTCAATCTCTGCTCGCTGACTTCCTATGTTGGCGTTCCAACTGCGGTTCCCTACGGCTCCTCCAAATCCGGCCTGATGGGTATGACGCATGCTCTGGCCGCCGAATGGGCGCAACAGGGGATTCGCGTCAACGCCATCGCACCTGGCTACTTCCGCACTGCGATGACCGATGTTTTTTATCAGGACGCAGCGTGGCAAGAAGCGATGCTGGAAAAGATCCCGCAGCGGCGCTTCGGCGACATGAACGACGTGGCAGGCGCCGTCGTCTTCCTTGCGAGTGACGCCTCCCGCTATGTCACGGGACACTGCATACCGATCGATGGAGGCTACCTTGCCTCAATCTAACATTGTTAATGCGGCAGGATCGCCGCGCAGGGAAAGCATGATGCCGGCATCACTCCAAGGATCGGCGATTAAGCCTAAGCTAGAAGGGCCTACAGTAGCCGTATCCGTTAAGTCCGTGAACATGGTCTATGATGGTCTGCATGCAGTTCGGTCGGCGTCGTTCGATCTGGAAACTGGCAAGTTCCTCACGATTCTCGGCCCCTCAGGATCCGGCAAGACCACACTGCTGCGATTAATCGCAGGCTTCCAGCGTCCAACCAGCGGCGAAATCTTCATCAATGGCGCTGCTGTCAGCGCAGTTCCGCCCCATAAACGTTCAATCGGTATGGTGTTCCAAAAGCTCGCTTTGTTTCCCCATATGACTGCCGCCGAGAATGTCGCCTTTCCACTGAAAATGCGGCGCAGTGATGCGCGTGCCATTCCCGCCCGGGTCGAGCGCTATCTGGACATGGTGCGTCTTGGCGGCTACGGCACCCGCCGGGTGCACGAGCTGTCGGGTGGCCAGCAGCAGCGTGTGGCGATTGCCCGCGCGCTGGTGTTCGAGCCGGACCTGCTTTTGCTCGATGAACCGCTCGCAGCCCTCGACCGGAAATTGCGTGAGGAAATGCAACTCGAGTTTCGCCGCATCCAGCGTGAGCTCGGCGTGACCACGATCAACGTGACGCACGACCAGCGGGAGGCCCTCGTCGTATCCGATGAGATCATCGTCATGGACGGCGGGGAGATTCAGCAGAAGGCGCGGCCCTCGGAAACCTATCGAAGCCCATCGAACGCCTTCGTTGCGAATTTCATCGGCGTGACGAATTTCCTCGATGCACCGGACGGCGAACGCCGGGCAATCCGCGCGGAGAAAATACGCATCGCGCCGACCCGCAACGGCCTGGTCGGCGCCGACACGATTGTCGAGGGGATCGTGGCGGATGCAATCTTCGAAGGCGAGAGGGTCGTCTACGAGGTCCGGGTCGCATCGCTCGGCGATACGCTGCTGCGGGTTTTCGATCATGATCCGTCCGCACATAGCCAACTGGAACCGGGTTCTGCCGTTTATCTCGGCTGGACCGCGGGCGATGTTCTAGAATTCAAACCGTAGGCCGGACAAACCGGTCAACCAGAGGAGAAGAAAATGCGCGAAGGTAAACTGACATCCTTGATGCTCCCCCGACGCCGGTTCCTTCAGGGCGCCGCAACCATCGGCGGCGCGGCCGGTCTGTCCTCACTGGGCCTATCCAGCGCGTTTGCGCAAGAGCCGGAAAAACCGAAGGAGCTGATCGTTCGCGCCTGGGGCGGCAGTTGGGTCGATGCCCTGAAAGCCGGTGTTTCCGATAGTTTCACCGCCAAGACGGGCATCGCCATCCGCCACGATCTGACCGAGGATAACGAAATCCAGCCGAAGGTCTGGGCGGCCGTAGCCCAAGGCCGTGTGCCACCGATCCACATCAACTGGGACACGACCACCAACGCCACGAAATCGGCGCTGCGCGGAGTAACCGAGGATCTGTCGGATCTTTCCAACCTGAAGAATACGACCGATCTTGCAAAGCCGGTGGGTCTCGACGGCTATCCAATCGTCAACACCTACGGTTATGTCTATGTGCTTGCTTACCGCCCGGAGGCCTTTCCGAACGGTGCGCCGAAGTCCTGGAAGGACCTGCTCGATCCCAAGTACAAGGGCCGCATCGCGCTCTACAATGACGGCATCGGCTTCCATTTCCCCGCACAGGTCGCCGGCGGCGGCAAGATCGAGGACATTCCGGCCAACATGCAGCCAGCCTGGGACTTCGTCGCCAAGATGAAGGAGCAGCAGCCGCTGCTTGGCGAAGATCCGGACTTCACAACGTGGTTCCAGAAGGGCGAAATCGACGCCGCCTGCACGATTTCGACCAACGCGCGCGAGGCAAAGAAAAACGGCATCGACATCAAGTGGGTCGTGCCGGAGGAAGGCGCCAAGTTCGATACCGACGGTCTCTGGATACCCAAAGGTCTGCCGGCCAACGAACTTTACTGGGCGAAGGAATATATCAACCACTCGCTGACTGTCGAAGCCCAGCAGATTTGGCTTGACGGCCTGGGACTGCCGGGTGTGGTGCCGGGCGTCAAGCCGCCGGCCGACCTCGTTGACGATCCCTCCTATCCCACCACAGAAGAAGCATTCAAACACCTGATCCGTATCTCCTCCAAGGTGCAGGTGGAAAACGAGAGCGAGTGGTTCTCGAAGTTCAAGGCCATCATGCAGGGTTGAGCGTTCCGATACCCCTCACCCTGGCCCGTCTCCGCGCTAGAGGCAACGACACAGGTTGCCGACAGGCCAAATGAGGGGTGCTCCGGTGCACATACCGTCACCAAACAAGGACTGACATGCGAGTGGCGAAATCGGCCTACCCCCTGACCTGGCGCATCATGGATGTACTGGAAGCCTTCGCGGCCTTTGTCTGGCCAGCGCGTTTCGGGCGAGCAATCCCGTGGCTGATGCTCGCCCCCGCCCTTCTGCTCGTCGGCCTCCTCGTGCTCGGTCTCTGGCAGATCGGCGATGTCAGCCTGCGGACATTGGATACGAGCACCTTTCTGATGTCGGAAGCCTACACCCTTGCTAATTATCAACGCGCCTTCACCGAAAGCCTGTTTGCAGTCGTCGCCTGGCGCAGCCTGGCGGGATCGCTGATCGTCACGGTCGTTACCCTCACTCTCGCCTTTCCCTATGCCTATGTGATGGTGCGCACATCCTCGCCGATCATCCGCAAGCTATTGCTGATCGCGCTCTTCCTGCCCTTCTTCATCGGCCAGGTTGTCCGAGCCTATGGCTGGCTGATCATTCTTGGCAACCAGGGTATGGTCAACGAGGCGCTCGGCCTTGTCGGCATCGCCCCGATCCGCCTCCTTTATAATTACTGGGCCGTGCTCTTCGGCCTTGTCCAGTACATGCTGCCCTTCGCCGTTCTTATGCTGGCACCGGCGCTGACCGCCATCCCAGAAGAGCTGGAAGCTGCCGCCGGCTCCCTTGGCGCCGACTGGGCGCGCACCTTCCGCCACATCGTGTTACCGCTTGCAAGGCCTGGACTTGTCGGTGCCGGGCTTGTGGTCATGACATTGTCGCTCACCGATTTCGCCATGCCCGCCATCCTCGGCGGCGGCAGCCAGGATTTCATCGCCAACGCCATCTACGACCAGTTCTTTCGCACATCGGATCAGGGGCTGGGCTCGACGCTGGCCCTGTTGCTCGTCGCCGCCGGCTCCATGCTGGTGGGTCTAGTCTTCACCCTGTTCGGTGCCGGCACCCTGGCCATGGGGAGGGCGCGCCGATGACCGCCCCCTTGAGCAAAACCATCATTCTTTGGATTTTCGTCGTCGCGGTGCTTGTTCTTCTGTCGGCGCCGACGATCGTGATCCTCGGTGCTTCCTTCACGTCCGGAAATATTATCACCTTTCCGCCGGAGGGATTCTCCTTCAAATGGTACGAGAAGATCGCCACCTCGCGCGATCTGTGGGATGCGTTCCTGCGTTCACTCTATGTGTCGGCAATCTGCACGATCGTCGCTATCCCGGTGGGGACGTTGGCCGGTATCGTGCTTGCAAAATACGCGATCCGCTTTGAAAAATCGGTTCAGATCTATCTGTTGCTGCCATTCACCATCCCGCTTATCGGTTCTGGCATCGGGCTGATGCTGATCTTCGGCGAAGCGAGGCTGCTGGGCCAGCTCTGGCCGGTCGGGCTGGCTTGCTGCGTCATCAACCTGCCGTTCATGATCTGGGCCGTGACCGCAAGCGCCTCCAGCCTTGATCCGGATCTCGAGCTCGCCGCCGCCAGTTGCGGCGCCCCACCGCTCTCTACCTTCCTGCACGTGACCCTGCCCGCCGTCATGCCCGGTGTCATCAGCGGGTCGCTGCTGATGTTCATTCTGGCGCTGAATGAATTTCTGGTGAGCCTGCTTTTGACGGATGCACGCATCGTGACGCTGCCAGTCCAGATCTATAATTCCATCCGCTCCATCATCACGCCGGACCTGGCGGCTATCTCGGTCGTCTTCATCGCATGCGCGGCGCTGGCGATCGTTCTTCTCGATCGCCTCGTCGGTCTTGAAATCTTCCTAAAATCCAAATGACGCAGAAGCCGGCGCGATGCACCGGCGAAACGGGAAAACAGCCATGTCAGACGTCTCCTTTCACGATCTCTCCGCATTTGACGCGCCGAGCCGCGCAGCACTCTTGCGCCGGTCAGAGACCGACCTCTCCAGTTTCATGGAAACGGTGAAGCCGATCATCGAGGCGGTTCGCGTCGAAGGGGACGCCGCCCTGGTGCGATTTGCGCGTGAACTGGACAAGGCGGATCTGGACGAGAGCCGGCTTAAGGCGACGGAAGCCGAATTCGACGCCGCCTTCGATCTGGTAGAGGATGAAGTCATCGCAGCCATCCGGTTCGGCATCGACAATATCCGGCGATTCCACGAAGTGCAGAAACCAGAACCGATGTGGCTGAAGGAGATGCGCCCCGGAGCCTATGCCGGCGACCGCTTCACCCCGATCCGCTCCGTTGCGCTCTACGTTCCCCGCGGTAAGGGCGCGTTTCCCTCGGTTACCATGATGACGGCGGTGCCTGCCGTCGTCGCCGGCGTGCCGGAGATTGCCATCGTCACGCCGCCAGCGCCGGATGGATCCGTGGATGCCGCGACACTGGTCGCAGCGCGTCTCGCCGGTGTGTCCAACGTCTACAAGGTTGGCGGCGCGCAGGCCGTGGCGGCTGTCGCCTATGGCACGCAGACCATCAAGCCGGCGCTGAAGATCGTTGGTCCGGGAAGCCCATTCGTGGTGGCGGCCAAACGCCTTCTGTCCGGCGTCATCGATCCCGGCCTGCCTGCCGGCCCGTCCGAGGCCGTCATCTTTGCCGACGATACGGTGAAGGGCGGCCTTGCGGCGCTCGACCTTCTGGTCGAAGCCGAGCACGGTCCGGATTCATCCGCCTATCTCGTCACCCATAGCCGTCGCGTGGCCGACGAGGCTCTCGCCGCCCTGCCCGATCACTGGGCTCGCATGACCGAACAACGCGTGGCTTTCTCGAAAGCGGTGCTCACCGGCCGCTGTGGCGGCATCGTGCTCACCTCCTCGCTTGAAGAAAGCTATCGCTTCGTCAACGACTATGCGCCGGAACATCTCGAAATCCTGTCGACGGATCCCTTCGCTCATCTTGGCCACATCACGGAAGCAGCGGAAATCCTGATGGGTCCGCATACGCCGGTTTCGATCGGCAATTTCGGTCTTGGCCCCAACGCCGTGCTTCCGACAAGCCGCTGGGCACGCACCTACGGACCGCTGTCCGTGACAGATTTCGTTAAACGCTCGTCGATCGGTTACGTCACGGCGTCGGCTTATCCGGAATTTGCACGACATGCCCGTACCCTTGCCCGTTACGAGGGCTTCTCCTCGCACGAGCACGCGGTCTCCGATGTTCGCAAGGACTACCTGTGACGATGAGGGCGGCACGACTCTACACAGCAGGCGATATCCGGGTCGAGGACATCGACATCCCCGGCCCGCTTGCCCCCGGCTGGGTCCGCGTCGCTGTTACCGCCGCTGGCATCTGCGGCTCCGATATTCATAATTTTCGCACCGGACAGTGGATCACGCGGTCGCCTTCGGTGGCAGGGCATGAGTTCGCCGGCGTGGTCACGGAGGTCGGGGCGGGCGTTCGCACGTTTACGGTCGGCGATACGGTCGTTGCCGACTCCCGGTTCTGGTGCGGCGAATGTCCTGCCTGCCAAAACGGCCGGCACAACATCTGCGACCACCTCGGCTTCGTCGGAGAAATCTGCGACGGTGGCTTTGCAGAGCAGACGGCATTACCGGAGCGGCTGCTCGTCAGATACGATCCGGCGCTTGATCCCGCCATTGCTGCCATGGCCGAGCCGCTGGCTGTTGCCCTGCATGCGGTGCACCGGCAGGCGGTCCCGGCAGGCGAACCGGTTCTCGTTATCGGCTGCGGCCCGATCGGGGGCCTTGCAGCGCTTCTCCTGTCGCGCCTTCACGATGGTCCGGTCCTTGTCTGCGACCGCAACGCGGATCGCGCAGGACTGGTTGCGCGGGCGACCGGTGCGCTAAGTGTCACTCTCGACACGGAATCTCTCGGCGATGTGCTTTGCGGACGGGTACTGCGTTACGCGCTCGACGCGACGGGCCATATCGATGTCCTGATGCGGGCTATCGTGCTTCTCGGTGGCGGTGGTTCGCTGTCACTGGTCGGCATCACGCACGGTCGCGTCGAGCTCGACCCGAACACGCTCGTCGAGCGCGAAATCGCGCTCATCGGCTGCCACGCCTTTACCGACGAGTTGCCGGAAGCTGTCGCCTTGTTGCCCGGACTGGCGCCTGCTCTTGTCAAATTGATAGACCGGGAAATCACAATCGATGCCGTGCCGCAGGCCTATGAACGGCTTCTTGCCGGCAATGTCACAGGTCTCAAAACGATCGTTCGGCTCGGGTACCGCCCATGACCCAAGCGTCCGATGGAAAGCCGGTTGCGATGAAGTCCCTGACCGATAATGCAAGCCCCCTCTACGAGAAGGTCAAGGATTATGTCCTTGCGCATATCGGCAGCGGTGAATGGGACAAGAACCGCAGGCTACCGTCCGAGCACGATCTGGTGGCAACGCTCGGTGTATCCCGCATGACGGTTCACAGGGCGTTGCGGGAGCTCACGTCCGAAGGTTATCTCCTGCGCATCCAAGGGGTGGGTACATTCGTTGCCCCACCCAAGCCGCAATCGACCCTGATCGAGGTCGCCAATATTGCCAGCGAAATCAGCGGACGTGGGGGAGAGCATCGCGCAGAGGTCATTCTGCTCGAAGCGATAAGGCCGGAAATCGAACTCTTGGCAGCCTTCGAGGCCGGCAGGCAGATTCGTGTTGCCCATTCGATCGTCGTCCATTTTGACAACGGCATTCCTGTCCAGGTCGAAGAGCGCTTTGTCAACTCGGAACTCGTGCCGGACTACGAGCAGCAGGACTTCGCTGTTATGACCACCTACGACTATCTGCAGCGCTCGACGCCAATGACCGAAGTGGAACACGTTATTTCCGCCATCGGGGCGGATGCCGAAACCGCACGGATGCTAAAGGTTGAAGAGGGAGCCCCCTGCCTGCTTCTTCACCGCCGGACTTGGTCGGGTACAAAAGTCGCGACGGTCAACCGGCTCACCTATGCCGGCAACCGCTATTCCCTTGGCAGCCGCTATGCACCGTCATCGCTGAAATAACATCAAAGACTGGAAGATGAAGATGACCGAAAGCAACAGCAGGACAGCTGACATTCGCCGGATGGCGCGAATCGATGAGCCGGCGGCGACAGTACTTCTGGCCAGCCTGCTTCTGGATCTTTTTTCGCTGAAGGCGGAAGAGATCCGCATCAATCGCGATCAGTACAGCTTGAATTCCCTAAACGGCTTTTTCGACGCCGACGGCCAGTCGTTTTTCTTCAAGTTTCATCAGGAAGACGGAGAAGAGGCAATGTCCGGCGAATATTATCGCGCCGACATCCTTGCACGCGCCGGGCTTCCGGTTGATCAACCACTCTACATGTCGGTCCTACCCGGAGAACAGATACTCATTTACCGCCGGCGCAGCGATCCGCGCTTTTCCGATGTGCTGCGCGCGTTGGACCTCCAACCAGATCCGGTGGCGGAATCGAAGGCCGTAGCTGCAGAGAAGGCTCTTTCTGCCCGGGTGCTTTCCGTTTACCTCGAAAGCCTGCACGATGTGACGCCGCAGGAGGTTGCGGCCGAGCCGATTCATAGGCTGTTCTACGACAGGCTCACCGATCCGCACTCCGGCGCCATTCCAGGCGGGCGTTACAAGAGTTTCTACGTGGACCAGCGCTTTCTTCTTCCGGGGGTCGACCTCGACTGGGAGACTTTCTCCAGGGCGCGAATTGTCATTAATGGGCGGCGATATCGTCACAGCTTTGGCGAACTCTTCGAGCTTGCGAGTGTTCGCTTGAGACCCGACCGGCTCGCCGATGCTGGCGGCGTAGTCGCACACGGCGATGCGCACAATGCGAATGTTTGGTACACAGAGACAGACGGCCGGGCGCACCTTTCCTACTTCGATCCGGCCTTTGCCGGGCAGAATGTGCCGACGCTTCTGGCCGAGGTGAAGACGACCTTCCATAATGTTTTCGCACATCCGCTGTGGCTCTATGATCCTGCCGACGCTGAAAAGCGATTTTCGGGGTTTGCCCGCTACGAGGCTGGCACGCTTTTTCTGGAAACGGATTGGGATTTAAGCGCGGTGCGAGCCAAATTGCTGGACGTGAAGGCCGACAATGTGTGGCGTCCTCTTTTGAGCGAGTTGGATGCACGGGGCTTGCTTCCGGAAGATTGGCGCCGTGTCATTCGGCTCGCGCTTTTTCTGTGCCCGACGCTTGTCATGAACATCAGGGCCGGGGCATCGACGCACAATCCAACCTCTTCGCTCATCGCTATCGCCGCGGCTGTAATGGTGGGGAGCGAGCTGGAGACGGGGAACGATGTGATGTCACGGTTTCTGGATCGCACTGATCCCACCCTCGATTGTGCTTCTGAATCCTGATTAAAATTCAGGTCGCGTGAAGATGTCGCGCGGCTTCATGGACGATGAGAGCAGCCTCAATCAGAGTGCGCGTCATGCAAGGGCAAAGGGGATCGTCGATCAAGCCCTGCTTGGTACGTTCGTCGAACGGCGCGCCTCGTTGTCGCTTATGGGTTGAAGGCGGCGCGTAGCCAGAAACGGTTTGACGAGAGAGCGCCGCAGCCTGCTTGCGCGGCCTGGCCAGCGAGCGCGCGATGTCGACAATATCGTCCCGTGAGGCCGTCGGATCCTCCATGTTTCCGGCAACACACATGCCGATCCTGAAATCCCCCTCACCTTTCGAAATTAGAAATTGCGGTTGGGGAAATCTCTGGTCCATTGTCGCGGTCCCCAGCCTGTGTCGAAGCTATAAAGCGTGTCTACGAGGAACGCGGCATCGTTTTCTTAGATGAGGGGCCGTCGGCGACGGGCGGAGTGGGCGTGCGCTTGGCCGAACAAGTACTCTGGGGGAGTCTCGTACCTCTTAGCGGATAGAAGTGAGGTGAGGGACTTGGATCGATTTGAAGTTCTGACCGGTTCAGTCATCGTTTTTCACTCTGACCGCTCAAAGTCCCGAAATGTACAAAGAGGCGCGCACGTATACCGATGCCATCAATGCCCGCAATGGATTACGGCAGCGCGAGCCTTCTCCTCGAACCAAATACCTCATGCTTATTGTATCGCCAAATTTGCGATGATGACCTGGCCCACTGGAACGACAAAGCGAAAGCAGTGTCGAGACCACCGAACCATGGCGGCCATGGTAATTGGTCCATGAAACTCACTGCCACCTATGACCGAAGGCCGCGGACATTGCATGTTTGGTCGTTTACGACATAAAGGTTATTCACTGCATCGTTGTAGATACAGCTAACTTGCGTGCGAGTAAATTTGGCGCACATTAATGACCCGATGCGGCCTTCGCTATCGACGCAGGCGCCGACGCGCTGAAAACATGCGCGCTGGCGGGATCGAAGCCGAGGGTAATGGCGTCGCCTCGGCTGATCCGGGATGCGGCCTCGTGGCCGAAAGGCAGGCGGACGGACAGCGCTTCGCCTGTCTCAGCAGCGGCGGCGACATGGACATTGCTGCCGAGAAAGGTGATGTCGGTAACGGTGGCTACGAGATTGGCGCCGCCTTCTGCGCAGCGCCCGCGTGTCAGCGAGAGCCGCTCCGGTCGTAGCATCAGCGCGGCAATGCCGCCGGCAGCGCCGGGCCCATGCAGTGGTACGCCACGGATCGCACTGGAGCCGACAGCGATATCGGCGCGGCCGCCTTGCGCGGCAACGATCCGGCAATCGACGAAATCGCTGTCCCCAACAAACTCGGCGACAAAGCGGGTGGCGGGGTTTGCGTATAGCTCCGGACCCGTTCCGATCTGGTCGATGACGCCCTTGGAAAACACCGCGATACGATCGGACAGGCGCAACGCCTCTTCCTGGTCGTGCGTTACATAGAGGATGGTGACTTCGGTTTCCTGGTGGATGCGGCGGATTTCGTGTTGGATTTCCTCGCGCAATTTCTTGTCCAGTGCCGATAGCGGTTCATCCATCAACAGTACCGGCGGGTCATAGGCCAGTGCCCGGGCGAGCGCAACGCGCTGCTGCTGGCCGCCGGACATCTGGGCGGGCCTACGATCCTCGAAACCTTCCAGCCGCACGAGCTTCAACATCCGGGCGACCTTGGCATCGATCTCGGCCTTGCCAAGCCTGCGGACCTTTAGCGGAAAGGCGATGTTTTCACCGACGGACAGATGCGGAAACAGCGTATAGCGCTGGAAGACCATGCCGATGTTGCGCTTGTGCGAGGGCGTCGAGATTAGGCTTTGGCCGTCCAGCAGGATATCGCCGGCCGTCGGGTTTTCAAAACCGGCGAGAATGTAGAGCGTCGTGCTCTTGCCAGATCCAGACGGCCCAAGGAATGTCATGAACTCGCCGCGCTCGACAGTCAGATTGACCTCCTGAACGGCGGTGACGATGCCATAGTCCTTTCGCAAGGCCTGGATCTGCAGGAAGGGTTGGCTCATGATTTCAGTCCTTTGCGCAGCAATGCGACCAGCAGCATCAGGGCGATGGTGACGACGATGAGAAGGGTGGAGGCAGCAGCGATAACCGGCGTCAGGTCCTGGCGCAGCGTCGCCCAGATCTTGACCGGCAGCGTCTGCAGCGTCGGGCTAGCCATAAATATGGCCAGGACCACCTCGTCCCAGGAGGTCAGAAACGAGAAGACTGCGGCCGAAAAAAGCCCGTGGCTGATCGATGGCAAGGTGACGCGGATCTTGGCCTCCAGCGGAGAGGCGCCGCACAATACCGCCGCATCCTCAATCGATTTGTCGAACCCTTCCAGGGCATTGGTGATCGACAGGATCGAAAATGGCAAGGCCACGACCAGATGTGCGATGACGAAGCCGGTCACAGTGCCGTTCAGCCCGACACGCAGGAAGAAGGCGTAGAGCGCTACGGCCAGAACCACGACCGGCAGGATCATCGGCGTCAAAAACAGCGCGCGAAGTCCCTCCTTGCCGATGAAGCGGCCGCGCACCAGCCCGAAGGAGGCGACAAGGCCGATCAGGACCGACAGTACGGTGACGATAACTGCGATGTAGAAGCTGGTGCCGGCGGCCTCCAGCCAGCGCGGATCGGCAAAGAACATCGCATACCATTTCAGCGTCCAGCCGGGCGGCGGAAAGATCAGCCATTGCGACGAGCCGAACGACAGGGCCGCGATGAAGAAGATCGGCAGGATGAGAAAGGCAGACGTCAGGGCCGTGATGCCGAGAAGCACCCATTTCCAGCCGCCGAGACGATCGAAATTCAACAGCATCTCAGCGACCCTCCATCCGGGCCGTGCCGAACAGCCGGAGCTGGACGGCGTAGAGCGTCAGCGTCACCACCAGGAGAACCAGCGCCGCCGCGCCGCCCATGCCCCAATTGACCAACGACTGCACGAACTGCGCGATCAGCTCGGCGAGCATCATGTTGGCCGTGCCGCCGAGAAGCGACGGCGTGACGAAATAGCCGAGCGACATCACGAAAACCATCAAGGCGCCGGACACCATGCCGGGCGTGGCGAGCGGAATGAGAATGCGGGTCAGGGCCTGCCAGCGCGTCGCGCCGCACAGGGCTGCGGCCTGGAGGATAGCGGGGTCGATCTTGCGGATGACGCCGTAGAGCGGCAGGATGATGAAAGGCAGCATGATATAGGTCATGCCGATCGTCACGCCTGTCAGGTTGTTGACCAGCGGCAACGGTTCGCTGATCAACCCCATTCCCATCAGGGCCTTGTTGATCACGCCGGTGCGCTGCAACAGCACCATCCACGCATAGGTCCGTGTCAACAGATTGGTCCACATCGACAGAAGCAGGATTGCAAATACGATCGACGACAGCCGGGACGGCATGATGGCCAGCGCCCAGGCGACGGGAAAACCGATCGCCAGCGTCACCGCCGTGACCAGCGCCGACACGACGAAGGTGTTGAGGAAGATCTTCAGATAGGTCGTGGAGCCGAGCAGTGCCGCGTAGTTGCCGAGCCCCGGTTCCGGCTCAAGCACGCTGCGCAGCAACAGCGACAGCACCGGTAGAATGAAAAAGACCACCAGCAACAACAGCGCCGGCAGGGTCACTGCAAAGTTCATGGGCCGCAGACCCCGTGGCTTTGCCGCCAATGGTGGATTGTCTTGCGCAGTCAGCAAGGCCATGCCGAAAACCCTTCCGCCGTTCCGTTGAGAAATGCGGGCACGACGGTGCCGTACCCGCGACGATGTTATTTTGCCTGCCAGGCGTACCAGCGCTCGCCGATCGCATCGCGGTTCTCGGCCCAGTAGCTCATATCGGCATTGACCTGTCCTGCCGTCTGCTGGTCCGGCAGGGTCTTGGCGACCACCGGATCCATCAGCTTGGGCGAATCCAGATTGACGGGCGCATAGCCGGTGCCTTTCGCCATGTCTGCTTGTGCTTCCGCAGAGGTCGCCAGCGCGATGAATTTCATCGCCGCATCCTTGTTCTTTGCGCCTTTGGGAACCACGAGGGCGTCGGCCGCCGTGATATTCTGGTCCCAGGAGGTTTCAACGGTCACACCGGTTGCCGCCAGCGCCGTCAGGCGGCCGTTCCAGAACGAGCCAAAGGGTGACTCGGCGGATGCCAAAAGCTGTTGGGACTGCGCGCCGCCAGTCCACCAGATGATATCGGCCTTGATCGTGTCGAGCTTCTTGAAGGCCCGGTCGAGGTCGAGCGGATAGAGCTTGTCGGGTGCCACGCCATCAGCCAGAAGTGCTGCCTCGACGACGCCTGGTGCCGACCACTTGTAGAAGGCTCGCTTGCCGGGGAATTTCACTGTATCGAACAAATCGGCCCAGCTTTTCGGGCAAGCCGAAACGGCGTCCTTGTTGCAGCCGATGACGAAGGAATAATAGAAGCTGCCGACCGAATAATCGGTGACGAAGCGCGGATCGAGTTTGCTTTTATCGATGACAGCAAAATCGAGTTTTTCCAACAGCCCGGCCTTGCCGGCCTGGACGGCATAGTCGCCCTCGACATCGACGACATCCCAAGTCACGCCGGCCGCCTCGACCATGGCTTTGATCTTGCCGTAGTCCGTGGGACCGTCCTGCAGAACGGTGACGCCTGATTTTTCCGTGAACTTATCTGCCCAGGCGGCCTTCTGCACGTCCTGTGTCGTGCCACCCCAACTGGTGAAGACCATGTCTTCGGCCCGCACCTGCGTGGATAGGCTGAGTGTTGCAGCGATCGCCGCGATAGTCAGTCTGTTTTTCATGTTCCCTTGCTCCGTTTGTTTGGATCGTTTTTCTTGGCTTCAGGACAGCCGCCAGCTGTCCGTCCGGGGTTCTCCTGGAAGGTGGCAAATCCCGAAATTCGTGTAGATCGAGCCCGTGGCTCTCCGCCGGAAGTCAGATCGGCCGTGTTCCTCCCACCGGTGAAAAGGCTGCAGGCTTTAGAATCTTGTTTTCAGCTACTTCGATCAGGTCGCGGATTTTCGGCAAGAATGCCTGCCAGGCCGGATCCGCCATCAGCGCAGCGCGGCGGGTTTCCCGGTCATCAAGGCTGGAGAAGCCCCAGATGTGAACGATCTCGTTGATCACACCGATTTCCGAGAAGAAATAGCCGACGAGGTCGCCCAGGTGACGCTTCTGGATGGCGATACCCTCGTCCTCCACTACCTTGAGATAGGCGGGGATGGCTCCATTCTTCAGCCGGTAGGTTCGCATCTCATAGACCATGGCCATCACCGCATCACAAAGGGGTCGGGGATCGGATCATCGGAGGTGCGCAACCATATGGTCTTGGTGCGGGTATAGCCGAGTGCTGCCGCCATTCCGCCTTCGCGTCCATCGCCGGAAAGACCAGAACCGCCGAACGGGGCGATCGGCGATACCGCGCGATAGGTGTTAACCCAGACGATGCCGGCACGGATCGACTTCATTAGCCGATGCGCCCGCGTCAGATTTTGCGTGAAAATGCCGGACGCCAATCCGTAGGGCGTACTGTTAGCAAGTTCGACAGCCTCGGCTTCCGTCTCGAAGGACATGACAGAGAGGACCGGACCAAAGAATTCCTGTTCCAGGGACGGCGAGCGCGTTCCGTCGCAATCGAGAATGGTCGGCAGGTAGAAATAGCCGTCACCTTCAGGGGCCGATCCGCCTGTAACGAGCTTGGCTCCGCTGTCCAGCGAAGCTGCGACCAGAGTTTCAATGTGGCGGCGCTGCCGCCCGGTGGCAAGCGGGCCGACCTCGGTCTCCATCGACAGCGGCGAGCCGATGCGGATGGCTTCCGCTTTCGTCTTCAAGATGTCGAGAAACCTGTCCTTGACAGTGCGCTCGACGATCAGCCGGGAAGCCGCAACGCAGCTTTGACCGGTTGCCGCGAAAATACCCGCGACCTGCGCGTTTGCAGCACTTTCCAGATCGGCATCAGCGAAAACCAGCAGCGGAGACTTGCCGCCCAATTCCAGGGATGTCGATGCAAGGTTCTCCGCCGAACTACGCACGATATGGCGCGCAGTCTCGGCGCCACCGGTAAAGGCGATATGGGCGACTTTCGGATGGGCTGTCAGCGTCGCGCCGCAGGTGGCGCCAAAACCGGTGATCACGTTGACGACACCGGGAGGGAATCCTGCTTCGTCCACGAGCCGGGCAAATTCCAGCAGCGGCGCCGGGCCATCTTCGGATGCCTTGACGACGATCGTGCATCCCGCCGCAAGGGCCGGACCGATCTTCACCGCAGCCAGAAACAGCTGGCTGTTCCAAGGGACGATGGCCGCCACAACCCCTACCGGTTCTCGCCGCAGCCAGACATCCATGTCGGCCTTGTCGATCGGCAGCGAGGAACCTTCGATCTTGTCGGCAAGCCCGGCATAATAGCGGTAATAGTCGGCGACATATGCGATCTGCGAGGAGGTTTCGCGTATGATCTTTCCAGTGTCGCGGGTTTCGAGTTCCGCCAGTCTCGGCACGCTCGCGGCAATCAGATCGGCAAGCCGATAGAGGAGCTTGCCGCGCTGTGTCGCCGTCATGCGCGCCCAGCGTCCGCCGCCATAGAGAGCCTGATGCGCTGCTTCGACGGCCTGATCGACATCGGCCTGCCTGCTTTCGGGCATCTCCGCCCAGGCAGCGCCCGTTGCCGGATCGATGCTTTCAAAGCGCGCCTCGCCATTGCCGAACCGTCCATCAATGTAGCATTGGAACTGCTGCATCATCCTACTCCGCAAATGCCGGCATGACATCGGCGATGAACCGTTCCAGCGATGCCTTCTTGCGCTCGAAGCTCATGCCCGTGTCGATCCAGAAGGAATATTCATCATAGCCCATGGCCTCATAGGCCTTCAGCCTTGCAATGACATCATCGGCATTGCCGACCACATTGTTGCGCCGCATGACGTCGCACGAAAGCATGGCATTTGCGGCGATGTCCTCGGCCGAAATACGCTCGATCAGGCCCTGATGGATCGGCTTCTCATTCTTGAACCAGGCAAAGAAATAATTGTAATAGACACTCATTTCCTGAGCGGCCTGCGCGATATCTGTCTCGTCAGAGCCAACATAGGTGTGCCGCAGCAGCATGATCTTCGGCCGTTCGACGGCAGCGTTCTTACCGCAAGCTTCGTTGAAGCGCGCCATCAGCGTCTCGACTTCATCATCTCCCTGCCAGAGTGGCGTCACCTGCACGTTGCAGCCGTTGGCAACCGCGAATTCGTGCGAATTCGGATCACGCGCCGCGACCCAGATCGGCGGGTGTTGCTGAACCGGCTTCGGCGCTGATGTGGTGGACGGAAACTGATAGAACTCGCCATCATGGGCATAGTCACCCTCCCACAGCTTCTTGACGGCAGGAATGAGTTCGCGCATCCGCTGACCGGCACCCCAGGCGTCGAGTCCCGGCAGCAGGCGCTCGTATTCGAAAGAGTAAGCGCCACGCGCGATGCCGATATCCAGCCGGCCATCGCAGATGAGATCGGTCATCGCCGCTTCGCCGGCGAGCTTGATCGGGTGCCAGAACGGCGCGATCACTGTGCCCGTGCCGAGCCTGACCTTGTTGGTGCGGCGCGCCAGATCGGCGATCGTGATGAAAGGGTTGGGCGCGATGGTGAAATCCATCCCGTGATGCTCGCCCGTCCAGATCGCATGCATGCCGCCCTTGTCAGCGATCTCGCAAAGCGCCACGAATTCCTCATAGAGGGTTTTGTGATCCTGCTCAGCGTCAAGCCGTTCCATATGAACGAAGAGAGAAAATTTCATCGCGCTCAGGCCTTCCTTGAAACCGGGTGAACTTTGCCGGCTATCTCATTGCCGAAATAAACACCGAAATTCCCGATCGAGTTTTCGAGATCAAACCGCCGGACGATGTCGGCTGTCGCGGCACTGTCGAATTTCTCCTGCAGCGCGGCGGCAGGCGCCAGGAACCGGCCGGCAGCGGGCTCCCCGGCGCTTGCGTTCGCACGATAGACAATGTGCTGACGGTTGTCGGTGCGGCTTTCGTAGACGGAATAAAGAAATCCGATCGAAATGCTCAATCCCGTCAGCCGCTCAAGATGGGCGCGCAATGTCTGGACGGGCTCACCGCTTTCCATCGCGCAGGCCGGAAGGCTAAGTGTGTCGCTGCCCAGGAAAAGAAGATCGCCGTCGCGTTCGATCACCGCGCTCAGCTGTGCTTCACCCTCCGCTGCTGCAGAGACGGCCTTACCGGCCAATGCGGGCGTGAAATAACTGCCGCGTGCGTAGCCAAGACCGTTTTTACCGCTGTTTTCGAAGGCCCCGACTCGGCCGGTCATGATGACGTGATCGCCCGCGTCCAGAACCTGCTCCGTGTAACAATCAAACCAGGCCGCGACATCGGCAAAAATCGGCGATCCCTCTGGTCCAGGCTTCCATTCAACGGCAGCAAAGCGATCTTCAACAGGACGTGCAAACGTGTTGGAAACTTCCTTCTGGGTTTCAGACAGGATGTTCACGGCGAATTTTCCCGCTTTCGTCATCGTCTCGAAATTCCGCGACGTCTTTGCCAGACAGACAAGCAGCAGCGGCGGATCGAGAGAAACGGATGTAAAAGAATTGGCGGTAAAGCCGACCGGAAGGCCGGATGCGTCGTGCGTGGTCACCACCGTCACGCCAGTTGGAAAAGCGCCGAACGCGTCACGCAGCGCGCGTGCATCGAAACTCGTCTCGCTCATCGTGTTTCCTCCGGTTTCGCCAGCCAGTTCGCGAGGATCGTGTTGACCTCATCGGGTGCGGTCAGATTGACCATATGCCTGTGGCCCGCAATCAGCACAGCGTAACCATTAGGCGCTGAATCCGCCATCGCATGCGCCATCTCCGGCGTGGAATTGGGGTCGTCTGCGCCAGTCAGAAACAGCGCCGGGCAACGCACCTTTTGCCAGCCATCCGCATAGGTGGCATCTCCACCGGCAAAGGCTGCATAGGCCGTGGCATAGGCGGCGCGATCAACCAAAGACAGCCAGCGGCGGGTTAACTGGTAGACCTCGCTCCCTTGAACGTCTGCGCCGAACCAGCGCAGCAATGGCCCATCGATATCAACCTCTCCATCGTGGATTTTGCCGGCTCTTTCCATGACTGCGGTGCGCGCCGCCGGATCCCGGCGAAAAACCGCGTTCAAAAGCGCGACACGAGAGATCCTGTTTCCAAATGTCACCGCAGCGCCGCCGGCAATAAGAGCGCCCATCGAATGTCCTGCGACATTGGCACGAACAAGCTTGAGGTCGTCGAGGAAAAGACCAAGCCAGTCAACGAACGCTTGGAGTCCTGACCCTTCCGGCAAGGCCCGGCTTTCGCCATGGCCCGGCATGTCAACAGCAATCACCCGGCGCGATCTGCTGAGCGTAGCCATCTGCGGCGCCCAGGCTTCAAGCCGCATGCCAACCCCATGGATCAGCACCAGGGGCTCGCCGGAGCCCTGCTCCAGGTAGGCCGTGCCGTTTTTCGTGTGGGATCGCCGGGCCGTGTCCATATCAGACAGCTGCCGGATTGGCGGCGTCGTTGCCAAGATCCTTCAGATCCTGGTAGCGATCGCCGATACGATGATGCGGACGGCCACCGACCGACGCGCCAAGGGCCACGAGAATTTCATTTGCTGCCGGCGCATCACCGACAGACGTCTGGATGGTGAGATAGTGAGAGCGGCGGCCTTCATCGTTCTTGTCCATCAGCGGGATCATTACCGGCGCATTGGCTGGGCCGCGCGTGTTGCAGAAGGCGAGATAGGATTTCGCGCCGACGGCGCTGCGGTAATGATTTCCGAAGCGCAATGTATGGATGAGCGCGGATGCATGTTCGAGTTCGCCATCAAGCCCGACGACTGCGGCCTTGCCGTAGGCTTCGACGTCTTCGCCGGAACCGACGGCGTCGATGATCATCCGCGTCAGGAGCTCGCCGAGCACCGGCGCCGCCGCGTGGATCTCCGGCTTCAGGTCATCCACAAACCCCTTGCCAGCCCACGGGTTCTTCACCACGGCAATGGCGGCATAGAGCTTAAGCGGCGTGGCGGCAGCCTTGCCGCCCTCGATCAGCACGGTTTCCACCTGTAGGAGCGTCTTGCGAATTTCGATGGTCAAAGCCGTTTTCCTTCATAGCGTCAATATGTCGTATGATGGTATACCATAAGACGACGTGTCAAGTCTTGTTTGGAATCATTTCAGCGGCTATGAAGGAAAGCATGAGCCAGAACCTGTTTGCCCAAGCCGCCGCCCCTGCCCCAAACCTCGAATCGTTGCGGATCGACACGCCGCCGGTCACCCTGCGGGAAATGGCACTTGAGAGGTTGCGCAACGCCATCATCGCCGGGCTTTTCAGCCCAGGCCAGCGCCTGGTCGAGCGCACGTTGTGCGATCAGCTCGGCGTATCGCGCTCGGTCATCCGGGAAGTGCTGCGCCATCTCGAAACCGAAGGTCTTATCGAAACGGCGCCGAAACAGGGACCCATTGTCGCTCTCATTGATTGGCATCAGGCCCGGCAGATCTATGATGTCCGCATTGCGCTGGAGACAACCGCCGTCGCCGACTGCGCCCGCAACGCCACGTCTGCCACCAAGGAAAAACTCAAAACGGTCCTCAAGGATCTCGACCGCAACTCCCGCAAGAACGATCCTTTGACGATCCTTGACGCGACCACGCAATTCTACGAGACAATTTTTCTATCGGGTGGCCACGAAATCGCATGGGATATCGTCAAGCGCTTGAACAGCCGGATTTCCCGTCTGCGTGTGATGACGCTTGGCACGACAAACCGCACCGTATCGGGTCCTGCGCGCATGCGAGAGATCTTCAATGCGATCGAACGAAACGATCCTGACGCCGCCGACGCCGCCTGTCGCGCCCATATTTCCGAAGCAGCAGAAATAGCACGAACGTTGTTGGAATCTGAAGTGAAGCATACCGAGGGACGATGACAGTCACGACGGGGTCCTGTTCTCGCAAAATATCGTCAAGCGTCTCAGACAGTGATCCGATTGTTATGATGGCGCTCCAATATAACGGTTGAGACCCCGGGGTAAGCGTGAACACCCCGAGATGGAGGCTCCATTGCAGGGCGCAAATGCGGGGACGAGACTAACATTTTTTATGCGGCGCGATCGAACGCTACTCCGAGCGCAGCCTAATGCCTCTAAAAAAGTGACCTATGAATCGCAGTATTTGGATCTTTTACCCGCCTTGCATCAAAAAAAGCTGGCCCGTTGTTTGCTAAGTTGGGATAATGTGGATTCAAGGAACGGTAGCCTTCAGAAGCACGATCTTGAGTGAAAACCTCGAGAGTGACAGCAGCGTCGAAGAACTGGCGATGGACGCAAGATACAGCCTCTATCATTTTGCACGAGCTTTTCATGTATCGACGACGGTCCCCCATGCGTACGTTGCGGAGCGACGGATTGACCTCGCCAAACGCCTGCTCGCTTACTCAGGCGTGCCTTTGTCAACGGTCGCTGCGACGTGCCGCTTTTCAAGTCAGGCCAATTTTTCAATAGCATTCCAAATTGCGACCGGATTTTCGCCAGACCGTACCGTCAGACGGCTGTTACCTAATGATTATATCGCTAAATCACGACAAGACTTAATCCCTAGACTTTGCGCCGCAAACTTGCGGTCCTCCACCTAGCTTTGGACGGACATACGGAACATTCCTCAGTTTCATTAGGTGCCGATCCGATGCCTCCGCGGAAGGCAAGCTTACCGTGTATGCAGTCAGTGATCTTGCATCACGGATGAGCTGCTGAAAGCAATATACGGCTCGAAATTCATCTCGCGCGCAGCGGATGGCGCCTTCAAGGAGGGCCAAAAATAGTTGTGTCTCTCAATGCGGCTGCGCAGACAATAACGAGATTTTGCGGTGGGTCCACCGCGGCGGGCGCTTAACAGGCAAACTGCGCGCCGAGGATCCATCAAGGATCAATAGGATCAGTTTCGGCATGCTACGAATCACACCCAGCGACCGCCGCTGCTACGAGCTTTGGCTGAGGAGTGGGGCGAGTGCAATTATGAAAAGAAGGACCGTGATGCCTCCGACCACGAGCCGTTTGATCACGAGCGTTCGCCGAGTGCGTTCTCCTTTCCAGTCATAGGACATAAGCTTGCCTTCCCTTTCGCAAGCTCGAAGTTTGCGGTGGGTTGTTCATTACGCCGGCGTTGCGGCGCTAACGAAAGGATCTTTCGAAGACCTATTGGCGCACGCTTGTGTGCACCCCCGCAACCAGACATCTATCTGGTAAGTAAACTGGCTGACTATAGTTAAGAAATCTCTAATGTTCACCAATGAACCATACTACCGGATGGAACTAGCAGAACACGCAGCCCTTCCACCACGGGAATGAGTTCGCACCGCTAGCACGCAGAGACGGTTTCCGTTGATGACACGGCCGGGGTGACGTTTGCAGACTGCGTATTCTCCTTGGATCACAATTGAATTGGTGCGGGTCGATTGTTTAGTGACTACAAAAGACCGCAAGGAGGCACTTAGTTTTGCGCGGTCGTTGGCTGCCCATGTCGAGGCATCGGCAGGAATATACTCGCCCTGATGGGAATGAACCGGCGACCCTAAAGGCAACTGTAGCGCAAAATCAGTGGCATTGAACTGATGAACGTGTCGTAGGGCGAAACCGCGATTGTGGAATCGCATTCCGAAAACGTCCTGGCGTTTTAATACGGCATGGTTTCACCAATTGGTGACCGACCCATCGCGCCGTCTTAAATGTGGAGCCTCCCAGAATTCGAAGCTCTGGCGGGCAATCGGTTCCTCATTGACCTCGATCCCCAGGCCGGGCGCATCCGAAACGGGATAATACGCACCTTCGAGCATCGGCTGAACTGGGAAGAACTCGGAATTATCGAAACCGAGATGCGTCTCCGCAGGCGTTGCACGGGTTTCGAGCCAGGAGAAGTTAGGCACTGCGGCGGAAAAGTGGGTCGTCGCTGCGGTGCAGATGGACCGAGCGGATTGTGCGGCATTATGTCGACATAGTGCGTCTCGCTCCAGCCTGCGACCTTCATGGTTTCTGTCAGGCCACCGACATTGCAGACATCCAGACAATTGTACTGATGGATGTCACGCTCGACATAGGGCTGGAATTGCCACTTTTACGCAAATTCCTCGCCGAAAACGGATAACGCATCAACTGTGTCACCGGATGAAGAGCTGGCTGCCCTCCGAGCCGACGTGTACAGGCTGAGCGAGAGCGTCGCCGAAATCGGATCGACGTCGGTCCGCGTATTACGTTCAAGAAGCGAAGATGTTCTCGAAGATGCTCGTGGCCGGATCAGGGCACAGCCAGTACAAGCAGTTGCTGGGCCATGCTGGCCGGTTTCAAAACCGCGTTCGATGATGCTGAGACCAGTCAGCGCATTAACCGTTCTCGCTCTTATGGCCTGCATGCAGAAGTGCCATGACCTCACCTCGCGCTATCGGGCGAGACATCAGGAACCCCTGGATGTTGTCACATCCCAGCGACTTCAAAGCATCTCTCTGCTCGTTGGTTTCGACCCCTTCGGCCGTTGTCTGTAGCCCTTGCGCCCGTGCCATGTTGATGATTGCTTCAACAACAGCGCCGTTTTGGCCCTCTCGAATACTTCCGATGAACGACTTGTCGATCTTGAGCCTATCCACGGTGACATTCTGCACCCGTGAGAATGAAGAATATCCGGTGCCGAAGTCGTCGATTGCGAACCTCACGCCCGCCGTTCGAAGCATAAGGATGTTACGCTCGGTTTCCTCTTCCGCACTGATAGCCAGGCTTTCCGTGATCTCGATTTCCAGTCGAGAGGGTTCGACCGCCCACTTGGCCAGCGTGGAAAGAACGCGAAGTGGGTAGCCGGGAGAAGCAAGTTCCGCGGCGGAGGCATTCACGGCGACACTTATGGAAGGCAACTCGGCTATCAGGCTACACGCGTCTTCGAGAACGAAGGAGCCAATCTTGTGGATGACGCCTATTTCTTCTGCGAGCGGAATGAACACATCGGGACCAACAGGTCCTAACTCTGGGTGTTGCCACCGCGCCAGTGCCTCGACTGAGCATGGTCCCGAGCTGTCGGCGAAGTAAACCGGCTGGTAAACAACCTCAATCTGCGTCCCCGCTGCCAACGCCGCGCGAAGGTCACGCTCCAGTTTTCGGCGGGTGCGGAGAAGTTCGTCCATATGATCGCCAAACACGGCATACGCATTCCGCCCTGCGGCCTTCGCATGATAAAGCGCAATGTCAGCCTGCCTTGTCAGTTCATCGGCATCGGCGTTCGTACCTGACGCAATCGCTACACCGACGCTCGCTCCAATCGAAACATATACCCCTCCGATCTCAAACGGCTCACGCAGGCATACCACGATCCTCTGTGCGATCGTAACGACTTCGTCGGCTTCGATCCTCTCGAGCAAGGCTGTGAACTCGTCGCCCCCGATCCGCCCAATTAGAGCGTCGGGGAGAATTTCCCTCATTCGTTCTGCAGCGAGAGAAAGCAGTCTGTCACCTGTTGGATGTCCATAGGTATCGTTGACCGCCTTGAACCGGTCTAGATCAATATAGAGCACGCTGCAGCAATGAGGCAGTACTTGTTGCAGACGTGCCACCAGCTCACTTTTGAAGTGTGCCCTGTTTGCCAAGCCCGTCAACGGGTCACGCAGCGCCAGATGTTTAAGCTCCTGGCGATTAGAATTGAGCTTGACCGAGCGTCTCCAGATTGCACGGCCAGCAAGGCTGGCGGCAATGAATATCCCAACGACGGAAAGGCCGACGACAGGAAGCGTCGCGTGCAACACGCTCGTTCCCGGCTCAAAAGGATGCCAATTAAAATACCCCATCACCTGACCGGATTTCGAGGTGAGAGCGATTTGCGAGTGGCGCTTGTCGGGGGGCATCGCAGTCGTGAACTGCATCTCCGCGAACTGGTATTCGTAACCTATTTCGGTTGGGAAGTCTCGATCCAGAAACCGTACCGCGACATGCAGGTTCTCCTCGCCCGCCTGCTGCTCGATCTCGCCCGTGTCAGACGTAATAGGTTTGATACTGACCACCGCGGGTCGTTCTCCAACATAGGTCAGATCACTCTCGCCGATTGAGAGGACCCTGTCCGACATGCCTTCCTGGTCTCCAGCGACAAGCCGTTCACGCAGCCGTTTGGCTAGCGGACTATAGGCCAGGTGGAGTTCCTCTGGTGATGCCGAACCGGTTGACTTTGCGATAAACCGGTAGATCGGCAGCCCATCTGCCGAAAGCACGACCGCGGCATCATGGCCGAAGTAGGTGTTCATCCATTGGCCAAGGTTTACGTCAAGCCAATCGTGATCACGCTCCTTCGCCTTTGTGACCGCGTCGTCCCACACGGTGGCGCTCTCTTGATCATGAGCGACCGAAGACTGAATTTTTGAAACGATCAGGGCGACGAGATCCTTCTGCCGCTCCGCGGCAACCTGGTCAGTTCTGGCGGCAGCCCAGTAAAGGGTGCCGAGAAGGATCGCTCCGACCAAGGCCGACACGCTTGCCGGAAGTACCCATTTCAAGAACCATTGTGACTGCTTAAACATGCGCCATCTGCCTTTTCACTGGGCGGAAACGTAGGCGATCCGGGTTAAGTCTGAGGGAATGGACACGGTTAACGTTTCTTTTCTCCTCGTTATTAAGTTAGCGTTCCAGCGCCACGGCGGGCAGTCGACGATTGGGCACCAGCACACACCCTCGACGAACGCACTGTGGAACCTCGTCACCTCCACGTGATTGAGCACATGCCGGATCCAGGCTCCCTTTTGAAGTCCGTTAGCCTTCGATGATGGACGGGATGACCGTCGTGCCAGCCCGTCTCCGACACCATTAACGACTTGCGATACCGACGCCATGTCGGTAGCCCAAGTCGTGTCGGGGCCAGTGCTTATTTGTATGGCGTGTTGCTACGTAAGCTATAACGGCGGTCGACAGGGATGATCTAGAGGAGATCGAAATCGAACTCCACGTGCGGGACAAAACCGGACAGAAAAATCAATGGCACGCCTCACCTTGCGCAACAGGTGGACCGACGCATAGATCGCGACCGACCCTCCCGCGTCCACGCTTGACTCCAATAATCAACTCGTGCGCCGAGTTGCGCCACATGCCCGACATCTGCGGACCTTTCAACGGTGATGCTCGACAGCCATCACGGTCGCCAATGGCGGTCGCGACATTTGTTTTGCCTGTGTCCGGCCCGCGACGTAGGCAAAAGCGAACTACCGCGCGCATCATCAAATAGCCCTGCTGGTAGAGGGTAATGAAATTCGGACGGCGACGCTTATATCTTCCGAACGAACATCATTGCGAGGGATAGATGTCAGCAGAAGTCAGACGACGCGCTGCGGAAAACGCACTTCAACGTGCGCACCAAGCAGGACATGTCATTGAGCAGGACCATAGGTTTCACGCTTGGATCGAAGAGTGGATTTGCGGGCACCTGACGATGCCGGAAGTTGCAATGCGTTACCGCGCCTTGGTCAGCGAACGATCGGCCGCTCGTCGTGCGGGGATATCTCCTCACGCGCCCGAGACACCGCGACAAACACAGAAGGCCACGGGGATTGAAGCTGAACAGCCCTTTGACCTGCAAACTGAGATTAGCCGCCTGATGGCTGAGGATCAGCGAGACCCGTTAGCTTAACCCGGTATCAGACCAATTTTCAAACGTGGCGATTGCCGGCAGACATAATCGGCACGTTGTATGTCGACGTGTGACGATGAGGCGCCTTGGGGAATGCAGTCGCCGCCGGCTTATGTGAAAAACTACCATCCCGGCGTCACTAGTCTCCGCAATTTAAGCTCTCCACATTGGCGCCGATGGCTAGGCCCTACCAGCAAAGGCGTCATTCGGTTCGCATTCTTTGCTGAACCGGATCCAGCTAGGAAAATCGAAGCCGGCTTGTGACGACAGCCTGGTTTGCCGGCAATGAAGACCGACCGCTGATGTTTTTTGCAGGCGTCCGGACGCCCTGGGAGGGCATGCGCAAAGTCAGGGATGGCGCGCAGGAATCCGAACTCTTCGGATTTATGAGACCTCGCCCAACCAAAGTCCTTGAATGCCTCACGCCTCGTGACCGACCTTAACTCACAATGAGCATATCGGAGAACCGAGCATAGCGGTGGCAAAGCCACGGTTCGGGAATTCGCGCATGCAACTTCGGTCCTGGGGCAGCCGCAGGAGATTTAGCATCGCGCCGCCGCACGGCGGAAATCGGGACCGACTGCACCCGGAGTTGCATTCCACATCCCGCCTAACGAGGACGCATGACATCAGTTGCCACCTGCTTTGACGGCCTGACCAGCGAGCGGGCAATATCAATGATGTCGACCCGCCACGCAGTCGGATCTTCCATACTCCAGGCACAACCGGTGGTCGCGATGCATTGAACGTCGTTGGATGTGAGCAGACCTTAACGGGCTTCTGCAACGAAGATCCTGACAATGTCCCATTCAGGTCTTGATGCCCCAACTGATCGACGACATGAACATGCGGCGTTTCTCACGAATGACGCAGCGCAACTATCAGCACGCCATGAAGCCGATCAGCTTCGGTGTTTTCTCTAAGAAAGGCAGGATGCGCGAAGCAACGACGCCTCGCCTGTCGATTGCGATGAACATCGAGAACCGTTCGCGTTCGGCGGCAAGACCGACGACGTGACAGTTCGCCTTGATATAGATCGCGCGGTAAATGCCGCTGCAAGTGATGGCGATGTAGTACGATTGGAACTACATCCATGATGCACTCCTTCCTGAGGCCATCTAATCTGGATTGCAGTAGGTATTGAGAAGAACTCTTATCGCTAGCGATGATACCGTTTCCAAGCTTAGCCCAAGCTTTAAACTATATTGGATCAATCATGCGCTGCCGGACCCTGCATCGCAATCGATCAAAAATGATTTCCTGTCCAAGACGGAAAGGGTTCACCATGCACTCCACTGTGACGTCCAGCCAGTTCCTTGCGCCTGAAGACCTAGCTCTCTTGCAGACCTTTCTGGAGGCATGGTGCGTGGAAAATTCGGTAGACATCAATGACAAGGCGGCTCAGGACGTGGCAGTCGGATTGATCCACTGGTATCAAGACGGCCATTCTGACAAAAGCGGGCTTAAGGCGCACATTACCGACGCCGGTTCACTACCGCCGGCATTGCAGCGGCTCGCAGAAACGCTTTCCTACTCGGAATGAGAGCCGCAGTTGAATGGCAGCCGCACCCACCCAATGGCGTCAGATGGTCACGCATTCGCCTCCGGGGCTATGCGCATAGTCATCCTGACGGCGGGGGCGGAGCGGCTGAGCAACGCGAAGACGCCGGGCGACCTCCCGATGGCCATGGCAGGACCGAGACTAACTAAAGTCCTAGTCTTCCAAGGCAATGGTCCAGGGAACACACATCAGCTCTCGCGATTGGAACTCCTAGCTCCAAGGCGCGTTTCGCCGATGAAAAAAATCATACCCCTAGGGGCGAACGGTTCTGGTCCGGAATTCCCGCTAAAGCCCCCTGAGAAACCGGTCCAGATTCCCGCCGTGGAGTTTGGGCGGTCTAGGTCTGTAAAAGCTGGAGCCAACGATGACCTACCCCATCCTGCCCGTCCTGGGCGTCACGCTCTCTCTCACATTCATTGCTGGGAGTGTCATGGCAATCCCCAATTTTGGGCCCGCCCCCGAACCGAAAAAACTTGGCAACATTGATATTACGTCTCTGTGGACCTCCCGGCCCGTGTCTATCGATCGCAGCAAGCAGAGCTTCGAACGCCTCCCCGCTCTTGTCGTTCAACAGCCAGAGACCGACAGGATGGACCCAGCACCCCAAGAAATTGTAACCGGCACGGGTCTTGCCTTGAGGCAGGATGCCCAACCCCACGGCATCGGTCAGAACGAGATAGTCGGCGAAGCGCCATACGTTGGATCAGGAACGGCAGTCACCGCATGGTGCGCCGAGCGATATAGATCGTATCGCGCGTCGGACAACACATACCAGCCGTACGGTGGCGCCCGCCGGCAGTGTGAGCCGCCCTTTGCGGCTGCGGAGCGCAACTCGACGACCTCGGATGTGGTGCAGATTTCATCTAATGTCGAAGAAATCGGTCACGGGGGAGAACCACACTGAATGGTGTTTTGCTCGATATCACTCGTACAATCCCAACAACAATACCTATCGCTCCTTCAGCGGTGAAATCCGCTCCTGTGTGTCACCGTATATCTAAGACGAGATCGCAAGCGACGGCACCGTCGACATCGAAGCGATTAGGTGGTTTAAAGCGGAACGACGAGACGGTTTAAAAAGAATGCAAAAATGAGGTTACGCGCTGACTTCGAAAATTTACCTCTGACATCGCATCTAGCGTTTTCTTAAGCTGTTGATTTCCACTGAGAACTGACCCGGTAGCACAGGATATTTCCATCGAGAATTGACCCATGTTTGAACCTTGCCCTGCGTGTTTTCAGCGGGGGCTACGGAGTGATCGACATGGCGTTACTGAGCGTGATCCGACGCTGGCATTTTCGAGACCACATATCGATCCGGGAGATTGGCCGCAGAACCGGCCTATCCCGGAACACTATCCGCAAATATCTCCGTCTTGATGGCGTGGAACCATCTTTCAAGGTGCCGGAGCGGCCGAGCAAGCTTGATCCTTTTGCCGACCGGCTGTCAGCGTGGCTGCGGACGGAAGCCAAAAAGAACCGGAAGCAGCGGCGCAACCTGAAGCAATTACATGCCGATCTGATGAGCCTTGGCTACGAGGGATCGTATGGTCGGGTTGCTGCTTTTGCTCGGGAATGGAAAGCTGATCTGCAAAGGGAGCTACAGACCACGGGGCGTGGGACGTTCGTTCCGCTGGCCTTTGATCCGGGTGAGGCCTTCCAGTTCGACTGGTCGGAAGACTGGGCAATCATCGGCAATGAGCGCACCAAACTGCAGGTGGCCCATACAAAGCTTAGCTATTCCAGGGCGTTCATCGTCCGGGCGTATCTTCTGCAGACGCACGAGATGCTGTTCGATGCCCATAACCACGCGTTCCGTGTCTTCGGCGGGGTGCCACGGCGCGGCATCTACGACAACATGCGCACGGCAATCGATAAGATTGGACGCGGCAAGGAGCGCGACGTTAACATCCGCTTCATGGCAATGGCCAGCCACTACCTCTATGAGCCGGAGTTCTGCAATCCGGCGTCTGGCTGGGAGAAAGGCCAGGTCGAGAAGAATGTTCAGGATTCGCGCCATCGGTTCTTTCAACCGACACCGCGCTTTCCATCGTTGGAAGCCCTGAACGACTGGCTGGAGCTTCGATGCAAGGAGGTTTGGCAGCAGACCCCGCATGGAAAGATGCGTGGCACTATCGCTGACCTCCTGGCCGAGGAAACAAAAACTCTGATGCCAACGGCGCGTGTCTTCGATGGTTTTGTCGAGCATACCAAACGGGTGTCCCCAACCTGCCTGGTTCACTTCGATCGCAATCGCTACAGCGTTCCGGCATCCTTTGCCAACCGACCCGTCAGCATTCGGGTTTATCCAGACCGTATCGTTGTTGCAGCGGAGGGTCTGATCATATGCGAGCATCTTCGCATCATCAGCCGGTCGCATGACGGACCTGGGCAGACGATTTACGATTGGCGGCACTATCTCGCGGTCGTGCAGCGCAAACCTGGCGCTCTTCGCAATGGTGCGCAGTTCGTCGATCTTCCCGAAGCCTTCAGAACGCTGCAGCAGCACCTGCTCAAAAAGCCGGGTGGCGATCGAGAGATGGTCGATATTCTGGCGCTTGTTCTCCAGCACGACGAACAGGCAGTGCTATCGGCAGTCGATATGGCTTTGACGTCCGGAGTTCCGACCAAAACCCATGTGCTGAACCTGTTGCATCGCCTCGTCGATGGCAAATCCTCGACACCACCGACGATCGACGCGCCGCAAGCTCTTACACTTACCAACGAGCCCAAGGCCAATGTCGAACGCTACGACTCCCTGAGGAAGACTGCGGAGGTCCGCCATGCGTCATAACCCAGCCAGCGGCGCGATCGTTATCATGCTGCGCCAACTGAAGATGCACGGCATGGCTCAGGCAATCGGTGAGCTCACCGAACAGGGACCACCAGCTTTTGAGGCTGCCATTCCTATTCTGTCGCAACTGCTCAAAGCGGAAACGGCAGAGCGGGAGGTCAGATCAACCGCCTATCAGCTCAAGATCGCTCGCTTCCCGGCCTATCGCGATCTCAACGGCTTCGACTTCTCGAGCAGCGAGATCAACGAGGCGCTCGTGCGCCAGCTCCATCGCTGCGACTTCCTCGATGATGCCAACAACATTGTCCTGGTCGGCGGCCCCGGCACAGGCAAAACCCACATTGCCACCGCTCTCGGTATCCAGGCAATCGAGCATCATCACAAACGCGTCCGGTTCTTCTCAACAGTCGAGCTGGTCAACGCGCTTGAACAGGAGAAGACGCAAGGTCGCTCAGGGCAGATCGCCAATCGGCTTGTCCATTCCGATCTCGTCATCCTCGACGAGCTGGGCTACCTGCCGTTCAGTGCGTCAGGTGGCGCGTTGCTCTTCCATCTCCTGAGCAGGCTCTACGAACGTACCAGTGTCGTCATCACCACCAACCTGAGCTTCAGCGAATGGGCCAGCGTCTTTGGCGATGCCAAGATGACCACGGCGCTGCTCGACCGCCTGACCCACCACTGCCACATCCTCGAAACCGGAAACGACAGCTTCCGCTTCAAGAATAGCTCAGCTCATGAACCGAAAAACACGAAGGAGAAAAACAGGAACTTGACCTCTACACCAGACCCGAAACATATCTAAAAGGCGGGTCAAATCTCGGTGGAAATACCGGTCAGTTCTCAGTGGAAATCAACAGCCTTGGCTTCTAGAGGGGGTGCGGGGGCGACAGGATGAGCGCAATGAGGACGAGTGGGGAGTACAGGGCGGCGATACTTGACTTTGTCATGGGATTTTCCGTTTGCCCAGTGCATCCGATTTTTCGTTTAGATTTAGCAAACCGTGTTAAACGTTGGCTTCCGCCCACGGTTGTTTCCATTGGCTGATGTCCTAAATCGGTGAGATGGAAGAGCAACCGATCAGAGCTTCTGGAGAACCCAAGGGCGCACCGCCGTACGACGCTCTCGAACGGCCCACTGCGGTCATCGGAGACGAGGTGGCGCGCCAACTTGGCGGCCGAACCCGAGACATCCATCTAAACAGCGAGCTCTCGCGTTTTTTCCAAGAGCGCTCCTGGCCTCAGACGTCTAAGATCATAAGGGCATGGATGATCTGGGTTATTGTTCTCGACGTCCTCACGCTATGTCTCAACGCATTCTTGCTACCTGCCGAGATTGTCGTGTCGATGCTTCTGCCGGCCGCGATCCTCCCACCCGCCGCCGTAACGGTCGCGATTTTTTTTCGCGAGCGAAGGGCTGTGCGGCTGCAGGCAACAGTCCTGCTAGTTGGCGTTTTCTTTATTCTGTTGTCCGTTGCTTTGGTGGGGATTGCTACGGGTGGTGAGTTTTACGAGCGGCATTTGACGATCATGCTTTTCGTCGCTGTGACCGCTATCGTCATTTTTCCGATTCCGCTCCGCTGGGCTATGGTGATCGGCGCGTATGCTGTCGGTCTTTACCTCGTGTTTCAGCTCGGAAACCCGGACATCCAGCCCGGAAGTGCAGTGGCAGGAACCCTGTTCTTCGCGAGCGGCATTGGTGCAACCTTGGTGGCGCGCCGAACAGCAACGATTTTCGCGCACAAAACATTCCTGCTGGAGTTGCGCGACCGCAGTCGCCTCGCCGATCTTTCTGATGCTAATGCCCGGCTCGAACTGCTTGCGCGAACGGATCCGTTGACGGGGGTCGCTAACAGACGCTCGATGATGGAGCGGCTTAAAAAATGTTGGAAAGCAGCAGAAAATTCAGGGGGCGCTGCAATTTTGATGTGCGACATTGACGATTTCAAGTGCCTGAATGACAGCCTTGGGCACGCGGAGGGCGACCGCAGCCTGGTGAAGGTTGCCGGAATAATTCAGAGCAGCCTCAGAGATGATCATGATCAGGTGGCCCGCTATGGAGGCGAAGAGTTTTTGGTCCTGCTCCCGGGTGCTGACAAACATGCTGCTTTTGCGGTAGCTGAAACCATCCGTAAACGGGTCGAGGCCGCGTCACTCCCCAACCCTCTGTCGCGCGTAATGCCAGTTGTAACGGTCAGCATCGGCGTGGCGATGACTATACAGTGTGGACGCATTTCCGCTGAACGCCTCCAGAGCCAAGCAGATCACGCACTGTACTTTGCCAAGAGTCAGGGGCGGAACCGGGTCGTTGCCAATGCAGAGACCGAATGGCCGGCGACGAGTCCGATCGGCTGACTGTGATGGCCCCATAAGTATCCATATACGATCGCCCATTCAACAAATGCGCGAGGTAGTGTGCCCATTAGGAAACCTGTCGAAGAGCAAGCTTCCGCTCCACCATGCCCGGAAGATAGGTGCGTGACAGACGCACGCCACTCATGACATTGACGTTGAACATATGGCTCCAGTCGGCGTCGGTGATGTCGCTGAAGGCCTTGCTCTCGTAGATGCCGAGATTGTTGACGAGGATATCGATCGACGGTTCGGCCTTCGCGATGCTCGCGGCGCCCTCGGCGCTGGCCGCGTCTGCCAGAATGCCTGTGATCTCAGCCGGCCGGAAGTTTTGACGTCGGCGATCGCGCTGTCGAGCTAGTGCCATGTTGCTTCAAGGAGGATATGGCCATCGCAACATCTTATGACTATGCACCACTCTTCCGCTCGAGCGTTGGCTTTGACCTACCTGCATCGTGGTATAGCCGGTCGCCCTTCGAACACCGCGTCGAGCTGGCAGACCACGTAAGGGTCGCCGGCGCAGAACTGACGAATGGCCTGTTGTCGATCGATCTGGTTCAAGAACTCCCCGAGGCGATGAAACCACGCAAGATCGAAATTCAGACGAACGCATCGCTTGCGAGTAAGAAGAGCGCACCGTAGATCGAAGCGCAAAAGTCATCCTGAGGGCTCCCTCCGACTAAGGGGCGCTGGAATCCAGCGGGCCGTTTTTCCTTTTCAACCATCGGGCTTGTGAATGGAATGCAACATGAAACCCGATATGTTTGAAACACCCGGTACCATCTTACCGGCCTCGGAACCCCGACGGACGTCCGCACGGTGACGCACGCCTACGAGCTTCTCAACGATCAGCCGGCGTCCCCTGATGATCCAGCCGTACGCTTGCCTTGATGGCCTGTCGCGCGGCACATGCCGGAGACATAGAGGCGGACACAGCCGTGGCGTTTTTGCGGCCTTTGGGGAGGAGCACGACTTGATCGCGCCCGATATTGATATCGTCGTCGCTGGCTGCAGCAGACACAGGAGCGACGGTCGCCAATCTCCCATTTGGCGGCCCACGCCGCAACCGCCTGTTTATCACGGCCACGCAGTCGCTCTACGCCATTTATCTGACGACAACCGGAGCCACCTGGCCCCGGTGACGGACGGACGATGCAGGCAGCCGCCCTACGGTTTCCAATGCACGACAACGCAAAAACCACGCGTAGCCCTTCATTTTTCTGGAAAGCTGTACTATAGCTTTTCCAGAAGATAGAGGACTACTTATGGGCAAAACCCCTGTTCCGCTCGTCGCCGACGATTTTGTCGCCGGAGCAATTGCATCGATAACGCGCCTGATACGCGACAAGGAGCTTAAACCCGGCGATCATTTGCCGGCGGAGGCGGCACTATCTGAACAGTTTCAGGTTTCAAGGACAGTCATCCGCGAAGCACTGCGCTCGCTGGCCGCCTTGCGTCTTGTCGATCTTGGCGTTGGCAAAAGACCGACGATTGCCCCACTTGACGATGCCTCAATGGCGATGATGATCGAACATGGCGTGGTTACCGACCAGATCGATATCCTGCACATCTACGATGTGCGGCGCACGATCGAGGCACGCACGGCGACGCTTGCCGCACTCCGGCGCACAAAGGCAGAAGCGCAGTTGATCCTTGATCACGCCCAGGCGATGGGACAAGCCATCGGCGATCCCATGGCGGTCATGGAGCATGATATCTCCCTTCACGCAGCCATCGCACGCGCCTCCCGCAACCCGGTCTTCGCCTTGATCATTGGGGCCTTCCAGGGCGTGACCCGGCAGACATGGCCGATCGGCTGGAAGAGCCGTGCCGATGATGATGAGCGCCGGGCGATGAATGCGCTGCACGAGAATCTCGCGCTGGCGATCGTTGACGGCAATCCGCAGGCCGCTGCCGTGTTGATGAACCGGCATTTCGATCAAAGCATCAAGGCACTGCTCACAGCAGGCCTTGTTTGAGACGGACGGGAGACCACCTATGAAAATCACCGGCCTTGAAACCGTGCGCGTTGCGGAGCGTGCCAATCTGCTTTGGTTGCTGGTTCATACCGACGAAGGCGTAACCGGTCTCGGAGAAACCTTCTTCGGCGCACAGACGGTCGAGGCCTACGTGCATGAGTATATTGCGCCACGGGTGATCGGCCGCGATCCGCTGCAGATCGACCTGCTGGCCGCCGACCTCGTCGGTTATCTCGGTTTTCGATCATCAGGGGCCGAAGTGCGTGGCAATTCCGCCTTCGACATCGCGCTCTGGGATATTTTCGGCAAGGCGACGGGTATGCCGATCGCACAGTTGCTGGGCGGGTTTACCCGTCAGGAGATCCGCACCTACAATACCTGTGCCGGGAGCGAATATATCAAGAAAGCCACCGGACAGACGACCTCCAATTACGGCCTTTCGGACGGCAAGGACTACGACGACCTCAACGGCTTCCTCCACAATGCCGACGAACTTGCCCAATCGCTGCTTGAAGAGGGCATCACGGCGATGAAGATCTGGCCCTTCGATGCGGCGGCAGAAAAGACCCGCGGGCAATATATCTCGATGCCGAACCTGAAAAAGGCGCTTGAGCCTTTTGAGAAGATCCGCACCGCCGTCGGCGACAGGATGGATATCATGGTCGAGTTTCACTCCATGTGGCAATTGTTGCCGGCCATGCAGATCGCCAAGGAATTGACGACGTACAAAACGTTCTGGCACGAAGACCCGATCAAGATGGACAGCCTGTCTAGCCTTGCACGCTATGCAGCCGTGTCGCCCGCACCGATTTCGGCGTCGGAGACGCTTGGCTCGCGCTGGGCGTTCCGCGATCTTCTGGAAACCGGCGCGGCCGGGGTGATCATGCTTGACATTTCCTGGTGCGGCGGGCTCTCGGAGGCACGCAAGATCGCCGCGATGGCCGAGGCCTGGCACCTGCCGGTCGCACCCCACGACTGTACCGGACCCGTCGTCCTGTGCGCATCCACCCATCTGTCTCTCAACGCGCCAAACGCGCTGGTCCAGGAAAGCGTGCGCGCATTCTACCGCACCTGGTATCGGGATCTGGTGACGGCGTTGCCGGAGGTGAAAAACGGGATGATCACCGTTCCCCCCGGCGCCGGCCTCGGCATGGACCTCAACCCGGACCTGGATCGCGCCTTTACGGTGAGCCGTCGTCTTTCGGATGCGACCAGCTTGTAAAGCGTCCTACGCCTAAAAAAGAAGATTGGGAGGTTTTGTGTGACTACTCTGGAAACCCGTGCCGGGATGGCAATTTCGCCACTTGCCGGTCCGCTGATCATGCTTCTGGGCATGGTGATGTTCGCCCTTAACGATGCGATGGGGAAATGGCTGGTGGCGAGCTACGGGCTCGGACAGGTTATCCTGATCCGCAGTTTGGCGGCGCTCGTCATTCTGGCACCGTTCCTCTGGCTGGCCAGGCTCAAATCCATCACCTCCGCTGAGCAGCCATGGATGCAGTTCGCCCGTGTGGTGTTTTCCACCCTGGAGGTTTTCTGCTTCTACTATGCGGTGATGTATTTGCCGCTGGCCGATGTCATGACCTACTGGCTGGCAGCACCGATTTATGTTGCGGCAGCGTCCCCCCTTTTGCTGGGGGAGACAGTCGGCTGGCGGCGCTGGTGCGCCATTGCCGCCGGTTTTGTTGGCGTTATCATCACGCTCGAACCGTCGAGGGCGATCTTCACCCTGCCGGCCCTGATCTCGATCGTCGGCAGCATGGCCTTCGCCTTCATGCTGCTGTCGGGTCGCGGTCTGCGCAACACGCCGGACAAGACGCTGGTGTTCTTTCAGGTCGCCGGCGCTGCCCTTGCCGGTCTCGCCTTCGCGCCGTTCGACTGGGCGCCGATTTCGTCTGGTGTCGATCTGTCGCTGCTCGGCCTGCTCGGTATTGTTGCCATGGCCGCCCATATGCTGGTCAACCGTGCCCTGAAGATTTCGGATGCGGCAACGGTGGCGCCGCTGCAATATACGCTGCTGCTCTGGGCGGTGGTGTTCGGCTGGATTTTCTTCGGCGATGTACCGCGGCTGAGCATGCTGACAGGCGCGGCGCTTATCGTCGCCTCCGGACTTTTCATCTTCTTCCGGGAGCGGCAATTGAAGAAGCGTGAGACGGTTTTGCCTGCTGTTCCGGAATGATGGTCACAACCACTCAGCGATACACGCGCTCATGAAAAGGGGACCGGGCATTGATGCACGGTCCCCTTCAAGTTTCTTAAGGCAGTCAAGGATTACTTGCGCGCTGCTGCAAGCTCCGCAAGGATCGCGTCGACAACATCGGCGCCGATTTCGGCCTTGTGCTTTTCATAAACGATCATCGACTTTTCGCGAATACGGGCCTGCTCTTCAGCAGACAGAACATTCACTTCCAGGCCGGCGGCCTTGATTTTATCAAGGGACGTCTTGTTCAGTTCCTGGATGACCTTTCGCTCCTCGTCACGGCCAACGACCGCGCACTCCCGCAGCGCCGTCTGCTCTTCCGGTGTATAGGTGTCGAAGATCGCTTTCGAGAACAGCAACAGGAACGGCGTATAGGCGTGGTTCGTCTCGGTGATGTACTTCTGCACCTCGAAGAACTTTGAGGTGTCGATCGTCACATAGGGGTTTTCCTGGGCGTCGATCGCATTGGTCTCCAAAGCCGAAAACACTTCGCCAAATGCCATCGGCGTGGCGTTTGCGCCAAGGTTCTGGAACGTGTCGAGGAAGATATTGTTCTGCATGACGCGAACCTTCATCCCCTCGAAGTCTTCCCACTTGGTAACCGGACGAACGGAGTTCGACAGGTTGCGGAAGCCGTTTTCCCAATAGGCGAGATTGACGAGGCCGGCGGCTTCCAGCTTCTCGTTCATCATATCGCCGAACTTGCCGTCAAGGACCTTATAGGCTTCCTGCGGCGTGGCGAACAGAAAGGGCAGGTCGAAGACGCCCAGCGCCGGAATGATGCCGACAAGCGGGGAGGACGAGGTGACGACGCCTTCCTGCACGCCCGAGCGCAGGGCCTGGGTTGCCTGCAAGTCACCGCCAAGCGCACCGCCCCAGAAAGCGGTAATCTTGAGCTTTCCACCGGACTTTTCATCCAGGCAAGCCTGCATGGCCTTGATACCGTTGCCGACCGGGTGGTCGGCGTTGATGCCGTTCGAAATGCGAATGTTGCGGTCGTTAAACTCGGCAAAGGCCGGGGCCGCGGCCGACAGGCCGAATGCAATCGCGGTGGTGGCTAGAAGCAGTTTTCTCATAATATCCTCCCTGGATGGTTGAGTGAGACTGTGGGTTGCTGGCGGCTAATGCAGCCACCGGGCAGGCACGAGAACGAGGTCCGGAAACAGAACCAAGAGAAAGAGAACGATCGTTTGCGCCAGAAGGAACGGCCAGACCCCGATCGTCACCTTGCCAAGCGGAACCCGACCGACGCCGCTGACGACGTTCAACACGACACCGACGGGCGGCGTGATCAGCCCGATGCAATTGTTCATGATGAACATGACGCCGAAATAGACCGGGTCGATGCCCGCCTGCTTGATGATCGGCATCAGGACGGGCGTCAGGATCAGGATGGTCGGCGTGAGGTCGAGCGCCGTTCCGACCACCAGAACCAGGATCATGATCACAAACATCAACAGCATCGGGCGGTCGATCAGTGGCTCGATGTAACCGGCGATTTCTGCCGGGATATTGGCGGCGGTAATCAGCCATGCCGAGACGAGTGCTGCGCAAACCAGGAACATGATGACCGATGTCGTCTTGGCCGCCTGCAGGATGACGCGCGGCAGGTCCCTCGGCTTAAGCTCGCGGTAGATGACCATGCCGACGAACATCGCATAGGCGGCTGCGATTACCGCAGCCTCGGTTGGCGTCATGATGCCGGCCTTGATGCCGCCGAGGATGATGACCGGCATGCCGAGTGCCCACAGCGCCCGGCCGGTGGCTGTCAGCCGCGCCGACACCGGCGCCTTGGGCAGCGGCTCCACCTTGTCCTTGCGCACGACGATCAGCCAGGCGATCACCAGAGCCAGGCCCATCATGATGCCCGGCACGATGCCGGCCATGAACAGCTGGGTGATGGAAACGTTTGCGGCAACACCGAAGACGATGAAGGCCATCGAAGGCGGGATGACCGGCGCAATGATGCCGCCGGCGGCGATCAGTCCCGCCGATCGAGGCACATTGTAGCCGGCTTTGGCCATCATGGGGAGCAGAATGGCTGCAAGCGCGGCGGTATCGGCTGCGGCCGAGCCGGAAATGCTGGCCATGATAATCGCCGCCAGAATGGCGACAAGGCCCAGACCGCCGCGAATGTGGCCAACGCAGGCAATCGCGAACTCGATGATGCGACGCGACAGGCCGCCGGAGTTCATCAACTCGCCGGCCAGGATAAAGAAGGGAATGGCCAGAAGCGTGAAGGTATCAGCCCCGGCGATCATGTTCTGCGCGATGATCTGCGTGTTGAACATGCCCATGAACCACATGAGAATGACGCCGCAGAACATCAGCGCGAAGGCGACGGGCACGCCGATCGCCATGGCCCCAAGCAATGACCCGATAAAGACGAGAAGGGTCATCAGGTACGCTCCGCCAGTTGTTCGATGGTCAGATTTTCACCTGCGAATGCCGCGATCTCCTCATCTGTCACGCGTCCGCTCAGCAACCGAAACAGTCGCTCGATCGCGATGATCGCCATGCCGGCACCTGTGAACAGGCCGACGCCATAGACCCAGATCATCGACATGCCCGTCACCGGAGCTGCCATACTGGCATTGATCGGAAACTGCTTCCACGTTCCCCAGAAGAAGATGGCCGAGCATAGGATGATCACCAGATTTGACAGAGACATGCAGATGATCCGGCCGCGGCGCGACAGAAACATCACCAAAGTCTCGATGCCGAGATGACTGTGCTCACGAAACGCGACGACTGCACCGATGAATGTCAGCCAGACGAAGAAATAGCGCGACAATTCCTCGGAAACGTTGATGCCCGAATTGAAACCGTAGCGCATGATCACATTGACGAAGACCATGATCGCCATGCCCGAAAGAAGCAGGATGAGCAGCAATTCAAGAAAACGGAAAAATAGATCGGTCGCCTTCTGCATGACTTATGCCTTATCCAAAAGACCGCGATCGGCCAGGTTGCGGATGAGGGCTCCAACGCCAAATGTCCATTCCGGACAGACGTCGCTGCGTTCCACCCAGTTTACCAGGCGGCCAAGCCGAGCTGTCGAAATTTCCACACGGTCGCCGATTTCATGGGTAAACCCCTGCCCGGTCCCGCGCCGATCCTTCACGGGAGCGAACATCGTTCCAAGGAACAGGACTGCGCCATCCGGATACTGGTGATTTCGGTTCCTAAGCTGTGAGGCAAGGTTTTCCGGTGAGCGGCTGATGGCCTCCATCGGGCTTTCACCCGTCATCTCGAAACCATCCTCGCCGTGGACCACGAGCTTGACCCTGACGCGGCTCAGGTCGTCCATCGTGAAACTGTCGTCAAACAGGCGAATGAACGGGCCGATCGAGCAGGAGGCATTGTTATCTTTCGCTTTGCCGAGCAGCAGTGCCGAGCGTCCCTCGACGTCCCGCAGGTTCACGTCGTTGCCCAGGCTCGCCCCGACAATCAGGCCATCGGAGCGCAGCACCAGCACCACTTCCGGCTCTGGATTGTTCCATTGCGAGATCGGGTGAATGCCAACAAGCGCCCCACACCCAACCGAGGACATCGGCTGGGCCTTTGTAAAGATTTCAGCGTCCGGACCGATGCCGACCTCCAGATACTGCGACCAGACATCCATATCCTCAAGCAGTGACTTGACCTTGGATCCCTGTTCTGAGCCCGCAACCAGACCGCGAAGACTGTCGCCGAGAACAGGCGCAAGCTTTGCGCGGATCGCCTGGGCCCGCAAAGGATCGCCCTTGGCCTGCTCCTCGATGACACGTTCCAGCATGCTGTCGGCAAAAGTTACGCCAGCGGCCTTAACAGCCTGCAAGTCGACCGGGGCAAGAACCGTTCCCTTTTCCCCGGACAGGAAGCTGTCGAGGGTACCGAGATCTGTCAGACCGGATGCAGCGCGCAGGACATCAACGAGGTTTTCCATTTCGAGAAGGGCCGACATGGTGGCTGCAAGGCTCGTCAGGTCCACCACGCGACCACCCGAGATCATCACCGGGCATGGGCCAGCGTTTACCTTCGACCAGACGCGTCCGACCAGAAAAGCGTCGGCGGCGTCATCCGGCAAAATAGACTCTGCGCGCAATACACGTTGGGAATTCAAAAATAACCCTCCCACCTATCCGGCGAGTATGCCCTCCAGCATAACTTGCCTTATTGTCAGGATGTCTGACAACGCTCCAACTGCTTTTTTAGTGTGTCTTAATCCGCCTGTCCAGAGCCCAAGTTGGAAAGCCGCGAAAAACCTACAAGTGGCCGTCACGGCCGATCAGCCGGCGTCAGAATATTTCGAGCGTCAAGTCCAGCCTGCCCGCGGCACCCATGATGTGGTTGCGCATCGCGGCGCGGGCTTTCAAGGGGTCGCGCGTCGCCACCGCGTCACGGATGGCAACGTGTTCGGCAATCGTGATCTCGACGATTTCCTCAAGGAGGGCGGCGGCGCGCGCTGCATTTATGGCAAGGCTGATGCGCTCGGCGATGAAGCCGATGAACAACGGGTAATACTCATTATGGGTCGCGGTCGCCAAGGCCCGGTGAAAGACGAGATCGGCAACAATCCCCTGATCGGTCCATTTTTCAGCCCCCGTCATCTGGACCAGCGAGTCGTCCAGCTTTTTTAAATCAGCATCGTCATGATGGATGGCGGCAAGACCGGCTGCCTCGATCTCCAGCGGCATGCGGAGCTGGAAAAGGCTGCGAAAGCTCCCGCGGTCGCGGAGATCGGTCTGCTCGATCCGAATGGCGCCCCGCCCCAGAGTCTCCGTGACAAAAGCGCCGACGCCTTGGCGGGTCTCGACAAGACCCTCATTGCGTAATTGAGCGATCGCCTCGCGCACCACGGAGCGGCTAACGCCGAAGGTTTTGGCTAGAATGTGCTCCGTCGGCAGCTTCTCGCCGGCCGTAATCCGACCTTCGGCGATTTCCTTGCCTATATGCCCGGCGATGCGCGCCGGCAGATGCTCGTTCCGTCTGATCTGGCTGAAGTCCGCCGTCATGCTCTTTTCCGCCCCCTGATAATGCCAGACTATTCTACGATATGCCGGGGAAATTCAATTGGCAGCCTGGGTTCATCACCATGGATGGATCGATGGCCTGCTTCAGGGCAGTTAGTACTGCGCGCCGCGACGGATCCAGCCGTTCTTCGAAATCGGCACGCTTCAGGCGGCCGATGCCGTGCTCGGCGCTGATGCTGCCGTTGTACCCGTCCAGGACCTGGTTCACGACCGTCTTGGCCTTGTAGATCTTGGCTGCTGCCTCGTCCGGCGAACTGTTGCATGGCGGCAGGACATTCAGATGCACATTGCCGTCGCCAACATGGCCGTAGGACACGCTGATGCAGTCGGGAAGCGCCTCCGACACAGCCTGCTCTGCGTCGCGCACGAAATCGGCAAGGAGGTAGAGCGGCACGGAAATGTCGGTGCGCATATGCGGGCCACGCTTGGCCTGACCTTCGTTCATGCCCTCACGGAAAAGCCAGAGGTTACGCGCTTGAGCTTGCGAGGCGGCGATCACGCCGTCGACCACAAGGCCGTCTTCCATGACGCCGCCGAGGAAGCGCTCCATCAGATCCGCGATATCGACGAGACCGGATCCGGAAATCTCCATCAGCACATAGGCTGGATAATCGCCGGCAATCGGCATTGAAAGATCCGGGATCGCTTCCCTTGCCAGGACAAAGGCCAGCGGCGGCATGAATTCGAAGGCCGACATCAGGTCGCAGCAATCGCGCCGGGCGCGTCGATAGAGCTTGATGGCATCATCGAGAGAGTTCAGCCCAAGCAGAGCAGTTGCCACCTGATCCGGGAAAGGCATCAGCTTGATGGACACGGCAGTGATGATGCCAAGCGTTCCTTCAGCGCCGATGAAGAGTTGCTTCAGATCGATGCCGCGATTGTCCTTGCGCAGGGTCGACAGGCCGTTGAAGATCGTGCCGTCGGGCAACACCACTTCCAGGCCCAGCACCAGTTCGCGCGTCATTCCATAGCGCAGCACGTTAATTCCGCCGGCATTGGTCGAAACATTGCCACCAATGTGGCAGGAGCCCTGGGCGCCGAGCGCCAGCGGGAAATACATGTCCTTTTCGGCGATCCGGTCCTTTAGCTCCGACAGGATGCAGCCGGCTTCGATCACCGCCGAAAAGTCGTCGGCGTCGATATTACGGATGGCGTTCATGCGCTCGAGGCTTAAAACCACCTGGCTTTCGGGCCGATCCGGAATGCTGCCCAGCACCAATCCGGTATTTCCACCCTGAGGAACGATCGAAAGACCGAGCGCACGACAGGCACGAACAGCAGCGGCAACATCCTCGGTTGAGCGCGGGCGCAGTACCGCGACGGCGCTGCTGGTCACATCGCCGTGCCAGTCCCGACAGAAGCGAAGCATCTCCGCGCTATCCGTCATCACCATATCGTTCGTCAATGCCGCGCGCAGGGATGCCTGCAGAGCCGCTGATGTGCACATGACATCCGCCCTCATGTCTTACCTTTTCCCAGAATGCCGCTTCGACACCGCCTACCCCTTTTTAAGGGGCGGAGATTTTTTCGTCGGCGTGCCAAATATTCTATTTTCAACTTGACCATATAAGGTTATCAGACAACCTTACAATAGAAATTTTGTCCGCCTTCATTGAGGTGCTTCTAAGCAATTTAGGGCGGTCGAATCCAGGGAGGAGAGACTGATGCATATCCTGATCATCGGTGCGGCCGGAATGGTTGGCCGCAAACTCGCGGCCAAGCTTTCTGCAGACGGCGAGCTTGGCGGCATGCCGATCAGCGAATTAACCTTGGTGGACGTCGTAACCCCGCAGGCTCCCGACGGTTTTACCGGTAAGGTCAACACCAAGGAGGCCGACCTATCGGCACCGGGCGAAGCGGGGTCGCTCATCGCGGCCCGGCCGGATGTGATCTTTCATCTGGCGGCCATCGTCTCTGGGGAAGCGGAGCTTGATTTCGAGAAGGGTTATCGGATCAATCTCGATGGCACGCGCTATCTGTTCGACGCCATCCGCCTTGCAAATGGCGTCGACGGCTACAGGCCGCGTGTCGTCTTCACCTCCTCGATCGCCGTCGTCGGTGCGCCATTGCCCTATCCGATCCCGGACGATTATCACACGACGCCACTGACCAGCTATGGCACCCAGAAGGCGATCTGCGAACTGCTTTTGTCCGACTACAGCCGCCGCAGCATCTTCGACGGCATTGCCATCCGCCTGCCGACGATCTGCATTCGTCCCGGCAAGCCGAACAAGGCCGCGTCCGGCTTCTTCTCCAATATCCTGCGCGAACCGTTGGTCGGCAGGCAAGCCGTTCTCCCCGTTTCCGAAGACGTTCGTCACTGGCACACCTCACCACGCTCGGCGGTGGGCTTCCTCATCCATGGCGCGACTATCGATCTGGAGACAGTAGGCCCGCGTAGGGCTCTCTCCATGCCAGGCCTCAGTGCCACGGTGGGCGAACAGATCGAGGCGCTGCGCCGCGTGGCTGGCGATCGGGCGGTCGCGCTGATCCGCCGGGAGCCGGACGAGATGATCATTAAGATGGTCGCCGGCTGGGCCCCGGGCTTCGAGGCGACCCGTGCGAAAGCGCTTGGCTTTATCGCCGAAACCTCCTTTGATGAGATCATCCGCGTCCATATCGAAGACGAGCTGGGAGGAAAGCTTTGAACGCAAGAGGTTCGGATCGGAAGCGCCCCCGCAGGATCGCCTTTCTCGGAACAGGACTGATGGGTGCGCCCATGGCACGACGGCTGCTCGCCGCCGGTCATCAGGTTACGGTCTGGAACCGGGACGTCACCAAGGCGCAGGCTCTCGTTACCGACGGTGCGGTGGTGGCCGAAACGGCAGCTGTGGCGGCCAAAGGCTGCGATATTGCCTTCACCATGCTCAGCGATGGCAAGGCCGTCGAGGCAGTGCTATTTGACGGTGGCGTGGCCGAAGCTCTGGCCGAGGACGCCATCGTTGTCGATTGCAGCTCGATTTCACCGCCGGTCGCCAGGGATCACGCCGCCCGCCTCATGGTGCTTGGCATTGCGCATGTCGATGCACCGGTCTCCGGCGGCGTCGTCGGCGCGCAGTCCGGAACGCTTGCCATCATGGCTGGTGGCGACGCGGCAGCGATCGATGGACTTGTCGAGGTGTTTGTAGCCCTTGGACGCGTGACCCATGTCGGGCCGCCCGGTGCCGGGCAGATGTGCAAACTGGCCAACCAGCAGATCGTTGCCATCACCATCGGTGCTGTTGCCGAAGCGATGCTGCTGGTCGAGGCCGGCGGCGCTTCTCGGGAAAAGTTCCGGGACGCCATCCGCGGCGGCTTTGCCGAGAGCCGGATTCTCGAACTTCATGGCGCGCGCATGGTAAAACGCGATTTCACGCCCGGCGGCCCATCGAAGCTGCAGCTGAAAGACCTCAACGCTGTCAAGGAGATGATCGATCTGTTTTCGCTGGACCTACCCTTGACCGAGCAGATACGGATTGAGTTTTCGGCCTTTGTGGCAGGGGGCGGCGGCGACATGGACCACAGCGCCTTGCTGCTGCATCTCGAAGCGATGAACGCTGCATCAGGCGGGGAGGAGAAATAATGGCCGAGGATAGCAAGGGCGCGCGCCGTCTGCGTTCGCAGGACTGGTTCGACAATCCCGATCATCTCGATATGACGGCGCTCTATCTCGAGCGCTTCATGAACTACGGCACGACGCCGGAAGAGCTGCGCTTCGGCAAGCCGATCATCGGGATTGCCCAGTCCGGCAGCGACATCAATCCTTGCAACCGCCACCATATCGAGCTTGCCAAGCGCGTCCGCGATGGCATCCGTGATGCCGGGGGCATCCCGATCGAGTTTCCGACCCATCCGTTATTTGAGAACTGCAAGCGGCCGACAGCGGCGCTCGACCGCAACCTTGCCTATCTCGGCCTGGTCGAAATCCTCTACGGTTATCCGCTCGACGGCGTGGTCTTAACCACCGGTTGCGACAAGACAACGCCTTCGGCACTGATGGCAGCCTCGACCGTCGATATTCCGGCGATCGTCTTTTCCGGCGGTCCGATGCTCGACGGCTGGCACGATGGCGATCTGGTCGGGTCCGGCACGGTCATCTGGCGGGCGCGGCGCAAATATGCGACAGGGGAAATCACGCGGGAGGAATTCCTGCAGTCTGCGCTCGATTCTGCGCCGTCGATCGGTCATTGCAACACCATGGGTACAGCCTCGACCATGAATGCCATGGCAGAAGCGCTCGGCATGTCGCTCACCGGTTGCGCCGCCATTCCTGCCGCCTATCGCGAGCGCGGCCAGATGGCCTATCGCACCGGGCGGCGAGCCGTTGAACTGGTGCTGCAAAATATCAGGCCATCGGATATCCTGACGCGCGAGGCGTTCCTCAACGCGATCCGGGTGAATTCCGCGATTGGCGGCTCGACCAACGCGCAGCCGCATCTGGCCGCCATGGCCAAGCATGCCGGCGTCGAATTGCACACCCACGACTGGCAGACACATGGCTTTGACATTCCGTTGCTGGCCAATGTGCAACCGGCCGGCGCATACCTTGGTGAGCGGTTCCACCGAGCCGGTGGCGTCCCGGCCATCATGTGGGAGCTGCTGCAAGCCGGTAAGCTCGAAGGCGGCTGTCCGACGGTGACCGGCAAGACCATGGCGGAAAATCTGGAAGGCCGGGAGGCAACTGACCGCGAAGTCATCCTGCCTTTCCATACGCCGCTGAAAGAGCGCGCCGGTTTCCTCGTGCTGAAGGGCAACCTGTTCGACTTCGCCATCATGAAGATGAGCGTTGTGTCAGCCGGCTTTCGCGAACGTTACCTGAGCGAGCCTGGTAAGGAAGGCGTGTTTGACGGCAAGGCGGTGGTGTTCGATGGCTCCGAGGATTATCATAAGCGGATCAACGATCCGGTATTGGATATCGACGAGCGCACGATCCTGGTGATCCGCGGCGCCGGCCCGCTCGGCTGGCCTGGCTCGGCCGAAGTGGTCAATATGCAGCCACCGGATCATTTGATCAAAAAGGGTATTCTTAGTCTGCCAACGATCGGCGACGGCCGCCAGTCTGGCACGGCTGACAGCCCGTCGATCCTCAACGCTTCTCCTGAGAGTGCGGCAGGCGGCGGCCTTGCCTATGTGCGAAGCGGCGACATTATCCGCATTGATTTCAACAACGGCCGTTGCGACATGCTGGTCGAGCCGGAAGAAGTCGAACGGCGCAAGGCAGAGGGCATTCCCGCCGTTCCGGCGGATGCCACACCATGGCAGATGCTGTACCGCCGCACCGTGACGCAACTGTCCGATGGCGCCGTCATCGAAGGCGCCCCGGAATTTCGTAAACTTGCTGAAAAGCTTCCGCGCCATAACCACTGAGCAATTGGCACGGTGTTAGGCTAATGATTATATCAAATGGCCGCTCGGAGGCGGCCATTTTTCATTATCCAGCATCGTGTGGTTAAGGGCGTTAGGCGGCCTTAGCGACATCTTCGCTGTGGCGAATTTCAGTTCCAAGCACTTTTAGGCATTCCCTGATAAATGCGGCCAATGCAGTCCAACCTTTTGCCGACACCATTGTGCCATCGACATAGGCCTCAGTCGGTGAGAGATCAATATATGTACCGCCAGCCAAAGTGACCTCAGGCTCGCAAGCTCCGAGCGCCGCCACCTTCTTGCCACGCACGACGCCATCAACGGCGATCAGGATCTGGACGCCGTGGCAGATCGTGAAGATCGGCTTCTGCGTCTCGTGGAAGTGCCGGACGATGGCCTGCACACGCTTGTCCGTACGGATGTATTCCGGCCCGCGACCGCCAGCTGCATAAACCGCATGGTACTGGTCAAGCTGTTTCTCAGCTTCCGAAAACGTCTTGTTGATGGTGAAGAAGTGGCCGAGTTTTTCGGTGTAGGTCTGATCGCCCTCGAAATCGTGGAGCGATGTCTTGATGAGATCGCCCGCATTCTTGTCCGGGCAGATGACATGCACCGTATGTCCGATCGCTTCCATCGCCTGCTGGAAGACGAAAATCTCGTATTCCTCTGTGAACTCACCGGTTAGCATCAGTATTTTCTTGCCTGGCATGATCTGCTCCTCTTGCTGCATGCAGTGGGGCGGCATGGGCCGCCCCGGTTTGGGTAAGTGGTTAGAAAGGAGAATCGGGGAAATAGTATTCCTTGGCGTTCTCCTGGGTGATCAGCGGGGCGTCGAGCTTGACGGTACCGCGCACTGGCGCTTGGCCAATAAGGTTGGCGACAGTCATGTAGATTGCCGTCTTGATCATTGCAGGCGGATATGGTGTCTCCACCGGGGTCATCGCATCTCCATCGATGACCTTTTTGACGATGTCTTTCATGCCATTGCCGCCGAGAGCGAGCTTGATGTCCTTGCGGCCGGATTCCTTGACGGCTTCAAGCACGCCGAGCAGCATGTCATCATCGTTGGCCCATACCGCGTCGATCTGCGGATACTTCGCAAGATAGTCCTGCATCAGCTTGAAAGCCTCATCGCTGTTCCAGTTTGCATACTGGATGTCGAGGACCTTCAGTTCAGTCCCTTGGATGGCATCATTGAAGCCTTTGATGCGCTCGTCGTCGATGACGGTCGGGATGCCGCGCAGAACGACGAGATTGCCCTTGCCGCCGAGTTTGTCGATCATGTACTTCGCGGTGTTCCGGCCGACTGCGATATTATCGCCCGCAAGATATAGATCTTGGATTGTGGCGTCGCTCAAACCGCGGTCGACGACGGTTATGAACGTTCCGGCGTCCTTGACGGCCTTGACCGGGGTCGTCAGTTCTTCCGAGGAATACGGCAGAATGACCAGGGCATCGAGCTCGCGTCCAGCTGACAAGTCTTCCAAAGCACTCACTTGCGCCGTTGCTGATGGCGAAGTTTTGACGATGACCTCGACGCCTGGAAAAGCGGCATTGATTTCCTTGGCGGCAGCCTGTGCGTGGTAGACGACACCGGCCGTCCAACCATGGTCGGCTGCCGGAATCGACACCGCGACGACTTTCTTGTCGGCGGCCAGCGCTTGATTGGCAATTAGTAATGTCCCAACGGCCGCAGCCGCAATCAATTTCGTCTTAAACATTATATTCCTCCCAGAATTGGACCCAAAATTAAGCACCCATGCGGTCCTGACACGGATTATTTCGAAAACCTTTGAATAAGCATCGCGATAATGATGATGACACCCTGAACCCCGGCGACCAGGTATTCCGAGACGAGATCGGACAGAACCATCAGGTTGGCGATGAGTTCGAGAATGACGGCCCCTGCGACCGTGCCCCAAACGTGTCCCTTGCCTCCCCGCAGTGCCGTACCGCCAATGACGACCGCGGTTATGACCTGGAGTTCCCACAGGACCCCGGTTGTCGGCGTCGCCGCACCAAGACGTGGCACGTAGCAAATGGCAGCAATCGCAACGCAGGCTCCCTGTATCGCGTAGGCAATCGTGCGCGTTTTAATGATCGAGATGCCGGAGTAGCGGGCGACGTCCTCGTTCGCCCCCACAGCCGCACACTTTCTTCCATACTTCATCTTGTAGAGAGCGAAGGAGGCGACTGCGGCGACCGCAATCGAGATCAGGATCGGGATCGATATTCCGCCGACCGTGCCGAAATAGACAGGGCGATAGGCCTCACGCAGGCTGCGATCGATCGGGATCGTTCCGCCGTCAGACATATAGGTGATCAAGGCTCGGAAGATGCCCATCGTCCCTAGCGTCGCAATGAACGGCTCGATCTTGCCGACGGTCACGATGAGACCATTCATCAGACCACAGGCAGTGCCGATGACGATCGCCACGACCATCCCTGCTGGAATTGCCGCGAGACCCCACTCTGGTGCCATGCTGTTCATGAAGAGGATGGTAATGCCCGTGATGAAGGCAGCCATCGACCCAACGGACAAATCCAGCCCCCCCGACGAGATCACAAATGTTGCGCCAACGGCTATGATGGCGATGAAGGCACTTCGGGTAATGACGTTTCCAAGATTGGTGGCTGACAAAAAATCCGGATTGATGAGGAAGCCGATCACCAGCAGTGCCAGCAAAGCCAGGAATGGCCCCACGTCTGCCCAACCGATGTCCCATTCCCGTTCCTGTCGAAGCGGCGTCGATCCTACAATCGCACTCATGTCGTTCCTCCCTGCTCGTCGGATGTCGTCACATTGCTGGTCGCCAGGAGCGCAATCTCATGTTCCGTCATCCGGGCTCCGGTTACCTCGCCTGTGATCCGCCCCTCCCGCATCACAAGAATTCGATCGCAGATGCCGATCAGCTCCTGCATTTCCGATGAGATGACGATGCACGTCCTGCCCTCGCCAACCAATCGATGGATGAAGGCGTAGATTTGCGCTTTGTTGGCGATATCGATGCCACGTGTCGGCTCGTCGATGACGACCACGGACGGGTTTGTCATGAGAACTTTAGCCAGCAGCAGTTTCTGCTGGTTACCACCTGAAAGCTGGCCTGCCCTGACGCCCAGCGTTTTCAGCCGAATGTCGTATTCGTCGACGGCGTCAATAAGCGCTGTCTGCTCGCGAGCCCTGCGCATCATCAGACCAGGGTGAAACCGCGACAGCGCGGACAGCGTCAAATTGGGCCCAAGCCGCTCGTGGAGCAGCAACCCCTTGCCTTTTCGATCCTCTGTGAGGTAGCCGATGCCCGCGTCCATGGCCGCCCGAGGCGAGCGGATGTCTATCGACCTGCCGTCGAGCGTGACCGACCCGCTGGATGCACGTAGCCCCATGATGCCTTCGAACACCTCGGTTCGACCTGCACCGATCATACCCGCGAACCCGAGGATTTCGCCCTTCCGTGCGGTGAAGGATATATCCTTGGCATAGCCGGGGACGATCAGGCCCCGCACCTCCAACGACGGCTCCCCGGAAACATCAACACGCTTCTGAGGGTAGAGAGCCGCAAGATCCCGGCCGACCATAAGGCGAGCCATGTCCATTTGGCTGAGGCCACTGCCCGGATACGTTCCCACGAGCCTGCCATCGCGCAGGACACTGACCTTGTCGGCGAGGCGCTGAACCTCGTCGAGACGATGGCTGATATAGAGAACCGCCGCGCCCTGTTCTTTGAGCTGCTGGATGATTGTCAGAAGCCGCTCGACTTCGTCCCCCGTAAGGACTGCGGTCGGCTCGTCGAAAATAACCAGCTTGTAATCGTCAAGAAGTGCGCGAGCGATCTGTACGAGTTGGCGATCAGCGAGCGAAATTTCCCGAACCAGTGCATTCGGCTTAATGTGACAGCCCAACTGGGAGAGCTTTTCAGTTGCAAGTCGGCGCATCGTCCGGTCATCGACCATTCCATTGCGCATCAACTCTCTCCCGAGAAACAAGTTCTCCGCAACCGTCAAGCCATCTGCCAGCAAGATTTCCTGGTGGACCAGGACGATCCCAGCTTGGTGCGCATGTTCAGGCTTCGAGAAGCTGACTTCTCGTCCTGCCATCGTGAGTGTTCCGGCTGTCGGCTCGGCGTAGCCTGAAAGGAGCCGCATGAAAGTCGATTTGCCCGCGCCGTTCTCTCCAATGATGGCATGAATTTCGCCGGGAAGAACATCAAGCGACACGTCGGACAGCACAGTGACCGGACCATAGTCCTTTGACATCCCGTCCGCCCGAAGGACAGGCTGACGCTCCTCACTACCGCGGTTCGACACGTCGCATTTCTCCCGGTGGAGACTCAAACCAACCGACATGGAAGCCCCCTCATTCGAACGCCGGAAGAAGACGGTCACGCGAGTGCTCTAAGTGCAGCCGCATTGCTTTCTCAGCGGCGTTCGCATCCCCGGCAGTAAACGCCGCCAACAAAGCTTCATGCTCGTCCAGGGCTTCCTCGGTGACCCGTGAATGGAACATCAAGCGAAAGATGTGAAAATGCGTGTGCTGGTGATTGAGCGTCTCGCGGATCAACTCGTTTCCTGCGAACTCCATTATCCTGTCGTGGAAAACCGCGTCCTGCCGGGCGAACGTCGAATAGCGGATACGCTCGTCGGTCCCTTCCTTGCGACCCATCACACCACCCGCCTCCTGAAGTGAAGCAAGCTTCGCCTCATCCATTCCGGCAGCTGCCTTGGCAGCACCATCCGGCTCAAGCAACAGGCGCAGTTCGTACAATTCGTCGAACCTGCGACGGGTAATTTGTGGGGCGGCGCTGTAACCGATTAAATGTGTCTTGACGACCAGCCCTTCACCCTCGAGCCTGCCGAGCGCCTCCCGGATAGGGGTCTGCGAGACGTTCAGTTCCCGCACCATATTATCGACAGATATGCGGCCCCCGGGCGAGATCTTAAGCGCCATGAGCTGAGCGAAAATCGCCTCGTACACACTTTCAGCCAAGCTGTTGCTGCGCTGGATAAAGCCGCTGTGGTCGGGCGCGTTGGTCAGGTTCGTGGAATTTCTGTTCTGCATATCTTGCCTCTTGACATGATCGACAGCTAACACGATGGTGCCCTATATGCAATCCCATATCCTATACGATTTTATATTGGAGACTTCATGAGGGTGTTACAAGAGGATGCGGTACAGTTGGCTTCCACCCTTCTGGAGCAACGCGACTCCCCATCTGCCCACGCTTCGCTGCAGGCGCACGTGCTCGTTGATGCCGAGCTCAAAGGTCATCCGTCGCACGGCCTTCAACGGTTACCTCGAATCCTGACGCGGATTGAAGGGGGCCTTATTGACCCTCAAACTGAAGGAAAAGCGATCTGGCGCTCTCCGTCTTATTTGGAGGTCGATGGCCTTAAAGGACTCGGCCCCGTCGTGGCTGTGTCAGCGCTGAAACAGTTGAGCGAGCGGGCGGAAAGCTCGGGCGTCGCCATATGCGGTATCCGCAACTCGAACCATTTGGGAATGCTTGCGTATTATGTCGAGTGGCTAGCGACCCGCGGCCAGGTTGGCATCGCCCTCTCATCAAGCGAAGCATTGGTTCATCCCTTCGGCGGTACACGGGCTGTTCTTGGAACCAATCCTTTGGCGATTGCTGTCCCGACTGCGAACAGGCCGATGGTGGTCGATCTTGCCACGGGCGTCGTGTCCATGGGGAAAATCCACCATCACGCGGCGAACGGCTTGTCGATCCCCCTCGGCTGGGCGCGAGATGAAACAGGCCAGCCAACGACCGACGCAGTTCGAGCCACAAAGGGAGCGATCGCTCCGTTCGGCGACGCCAAAGGATATGCTCTCGGCATGGCGCTTGAACTCCTCGTCGCCGCGCTGGCGGGCTCAGCCTTGGCACCGGACGTAAGAGGCACGCTCGATGCGGACACGATTTGCAACAAGGGAGATGTCTTTATCGCAATCGATATCGGCATCCAGCCCGAACTGATTCATCGCCTCACCGCCTATCTGGACCTTGTCCGAGCCTCGCCCCCGTCAGATGCAAACATACCGGTTGCCATACCCGGAGATGGTGCAGCGGACAGGCGCGCCCAAGCTCTTATTCATGGCTTCGAAATCGCGCCAAACCTTTGGCAGGACCTCAAAGCCCTTTCTCAATCCACAAGATCGCTATCCAAAGGACATGCAAGATGACCCTTTTTGCCGCCATCCGACTTCCACAAGAAATCCTTTTCGGCAAGGGACAGCGTCATGCACTGCCGAAGATCGCTGCCAGGCTCGGGAAAAGAGCCCTGATCTGCACCGATGAGCGTTTCGCGGCGACACCGATTTTTGCGGAAATTGTCGGGGAATTGGAAGCCGTGTCTATTGCCGTTCTGATCTACGACAAAGTGCTACCGGACGTCCCACGGGAGACAGTCGCTGTCTGCGTCGCTGATGCCCGCGCGTTCGGTCCTGACATGGTGATTGGCATTGGAGGGGGTAGTTGCCTGGATATGGCGAAATGCGCTGCGCTGCTGCTTAGCCACGCCGGACGCCTCCAGGATTACTACGGCGAATTCAAAGTTCCGGGGCCAATCCTTCCAATTATCGCAGTTCCCACCACGGCTGGCACTGGCTCCGAAGTGACGCCAGTTGCCGTCATCTCTGATTCCGAACGCACGCTTAAAGTAGGCATTTCCAGCCCGTACCTGATCGCGACGACAGCGATCTGCGATCCCGACCTGACGATGACCTGCCCGCCCGGCTTGACGGCAGTGGCGGGTGCAGATGCCCTTACCCACGCCATCGAAGCATTCACCGCGGCACGAAGGGGCACCGACCATGCCTTGCCGCAGGACCATGTGTTCATTGGAAAGAGTGCTCTCACGGACCATTTTGCGCTGCTGGCCATCAAACTACTCGGACGCAGCCTGGAGAAGGCTTGCAAGGATGGGAGCGACGAGGACGCAAGAGCTGACGTAATGATGGGGGCATTGGCCGCAGGCTGCGCCTTTGGGACAGCCGGGACAGCCGCAGCCCACGCCATCCAGTATCCAGCCGGCGCGCTTACCCACACAGCGCACGGTCTCGGCGTGGCAACCATGATGCCGTACGTGATGAATTACAACAAGGCGTCGTCCATCAGCGAGATGGCGGAGATTGGATATGCGCTGGGGCTCGGTGGACCGAGCCAGAACCCAGATCAAATGGCGACAGCGGCGATCGAGGAAATCCGCAGGCTGTTCGCGGCCATAGGAATCACCCCCACGCTCGCCGATCTCGGTCTCCCGATCGACAAGCTCGACTGGACCGCCGAGCAGGCCTTCGGCATCGATCGACTGATCAAGAACAATCCCAGGCCGTTTGACCTCGACGCAATGAAGCGTCTTGTGAGAGCCGCTTATGACGGCGACTTCGCTGCTTCCGCAATCTAATATCGAGGAACGAAATGACCATCGCACAAAAGACATCTCCGCTCGCCAATCAGGTGCCGGACATCGACGCAGCCTCTAGAGGGCTTTTTATTGACGGACGTTGGAATCCGTCGCACGGTGGCCAGACGATCGACGTTGTGGATCCCTCGACCGGAGACCGTCTTGCATCAGTACAGGATGCGACCGTCGAGGACGCCCGCATCGCCGTTGGAGCCGCTGCGGCCGCAGCGCCTTCCTGGCGTGCAACCTCTCCCCGCAAACGTTCCGAAATCCTGCGCCGTTGTTTTGAACTGATGGTCGAACGCTCTGAGATGCTCGCGACCTTGATCTCTATGGAAAACGGCAAGGCCCTGAGCGACGCGCGTGGCGAGGTCGCCTATGCTGCCGAATTCTTCCGATGGAACGCGGAAGAAGCCGTTCGCATCACCGGAGAGTTCGGGATCGCGCCCGCCGGGACTAACCGCATCATCGTGGACTACCAGCCGATAGGCATATGCCTCCTCATCACTCCCTGGAATTTCCCTGCAGCGATGGCAACCCGGAAAATTGCGCCGGCTCTGGCTGCGGGATGCACGGTTATTCTCAAGCCTGCCAGTGAAACGCCGCTGACGGCTTACGCGCTCGCTGCAATCTATGAAGAGGCGGGCGTCCCATCGGGCGTCGTCAATGTGATCACCACCAGCACGCCAGGTCCTGTCACCGCCGAAATACTGTCGGATCCCCGTGTCAGGAAACTATCATTCACCGGATCGACAGGTGTTGGTCGCCAGCTGCTGGCTGAAGCGGCGAAACACGTGATCTCATGTTCGATGGAGCTCGGAGGCAACGCGCCCTTTGTCGTGTTTGACGACGCGGACCTGGAAGCATCGCTGGATGGCGCGATGATTGCCAAGATGCGCAACGCCGGAGAGGCCTGCACCGCCGCCAACCGTTTTTATGTCCAGACGGGAATATACGACGCTTTTGCCGAAGGCCTGTCGAAACGCATGGCCGCCTTGAAGGTCGGCGCGGGCATTGACGGAGCCACCGAGTGCGGGCCGATGATTACCCGCAGGGCCGTCGAAAAGATTGGCCGCTTGGTTGAAGATTCAAAAACGAAAGGTGCGCGTGTTCTGTGCGGAGGAAAAGCACCGGAAGGACCCGGGTTTTTCTACCCGCCTACTGTTCTGGTCGATGTTCCAACCACCTCCGAGATGGCGCACGAGGAAATCTTTGGCCCGGTCGCACCCCTCTATCGTTTCGAGAGCGAGGAAGAAGCTGTCAGCCGCGCCAATGACACAGAATATGGTCTAGCGGCTTACGTGTATACGCGTGACGTAGGTCGCGGAATGCGTGTCGCCTCTGCCCTGGAAGCAGGGATGATCGCTTTGAACAGAGGACTGGTCTCGGACCCCGCAGCGCCCTTCGGAGGGGTCAAGCAGAGCGGCCTCGGACGCGAAGGCGGGCAGCACCACGGCATTGCCGAATTCATGGAAGCAAAATATATCGCTACGAGCTTTTAGAAACGCGAGGAGCGGAAACTTTGGAAAACGACCCGTTCCGCATTCGCGCGCACGTCGCGGACTTCGACGCGATCGTCGAGGAGATCGTCGCATCAAGCGCCAGGACTCGCGACCGCCTATCCATGGCAGCTGACGTTCCCTATGGCGACGGTCCATCCGAGACCGTCGACATCTTTTTCCCGGAAGGCTCGCGGGAAAATCTGCCCGTGCATATCTTCATTCATGGCGGCTATTGGAGAATGTTCTCGAAACGAGACTATTCCTACGTTGCCAACACTGTGACGAAAGCCGGGGCTATCGCCGTGATCGTCGATTATGCCCTGATGCCAAGTGTCCGAATGTATGTTTTAGTTGATCAAGTGCGCAGAGCGAAGCGATGGGTGACCGGCAATATCGATACGTACGGCGGCGACCCGTCGCGTCTGACAGTGAGCGGGCATTCGGCAGGAGCACACCTTGCGACATTTCTGTTCAATGAACATCAAGAGCGGTCAGGTATCGCTGCGGCCCTTCTGCTGGGCGGACTCTACGATCTCAAGCCGCTTCAAAGGTCGTTCTTGGCTGCCGAAATCGGCATCACGGATGAGGAGGTCTTGGCTTTTTCGCCGATGTCGCAGTCTTTTGACCGTGACTGCCGCGTGACCGTCGCGGTTGGTGCAGAAGAAACTTCTCCGTTTCACAAGCAGGCAAACGATTTTGTGATGATGCTGGAGATGCAGGGTCAAGCGGTGTCAAAGAGATCAATCACTGGTGTCAACCATATGAGCAGCGTGCGTGACCTCGGTCTTTCGGCCAGTTCCACAGGCACCCTGTTACTGGAGACGATCGGTAGGGCGGTTTAGACAAGCGGCCAAGCTCGCGATGCTGTGGGGGACTCTCCCGCATTTCACGCCTTGAACCAGTTCGAACCACTGACCTGTAGATGTCAGCATTGAGAATAAAACATAGCCCACTGGAAAAGCGTCTGGCCACAAATAGCGGCTGACGGATCTTCCGGTCCTGGGTCTCGCCCGTTAGTGCGCATATATGATCGTGCTCAACATCGTCAGATGGCGGATTTCAAAGGGGCTGGGCAAGAGCCTGTGGATCTCGCTTACAAGCGGCAGCAGATGGGGCATCTTCATGTGCGCATCGAGGTCGGCTTGGCTGCGCCAGTTCTCGTAAAACACGAAGACACACGGATCGCCCGCATCTACGTGGAAGTCGTAGTTGATGCAACCGGGCTCAGCGCGTGTCGGCGCCACCTGGGCCGCGAGGAGATTTTGCAGTTCCTCGCGCGTTTCCGGCTTTGCGGTGATTGTGCCAATAATCGTGACACGGGACATAACTTAGCTCCGCTTCTGCGACAAGGCGACGGCGAGGATGATGATGCCGCCGCGCGCGATGAGCTGCTGGGAGAATTCCAATCCCATCAGGATCAGGCCGTTGTTGATCATGCCGATCATCAGGGCGCCGACAATGGTCCCGATGATGGTGCCCTTGCCGCCAAAAAGACTGGTTCCGCCAAGAACGGCTGCCGCGATGACCGAGAGTTCGTCGCCTTCGCCCAGCTGGAACCGGCCTGACTGAAGCCGTCCCGCATAGAGCATGCCGGCGAAAGCCGCTGCGGTCGAGGAAATCACGAGCACGCGGAATTTGATTGCCTTTGTGTCAATGCCGGAATAGCGCGCCGCAGTTTCTCCGCCGCCGGTTGCCAGAACGCGGCGGCCGAAGCTGGTGCGGCGCAGAACGACGTGGCCGATGGCGCCGAAGACGACCATCCAGAACAACAATACCGGAATCTTGAACAGTGATCCACCGCCAAACAGCCAGGAATAAGCGGGGCTGAGGATAGGGACGGCCGCCGTGTTGGAAATCCACATCGCAAGCCCCTTGGCGATGCCCATCATCGCCAGCGTTGTCAGAAACGACGGTATGCCGACGCGCGTCGTCAGCCAGCCGTTGAACATGCCGACAGCAATGCCCGTTGCGAGGCCTGCGAACACACCGGCCACCGGCCCCGCCACCGCAATCGCCATGGCAACTGTAACCGTTGCGAGCCCTGCGACCGCGCCAACCGATAGATCGATCTCGCCGGCGGACAGCACGAAGGTCATGGCAATGGCCATGACGGCGATCATGGCCGTCTGGCGCACGATGTTGAGCAGGTTGTTGGGGTTGAGAAAGCCCTTGTCGGCCAAAGTCAGGGCGAAGATCACCGCAAAGCCGATATAGATGATGTATTGCCGCCAGTTGGCCTTGAAGCTCTCAGCGAGCGTTGGATTTGCGGTCGTCATGTCAAACCTTCTCCCCTGACTTCAAGGCGTCCTGAATTTCAATCTGCAGGCGTTGCTCGGCCGCCTGAAGACGGTGGGCCGTGTCGTGTGCATCGATAGCCGGATCATCGAGCCGGTCACGCGGGATATCGGCAAACATGCGGCCTTCCGACATGACGACGATGCGATCGCAGGCCGTCAGCAATTCACTGAGTTCCGAGGAAATGAAGACGATCGCCTTTCCGGCCGCAGCCAGATCGCGCACCAGCTTAATGATTTCGGATTTCGAACCGATGTCGATGCCGGCGGTCGGCTCGTCGAGCACCAGGATATCCGGATCGGTCGCGAGCCATTTACCGATGACCACCTTCTGTTGGTTTCCGCCCGAGAGCGTCGAGACCGCATGGTCGCGGCTCGCGGTCTTTACCGACAATCTCTTGATCATTCCGTCCGTAACGGACCTGGCCCTTTCCGCATCGACAAAACCCTTTGCCGAAATGCTGTCGAGAACCGCAAGCGTCATATTGGATGCCACGGAATGGGCGGGAATGATGCCTTGTGTTGCCCGCGCCTCCGGCACAAGCGCCACACCGGCTGCGATCGCATCGCCGGGTTTGTGGACCGCCACAAGCTTGCCGTTGATCAGGATCTCGCCGGATTTTAACGGCTCGATGCCGGCGATCACCCGTGCAAGGGCAGATCGGCCGGAGCCAAGCAGGCCGGCAAGGCCGACGACTTCGCCACGATGGACCGCAAAGGATATGTTTTGCGGCTTGCACTTGCCCGAAACATTGCGCAGTTCCAGCAGGACCTCGCCCTTGACGGCATCGCCGCGCGCCACATCGGAAAGCCCCTTGGAACGCCTGCCGACGATATGCTCGATCATCGTATCGATCGGCAGGTCGGACAAAGGCGCCGTGATGACATGGGCCCCGTCGCGCAGGATGGTCGCCCGATCGCTGATGCGGGCGATTTCGTCCATCCGGTGCGAGACGTAGATGATGGCGACGCCCTTCGCCTTCAGCTTGCGCAGGAAATTGAACAATCGATCGACATCGCTCACCGCCAGCGCCGTCGAGGGTTCATCCAGAACGAGGACGCGCGCATCCTGCGAGATCGCCTTGACGATTTCGGTCAATTGCTTCTGTCCGGCTCCGAGATCGCCGACCAGCGCTTTAGGATTGACTTCGACCTCCAGCATCGAAAACAGTTCGGCCGCGCGCCGCTCCGCCGTCCGGTCGTCGATCAGACCCAAGCCCCCTTTGGTTTCGCGGGTAAGAAAGACGTTCTGCGCTACGGTCAGCGTCGGGATCAGGCTCAATTCCTGAAAGTTCATGGCGATGCCGGCCGCCCGCGCCGCCTCCGGCGTCACGTCCTCCAGCAGTTTGCCGCAGACCGTGATCGTACCGGAATCGGGCTTATGAACGCCGTTCAGAACTTTGAGGATCGTCGATTTTCCCGCCCCGTTGCCACCCAGCAGGGCGTGAACTTCGCCCTGCCGGATGTCGAGACTGACGTCGTTCAAAGCCCGCACGCCGCCAAAGGATTTGGAAATCCCTCTCATGCTGACGGCCAATGGCACGCTTGCAGTTAAGGGCATGCTGACGGCTGCGGTCTCAGTGTTCATCTGCCCACGCGCTCCCACGCTCCGGTTTCTCCCGAGCGGATGAGGGCATCCGCGACCAGTTCCGTCAACAGACCGTCGTCGAAATTCGGCGATGGCTGCTTTCCGGTCTTGATGGCCGTGAAGAAATCGAAGCACTCGACAATCTTGGTCTCGGAATAGCCGATGCCAAGGGCCGGGATCGGCCAGAGGCCGTGACCATACGGGTGCGCCGGACCGGTATAGACCGTGCGAAAACCGCGGCTGTCGGCCGGATCGTCGGCAAACATCACCTGCAGTTCGTCGCGGCGCTCGTAGTTGAAGTGGATCGAGCCTTTGGTGCCGTGGATTTCCAGCGTGATGAAATTGTTGCGGCCATAGGCGTTGCGTGTCGCCTCGAGGCTGCCGATGGCGCCGTTTTCGAAACGCAGCATGCTGATGACTTCATCATCCACATCCACCTCGCCGCGCTCGACGTCGCCGGAGGCCTTTTCCGACGCGCCCAGCTTGTCGACGCCGCCCTGCTGCAAAGGCCGCGTCTTGTTGTAGGTGGTGGTGATCGCATTGACAGTCTCGATCGGCCCGACCAGATAATGCGCGAGATCGACCACATGGGTGGCGATGTCGCCGACCGTGCCGGAACCGGCGATCTTCTTCTGGAAGCGCCAGGATAACGGACCGTCCGGATCGGCGGACCAATCCTGCAGATAGGTGCCGCGAAAATTGAGAATTTTGCCGATACGGCCTTCTTCGATGTATTTCTTGGCGAGCGCCACCGCCGGCGTGCGGCGATAGTTGAAGGCAACCATATGGATGATGCCGGCCTTCTTGACGGCAGCAGCCATGGCGCGGGCTTCCTCGACCGTGCGGGCAAGCGGCTTTTCGCAGATGATGTGCTTGCCGGCCTCCGCCGCCGCGATGGCGATCTCCGCGTGGACATTGTTCGGCGTGCAGATATCGATGACATCGATATCTGCACGCGCGACGACTGCGCGCCAGTCGCTCGAAGCTTCGTCGAATCCGTAGCGGTCGCGGGCGGTCTCCGCCATCGCGTCCGTCACGTCGACCACGACCTTGCGGTGCGGAATGGCGGGTGCCGGCCAGAAGAACATCGGCATGGAAGCATAGGCCATGGCATGCGCCTTGCCCATGAAGCCGCCACCGATCATGGCGACGTTCATCACTTTGGTCATCGTCTTTCTCCGTCAATGAAGGGGCGGGCCCTGGCCCGGTCTGATTTGAAAGGCTATCCGGCCTTCAAGGGTGGGTGGCGCAACCGCCACCCGGAAGAACGCTCGTGGGACAGGCTTACTGTCCGAGACTGGTTTTCACGTTGGCGGTGGGCGCGGTGTTGTAGACGGCCTTCCATCCTTCGACCAAGGTCTCCTTGGTGACAGGAAGAGCCGGGAGCGCCACGAAAGCCGGCGCCTCTTTGCCAAGAAGGCCGTACCCCGCCAACACCGCCTCGGTCACACCCTGCGAATAGGGACGCTGTGCGCCAAGGCCTTTGATGAAACCGCCCTGCGCCATGGAGATCGCGACGTTCTCGCCGAGATCGATGGTGGTGATGACGAGGTCGTCGCGGCCGGCGGTGCGGGCCGCTGAAATAACGCCTTCGGCCGGAACATCCCAGACAGCCCAGATGCCGTTCAGATTGGGGTTGGAGGTCAGCATGGCGCTGGCCGCCTTGTCGGCATCACCGGAAAAGTCCGGACCGCCGATGCCCTGTTCAGCGACGATCTTGATGTCGGGATAATCCGATGCGATCGTCGCCTTGAAAGCCTCGTAGCGCTGCTTGGTGACGAAGAAGTCCGCCGCGTGGAAGACGAGGCCGATCTCACCCTTGCCACTGAGCGCCTTGGCCATCAGATGGGCAGAGGCGACGCCATTGCCGTAATTGTCCGCCGAAACCGAGGAGACGTATTCCTTGCCGGCGGTGAAGCCTGCCGGAACATTGTCCATGAACACCAGCTTCACCCCGGCGTCCGCAGCCGCCTTGTAGGCAACAGCAGTTGCAACGGGATCGGTCGGGATCGACACGATGATGCTCGGCTTCTGCGCCATGATGGTTTCAAGGTCGGCAACCTGTTTTTCCGGCTTGAAGCCGGCGTCGGTGACGGCGATCACCTTGATGCCCATGGCCGCGAACTGCGTCTGCAGTCCGTTGATCTGTGCCTGGCTCCAGTCGTTGCCGCCATAGTGCATGACGATGGCTGCGGTGGCGTTCATGCCTTTGATCTTGCTCAGTTCCTCATTCGTCAATGTGACCGAGGACGCGGCGGCAGGTTCTTCGCCATTCGGTCCCTTGGACAGAACGGTTTCCTGCAGCTTTGCAAGAGCTGCATCCGGATCGGCGAAGGCCGGTGCGGCAATGGACAGGGTCAACGCAAAAGCCGCGCTGGTTGCAAGCAGGGTTCGTCTGGTTATCATGGTTCTTCTCCTCCCAAGAAGTCGGGGCATCATTGCCTCGAAAATTGCTGGTCGTCAGGCCTGTTTCAGATAGTCCATGCTGATGCGCGCGCCTTCGGCGGGATCGGACCAGGCATCGAGTTCGGTGCAGACCCAGCCTTTGAACCCCGTCTCGCGAAGCGCAGCGAGGATGGGTCCGGTCGGCACATCGCCGCGATCGAGCGGCGTGAAAGCGAAGGGTTCTTTCTGGAATCCCTTCAGATGGACATAGGAAATGCGCGACGCATGATCGCGGATGAGCTTCGCCGGATCGCCACCGGCCGCAGCCAGATGCGCTGTGTCCGGGCAGAAATCGATCGATGTCAGGCCGAATATCCTGTCCACCGTGTCGGGCCCTTCGACGATTGTCGACAGATGCGGATGATAGTGGGCGCGCAAGCCCCGGCCCTCGGCGATCGTCTTGACCTTGTCCAGGGCCGCGCCGAGTTTCACATAGTCCTCGTCTCGGATGCCGTCGAAACGTTTGGCCCCACCGCCCACAACCAGATGCGGCGCGCCGAGTTCGGCGGCACGGTCGGCAGCGCGGGCGACCCGTGCGAGTTCTTCCGACAGGATATCGTCGAAAATGAAATTGCCGCCGGCATAGGCCGCAACGAGCGTCAAACCGCTACTGGCCAGGACATTGCGAAGATCGACGGCACTGTAGTCGAGCAAATTGCCGTCAAAGAGTTCGACGCCTTCGTATCCTGCCGCAGCAATATCGGCGAAGGCGCGGTCCATGTCGCCGAACGTGCGATAGCTGAGCTCCGTGACCGAGGTTACGCCCTGCGCATTTCCGCCAAGCATACCCCAGCAATTGGCGTGATACGCCAGCTTCCAATCCGACATTTAAAACTCCTCCGCTGCGGCTTGATGGGCTCCCGCCCTGCCGACGCTTTTTGCGTCGCCGCCGCTCTCCAAGAATGAAGTTATGAGTGTTTAATTTTGAAGTCAACATTATTTATGCATAAGTAGGCCAACTTCTGCATATTTCCGACATAAGTTTGCACTTGCCCCGCTCATCCAATCGATTTATCCCATGAAAAGAGGCTGGCGGCGCTGGCCGACGGAGCCTTAACGCGAAACGCCGAAGGGAATATGGCAACATGCCCATCGCCTCGACATCTCCAATACGTGGAAAAGGCCGACCGACGACGCGGGACTCGGCCGCAGCGAGTCTTGGCGCGATCCTCAACTTTATTCGGTCGGGCAAGGCGACGACGCGACAAGAACTGGAACGGGAAAGCGAGCTTGGACGCGCCGTGGTGGCGGACCGCTTGGCAACCCTTTCCGAGATCGGCCTCATCGTCGAAAGCGAACTCGGCATTGCCAGCGGCGGACGGGCGCCGCGCCTCGTCCGGTTCAGGACGGATCTCGGTTGCATTCTCGTCGCGACGCTCGACCAGTCTTCCTTGGGGGTCGGCATCGCCGATCTATCCGGCCGGCTTTTCACCGAGCACCACGAGGCCATCGATCTTGGCGCGGATGCCGGATCGACCTCGCAACGCGTCCTGTCACTGTTCGACTGGCTGATCGCCAAACACGCGACGGATATGCCGGTATGGGGAATTGCGGTTTCTGTCCCCGGCCCCGTCACCGAGGGCGACGAGATGCCCTTCATGGAACAGACGCCATCCTTCCTGCCAGCGTGGGAAGGTTTTCCCTTCGTGGAAACCCTTGTCGATCGGTTTGGCGCGCCGGTCTGGTTGCGTTCCAGCATCGAGACCATGACCATGGGCGAGCGCTTTGCGGGTGCCGGTCAAACGGCGCGCAACATGTTGTTCATCAAGGTTGGAAAACGGATCGGGGCCGGGTTGATCTTCGACGGGCGGCTCTATCGCGGAGCGCAGGGCGCTTCCGGTCTGATCGGTCAGATGCCGGTACAGGCCGGTGACCGCGCCTCGACGCTCGATGCCCTTGCCGGCAGCGAGATGATCGCACGCGAGGGACTGGCGGCCGCGCAATCTGGGAAAAGCCCATTGCTCGCCGACACGCTGCGCCGGGGTGGCGATATCGGCGCGATCGAAGTCAGCCAAGCAGCACAATCCGGCGATCCGACTTCCATGGAAATTCTTGGGCTCAGCGGACGCATGATCGGCCATTCGGTCGCGATGCTCGCCAACATGCTCAATCCGGACCTGATCATTCTGTCCGGCACCATGGCCCAGACGAACGATCTCCTTCTCGCCGCCATTCGTGAAACGGTTTATGGTGAAAGCCATCCACTGGTGACGCGCGACCTGATCATCGCGAAATCGCAGATGGGAGGTTCCGCGGGCCTTGTCGGCGCGGCCATGGTGGTAGTGGAAAGCCTGTTCGAGCCGAGATGCCTGAAGGAGTGGCTCGTGCACGGCACGCCGCTCGCCCACCCCGTGTTCGTCGGGGTGCGCAAGTCCTGTGCCGCACGACGGGCCAGCATTGACGCCTTGCAAAACTTAGAAACGCTTGCGCCTTGATGCGTGTCACCGGCTTCCCATCAACAACGAGATCCATGCGATGACGATATCCGGATTGGGGCCACACGGCGAACGCGCAGCACCTCCCGAGCGCGTAGCATTGCTTGCCGATGACATCACCGCTGCCCGTGCGGGGCGATTTCGTGTGGCTATCGTCTTGCACACCTTGGCCAGTGATTGGGCAAAACAACAGATCGCCGGCATCATGGCAACGTTTGGCGACTGCGAAACGGCCGTTATCGAGGTTGTTGATTGCGGTTTCGCGCCGGAAGCTCAGGTTGCCGCACTCGACCGGCTGCGCGGCGAAAAGCCGGACGCGATCATTGCCATCCCGGTTGCCAACTCCACTGTCGCCGGTGCGCACCGGCGCGTGTCGCAGGGAGGTGTCAAGCTGCTTCTCCTCGACAACGTCCCAACAGGGCTTCTTCCTGGCTCCGATTACGTCGCGCTGGTTTCGGCCGACAATTTTGGCCTCGGCACGATCGCAGCCGCGTTTCTGGCAAAACGGCTGGCGGATGGCGCTGCCGTGGGCGTACTGTCCTATCACGCTGAATTCTTCGCCACCAACGAACGCGAAATCGCGTTCAACAAATGGATGCTGACGAACCGTCCGGATATCCGGCTTGTCGTGCGCAAATTCGATAGTATTCAAACCGCCGGCGCAGACGCTTTGACGCTAATTGCGGAGCATGACGACCTCGCCGGCCTGTTCGTGGTCTGGGATACCCCTGCCATGGAAGTGGTCAAGGCACTGGAACGGGCAGGCCTCTACCTCCCGGTGACGACAGTCGACCTCGGCCGCGAAGCCGCCATCAACCTCGCCTCGGATGGCATGATCTGCGGCATTGGTGCTCAGCAGCCCTATCTGCAGGGCGTCACTGTTGCTCAGACCTGTGTGCTGGCTCTTCTTGGAAAACAGACACCGGAATGGGTTGCGCTTCCGGGCCTTGCCGTAACCGGCGACAACGTCGTAGAAAGCTTCCAGAAAGTCTGGCGCAAACAGGCACCGCGCGAGGTCCTTGTCAGCGCCAAGCTCGTGAAGGATCACTCGACTTCTTGAGTCATTTAGGAACGCCTCAGCCGCAGGCAACGTACCCATTCTCCGATCGGCGATCTGAGAACCCGCGGACAGTCAAATTGGAGAAAACCGATAGTGGCGTCGCGCGCCTTAAGCCAGTTCGAACCGTCGGTGGATGGCGCCTCTCTCGGTCAGTTCGGTGCATAGAGTGTGAAAGCTCATCGTGTCTGATTTCGGCGGCGCTCGGCCGGTCAGTCCGATACGTCCGGTATCCGATGCTATGCCATTGGAATTGGCTTCGGGTCGACACGACTTCATGATCGTGTGACCACGTAAAACGACGTGAATGCACCGGCGGCGTGAAAGCTGGGCCACGTCGAACATGGCTTGCTTGGCGATCGGGGCTACTAACGGGGCCGCCACCCGTCGTCGATGGCCAAACGTGCGAGATTAACCACCAGTACACGATTATCTAACGCCGACATCTTACACAATTCGGGTTCGATTTCGCGTGACGCCTTGGTTCTGGATGACGCCACCGACACTCGGCTTTACGATCAGAGTAGCATCTCAACACAGTCATTTTTAATGGTGCTGCAACCTCGATCGAGCGACATCGGCAACGATAGAAAGAGCAAGCGAGTTCGAATCCTTTGCCTTGTCGAAAATTCCGATCGGAGCCTTGATCCGGGCCAGCTCGGGCTCGCCGTAGCCGAGTTGTCTCAGCGCTGCGCAGCGTTTCTCATGGGTACGGCGGCTGCCGAGCGCGCCGATGTAAAAGGCCGGTGACGCGAGCGCACAGACGAGAAATGGTAGTTCCTTGTCGATGTCATGGTACAAGATTGCGACCGCCGTATCCGGGTCCAGCTGATCGGGGGAAATCGGGCGGCGACGCTCGACCACGATTACCTCATAGCCGGATGCGGCCGCAACGCGCGCCACGGCCCCGGTCTCCATCGGGGTGCCGCCGATGAAAAGCCGCGGCTTTGGATGGAAGGCACTTACGAAACAGTCCCCTTCCCAGCCGCTCGCCCCCTCGCCCGGCGTGAAGGCGAGCTTCTGCGCGCCGGCATGATAGCGCAAGCGAACGGGCATACGCCGTTGCAAAGCCGCGAGCACGTCGCGCAGCACCGTAGCGGCGCGGATGATATGGATGGCGAGCGTGATACCACCTCCGCAAGGCAGCACGATGTCGAAGAAGGGCGAACCTTCGCCGAGCCGGAGATTTCGGTCCATGCCTTGTTGAAGGGCGATGACGGCCTCGGCCGCCACCGCCGCTTCGGTGCAGCCGCCGGAGACGAAGCCGCAATAGAGGCCATCTTCCCGCACCGCCATCTGCGCGCCGATGGCGCGGGCGGCACCGCCACGAATTTCGACGAGAGTGACGAGCGCGGCACCGTAGCCTCCGTCGAGGGATTGCAGGGCAAAGTGCAGAATCTCGCTCGCATCGTCGGACAAAAAGGCGGCGCGCGGTCCTTGCGCAATTGCTTCCAGGTCGGGGGCGTTTAGTGCGATCATGCTAATTCATCGCTCCTTGCGTTCCCTGCCAGCGGCGTACGATGCCGGTGTCGAGATCGTAGAGGTCGAGTACACGGCCGACCGTGTGGTCGACCATGTCGGCGAGGCTTTGGGGTTTCGCATAGAAGGCCGGGACGGGCGGATAGATGATGCCGCCCATTTCGGTGACCTGCGCCATATTGCGGATATGGCCGAGATGGAGCGGCGTCTCGCGAAGCATCAGCACGAGCCGCCGGCGCTCCTTCAGCACCACGTCGCCCGCGCGGGAGAGCAGGTTATTCGTCGTGCCGGTGGCGATCTCGGCCAGCGTCTTCACCGAACAGGGGGCGACGATCATGCCGAGCGTCTTGTAGGAGCCCGAAGAACAGATCGCGCCGATATCCCTGTTGGAATGGGTAGTCGTCGCCAGTGCTTCGAGATCCTGCTTGGTAAAATCCGCCTCGGCCGCGAGCGTGATGCAGGCGGCGCTCGACATGATCAGGTGCGTTTCGATTTGGAGGTCGCGCAACACTTCGAGAATGCGCTTGCCGTAGACCACGCCGGACGCGCCTGAAATGCCGACGATCATGCGTCTTGGCCGCGTCGTCATCGCCTATCCCACGCTTTTGAGGAGCGCCGCAGCACGGGCGGAAGCCTCGTCGCTGATGCGGGCGCGAACGCCGTGGAAGTTCGGCCCGCGCGTGGCATCGAGGCCCATACGTGACGTCGTGCCGATGCCGCTCGCCGATGGGTCGAGCGCATTGCCCGGCAGGCCCTCGATGATGACGACATCCTTGTGCGGCTGGAAATGGGTGGCGAGCGCCCAGAGCACCTCGCTGTCGCGGGTAATGTCGACATCCGCATCCACCACCACGACAGTTTTCAAATACTGATCCCAGCCGAGGAGGCCGAGCATGACCTGGCGCGCTTCACCCTCGCGCGACTGGTTCATTGCGATATAGGCGTGGAAATGGGTACCCGAGGACGGGTAGTGCACGGCAGTGATCGAGGGGAAGCGGGCCTTCAGCTTCTCCACCACTTCGGCTTCTCGGGGTACGCGGCCGAGATTGAGGTGCTCCGCCGAATTGCCGCCCGCCACACTGACGAGGAATGCATCGCGACGGCGCATCACGGTTTCGACGGTGAAGAGGTTGTTGGTCGAGCGATCCGAGGAATAGCCGGTGAACTCGCCGAATGGCCCCTCCTCCACATGGGCTTGAGGGTCCAGCACGCCCTCCAGCACGATCTCCGCGTGGGCGGGAACGCGGATGCCGTACTTTGGCGTGCGGACGACCTGAAGCGGTTCACCCATCAGGCCGCCTGCGACGTCGCGCTCGTCCTCGCCGAAGGCAAGGCGGGCGGAGGCGGCGATCATGAAGAGCGGATGGCCGCCGATGACCATGGCGACGGGCATCCGCTCGCCCTTCTCCTTCGACATGTTCATCAGGCGCCAGAGATGGCCACGCGAATGCAGCGAGGTCGCTAGCGAATTCTTCGAGTGGATCATCGCGCGGTGATAGCTCAGATTGCCGGCGCCGGTTTCCGGATGCTCGCCGATGATAATGCCGCTGGTGATGTATTTTGCCCGGTCGGTGTCGAAATGCTTCAGCATCGGCAGCGCGTGGAGATCGACCGCGTCGCCGGAGATGATTTCCTCGGTGATCGGTCCACTTTCCAGCAGTTCCGGCGTGAATGGCCGGTTGGAGCGCGCCTGGTAGGCCTCATGCAGGGTTTCGGCGGTCGAGCCCAGAAGACGGGCGATGCGATCGCGCGAAGCAAAGATATTGCAGATCACCTGACTGCCTATACCGCTGACATCGGTGAGGTGCAGCATCGGATGCTGCCCCCTGTCAGCCAGATTCCAGATCAGCGCTGTTGCGTCCTGATCGTCCGAGACCGGCCGGTCGATGGTGATGACATCCTCGGGGTGTTCCGCCCGGTAATCGGCCAAAAAACGGCGGACGTCTTGCTTGTGATACTGGGTCATGTCTCGGCCTCAATGCTGCGGATGGGAGGCGGCGCCCCCAAATGGGCGCCGCCGTCTTCGAATCAGGCGAACTCCAGATGCCTGCCGGTGGCGCGATCGACTCCGGCGTAACTGTCTTTCAGGCGCGACTGGGCGTCTTTCACGTCGCGCGGCGGCGGCGACGGGTCGATGCCGACGAGCTTGGCGATGTTGTTGCCCAGATAGCCTTCCAGATCGTCCTCGGAGAGGTTGATGCCGTGCGGCGGATCCTTGCAGAGCACTTCCAGTTCGCGCAGCCACATGCCCGGATCGTTCGGCGGGCTGTCCGTGCCGAAGACGATCTTGTTCTTCGGCAGCTGCTGGGCGAACTCCACGATGCGCGACTGGAAGCACCAGCCGGACTCGCAGTAGACGTTCGGAGTGTCCATCGCCATCCAGAACGACTCGAATGAATAGTTGCCGCCCGTCTGGACGCCGAAATGACCAATGATGAAGTTGACCATCGGGAATTCGCGGATGATCGGGTAGAACATCGTCGGGATCGTATAGGGACCGTCACCGGTGTGGATGAGCACCACCACGCCGAGTTCGGCGCACTTCTTCATCGCCGGACGCAGCCAGTCGAGCGCGCGGTCGGGACGGTAGCCGTGCATGTTGGCATGCAGCTTCAGCATCTTGAAGCCGTATTCCTTGACGTGGAATTCCAGCTCGGCAGCACCATTTTCAGGCCCCCAGCGCGGGTTGTAGTTGAAGTTGCCGATGAAGCGGTCCGGGTACGTCTGGCAAAGCTCGGCGCAATAGGCCATGTAGTCGCGAATGCCGTCGCGGCCCCTGCGATTGCCGTCGCGGTAGCCGGTATTGCCCGGCGGCGGCTGGATGAAGCCCATGTCGATCCGGCGCGGCTTGCCGTTGATCATATAGGGGCCGTCCATCAGCTTTAGCATGCGCTCGCCGGTGAAGGGCGAACCCGTATGACGCCAGGCCTCGTCCACGAGGTTGGTCGGGTGAAGGTGGGTATCGATGATCATAGTTCACTCCGTTCAATTTTACGCGGCGAGCGCGACGCCGTGCTGGCGCAGATACGCTTCGGCTTCCGCGACGGTCGCCGGTGGTTTGGTCGGCTCGAGGCCGATCATGCGAGCGGTGTTGTTGCCCAGGTAGTCCTCGAGCGTATCCTCATCGAGGTTGAGGCCTTGCGGCGGCTCGTGGCAGAGGACCTCCAGCAGGTTGATCCACATGCCCGGCTCGTTCGGCGGCGTATCCGAGCCGAAGAGGATCTTGTGCTTGGGCAGGACCTTGGCGAACTCGACGATGCGCGACTGCAGGCACCATCCGGATTCGACGTAGACGCTCGGCGTGTCGAGCGCCATCTGCATCGGCTCGAACACGTAGACGCCGCCGGTCTGCACGCCGAAATGCGCCAGGATGAAGTTCACTTCCGGGAACTCGCGGATGATCGGATAGAACTCCGTCGGGATCGAATACGGACCGTCGCCGGTGTGCACCTTCACCATTAGGCCGAGCTCGGCGCATTTCTTCAGGGCCGGGCGCAGCCAATCGAGTGCGCGGTCGGGGCGGTAGGCGTGCATGTTCGCCTGCAGCTGCACCATCTTGAAATCGAATTCCTTGACGTAGCGTTCGATCTCTTCGGCGCCGTTCTGCGTGCCGTAGCGCGGGTTGTAGACGAAGCAGCCGAGGAAACGGTCCGGATGCTCAGTTACCATCTTTTCCGTATAGGCCATGTACTGGCGGATGGCGGCCTTGCCTTCCAGGTCCATGACTTCGTGGGTGTAGATGGTGTTGCCCTGCGGCGGCTGGATGAACGCCTTGTCGATACGGCGCGGCTTGCCGTTCACGTAGTACGGGCCGTCCATCATCTTCAAGAGCTTGTCGCCGGTGAACGGCGGCCCGTCGTGGCGCCAAGCCAGGTCCACCAGGTCGGTGGGGTAGCAGCTTAGGTCAATTATCATTCATTTTCTCCTGTCGTAGAGGGTCCGGTCGATGCGGGGCCGCGCAAGGAAAGCCATACCGGCCGAAGCCGACGATAAATTCGCGATCTCAGGGAATGTCGATGACGGGGAAGGAACGCTGGCGTGGCGGCTGCGGAGCAGTCGCGACCAACAAGTATTTCCTTTCGCAGTAAGCATCGACATCACGGCCTCATCTTCCAACAGACGATGAGCAATTGTCGGTGCTTCTACTCAGTGTCAAAGGAACCATATCTCCGTCGGGGTGTCAACCGGAAATGTTAGTTAAGTATATGTTTTTAAATACTATTATTGAGAAAACAAGAGCGGCCGCCCGCGCGGGAAGGTGCGCGGGCGGTTCCGGACCGAGGGACTTGCGCAGGCGGTGCGCCGCAGGAGAAGCGCCGCTAGGCCGCCAGGCATGCCCGCAAGTTTCGGTCTATGCCGTCACGGTCGAGATTGCGGCCGATGAAGACGAATTTCGACTTCCGTGCGTCCTCACCCCAGTTGTGGTCCGGGCGGAAATCGACCAGCTTGTGCACCGCCTGGAGCACGAAGAAGCGGTCGTCATTTGCGACCGAAACGATGCCCTTGGTGCGAAAGATGTCGTCGCCCCGCTCGCCGAGATAGTCTTTCAGGAAGGTGGCGAGCTTCTCACCGTCGAAGGAGTGCGGATAGACGAAGGAATGGGATTTTACCGTCGCGTCATGGCTGTGCGGGCGCAGGGCGGCTGTATGCGCGTGGCCTTTACCGTCAACGTGGCCGTGGTCAGGATGGTGCACATGGTCATGGTCCTGGTGGTCGCAGGCCCCGTCGTGGCAGTCGTGGTGGTGGCCGTGCGCGTCGTGGTCGTCGTCCATGTCGATATCGAGGATTTCCGCGCGCTCCCGCACGTAGGACGGCCGGAAGCCGTTAACACCGAGGATGTTGGAAAGGTCGACGACGCCGTAGCTGGAGCGCAGGATCGGCGCCGTCTGGTTGAGCTTGCGCAGCGATCTCTCCAGCGAGCCGAGCGCCTCGTCGTCGGCAAGGTCGATCTTGTTGACGATGATGCGGTCGGCCGCAACGATCTGGTTGACCGCCTGGTTGTCGCTGCCATCCAGCACCGGGTCGTATAGGTGCTGGTCGATGTGTTTTGCATCCACGAGCGTCACGACGGCATCCAACTCCACCTCATCGGCGACACTGCGATCGACGAAGAAGGCGGTGGCGACGGGGGTCGGGTCCGCAAGGCCGGAAGTCTCGACGATGATGTGGTCGAACTTGTCCTTGTGGCTCAAGAGCTTCTTCATCACGTCGATAAGGTCGTTGCGCACGTCGACGAAGCAGCAGATGCAACCGTTCTGCATCTGGAAGATTTCCTCGTCCGAGGCGAGCACCAGGTCGCTGTCGACGTCCACCTCGCCGAACTCGTTCTCGATCACCGCGATGCGGTGGCCGTGGCGTTCGGTGAGGATGTAGTTGAGCAGCGTCGTCTTTCCCGAGCCTAAGAACCCGGTCAGGATCGTGATCGGGAGTTTCTGGGTCGCAGGTTCGATATGCATGTTCATGCCTTCTTCTCCCTCAAGGCTTTCAGGATGTCTTCCGGTGTGATTGGATAGTGGTGGAACCGAACACCGATAGCGTCGTGGATGGCGTTAGCGATGGCCGGGCCGATGGCGATGATCGGGTCTTCGCCGACCCCCTTCGCGCCCCAGGGGCCGCCCGGATCAGGTGCTGCTTCGAGGATGATCGTCTCGATGTCCGGCATGTCCATCGAAAGCGGCATCTTGTAGTCGACGAGGCCCGCATTCAGCGAACGGCCGGTCTTCTTGTCGATGATGTAGTCCTCAGTCAGTGTGTGGCCGATGCCCTGCTGGATGCCGCCTTCGATCTGACCTTGCGCCGCGATCGGATGGATGACCCGGCCAACATCGTGCACCGGTATGACACGCTTGACCTCGACGATGCCGGTTTCCGTATCGATATGCACCTCGGCGAAATGCGCGGCGAAGGAATAGGATTTCGTCGGCTCGTAGGTGCCGTTCGCCACGATGTTGGCGGCGGGGATACCGCGAGAGGGACCCATCGCTTCTGCCACGGTCATGAAGCGGGCGGGGTCGGATTTCAGGAAGACCTTGCCCTCGCTGAGATCGATCTCGGCTGGCGAGACCAGCAGCTTCATCGCCGCCCGCTCCAGAACGGCGTCGCGGACCTTGCCGGCGGCCATCTTCGCAGCGGTTCCGACGAGATAGGTCGTGTGGCTGGCAAAGGCGCCGATATCCCACGGCACCACATCCGTATCGCCATGGATGGTACCGACATCCTCGAAGCGCACGCCGAGTTCTTCCGCGACGATCTGCGCCAGCGCGGTATGCGCGCCCGTGCCGAGGCCGGCGGCCCCGGTGAGCAGCGTCACCGTGCCGTCCTCGTTGACCTTCACCGTGGCGTTGCCCTGTTCCCTGATGCCGGGATAGGCCGACGAGCCGTGCATTTCGCAACCAATGCCCCAGCCGATGCGAATGTGCGGCTGTTTGGGATCCGGCGTGCGGTCGCGGCTGCGCAGCGTCTTCCAGTCGAGCACGTCAATGCCGTGCTGGAGGCAGATTTCCAGCCCATGACCGAGGATCGGGTGGCCCGACGGCGCGATGTCGCCTTCCCGCACGACGTTCTTCAGCTTAAGCTCCGCTGGGTCCATGCCCAGCCGTTCGGCGGCCTCGTCCATCTGGATATCGAGCGCATAATAACTCTGCACCACGCCATAGCCACGGAAAGCGCCGTTGATCGGCGTGTTGGTGTAGATGCAGCGCCCTTCCAGCCGCACATTCTTGCAGCGGTATAGTGACGTGGCGGCAGTGGTGCCGACGATCGTCACGCCCGGGCCGTGCGAGCCGTAGGCACCCGAGTCGTAGACCAGCTTCATGTCACGGGCGACGAGCGTGCCGTCGTTCTTGAAACCCTGTTTCAGCCAGATCTTGCAGGGGTGGCGCGCGCGGCCGGCAACGAAGGTCTCGTGCCGGGTGAATTCCATCTTCACCGGACGGCGCGTCTCTTTCGCGAGTAGGGCGCACAGGAATTCGTGCTGGAAGCAGTCCTGCTTGGCACCAAAACCGCCGCCCATGTGGTCGACGAGCACGCGCACCTTGGTGAGCGGCAGGCCGAGCACTTCAGCGAGGATGCCACGTACCATGAAGGAGGACTGCGTGGAGGTCCAAAAGGTCAGCTTGTTGGAGCCGTCCCAGTCCGCGATGCAGACATTTGGCTCCATATAGGCCGGATGCGGCCGTCCGCCGGAAAACGTGCCTTCGATTACGAAGTCCGCCTCGGCAAAACCGGCCTCGACGTTACCGCGATTGATGCGTACCGGATCGAGCACCAGGTTGCCGCCCGGCCCTACTTCGTGGATCAGCGGGGCGCCCGGCCGGGCCGCGTCTTCCGGCTCGAAAACGGCCGGCAAGGGCTCGTATTCGACTTCGATCAGGTCGAGCGCCTCGTCGGCAATCTCCTCGCTGATGGCAGCAACGACGGCAACGCCCTCGCCCCAGAATCGCACCTTGTCGTCAAGGATATACTGATCCTTGGTGCAGGAGGCCGAGCGCGGATGCGGCGAGCCGTAATGCAGGACGCGCGGCACGTTTTCATGCGTCAGCACGGCCTTGACGCCGGGACAGGCGAGCGCCTTGCTGACATCGATGCTCTTGATGCGCGCGTGGGCGACGGTCGCGCGCTTAGTCTTGCCGTACAGCATGCCGGGCAGCTTGACGTCGCCGGTATACTCGGCCTCGCCCGTCACCTTTTCCAGCACGTCGTCACGGCGAACGCTCTTGCCGACGATCTTGAAATCGCGTTTCTCGATAGGGATCGTAATATTCATGATGTTGCAGCCTCCATCTCGCGCGCGGCGGATTTGATAGCGTCGAAAATCTTGGTGTAGCCGGTGCAGCGGCAGATATTACCGCTTAGGCCGAAACGGATGTCTTCGTCGGTGGGACGCGGATTGTCGGCGAGCAGCTTCTTGGCCATCATCAGGATGCCCGGCGTGCAGAAGCCGCATTGCGAGGCGCCGTGCCGCATGAAGGCATCCTGCAACGGATGCAGCGTATCGACGCTAGGCTGGAGCCCTTCGACGGTCTCAACGGAGCGGCCTTCGGCTTCGACAGCGAGCATCAGGCAAGCATTGATCGGCTCGCCATCGACCAGCACGGTGCAGGCCCCGCAGTCACCGACGTCGCAGCCCTTCTTGGTGCCGGTGAGACCGACATCGTCGCGCAGTGCGTCGAGCAGCGAACAGCAGGTATCCACCGCCATGTCTCGCGCCTCGCCATTGATGGTGAGTTCGACGATCCGTTTCATGCGAAAGCCTCCAGTGCCTGTTTGATGGCGCGGCCGGTCAGCACGCCCACCATGTCACGGCGATAATCGGCGCTGGCGCGCACGTTGCTGATCGGCGTGCACTCCTCCATTGCCTTGTTCGCGGCGTTCTTGACCGTTGCCGCATCGAGGGAAGTGCCGCGCAGCATCGCCTCTGCCTCGGGGGCACGCAGCACGGTCGCGCCCACCGCGCCAAGCGCGATGCGGATATCGTTGCAGAGGCCGTCCTCCATGGTGAGGCTGACGGCAACCCCGACGGTGGACAGTTCCATTGCCTTGCGGCGACCATGTTTCAGATAGGCCTTGCCGCTATTATCCTGCGCCGGCGGCACGGTGATGCCGGTGACGATCTCGCCCTTGGCGAGCACGCTCTTGCCCGGGCCTGTGAAAAATTCGGCAAGCGGAACCACCCGCATGTTCGTGCGGCTGTAGATGTGCACGAAGGCGCCGTCGGCGATCAGCGGGGGGGTCGAATCGGCCGAGGGCGATGCACGACAGATATTGCCGACGACGGTGGCGCGGTTGCGCACCTGGATGGAACCGAGCGAGGCGAAGGCCGCGCGCAGGTTTGGATAGCGCTGGCAAACCAGCGGCAGGCGCTCGAGTCGGCCGACGGTTACCAGCGCGCCAAACGTGAGGCCGCGCGTTTCGTCATAGGTAATATCGGAAAGGCCGGGGATGGGTTTGATGTCGATGACATTGCGCACACGGCGCAGCCGCTCCCTAATCTCGACCAGCAGGTCCGTTCCGCCGGCAAACAGAAAGCTGTCGTCGCCGAGTTCGGTAAGAAGACGGGAGGCATGCTCCAGCGTTTCCGCCCGATGGTATTCAAAGCGTCTCATGAGATTTCCTTTGCTTCGGGGTTCCCACGGCTCCGCGCCGCCGGACTATTTTGGTGTTCTTCAGACCAGGTCGGCCGCCGGAGCTCCATTCTTGAGCTCGGTCTCATCAGGCTCTTTCGCGGGGATTCCGTTAAAGAGGATGTTGAGGAGCGCTGCGGCAAAGGTGCCGACGAGCACGCCGCTGTGCAAGAACTTCTCCATTGCCTGCGGCAGTTGATCGAAGATCTTGTCCGCGACGACCGGCACCATGGCGAGGCCGACACTGACGGCGACGATATAGAGATTGCGCCGGTTGTTGGTGAAATCCACCTTGGCGAGGATCTTGACGCCGGTGGCCGAGACCATGCCGAACATCACGATCGCCGCACCGCCCACCACGTAGCTCGGGATGGACGCACTGATGAAGGCGACCTTCGGCAGCAAGCCGAGCAAGATCAGGATGGCGCCGCCCGTCGCCACCACCCAGCGGCTCATGACGCCGGTGATCTGTAGAAGACCGACATTCTGGGCATAGGTCGTGTAGGTGAACGTGTTCAGAATGCCGCCAATGATATTGCCGACGCCGTCCGTTCGCAGGCCCCGTGCGAGATCCGCCTGGGAAATCTTGCGGCCTGCCATGTCGCCGACGGCAAGAATCTGCCCGGTCGATTCGACCATCATCACAGTCATGACGGCACAGAGCGAGAAGATCGACCAGAACTCAAAGATCGGCCATCCAAAGGCAAGCGGTTGTATGATCTGCACCCAATCGGCATCGCCCACGCCGTTGAAGCTGACCTTGCCCGCCGCAATCGCGATTGCAAAACCGACGCCGATACCGAGCAGCACGGCAAGATTGGAGAGAAAGCCCTTGAGAAACCGTGTCAAAAGCAGGATCGCGACGAGCACGATCGAAGCCACGGCGAGCGCGAAGGGCGCGCCGTAAGCCGGGTTGGGGATCATACCCTCCGGCCCCCTGATCATTGGCTGGCCGCCGGCCGCCCAGTTCACGCCGACGCGCATCAGCGACAGCCCGATGATCAGCATGACGGTGCCGGTGACGATGGGCGGAAAGAACCGCACCCATCGGCCGAAAAAGGGTGCGGCGAACAGCGTGAAGATGCCGGACCCTATGACGGCGCCGATGATGCCGGGCATTCCGAGTTCCGGGTTGGTGCCCGTCGCGATGATCGACGGAACTGCGGTGAAGGCAATTCCCATCATGATCGGCAGGCGAATTCCGACATTGCCGATGCCGACCGCCTGGATGATGGTCACGAGACCACAACAGAACAGGTCCGCGCTGACGAGCATGGCAATCTGTTCTTTCGGCAGATGCAAGGCACTGCCGATGATGAGCGGCACGGCAACCGCGCCGGCATACATGACGAGAACGTGCTGCAGGCCCAGAGCCAGAAGGCTCGGAACGGGATAAATCTTTTCGACGGAATCCGTCGTATCAGGATTGGACATCCGCTTTCCTCCCAGCGAATAGCGTTCCGGCGCGGTGGGGGGCTTCTTGGCCTCATGTTTGTCACCGCACGCCGTACGAGGAGGATCATGCGGCTGGCCAAATCAGTAAACAATCAGCATAATTATATTTATTCATCTAATAACTGAATGAATAGGGCGACATGGACATCACGCTGAAGCAACTTCGGGCCTTCGTCACCGTGGCCAATCTGGGGCAATTCACATTGGCTGCCGACAAACTCGGCTCATCGCAATCGGCGGTGAGCACGCTCGTGCGGCAACTCGAAACCAATCTTAACCTCCGCCTCTTTGACCGGCATACGCGCTTGCTGCGCCTCACCGAGGCGGGTACAGATATCCTGCCGGTTGCAGCGCGCGCCGTGGCCGATATCGAGGGCATGGTTGAAAGCTCGCTAGAGCTGACGGCACTGCGCCGCGGCAAGGTCTCGATTGCGGCGGGCACGGTGCAGGCCGCCCTGCTGCTGCCGCAACTGGTCCATGCATTCAGCAAGCTCTATCCGGAAATTACCGTCGCGCTTCATGACGTTGCCGAGAAGGTCGTGCTGGAGCACGTCGTCAATGGGTCCGTGGACCTTGGCCTGGGAACTGTGCCGGAGGAGGACAACGATCTTGTTGGCACCCGTTTGATGACTGACGAATTTCTGGTGGTGCTGCACCCTGAAGACCCTTTGGTCAAACTTCCAAAGCTCCGCTGGAACGACCTCTCCGACCGCAAGCTGATCGGGCCGCAACGCGGCAACCCTATCCGCGAGCGGCTTGAAAGCGAGCTGGCACGCAACGGCATTGTCCTGCCGCTCGACAAGACGATGCAGGAGGTGGCGCTGCCGCTGACCATTATCGGCATGGTCGAAGGTGGTCTCGGTGTTGCCATCATGACTTCGGCGGTCACTCGGCTGGCGACATCGATGGGACTGGTAGTGCGCACGCCGACCGAACCGCATATCCAGCGCGAGGTCAGCCTGATCCAGAAGCGGGCGCGATCGCTCTCGCCCGCCGCACGGCGCTTCCGCGACTTCCTCCTCAAATCCGTGCATTGACCGCGCAAAAAATTCGGCGCTATCTGATGACGCTGCTGGACTGCGCGGTGCGCGGGCAGGCAGGGCGCAGCGAGCTTTATGGCTCTTGCTGCGCGCGGCACCGGCACTGCCAGGTCAGCCGCCGCTCCCAGCCAAACCAGACAAGGAGCACCCATGGCTCATGCCCTGAAAGCCCGCGCCGAAAATCCCTTCGAAGCCGCCCGGACCAACCGCCCCGACCTCTCCGGCGATGCCATTCGCACCGCGAAGGAAGACCTCGCCGCCTGCTTCCGCATGGCGGCGCGCAATGGTTTCGAGGAAGGCATCTGCAACCACTTTTCGGCAGTCGTGCCGGGATACGACGATCTGTTTATCGTTAACCCCTACGGTTATGCCTTCCGCGAGCTGACAGCCTCAAAACTCCTCGTTTGCGATTTTAACGGCAGCGTCATCGACGGCGCGGGCGAGCCGGAAGCAACCGCCGTCTACATCCACGCTGAAATCCACCGGCGCCTGCCGCGCGCTAAGGTGGCCTTCCATACCCACATGCCCTATGCGACCGCGCTCTCCATGACGGATGGCCCGCCGCTGATCTGGGCCGGACAGACAGCACTGAAATTCTATGGCCGCACCGCCGTGGACGAAAACTACAACGGCTTGGCGCTTGATCACCGCGAAGGAGCGCGCATCGCGCGGACTGTCGGCGATGCGGATATCCTGTTCATGAAGCACCACGGCGTGCTGGTGCTTGCACCATCGATCGCCGAGGCCTGGGACGATCTCTATTATCTCGAGCGGGCGGCGGAAGTGCAGGTGCTTGCCATGTCCACCGGCCGCACGGTTTCCCCCGTCGATCCGGCCATCGCGGAGGCTGCCTACCGCCAGATGCGTGAGGGCGACGCGGGTTCAGCCCGCGCCCATCTCGCCGCAGTTCGCCGGCAACTCGACGCGCAAGAACCGCAATACCGGCACTGAACGGCTGTAACCTTTCACCCGCCGGCCCCTCCGGCGGCATGGAAAGACGGCGCTTGCTTGATTCGCGATTATTACGAATAATTCATTAAAGCATTGAAATAATGAATTTGTTTTAATTAAAGGCGCGTGTTTACTTTGCGCTGACTACAAGAAGAAGGTGGGGACGAATGGTAAGGGACAATCCAACTGCGTCACTCGTAAACCTGACCGCCGGTCGGTCCTTTGCACTCACGGGCGGAACCGTCATCCATGACGACGGGACGCAATCGATCGGTGATATCGTCATCGGGGCCGACGGGCGCATCATCGCCGTTGAACCGCTCATCGACCGTGCCTCCAGCGGCGACTGCGTCGATATCAGCGGTATGCTGGTTTCTCCGGGCTTCGTCGATGCACACCAGCACCTGGACAAGACCGGGGTTCTGCGTTTCACACCCAATCCGTCCGGAACCCTTCAGGGCGCGCGCGAGGCCTTTGCCAAATATGCCCGCACCGCAGGACCGGACGATATATACAAGCGCGCCACGCGTACCATCGAGCGATGTCTTTCCCGCGGCACGACCGCCATTCGCAGCCATATCAACGTCGACAAGGACGCTGCCTTTTACGGCATCGAGACGCTGGCAGGTATACGGGGCAGCTCGCAGGATCGTATGACCCTTCAGCTCGTCGCGTTTATGACGCCGCATCCGGGGCAGGACTTTGACTGGCTGGACCGCAATATCGATGGCGCGGTGGCGCTTGCCGATGCCGTAGGCGGAACGCCCGCCGTTTCCGAAGACCCGCCGCGCTATCTCGACATCCTGTTCTCCGCCGCAGTCAAGGCCGGCAAGCCGGTAGACCTCCATCTCGACGAACACCTCAATGCCGGTGTCCAGCTTCTGGATGCCGCCCTCGACAGGGTCGAGCGTTTCGGCATGCAGGGGCGCACCGTCTTCAGCCATGTTTCCGTGCTAAGCGCCCTGCCCCGCCAGGATTTCCAGCGCATCGTCGAGCGCATCCTTGCGCTTGACGTCGGCGTCGTCACACTTCCGGCCGCAAACCTTTACCTGCAGGGCCGCGACTACGAGATGCTGCCGCCGCGCGGCCTGACGCGCGTCGCCGAACTGCACCGGGCCGGCGTCACAATCGCGACGGCCTCGGACAATATCCAGGACCCGTTCGTGCCGACTGGCTCCGGCGACATGCTCGAGATTGCCCGCTGGACGCTGCTTGCCGGGCACTTGCGCGGCGACGAGCTTGCCGCCGCCCACCGCATGATCACTACGGCGCCAGCCCGCTTGATGGGGCTCGGCAAGGACTATGGACTTCGCGCCGGTGCGCGCGCCGACTTCGTCGTCACCAACTGCATCGACACAAACACGCTGGTTGCCGGCGGGCCGGATCGTGCCTTTGTCTTTTCGAAGGGACGCCTTGTCTCGCAAAGCGCCACGGGAAATATCCACCTGAAGGAGAACGCATAAGGGAACAGCGGCTCCGGGGGGATTGAGACTGCAATCTAATGGGAGGAATGAAATGAAGAAGACCGCAATTTCACGGCGTTTGCTGCTTGCGTCCACTCTTGGACTGACGTTGGCCGGCATGATCTGGCCAAGTTCCGCGCTGGCCGAAGACTTCAAGATGGGCCTTCTGGTGCCGGGCAGTGTTTCGGAAGAGGGATGGAACCGGATCGCTTACAATGCGCTGAAAGGGGTGGAAGGCCAGCTCGGCGCCAAGATCAGCTATGTCGAGCTTCAGCAGAACCCTGCCTCGTTCGAAAAGGCGTTCCGCGATTATGCCAGCCAGGGCTACAAAGTCATCCTCGGCCACGGCTTCGAATTCCAGGATGCCGCGCTCGAAGTCGCGCTCGATTATCCGGACACCTACTTCCTCATCTCGTCAAGCAGCATCCACGAAGGCAATGTGATTGGGCTCAATACCGATACCAGCCAGCCCTTCTATCTGATGGGTGTCATCGCCGCGAAAATGGGTAAGAAGGCAGGCCTCGTCGGCGGCATGGAAATCCCGCCTATCCAACAGGCATTCTCCGGCTTCAAGAACGGAGCCAGGAGCATCAATCCCGACTTCCAGATCAGCGAAGCCTACATCGGCAATTTCACCGATACGACAGCCACCAAGGAAGCGGCGCTCAGCATGATCGCTCAAGGGGCGGATTTCGTCGTTCCGAATGCCTCGGGCGCGACCGTCGGCGGCTATCAGGCGATCGCCGAATCCGGTCCGGACGTGCGCAGCTTCTCGATCTTCAGCGACTTCACACCGGTTGCCCCGAACAACATTCTCGGCCTCTACGTCGCCGATTATGCGCAGGGCGTGATGGAAATCGTGCGCTCGATCCGCGACGGCAACCCGCCGACGACGAACGTCGTCTTCGGCCTGAAGGATCCGAAGGTCATTTCCTTCACCTTCCGCGATGACGGGCCGGTGTCAGTGCCGGAAGACATCCGCGCGGAGGTCACCGCGATCAGCGCCAAGATCGCAGCCGGCGAGATCAAAACCGACTCGCCGTGACAGGCTTTCGCTGCGACCGGCCCCGTCCGGTCGCAGCGAAGCATCGCCGCCACACCAACTTCCGGACCTATCATGGAACATGTAAACCAGGAAGCGCGGGAGCACATGTCTCCTCAAGCAACCCACGTCATCTACAGGATGCTATCACAAGCCGCAATCAGCGCCGTGACCCCGATCGCGGCGGTCCTGATGGCCCTCGCGTTCGGAGCAGCCCTGTTGTGGCTGAACGGCTTCAACGGCGCCGATGTGGTCACCGTCATGATCTTCGGCTCCTTCCAGGACGCGCGCTCGGTCGCCGAAATTCTCCTGAAGGCGACGCCCCTCATTCTTATTGGTGCGGGGCTTTGCGTCGCCTTTAGGTGCAGCATCTGGAACATCGGCGCCGAGGGACAGCTTTACGTCGGCGCAATCGCTGCCACCTTCGTCGGCACCAGCATCGACGGGCTTTCCGTCTGGGTGCACGCGCCGCTGGTGATGCTTGCGGGTGCGCTGGCGGGTGCTGCCTGGGCCGGCATTGCCGGCTATCTCAAGGTGCGCTTCCAAGCAAGCGAGATCGTCACGACGATCATGCTCAACTACATCGCCATCATTCTGACGAGCTACCTCGTCACCGGACCGATGAAGGACGCGAGTGCTGCCTATCCGCAATCGGCACGGCTGGTGCGCGAGGCCTGGACGCCGCGGATCGTCTCGGACATGCGGCTGCATATCGGCATCCTCGTCGCCGTGGTTCTAGCGGTGGCACTCTACATCTTCCTGCAACGAAGCAGCCGGGGTTTTGCGCTCCGCGTCGTCGGCCTCAACCCGCATGCGGCGCGCTATGCCGGCATGGACGTGCGCCGCAACGTGATGATCGCCATCTGTATCAGCGGTGCGCTGGCGGGGTTGGCCGGCGCCTTCGAAGTGGCGGGCGTCACGCACCGGCTCTACCAGAACATCTCGCCGGGCTACGGTTTCGAAGGCATCGCCGTCGCACTCCTTGCCAACAACAATCCTCTGGCGGCGATCATCTCGGGCGGGCTCTTCGCGACGCTCCGGTCGGGTTCGGAAGTCCTCCAGATCACCTCGCAGGTGCCGCAGGTCCTCGTGCTCGTCATCCAGGGCATGGTCATCCTGTCGGTCGTCGCCTTCGCCAAGTTCCGCGACGTCATCAGGATCGTGGCTTGAAAGAATGGAAACTTCCGCAATGCAGACAGAGGCTTTGCGGGACAACAAAAACTTATGCGAGATTCCTGAAAGGCCTGTTCAATGGACGACATGATGTTTCTCACATTCTTGGCGACGCTGTTTGGCGCTGCTTGGAGGCTTGCCACGCCGCTGATCTTCGCCTCGATCGGCGAGGTCTTTTCCGAACGCGCCGGCGTGCTCAACATCGGGCTGGAAGGAACGATGCTCGTCGGCGCGTTCTGCGGTTTCGCGATAGCCTTTGCAACCGGCAGCATCCTGCTCGGGCTTCTCGCAGGCATCGGCGGCGGCATGTTGTTCGGGCTGGTCTTCGCCTTCTTCACGATCACCATCAAGGCGGACCAGATCGTGGTGGGCGCGGCACTCAACCTGCTCGGCATGGGCCTGACGGCTTTCCTGTTCCGCACCTACTATGTCTCTACCGGCAGGGGCATCGAGATCGCACAGCCCATCCACATCCCCTGGCTCAGCGACCTCCCCTTCCTCGGCGAAGCCTTCTTCCGCCAGAACCTTGTCGTCTACTCGACGGTCCTCGTCGCGATCCTCGCGACGCTCATCCTCTACCGCACTTCCTTCGGCCTTACTCTGCGCGCTGTCGGCGAGCATCCCAAGGCCGTCGACGTAGCCGGCCGAAACGTCGCCGGCTACCGCTACGCCGCTGTAATGGTCGGAACCGGGCTTGCGGGGCTCGGCGGCGCGTTCCTGACGCTCGGCCATTCCAACCAGTTCGTCGAGGGCATCACCTCCGGGCGCGGCTTCATTGCGCTTGCCGTGGTTGTCTTTGCCCGCTGGTCGCCGGTCGGGGCCTTCTTCGTCTCGCTGCTCTTCGGTCTCTTCTATGCCCTGCAGCTCATGCTCCAGGCCCAGGCGTCCATCGTCGTGCCCTACCAGGTCCTGCAGGCGCTTCCCTACATCATGACGATCGTCACGCTCGTCGTGGTCCGTGGCAAGGGCGCAGCGCCGAGCAAGCTCGGCCAACCCTACGACATGAGGTGATGAAAATGTCCCCCAAACCCTTCCTGCGCATAGACAATATCCGCAAGCGCTTCGGCTCGATCATCGCCAGCGACGGCGTGTCGCTGGAAATCGAGGAGGGCGAGATCCACGCGCTGCTCGGCGAGAACGGCGCCGGCAAGAGCGTGCTGATGAGCATGATCTGCGGAATGGTGCGGCCCGATGAGGGCGAGATCGTGTATAAAGGCCAGTCCGTGCGCTTCAACAGCCCGCGCGAGGCGATCCGCCAGCGCATCGGCATGGTGCACCAGCACTTCATGCTCGTGCCCAACCTCACCGTCGCGGAGAACTATATCCTCGGCCAGGGATCGGCCCTCAAGGTCATCAACGACATGGACAAGGTCCATGCGAAGATCCGCGAACTCAGCGACCGCTATGCGCTGGACGTAAGTCCGGGCTCGCTTGTAAAGGAGCTGTCAGTCGGCGAGCAACAGCGCGTCGAAATCCTTAAGGTCCTATTTCACGGCATCGACCTCCTGATCCTCGACGAACCGACAGCCGTGCTTACGCCCCAGGAAACGGACCGGCTGCTCGCGCTGATGGGCGATCTCGTCAAGGACGGAAAGACGGTCGTCTTCATCTCGCACAAGCTCGACGAGGTGATGCGCGTCAGCAACCGTATCAGCGTCATGCGTGACGGGCGCGTTGTGCACACCGTCAACGTCGCCGAGACGGATGCGCGGGCGCTTGCGCGTATGATGGTCGGGCGAGACGTCGGCATGGAGCTTCCCCGCCGCCCCGCCGCCCCCGGCAAACTCGTGCTGTCAGTGGAGAACCTCACCTGCCGCAGCGAGACTGGGCTTACCGCCGTGCGCGGCGTCAGTCTCGATGTGTACGCCGGCGAGATCGTCGGAATCGCCGGCGTTTCCGGCAACGGTCAGACAGAACTGTCGCTGGCGCTCTCCGGCCTGTTGCCGGTCGATGCCGGCAGCGTCATGTTGAACGGCAAAGACATCACCGGGCTGGAGCCCTCCCGCATCAATGCCAGCGGTTTTTCCCACATTCCGGAAGACCGCCACAAGCACGGCATCGTCATGTCGCTTTCACTCAGCGAAAACACCATTCTCCAGCGCTACAACCAACCGCCCTTTGCCGCCCGCGGCATGCTCATCCGGGGTGCGATCGGCGAACACACCCGCGACCTCATCAAGCGTTTCCGCGTCAAATCCCGCGACGAGAACCAGCGGATTGGCGACCTTTCCGGCGGCAACCAGCAGAAGCTGGTGGTCGCCCGCGAACTGGCGCGCAACCCCGATTTCATCCTCGTGAACCAACTCGCGCGCGGCATCGACATTGGCGCTATGGAATTCGTCATGGAGGAGATGCTGAAGCAGCGCGACAGCGGCCGCGCCATCCTGCTGATCTCGACGGAATTGGAAGAGCTCTTCGCGCTTTGCGACCGGATTCTCGTAATGTTCCACGGAGAGATCCTCGGCGAATTGCCGCCCGACCGCAGCCGCCTCGACGAACTGGGGCTGCTTATGGCGGGAAAGATAGTGGACCATTTCGAACAACCCGCTCTTGCGGGCTAGACAGGAGCGCCTGCGGCAGCATTTGTTGGTGGGCACGCAGGCGACGTGTTCGACGGAGGGATGGCGCATCCATGAATATTACCCTGCGGCAACTGCGGGCCTTCATCGCAGTGGCCGAGCTCGGTCAATTCAACCTTGCAGCCAACGGCCTGCATCTGACGCAGTCGGCGGTCAGCATCCTGATCCGGGATCTGGAAGCAGAGATCGGTGCGCGTCTTTTCGACCGCCATACGAGAATGGTGTGCCTGACGCACGTCGGGCAGGAATTTCTGCCGCAGGCCCGCAAGATTTTGAAGGATCTCGAACTGGCAGTCGGCGACATCAGAGACAACGCCTCACTCAAGCGGGGCCAGGTGACCATCGCCGCTGCGATCGTCCTTGCCGCTACGATTGTGCCGCCCATTATCGCGCGGTTCCTGCGCATGTATCCCGAAATATCCGTGAACATCCGCGACATGCCCGAAGAGGCGATCACCCCGGCACTCAAGCGAAACGAGGTCGATATCGCCGTGGGCACCCTGTCGGAGGACGATCCGGAAATCGCCGCGACCCCGCTGCTGCGAGACAAGCTGATGCTCATCTGCCGGGAAGATCACCGGTTTGCCAAGCGACGGTCAGTAAGCTGGGCAGAGCTGAAGGACGAGAACCTAATCGTTCTTGCCGCCACGAACCCCCTGCGCAACCTTGTCGAGCACAATCTCATCCGCGTCGTACCGAATTTCCGGCCGAAATACGAAGTTCGGTTCTCGACCACCGCCATCAGCATGATTTCCGCCGGTATGGGCGTCGCTGTCCTACCGGAAAACTCAAGCCAGCTGGCATCGGCGGTACAGGTAAAGACCATCGACCTCGTCGATCCCCTCGTTATGCGCGACGTTTCGCTACTGCAGCGGCGCCATCACAGCCTCTCGCCCGCAGCAGAACGACTGAAGGTGGCGTTTGTGGCATGGGCTGCCGACAGCGCCGCGTTTTCTTTTCGCGATTGAGAGCTTGTATCGCAGGTTGGCTTAAAGCGGACCGAGTTGCCGTGATGGCAGTCGGGCCAATCAAAATCGCCGAGTTGTCCTGTATGGGGCAGTCACTACAAATTTTGACTGCTGAGAATCCTACACCTTGGTCTCAAGAGCTCCGCATTTTCACCGTAGGCAAGGGTCTTTATGCCCGTAAGACACCGCCAGCCTCGATCACATCTTGAGGGGTATCAACATCCATATGTGCTGCGTCTCCGATATCGACTTCGATCACAGGCAGTCCCGACATCTCAACGATGTGCCGCGCGCCGACATCGCCAACAAGGCGTAACACCGCATCGGCTAACGAACGTGGCAGGATGACCGGATTTCCACCTTTGCCGTTTGAAACAGCGCGCACCACCGCCTGACCCAATGAGGACCGAAATGCGGCAATCAGCGCGTCAAGGTCCGCAGTCGTTACCCACGGCATGTCGGCTAGCATGACGAGTACGCCTTGCGGAGTGTTCACGCTTGCGGCTTCGAAGCCAACGATCAGCGAGCTTGCCATGCCCGATGCGTAATTATAATTTTCGACTGATATCACGGCAAGGCCGGAGAGTGCAGATTCGATCTCGGCGCGGCGATGTCCAGTGACAACAACGACCGTGACTGCATCAGCGCCTAGCGCAGCCAACGCGGCACGGCGAACGAGCGGAACGCAGTCAAATTCCGCGAGAAGCTTATGCGCTTTCCCTTTGCCCATGCGGCTAGCCTCACCGGCGGCCAAAAGGACAATGGCGACTGATACGCTATCCTCAAGTTGTCGGCTCTCGTCCTCCAATGGTGATTGCGTTTGGTTGTCTATCGAAAACACTCCTCTGCTATAGCATTGCGATGCCCGCGCTCTGTTCGGCTCCGCATATTCGCCGGAGTGCGATCATCGCATTTGCGAGAGCCGCGTAGCGTCTTGTAATGCCACGCGCGCTTCTCGGGCGTTCGCTTGGCAGTTAACGGACATTGTCAGTCAAGCGTATCACATTATTCCAAGTTGACGCGATATCTGCCAGAGCTGATAGCCCCAGCGAGGTAGATCGCGGGCTTGGCCGAACACACCTATCGCCTTGATACGATATAGATAGCTGTCGCTGTATCCCACCGCGCTTAGATGATCGACGCGTTGCCGATAGGTGTGGCGCATGCGAGTCCGCCAACGAAGTTGACGGACGAAGTTAACGCGCCTCTATTCAGCACCGGATGTCGGTGTGAATCGATCCCTGAGCCCTGATGGATTCTCTTGTTGGTCCGGTCGCCACTGTCTACTACATCATTTTCGCCAGCCAATAAGAGGACCGGCGAAACTCGCCGGCCCTCTTTGCTCTTTGGTCCAGGCCCCTACTTGACCGGGAATTCCAGGCCTTCCGTTCTCGGCATCACTTTCCGTGCCTTGATTTTCTTGAACAGGAAGAAATAGAGCCTGATGTATTGGCCGACCAGGATCGCATTGAGGATCGTGCCCTCACGGATGAACTTGATCTCGCCGAGGAAAGCCAAGCCAATCAAGGCCGACGTGACCAGCAGCGTGCAGTCGAATCCGGTTTTGATGTTGCCCCATTTCCAACCGGTTCGCTTGAAGATCGTGTTGACGAACATGTCGATCGGCATCAGCACAAGATTGGCACGGATCATGAGGAACAGGCCGAAGGCGAGTGCTGCGTCGCCGACGACAAGGAGCAGAACTTTCCAATGGTAGACGTCGAGCTGGATGAACTCGGTGAGCTTCAAGTTCAGATCAAGGCAAGCCGCCAGGACGAATGCCGGGATCAGCGATGCGAAGTTCTTGAGCTTGAAATCCTTGGGCAAGACCAGATAGGTCAGGAAAAGCATGATCAGTTCAAGGATAAAATTGTAGGTGCCCTGACTCAGCGGCGCATAAACCAGGGTCATCGTCCGCGTCATACTACTCTGGGGTGATATGCCGATACCGGCGCGGATCGCCAGACTGACACCGAAGGTCAGGATGTAAATACCGATCACGTACATGATCCATCGCCGGACCAGACTGCCCGTATCGACGATTTCGGCCTCTGCCGCATTATGTGCCATTCATTGTCCCCCCTCATTTTTATGCAAGTTTTCCTGCAATCATTTCACCGGCATAAGCCGGCTGTTTTAATTCAAGACTTGCTCCTCTTCCGGCAGGTGCTCCCCGCACCTGCCGGCGATATCGTTCCCGCCGCCATCAGACCATGAAACGGAACCGATGCAGCGAGATGAACAGGCTGAGCAGCTTGTTTACGACCGGCTCTCCCTTGTTGTGATTGCCGAGTGCCTCAAGCGCGGCATCGATAGCGGCGGTCAAGGATGTCAGCTCGGATACGTTCATGTTTGCCATGACGCCATAGATGTCGAGTGGCAAGACCGCCTTGTCCGTCTTGTTTTCCGTAACGACGCAAGCACCAGCGAAACTGTCCACCCGCTCAAGGCAATGGCACATTTCCGCGCTGTCTTGGCCGACAACAACGAAGTAAGGCTTCGGCGCCGGCCAGAAGGTGGCGACCGCACCGCGATCGACATGCACCCCCTTGAACAGGCCGTTGACCACATGGCGCTTGCCGTCGGCATAGCGTTGGACGACCGACATACGGCTGAGTTTCACACCGTCCAGCTCTGCCACGACCTTTCCGTCCTTCAGCGATACCCAGACCTCCTGGTAAAACCTGGCGTGACCGCGGCCGTAGACGTCGAAGAGGAGAACCTTTGCTTGTGTGCCATCTGCGGAGATCTCCAGCGGCGCGAGGTCCAGTTGCTCCGGGGTCAGGTCATTGAGCCCCAGTACACCCTGCTTGCACATGCCGGAATAATTGATCTCGGCATTCTTCAGGAGCATGCGGTCTTTCGCGACCAACTCGCCATCCTTGAACACATAGAGCGGATTGATCTTCGAAAGGCTGTCCGTCAGAACGATATCGGCGAAACGGCCCGGGGTGAGCGAGCCGAGCTGGTCTTCCATATGGAAGGACCGCGCCGTGTTATACGTCGCCATCTTGATCGCATGGATAGGGTTGATGCCCATCTCGACGCAAAGAGAGATGATCCAATCCATGTGACCCATGGTCAGCAGGCGCTCGATGGAGATGTTGTCGGTGCAGAGCATGAAGTTATCGGTCGGCCATTTGCGGTCGACAATAGCGCTCAGAAGCACCTTGATCACCTCGCTCGAGCCGACCCCGAATTTGATATGGGTCGGGAAACCGTAACGGATGCTTTTTTCGATATCATTTTCGTTCCAGACATCGTGATTGTTGGAAACACCAATGGCCGGCAGGTAGTTCAGCATCATGTCCGAGAGTGCAGTAACACCCCAATGGCCGTTCATGAAGCCGCCCTTGGCGCGCACCCAGGACGCCTTACGGAAGTCGTCGTCGCTGCCGGAGCTGTAGGTGAAGTGCTCAAACTCGCCGAGCCCAATGACGGGCTCCATGTCCAGAACCGCCTTGGTGACTGCAGCGGATGTCTTCTTGCCTGGCGCGAAGGCGTAGAGCCGATAAGGAAGCTGATCATAGTCCTGAAATAATTTTTCGGCCGCCTTCGCACCCTCCTCGCCAGCCGCACTCAGGAGGTCCAGGCACTCGGCAAATATGGTCGTCGTTCCACAGGGCACCATGGCTTCTGCAAGAGCCGTTGGATGCGCCAGCTGGGATTCAAAGTGGATATGGGCGTCGATCAAACCTGGTATCGCGTATAGACCCTGACCGTCGAAGACTTCCTTGACCTTCAGTATGTCCTCGTCAGGATTGAGCGCGATGATGCGCTTGTCATAGACAAGGATTGAGCCGTGATAGACGGTCTCTCCATGAACATCGAGAATGTTCAGGTTCTTTAGAAGAAGGTCCGCCTCGCCTCGACCTTCAAGGATATCGAATATCGCACGCACCTTGTCGTAATGTGCAGCTTCCAATGTGTTCAAGTCTTTCCTCCACTCTATCCAGCGGCATTCCTAGCAAGCGCCAGGCATGTTCCGCAGGTTCCGTGGAGGATAAGAAAGGATTGCACTGCTTCCGAAAAGCAGTATTTTCCGCGCAGTTCGTACGCTTTTTGAGAACGGTGGAAATCACCCATGCTGCATTCACGGGTCCTGCGCTACATCGACGAAGTCGCACGCTGCGGTTCGATCCGGGCAGCAGGTGAGCGGCTTAATGTAGCACCGTCTGCAATCAACAAGCACATCCTTCAATTGGAGGAGGCGATCGGCGAACCCTTATTTGAGCGCCTGCCGCGTGGACTGCGATTGACACCGGCTGGGGAAATTCTTGTTGCCCATGTCCGCCGTACAATCAAGGAATTCAGTCAGGTAGAGGCCGACATCCGCGACATGAAGACCCTCCAAAGCGGAGATCATTATCGCCACGATGGGCGGGCTGGCCGGCGGCATCGTGCCGAAGACTGCAGCGCATTTCGCCACGCGTCACCCGAGACTTAAAATCACGATCCGGGTGATGTTCGTGCACGATATCGTGCAGACCCTACTGGACGGAAAGGCAGATCTCGGCCTCGCTTTCAATCTTCCGTCTGTCCCGCAACTGGAAACACTTTGGAAAATGGACACGCGGCTTGGCGCGGTGGTATCACCAGAGCATCCACTCGCAGGACAGGAGTCCATTCCATTGTCTGCCTGCCAGCCATACCCGTTAATCTTTGCTGACAAGCCGATGCTGATCCATGGTATTGTCGCCAATGCTTTTGCCGAGGCGGGCATCTCGGTAGAGCCGGCCTTCCTAGCGAATTCGATCGAGGCGATGAAGTCCCTGGCATCAGCCAGTGATGGCATAGCATTTCTCAGCAGGTTCGATGTCGCGGAAGAACAACGCAATGGCGTCCTGACCTACGTGCAGATTCGGGACCGAACGATCGGCAAGAACGTCCTCTCGCTCGTACAGCGTGAAAAGCGCAACCACGGCCTCGCCGCCACGATGTTCGCTGAGGAAATCATCCGTGCACTACGCGGCGTGGCGGAGTAGTGCCACAAGTTGGATCTCATCGCAATTCAGCAACGCAGCCTATGTGCGCGTCTCTCGCCTTGAAAGGATGTGAACGAGCGACACGTCATTGATGAAGGCATCACTCTCCCAACCGCTTGCGATAGAACGTTTATTTATACTTAGCGAGCGGATTTTGTACAGATTTGAATTTTCCTGCTCCAATCTTGACTGTTCAGTCTAGAATTCATATATCGGCCTTATGGCAAGAACAAAAGAGTTTGACAAAGAAGCAGCCGTTGATGCCGCAATCGGTGTTTTTCGTGAACATGGCTTTGAGGGCACCTCGACGGCAATGCTCGTTGACGCTATGAAGATTGGTCGCCAAAGCCTCTACGATACGTTCGGAGATAAATGGCAGCTTTATCGCTCGGCGGTCGAGCACTACGCCGCTTCAGAGACGAACGCGCATCTAGCAGCCCTAAGGAGTCGAGAAGACGCGATGGATGGCATTCGAGCCATGCTGGACCGCGTCGTCGAGACCGCTGAGCAGAGTTGCCTTGGTATCGGATCAATCTGCGAGTTCGGTCAGAGCCGTCCGGAACTCTCAGCATTGCAACAGGTCGCCGACCGCCGGCTGAAGCAGGCAGCGATTTCGCGGATCGCGGAAGCGCAAGCCGCCGGTGATATCGATCACTCTCTGTCAGTCGCAGACGCAGCAGACTTCCTCTTTGCAAATGTCGCAGCGATCCGCATTGCGGGGCGGGGCGGCGCCGATCGTCCCCATCTCAAATCACTGGGTATGATGGCGCTTCGCGCTTTAACCTGACCGCAAAAATTTTTGCTCAATTCTGGAATAAGCAGTCAAGAAAGGAATGATCATGAAGGCAGTCGTCATGAACGGAATTGGATCTTCAACCCAATTGGCAGTGGTCGATCGTAATGTGCCCTCAGTTACACCAGGACGAGTAATCGTGGAGCCCGCTGCCGCAGGTGTAAATTTCATGGATATCGGCGTGAGACAGGGTATGGCGTGGACGACGATACCAAACCCAAAGGTCCTCGGCGTGGAAGGGGCAGGCCGCGTGATCGCTGTCGGCGAGGGCGTCGACACAATCGCGCCTGGCGATCGCGTCGCCTGGGTTTATGAACCCGGCAGCTATGCCGAACAGGTGTCAGTGCGCGCGGACGCACTTGTGAAAATACCCGACGGCATCGATGACCGGACGGCTGCGGCGGTAATGATGCAGGGCCTCACTGCCAGTCATTTTGCGACCGATTTCTACCCCGTACAACCGGGCGATATAGCGCTTGTCCATGCCGCTGCCGGCGGTGTTGGCCTGCTTCTCACGCAGATCATCAAACTACGCGGTGGCACGGTCATCGGCCGTGTCTCTTCCGAAGCAAAGATCGCGATCGCGCGTGAAGCCGGTGCGGACCACGTCATTGTCGATCGCGACGGGAATTTTGCAGACGAGGTTCTCCGACTGACCGACGAGATAGGCGTGAATGTCGTTTATGACGGCTCAGGCCCTACAACCTTCGACGGCTCACTCAAGTCTCTTCGTCGCTCCGGTACGTTTTGCTGGTTCGGGCCAGTACTTGGCGGACCGGGACCGCTTGACATCATGAGCCTGCCGAAAAGCATCAAGATTGGCTACGCCACCTTCTTCGATCACATCCATACGACCGAGCTGCTGTGCGCCCACAGCCAACAACTGTTCGACTGGATTGAGAGTGGCGATTTGAAGGTCAACATCGGCGGCACCTACCCCCTCAGCGAAGCCGCCAAGGCTCATGACGATATGGAAAGCCGCCGGACTACAGGCAAACTTCTGCTCATTCCCTGATGGAGACCACAATGGATAGGAAAGATCACAGCCGAGCAGCCCTGGTGTTCGGAGGTTCGCGGGGCATTGGCGCCGCGATTGCGCAACGCTTGGCAGCCGATGGTTTTCAGGTGGCCTTGACCTATGTTTCGCGCCCGGATAGGGCCGCAGATGTCGTGGCCAACATTCAAGCCACGGGGGGTCTGCGATCGCAATCCGGGCGAACAGTGCCGATCCGGTCGACATCCGCGCCGCTGTCGAGATGACCGTCTCGACATACGGCACCCTCGATGTGGCCGTCGTCAATGCTGGTGTTCTCAAGATGGGGTCGATTACCGATTTCCCGGTTGAAGACCTTGATCTGTCGCTTGGCATTAACGTGCGTGGTGTCTACCTGGCAATCCAGTCAGCTAGCCGGCAGATGAAGGATGGTGGTCGTATTATCACAATCGGAAGCAACACCGCAGCGAGAACCGGATCTGCAGCCGGTACAGTTTATGCCATGACCAAGGCTGCGGTCGCCGCGATGACCAAGGGGATCGCGCTCGATCTCGCGCCGCGGCGCATCACCGTCAACAATATCCAGCCCGGCCCCACGGAAACCGACATGACGGCCGATATGGTGTCGGCGTTGAAGGATATGATCCCCTTGAGGCGTGTGGGACAGCCCACGGAGATCGCAGCTCTCGCTGCATACCTGACGAGTGCAGAAGCTGGTTATATGACAGGTACAAGCCTGACCATCGATGGCGGCTTTGTTCTCTGAAACCCGTGCCCGACCTTCGGGGCGGCAGGCAGCGAGCGGGGCACCGCAACAACACACACCTGAGGGACTGCGATCGTGACGTCGATTGATAATTCCAACCCGCCCGGGACAATTTTGAACAACGCCTTTGCAAAGTTTGACAAGGACGGCGACGGCAAGCTGAATGCCGACGAGTTTAAAAAATTCAACGAGATTCTGAAACCCGGTATGGCGCTAGACGATACAGGGCAACCGGCGGTCTATTATAGCGAGCGGATGGATCATGACGGAGATGGAGAGGTGAGCCAGGACGAAATGAACACGACCGGTGTTCTGATGCCGTCACGCCTGACCGATTCCAATTTCCGATCCATCTGGACTATCTCCGCCGCAAAGGCGACCGCTAGCGCTTGATGCAGCAGCCCTCCTTGAAGAAGAAGCACGGAAACGTAGGCTCAGTTGAAAAGGACGGCCATTTGAAACGCTCGCTCCTTTCCGGGTCACTCGCGGTTGATCGGATAGAACTCCGTCGGGATCGAATCCGGACCGTCGCCGGTGTGCACCTTCACCATCAGATCGAGCTCGGCGCATTTCCTCAAGTCCAGGCGCAGCGTCCTGTTGATTTGCCAATGCTGGCTGCGGAACGCCGATTTCGGCTGACGATTTTACGGCGGTGTAAAAACCGGTTGGCGCACTGGCTGGAACCCGGTTTGCGGTGTGTCAGGCCAAGTCGAAATTTGCAAGCCAGTCCGTATCCATATCGTGTTTGTGGCAATACTCGAAAAGCCGTTTGCGGGTTTTTCCGGGGCGGCCAAGGCCGAGATAGCGGGAGGCATTTCTCCAGAGAATATTCTGCTGGTGCTGCGCGCTGACATTTGCCAGGGTCAACTCGCCGGTGATCTTGCTGACATAGCTGTTATAATTCTTTTCCAGCGCCATCATCGACCAGTCCGTGCCGAACATCAGTTGGGTGGCGTTGGGATCGTATTTTGCGAGCCAATCGCTCAACAGGCTGCGAATATCTCCCTGAAGCTTGGTGTCGTCACTACTGACGAGTTCGCTGAGATAGCTCAGGTCGGCAAACAAGTGCGGGCGTCGTCCGTGATCGAACGTTTCGCCGATGATCTCCTCCCAGCTGGGCGCGCCGTCGAACTTGTCGTCGTTGCAGGAGACCATGACGCCCGTCGGATGTCCCGGCCGCAGGACCTCGTCGAAGGCACCGAAATGAGCGAGGTTGATACGCAGGTCGTTGTATTTGTTGGTATCAAGAAGCCGCTTCCAGTATTTCGGGCTGGCAAGGTTGCCATAGCCGCAGGCTGCTCCAATGCTGTTTTCGGCATGCGCCATGATCGGAACGTCGTTGTTCCGGCACCAATTGTAGAGCCGCGCCAGTGCCGCATCGACCTTTCCGCCGTTTCCCCAGGCCTTGAAGCCCATGGGCGGATAGAGTTTGACGCCGATGAAGCCTTTTTCCAGGATGGCATATCTGACATTGCGCATGGCGGAGTCCGGCTGTTCCGCCTCGCGGTGCGGATCGAAGCCGACAAAGCTGTGCATGTGAATGCCGGTCGATTTGGTGATCACGCGCTGGACTTCTTCCATGACATCGACCTGTTCGCGCTGCGACGAAACCTTGCCGCCGATCGATTTTTCGAAATCCAGAATGCTCGGCGTGATCAGTGACATCTGGCATTTGGACGCGAATATGCGAATATAATTGCGGGCCAGTTCCTCCCGGTATTCCTGCATGAGACTGACGAACGAAAAATAGGTGCTGAACTTGCCCTGGCTGCGCGCAGCGGCCGCCAGAGCATTGGTATCGACCTGCGTCATCGATCGGGCATTGCGCTGAAAGGTTGCGGGCAGGTCGGCATCGGCGGCAAACTCGTCCAAAAGCCCCTGATAATCAGGAGCGCCGGTTACCGTGCGCAGCGAAAATTCGTTGGCTGACCGGTCTCCGCGCGAGAGTTCGGCCAGCGTCTCGAATGCCTTTCGCAACTGCTCCTCCCGGCGGCGCTTGATGGTCTCACCCGATGGCCGCGTCGCCCGCTTTTCCAGAATGGCAAGCTCGCTCCTGGCCGTCGGCGCCAGGTCACCGAGTGCCACGACCATGAAAACCACGAAAGCGTCAAGGCGGCGCTTATATTCCTCGTCGCTGCGAGCCAGCGTAAACTCCGGCTTGGTCTCCCTCAGCGCCACGTAACGGACGAGCCCCTCGACCGGGACGTCGGCGGCATTGAAGAAGTGACAATGGACATCGATGATCGGGTGGCTGAGTTGACAGGCGCCGGGTTTGGGAAGCGTGATGTCACACCCGGAAAGAATGCCCAACATTGCGCCCCAGGCGCCGAGCCGCAAGACATCCCGGCGGGCGATAGCGGCGGTGGTGCCGGTCCAATCGCTGTCCATATCTGCCCCTGTCGTTGCCGCTCCCTTTGCCTGCAACGGCTCAACAATAACCCGCAGACGAATTGAAGGGAACCGGTTTTTACTTGTGGTGCTCATGAGCAGACGGCGCAATCGATGCAGCTTCCGGTCGGATCGCAGGCATGTTACTGTAAAATATAAGGGGATTGTCTGCGTGGTTATCAGTGCCGGCAAGTACGAAATCCAACGTTATCTGCCGGGGGCCTTGGTTCAATGGTCCTCTTTGGCAGCGACGGAAATTGCCTGCCCCATACGCGAAGAATTTCTCGGATCATTACTTCTCGTAGACATCTCAGGTTCTACCAAATTGACTGCCAAACTGTCCGAAGGTGATCGTGCCAAGGGGGCCGAACGGATCAGTCAGCTTCTGAACGGCTTCATGAGCCAGTTGGTCAACCATATCGAGGCATCCGGTGGTACAGTCTTCAATTTCGGAGGCGATAGTCTGCTGGCCGGCTGGCGGGCGCTTTCGGCAGACGAGATCGCGCAGGCGACGTGGCGCAGCTGCGATTGCGCGGTGCGCATCCGCGAGCGGTTCGAAGTCCCCACCATGCCGGAAGGCGCCATCCAGCTACGCACGGCAGTTGGGGCAGGCGATATCGCGCTGCTTCATCTGATGCCAAGCGCAAGTCAACGCTGGCTGGTCGTCAGCGGCGACTGTTTTTCCCAGGTCGATCATTGCGGCCAACTGAGCGATGCAGGAGAGATCCTCCTATCGAGCGATGCGTGGCGGCTGGTCATCCGGCGCGCAACGGGGCAGCCTGGGCGAGAGGGAACCATACGTTTCGAAGGGATCGAGCCTTATCCCATGGTTGAAAGCCGCAAGGTCAAAGTGCCTGCCGTCTCCAAAAACCTTGGCATCTATCTGCCGAAAGCGCTGCGCGACCGCTTGCTCTCGCCGCTGTCGGAATGGCTTGCGGATCTGCGCTCCGTCACCGCGATGTTTGCCCATATCCCCGGCCACGAACTGGATACCGATCTCGACCGGCTGAATGAACTTGTCGCCCTCTCGATCTCCATCGTCACCAATGCGGGTGGCGAAGTCCTGCACACTCTGCTGCATTCAAGTGGGCTCGAGGTCGTTGCGGTTTTCGGACTTCCCGGTGGAACCCATACCGACAATGCCCGACGTGCCGTTCTTGCGGCACTGCGGTTTTCGAGCGAGCTTGACGGCGCGGGCCATGGCCTTTCGGTCGGGATTGCCACCGGAGAAACCTTCTGCGGCGCGCTGGGCGCTGCGCATCGCTCCGACTACACGGTGGTGGGCGAAGCAGCGAACACGGCGGCGCGGCTGGCAAGCGTTGCGGCTGGGCGCATCCTCGTCGACAGTGCAACGGCCCATGAAACGGCGGGCCATGTGACGTTCGCGGGTCCCTGGTCGCTGTCCGTGCCGGGCGTTCGCGGCGGTGTCGCCGCCTTCGTGCCACTTTCCGCGCAAGGGGGCGTAGTCAGCGCCGGCGCTCCGGCGCTGGTAAACCGGGTGTCTGAGCTCGATGTCCTGACGCGTTACGTCGATGAGAGCGGCAGCGAAAAGGCAGGCGTTCTCGTCATCCGCGGCGATCCGGGTATCGGAAAATCGGCTTTGCTGCGGACATTCGTCGAACGGTGCCGGGACCGGGGGTTGCGGGTTCTGGTCGGCGGCGCCGACGATATCGAGCGCGCAGCGCCCTATTTCGCCTGGCGGGCGATCATTCGAGAGCTGATCGGGTTGGGCGATCTACGTGGCCTCGAAGCCACCGAAAAAGTTCATCGCTTCTTCGATAGCCGCCCGGACCTGGCACCCCTGGCGCCGCTTCTCAACGATGCCATGGATCTGACGCTGCCGGAAACGGCGGAGATGCAGGCGATGTCCGGTGACGGGAGGTCGCACAACCTGCGCAAACTGCTGTACAAGCTCTTGACCGGTATGACGCAGCCGGTCGGCCTGATCGTGCTCGAGGATGTTCATTGGCTGGATGAAGTGTCCGGCCTCTTGCTGGGGCGGCTGATTTCCGGAGCGGTGCCCATCCCTATCATCGTCTCCACGCGCAATGCCGAGACGGCAGGGGATCTCCAGCGGTGGGCGGGATTGCAGGAATTCGCATTGCAATCGCTTGATCTGATGCCGCTTGGTTTCGAGGACACGACGGATCTCGTACGCTCATTCATGCGGTCCGATTCACCTTCCGGCGGCTTCGATGAAATGGTCTATGCTCAATCGGCGGGCAACCCCTTCCTGATCGGCGAAATCTGCCGGATGATCAGCGAGCGTGGCGCCATGAGCGGCGGTTCCGCAGCGGCAACGCCGATCAGCGGCAACCGGCCGAGCGAAAGCGCATTGCTCAGCATCGCCAAGGTCACGGTTCTCAGCCGGACCGACAGGCTGCCCCCGGATCAACAGGTGCTGCTGAAACTGGCCAGCGCGTTGGGGTCGACCTTCGCTGCCGCTGATCTTGCCGCGCTGCCGCCGATCCAGCAGACGGATCCGAACATTGGCGAGTGCCTTTCCCGGCTGCAGAACGCGCATCTTATCAAGCCGGCGGCGGATCGGCCGGATCATTTTGTCTTCAGCCACGCCATCATTCGCAAGGCGATCTACGACAGTATGCTGGCTGAACAGCGCCGCGAGGCGCACCGGGCGATCGCCCGGACGATGGAGGAGAGCCGGCAGCCCGACAATGCTGAGAACCTGCCTCTCATTCTCAGTCATTGGGAGCGGGCTGAAGAGGCGGCGCTGTCGTTCAACTATCTCGATCGCGTCGCCGAGTTGCGGCTGCGGCAATTCGACAACGAGGTCGTCGTGGAGCTGATCAACCGCTTCTTCCGCACGGCGAAGGAGCTGGCGATCGAGATCAACCCGGCGAGACGGGCGGCGGCCTGCTTTCTGCTCGGCGAAGCCAGCCTCAATCTTGGCAGGGCGGTTCCGGCGCGCCAAGCCTATGAGGAAGGCCTTCGCCTTTCGGGGGTTCCGTTGCCGGGATCGTTTGCCAGCCTGGCGCTGCATCTGGTCCTCGACGTCGGCGAACAGGTATGGCGGCGGTTGCGGCACAGGGATGCGACATGGGTGCTGAAAAGGGAGATCGCGCAATCGCAATCCGATCCCTTCCTTCTGGCGGCCAAAGCCCACGAGGATCTGACCCGGATCTATTATTTCACCAGCGAGAAGCTGCGGCTGGTGCACGCGACGCTGCGGGCAACCAACCTTGCCGAGCGCAATACCCTGGTCTCGCCTACAATGGCGGTCAACTATGCCAGCCTCGGAGCGATCTGCGGGGTCATTCCGCTCCGCCGGCAGGCCGCCCATTACAGCCGGATCGCCAGTGCCTTGTCCGATCGCGTCGATCGTCCGGGGACGCGGGTACGGGTTCATCTGCTTGCGGGGCTCTACCAGACGAGCATTGGCAGCTGGAATGAAGCGAAGGATGAATTCGAGGCGGGCCTCGGGCATGCCGCGGCGGTGGGTGATCTGCGCCGCTGGTGCGAACTCGCCGTCGGCCTGGAGACAATCTGCGGTCCATGGCTGCTGACCCCGGCCTTCAACGGCATCGCCCCCTGGGAGCTGCTGGTCACGCGCATCTGCGACGAGGGCCGTCGGCGAGGCGATATCCAGGTTCTCGGATGTGGCCTGCTTGGCGGCATCCGCGGGCATGCAGCGCTTGGCGATCGGGAGGCGATGGCCCCGATGCTCGACGAGCTTGGCCTGATCATCACGGACCGGGCCGGTGGCCTTGAACTCGTGCATTGCGTCGAGGGTGCCTCCTTCCTTGCCGAGCAGGCGCACGGCCACGACGCGAGAGAGGCGGCAAGATCCTGGTTCGACAGAGGCATGCAATGGTGCGCCGATCTCAATCCGGCGATGAAGACGCGCACTCTGCCGGCTTTGGTGCGGCTGTTCGATGTGGCGATCGAGCAGGGCGACGACAAGCTGATGGCGGCCAGCTCGGTCCTTGCCAAACTTTGGCGCTTTGCCCGCGTCTATCCGGTCGGCCGTCCGGCGGCGCTTCTGGCCGAGGCGACGCTGCGGGGCCGGCTGGGTCAGACCCGCCGCGCCGAACGGGCGGCCAGCGAAGCCTTTGACGAGGCGGTACGGCTTGCAGCACCGGCCATGGCGGCGGCTGCCCTACAGCATCCCGCCGGACCCGCAGATGCCGCACACCGGCGCCAGTTCGAAGAGCTGCTCGCCGGCACAGCAGCGCCGTGGGGTGATGTCATTCGCATCGACAATGGCGGCGTGGATTTTCGCGCACCGCCGCCGGCGGCACCGACCTTGCGCCAGCGAGGCTGGCAATGAATGGGCTTCGGCGTCCGCGCGTTCTGATCGTTCTTGCCCATTTCGACGAAACCCGAAACCCGCGTGGCCGCCCCGATTTCATTCCGCAGGGCATGGGGCATGTGTTCCTGGCGGGAGCCTTCAACAGGGAGAGGGTCGACGTCCGGATCTACAGCGAATTCCAAAGCGGGCCGCTGATCGACGAGGCCGCCTTCTGCGAACAGGACATGCTGGTGCTGACCGGCGTCACCGCCGCCTTCGATCGCATGCGCCATCTGACGGCCTATGTCCGTACCAAATCTCCAGGTTGCGTCGTGGTGGTGGGCGGCCCTGCGGCGCGCAATCTGCCGGTCTCAAGCGCTGAATGTTTCGACTATGTCTGCGATGGCGACGTGGAGCAGATGCAGGATGTTGCCCGCGCCGTGTTCGGGGAGTCTGCGGCTTCGGAGATGCTGTTGCCGCGGCTCGATCTGGTCAACTGGGGAGGCCCGGTCAATTATGTCGAAACCAGCCGCTACTGCAATTTCAAATGCAGCTTCTGCGCGCTGACCGGCGAGAGGCGGCACTACCACACCTATGATCTCTCCTATATCGAGGCCCAGATACGCGGCGCTCGTCCCAACAAATACATCCTTTTCATCGACAACAATTTCTACGGCAACAGCCGGGACGTCTTCCTCGCCAAGCTGGAGCTTGTCCGGTCGCTCTGGCGGCAGGGCCTGTTTCTCGGCTGGATTGCCCTCGTCACCGGCGATTTCTTCAAGGATCCGCGCAATCTGGAGCTTGTTCGGGAAGCCGGATGCCTCGGCATTTTCAGCGGCGTCGAGTCGCTCAGCGAAGCCCAGCTGAAGCGATATCAGAAGAAGCAGAATCTCGTCGTGCCGCAGCTTGACGCGATCCGCAACAGTTTGAAGGCCGGCATCGCGTTCCAATACGGGCTGATGTTCGATCCATCGACACAGACCCTTGAGGCGATGCGTGCCGAACTCGACTTCATCACCGGCGAGCGGACAATCCCGCTGCCCGCCTTCCTCAGCCTTGCAATCCCGCTGCTGGGCACTCCGTTGTTTCACGAAAGCCTTGCAGACAGCCGTTTCCTGCCATCGGCCAAGCTGCGTGACATGGATGGCTTTACGCTGATGACCAAGCCGCTCGACGGCGTCGATGATGCCGCTGTCTTCGCGCGGCAATTGGCGCGGCTCGATGGCCATCGCTCGCGTATCTTCTATCACTGCCTCGGCTTCTACATGAACTATCGCCGCTCGCTTTCGAGCCGGCAGATGGCACATCTGCTCGCCAACAGCCTGCGTCTTGCCGTCCCCTCGATTATCCACCGGCGGCGGCTGGAAAAAGAAGCGGCGGGAGAGGCGAGCCTCACCTATGTAACGACGAGCCAGCCGCTCGGGCCGCTCTATACGCCGGCATTTTCGGTTTTGGAAAAATTCCGCAGGCACTTTTCGCCAACAATGATCACCGACGCATCAGGCGTGCTGGATGAGAAGCTGGCTCGTGACCTGGAGGCCCGGCGGCGGACGGACTAGCGTGCCGTCCGTGGTGGTGCGCGCGAGGGAGGCTGAGCTACAGGTGGTAATCTATAGCTACGACGAATATTCTTGCGTGCGCTTTTATGACTAAATAGCCGTGAAAAAGCACCGCGTGCCACTGTCTAAAAACGACCGATAATGTTGCATTATCGCTTATTTCGTCTTGCCGCTTCCGCTGCTGCGTATAAATCTACTGTTAGCCTGATGTAGTATCACCAGCCAAGAGTTGCCATATCGTAAACATGCTCCGCCCCTCCCCCTTACGGTTGCCCACGGTACGTGGCTGCCGTCATCCTAAACGGGCCTTGTCCAAGACCTTGACGCGGTATAAATAGCTAGACAGGCTAGATTGGAGCGGAATATGGAATGGCAGCTACAAGATGCGAAGAACAAGTTTTCAAAGGTTATTCAGAAAGCCGAGTTTGAGGGCCCGCAGGTTGTGACTTTGCGGGGCAAGCGGACTGCAATCGTGCTGTCGGCGAAAGAATATGATGCCCTTAAGGCCGGCCGGCCGACGCTCGTCGACGATCTTCTTGCCGCGCCGCCGTGCGATGATTTGTTTGCCGATTATATTTCGGCCCGCGAACGGTCGCCCAGCCGTGGTTTGGCATCCTGATGTATCTCGTCGATACCAGCCTTGTATGCGAAGCAACACGCGGCGTAGCGGAAGCGGTCACCTGGCTGCGCGCGCAGGACCCTGCCGCCATCTATCTGAGCGTCGTCACACTTGGGGAAATCACGCGCGGGATTGCACAAAAGCAGACGACGGATCGAAGAGCCGCGACCGATCTTGCCGAATGGTTGCGTAAGCTCCGGCATGACCACGCCGGGCAGATACTCCCGGTCACGGATAAGGTGGCCGTGGAATGGGGACGGCTTGCTGCTCTTTGCCCCGGCGGTGATATGGACGGGCTGATCGCAGCCACTGCGATTGTCCATGACCTCATTGTCGTTACGCGCAACAGCGCTGACTTTACCGGCGTCGGCATAGCTGTCATCAATCCGTGGGATCTCGCTTGATGGTGTTGAAGGTGTTGAAGGTGTTGAAGGTGCTGATATGACGGGTGACAAAAGCCAAACTATCCCTCCTGAGGCTGGTTCTCCTGTCCCTCTTCCCGCGGTCTCTGACGCGGCCTCTGTCGACCGGTCCACCACTCTTCCTGCCCACCTCGATGGTCTTGCCGATCGTGCCCGCGGTTATGTCGAGGCCGCCAGCTCCGCCAATACGCGGCGTGCCTATGCGAGCGACTGGAAGCATTTTGCTGCCTGGTGCCGGCGCCAATCTCTTTCCACCCTCCCACCTGAGCCGCAGATTGTCGGGCTATACGTCACCGCCTGCGCGTCCGGTGCCGTTGGTGCAGACAGAAAGCCTAACTCCGTTTCGACGATCGAACGCCGTCTTTCCTCCCTCACCTGGAATTACGCACAGCGCGGTCAGCCGCTTGATCGCAGGGACCGGCACATTGCGACGGTTATGGCAGGCATCCGCAACAGTCACGCCCGGCCGCCGGTGCAGAAAGAAGCGGTTATGCCGGAAGACATCATAGCCATGCTTGAGACGCTCGACCGCGGAACGCTACGCGGGTTGCGTGACCGGGCGATGCTGCTGATCGGTTTTGCCGGCGGGCTTCGCCGCTCCGAGATTGTAGGGCTGGATGTCAAGAAGGACCAGACGGAGGATGGTCGGGGGTGGATCGAGTTATTGGACAAGGGCCTGATCGTCACCCTGCGGGGAAAAACCGGCTGGCGCGAGGTTGAGATCGGCCGTGGTTCGTCGGACGCCACCTGCCCTGTCGCTGCGCTCGATACATGGCTGAGGCTGGCCCGGATCGCGCACGGCCCATTGTTCCGGCGAGTGACGGGTCAAGGCAAAGCCGTGGGCGCCGACCGTCTGAACGATCAGGAAGTCGCCCGCCTGGTCAAACGGGCAGCACTTGCTGCCGGCGTGCGCGGGGATCTCACCGAGGGCGAGCGGGCGCTAAAATTCTCCGGCCACTCGTTGCGCGCCGGCCTCGCCTCTTCGGCGGAGGTAGACGAGCGTTACGTGCAAAAGCAACTCGGCCATACGTCGGCGGAGATGACGCGCAAGTATCAACGCCGCCGTGACAGATTCAGAGTCAATCTGACGAAGGCTGCCGGCCTCTGAGCGATTCTGCGCCACTGGAGGATTGAAGCATCAACTCCGATGAGGTGGATGTCCTTGCAAACATGGTTTTGGAATCTTCTCACTGCAATGAGACAGCGGTGACCGTTGTTTCTCGTCTCGCGAACTGGCGGTGGAGCAGGGACCTGTGAGCTGTGGATGATGCGCCCCAAGCGGTAGCCGCCTACTCCCACATCCAAAGTCTCTCATGAGCTTTCTCTGCCAGAGCGCCAGTCTTACGCAATTGTTGGCAGGCTCAGCGCGCAAAAATATGGCTCGTTGCTTGACTGCAGACCGATAAGGAGCGGGATCATCGCGCCCTCCATTGCCCGAAATTGTCGTTGCGAGGCGTCGCTATGCAACGGGAGCGAACGGACGCCGCCATGCGAGCACGGATACCACCGTCGGCCGTAACGGCTGTAGATGAATTGGGAGCCATGCCAACGACAAGCCTAATCCTTACAATCAGGGCCGGGCGCAGTTGCGATGCCGATTGCAAATGGCCGGCCGTCAAGCGCGGCGAATCCCCTTCATTTGTCAGCGCTCAAGTGGAGGCAGGCGCTCGGTGCGGTCCCCACTGCAACTTACATGGCAATCAGGAGCGGGGCTCTTTCGCCCCGTGCAAAAGTTGTACGTGTACAACGCGGTTTGTTTTGCATTTTTCCGCGCCAAGTCGTCGTGACCTACTCAATGAATTCTCTGCCTATCGCTTCAATCAGAAGCCAGCAGGGATGCGCTAAGCCGTGTCTTACGGTCATCCAAAACAAAGTTCAAACTCAAGGCGATCCCGAATTGCAGAATGGCAGGTGGCAAAAAGGGAGGAATGCGGGCCATATTATATTTCGTGGGAAACCTCCGGAACGGCCTTGCGGCCTATCGCGCGATGGCGAGTTGTACATGTACAACAAAAATGCCCCGAGTCGCCGTGCTTTCGGTTAATCTTTTGTTAACGAAAAAGACTTTGCCACGCCGGATAGAATCGGGCCTAATGAGATCAGCGCATTTTATGCGCTAATTAAAAAATAAGCGCGGATTGAGTCGGGGCCAATATGTTGAACATCGCAGGCAATAAGAATGGTGAGAGCCTGCGCTCTCTGATCTCGTCTGATGCGGAGGAATTGTCGCGTCAGTTGCAGGCGCACCAGCAGCGGACCTTTCCCCCCACGGCTCAAAAGAGCATTCGTCAATTCACGCCTGCGGAAGCCGCCGATTTCATCGGTATCCATCAGGGCTATCTCAGGCAGATCGTCGCCGATGGGCATGGACCCGAACCGCTGGCAAACGGTCGCCGCCAGTATTCGGTTCAGGATATCGAAAATCTTCGCCACCTTCTTGATGAAGGGGGGAAGGGGCCTCGCAAATATGTCCGCCATCGCCGCGACGGTGAAAAGCTTCAGGTCATCTCCGTGATGAACTTCAAAGGCGGTTCAGGCAAAACCACAACATCGGCACATCTTGCACAATTCCTTGCTCTGCGCGGCTATCGGGTTCTGGCGATTGACCTTGATCCGCAGGCATCACTGTCCGCGCTGTTTGGTCATCAACCTGAATTTGACGTCGGAGAGAATGAGACGCTCTACGGCGCTATCCGTTACGATGCTGCCAAGCGGGATGTCACCGACATCGTTCGCGCCACCTATACGCCCAATCTCCATATCATTCCGGGAAACCTGGAGTTGATGGAGTTCGAGCACGAAACGCCCAAGGCTCTTGCGGGCAGGCATAAAACGGATTCGATGTTCTTTGCCCGCATCGGAGAATGCCTGGCGGAGATCGAAAGCGCCTACGACATCGTGGTGATCGACTGCCCGCCGCAATTGGGTTTCCTGACGCTTTCGGCACTTTGCGCGGCGACGGCCGTCCTTATCACGGTGCACCCCCAGATGCTGGATGTCATGTCGATGAGCCAGTTCCTGCATATGACCGGTGATCTCTTGTCGGTTGTCGAAGAAGCCGGTGGTTCGATGGACTACGACTGGATGCGGTATCTCGTGACGCGGTACGAGCCAAATGACGGGCCGCAATCGCAGATGTCAGGCTTCATGCGCTCCATTTTTGGAAACCGTGTCCTGGAAAATTCGATGGTCAAGTCAACGGCTATTTCGGATGCTGGGCTCACCAAGCAAACACTTTATGAGGTGGACAGAAACCAATTCACCAGAGGCACCTATGATCGTGCGCTTGAATCGCTCACTGCCGTGAATACGGAGATAGAGGATCTCATCAAGCGGACATGGGGAAGGAAGTAGTTCATGGCCCGTAAGAACGTTTTCAGTTTGATTGAATCCGATATGAGCCCGCAGGTGGAGAATGAACCGCCGTTTGCGAATTCGCGCCCGCTCGCCGGTTTTGAAAAGCCGCTGAAACGTGCCAGTCCCGTTGGCGCGATATCCCAGTCGCTCGGCGGTGTTCACGAAAAAGCACAGCGCGTCGATGCCTTGGAAAAGCAACTTGCGCAGGGGCAGGCGATTGTCGAGCTCGATACCGCAGCGGTGGACAGTTCGTTTGTCGTCGATCGGCTCGGAGTAAGCTCTGAGGATCAGGAACTGCTCGTATCGCAGATTCGCGAACACGGCCAACAAGTCCCTATTCTTGTTCGTCCGCATCCCGAGAGGGAAGGGCGCTTTCAGGTTGCTTACGGGCACCGCCGTCTGGCCGCCATAAAAAAAATTGGCGGCCCCATTCGCGCCGTTATCCGCGATCTGACGGACGAACAGCTTGTCGTCAGCCAGGGGCAGGAAAACAATGCGCGCACCGACCTGACCTTTATCGAGCGGTCCTTCTTCGCATCACGCCTGGAAGAGCGGAATTTTAGCCGCGATATCATCATGTCGGCATTGGGCGTCGATAAGGCTGCTCTTTCGCGCATGATCGCCCTGGTGAACCGTCTTCCGTCTGAACTGATCGAAGCGATCGGCGCTGCCCCCGGCTTTGGCCGAACGCGCTGGGCCGAGCTTGCTGATCTGATTGAAGACGATAGCCGGAAATCAAAAGCTCTCGAGGCCATTCTGATGCCTGGCTTTGGCAGCCTGACATCAGATGCCCGCTTCCAGGCAGTCTACGACCGGCTACGGGAGAGCAGGGACAAGGCGCGAAGTGCATTCTGGAATGGCGGCGCTCAGCGAAAGGCCGTGAGAATATCCGAGACGGGCGACACATTGAAGCTCGCCTTCGACAAAACAGTTGAGCCCGAATTCGGCGCTTATGTCGAAAGTCAGCTATCCGCTCTCTACGAAGATTTCGTGCGATCGAAAGAGACAACAGGAACAGGAGACTGAACCGCAAAAGAAAAAGGCCCCCCAAACGTTTCCGTCGTGGAAGCCCTTCTCTGAAGTTTAGCAGCTAGAGAATCACATTTTCACGAATCATAGTCAAGAGTCTTTGGCATCGTTTTGGTGAGCAGATTTCTTTTGCCTGTTACAAGGTGAAGAAAATGCAGATTGAAAGTGTGACGACGCCCTTTGGGCGGCGGCCTATGACGCTTGCCATGGTGGCAAATCAAGTTTTGGCTCAGGAAATCGAGCCGGAAAAGTCGGTCGACAAGTGGAAACTCTATCGCGCTTTGTGTGAGGCAAGGCCGCGCCTAGGTGTGACGGACCGCGCGTTGGCCGTCATGAATGCTCTTTTGAGCTTTTACCCGAAAAATGAGCTGTCAACGGATAACGGCCTGGTCGTGTTTCCGTCCAATGCGCAGCTTTCACTGCGTGCCCATGGGATGGCCGAGCAAACGCTGCGCAGGCATTTGTCGGGCCTTGTCGAGGCTGGCCTTCTGTCACGCAAGGACAGTGCCAACGGCAAGCGTTACGCGCGCCGTGACAGGGCAGGAACGATCGACGAAGCATTCGGCTTTTCCCTGGCGCCACTTTTGGCCCGCGCACACGACATTGAGCGTCTGGCAGACGAGGTCATTGCCGAGCGGCTGCATATCCAGCGGCTGCGAGAGCGATTGACCATCTGCAGCCGTGACGTATCGAAACTGATCGAGACCGCTCTGGACGAGGGCATCCCCGGCGACTGGATGACCACTCACGTGCATTATAGCGCCCTGATGGGGGCACTGCCACGCAAGCCGGGAGCGTTGGAGCTCACCGTAGCACTGGGCGAGATCGAAGCATTGCGGGAAGAAGTTACCAAGCAGCTGGAAATACAGATTAATAGACAAAAACTAAGCGGCAATGCCTTACAAAACGAGCGGCATATACAGAATTCAAAATCCGACTCTACATCTGAATCTGAACCTGCAAAAGAAAAACAGCAGGGGGGAAATTCCGTGAGCGAGCCCAAAGCGAGACGGCAACCGATGAAGGCGTTCCCGCTGAACATGGTGCTGTCGGCATGCCCGGAAATCATCATGTATGGGCCGGGCGGCGGCGTTTCCAGCTGGCGCGATCTGATGGGCGCCGCTGTGGTGGTTCGATCGATGCTCGGCGTCAGCCCGAGCGCTTATCAGCAGGCTTGCGAAATTCTCGGGCCTGAAAATGCCGCCGCGGTGATGGCATGCATTCTGGAGCGGGGTGGGCAGATCAATTCCGCCGGCGGTTACCTTCGGGATCTGACCCGCAAAGCCGAAAAGGGCGAGTTCTCGCTGGGGCCGATGTTGATGGCGCTGATGCGCGCAAATGCCCTTGGAGCCCGGAAAGCCGGGTAGGGCAGGCCTCTTGGCGAACTGGTGGCCGCAACGTTTTGTCTATGCTGGTCTGCGCAAACGCGGGGCTTGATCGTCGATCGGGGGAGGGGAACGAAAATCCTCTGGAGGAGCCGGCCGGCCGACGTGAAAGCCTTGGACCTGATCGATGCGAAATTCACGCATGAGCTCCAACTGCTCGTCCGTCTCGACGCCCTCAACCAGAATTTTGTGACCGCGATTGCGGACCAGGCCGATAATATCCTGCAGCATGGCTTTACCCCTCGGGGTGCTGCTGTCGTGCAGAAACGAGCGGTCGATCTTGACGGTGTCGAAATCAATGAGACGAAGCCAGGAAAGACCGGCAAAACCAGTTCCGAAATCGTCAAGCCAGATACGGATTCCCAGCATCTTCAAATCACTGATGCAGCGCAGGATGTCGGAGTTCATCTCCATTTCGAGACCTTCGGTGATCTCAAAGGCAAGCCTGCCGCCGGCAACGCCGGTATCTCCAAGGATCGCCGCGACAGATGTGGCGAAACCCGGCGTCTTGAGTTGAATGGGCGAAACGTTGACGCTGACGACACGGACATGATTGTCGATCAAAAGTTCGGCGCATACCGTTCGGATCGCCCAGTATCCAAGGTTCAGAATGGCGCCTGTCCGCTCCGCGATCGGGATGAAAAGGCCGGGAGCGACAGCCGTTCCGTCGAGCATCTTCAGGCGCATGAGAGCCTCGACGGCTTCGACGCGTCCAGATGAGACATTGCGGATCGGCTGATAGACCAACGATACGAGGTTCTGACTGGTGGCTATTTTGAGGAGAGCCGCGATATTTTCGCTTTCGTCACTGCTATGCGGATCATTGGGGTCGAACAGTTTGGCGCAGTTGCGTCCGCTTGCCTTGGCACCATACAAGGCGCGATCGGCCTCATGAATGATCTTTTCGAGTTTCGTGCCAGCTTGGCTTCGGGTGAACGCAGCACCGACACTGACAGTGACGATCGACATCCCATCGCGGCGCTGCTGGTGCAACAGACCGAGGTTTTCCACGGTCCGGCAGATATTTTCCGCCAGTTCCGCCACCTGTTCCAGTGTCTCCAGCCGCGCGAGCACAATGAATTCTTCGCCGCCGTAGCGACCGATCGAACCGTTGTACCTTTTAATGGAATCGGCAAGGGCGTCGGCAACCAATATAAGACAGCGATCGCCTTCCTGATGACCATAGCAGTCGTTGTACTTCTTGAAGAAATCGACATCGATGAGGATTGCCGTAAAACTGGTGCCGTATTTCTGCCAGCCGCTCCAATAGTCCCTGAGCCTTTGATCGATGGCTCTTCGGTTCTCCAGTCCCGTCAAAGGATCGGTATTGGACAGTCTGAGCAGCGCATCGCCTCGTTCGGACGCCTCTTTTTGCTGAACCTTTGCTTCAAGAGCGTTCAGGAAAACCTTGTACCGCTCTCTGTTCAGCTTCCAGTTGACGTAAGAGGTAAAAACAAAACAGGAGATGCAAAAAGTGCCAAATGCGAGCTTGTAGGACGGGTCTACGACCGGAAATGATAGCAATGCGGCCAGGAAAATTAGAAGAATGATGGCCGAGGCAACCAAGGAAAGGCGGAATTGAAAGCTGAAGAACAGGTTGACGCTCATCATGAAGATTGCGCCGAACACCATGTAATAGGAGATACTGATGGTGTCCGCCGTCATCAACGATGGATATAGCCACCCGGCGTAGGCCATGACGAGGCCAGCCGCGCAGGTCGTATCGATGACATCGGCACTGGCATTCCAGCGAACCTCCGCTTCCAACACGAAGAAGGCAATCGTACCGATAATGAAACGCGATGCGATCACATAGTTCGCAACGTCTGGGACAAGCAGGATGTCGGTGATCGAAAACAGGAGATAGACGGCAATCGCGATCCACATTCCCTGTCGGGTATCCTGGCGACGGATGCTCTGGCCCTGTTCCAGGTAGAGTGTACGAAGCTCCGCCGAAGCCGGTCTCGGCGGCTCAGCATTGAGATCGATCTCTACTACATCGGCCAGCGTGTGCTTCATGCACGTTCCATGGGGTTGCGTCGCATCCTTCCGCCCTAGAACTGCCCTTCCGACAACTTTCATCAACCGACGCGTTTGAACGCGCAAGGCAGAGACGAAGCCTATCAATAAAAGGCAGCACTTTTCGGCACGATATTGGACGTACATTAAGTTTTCCTGAATTTGCCGAAGGTTAGCGTCTAGTTCGACAGAACCAACTGATACGCGAGCGCGTTAACCATGCCATGCGGATACGTGCAATTTTGATTGGCACTGCACTCGTTTTTCCCCATAGTGTTAATGATCTATTAACGCATGAGGCTCGTGTGACCCAAATCAAGATTGCTTTTGACGGCGAAAGCCTGATTACCCCTGCGGCCATCAACACAGAACTATCTTCCTCCCAAACTGACCTCCATTATGAGCAGCTGGCAACTGGCCGTGTGGAGGTTGCCCTTGCGCTGAAGATTGCGCAGCAGCAAATTCAGGACGACCAAAACCCGGCGCTAATCATCCATCGTCTGATTGGCACGCTTCATGAGACGCGTCGCAGGTATCATCATAATGTCTGGCAAGAATTGATCCCGATCGTTCAGAACCACCCGGTCGCGGATTTTTTTCACGAGGATCCCTTCACACGCTGGTCGTTCATGAAGCCGCGTGGTTATTCCGGCGATGCTCAGCTGATTGATTTCATCTATGGTCACCCGAGTGTTGCCGACGAAATTGCCAAGGCTTCGCCGCTTGGCAAGGAGCTTTACGGCTATACCAGCCAGTCGCCGTCACCTGTGGCTGTGCGGGAACGGCGCGATCTTCTGACGCGCTATGTCGATGAAATTGCAACTGAAAAAGGCCCTGGAACTGAGATCCTGACGGTGGCAGCCGGCCATTTGCGCGAGGCCGACAATTCTGTCGCTCTGCGGGAAAAGCGGATCAAACGTTGGGTCGCCCTTGACCAGGACCCGCTCAGTGTTGGGTCTATGGTTCGCGATTTCAACGGCACATGTGTCGAGGCGATCGATGGTTCCGTTCGTGGCCTGCTGACGAAATCGCACACGCTCGGCAAGTTCGACTTCATCTATGCGGCAGGTCTCTACGATTATCTGGCCGACAAGGTGGCGATCAAGCTGACGCAGACTTGCCTGGATATGCTCAAGCCGAACGGCGTGTTTCTGTTCGCGAATTTCTCGCGTGACGTCGATGACGACGGTTACATGGAAACCTTCATGAACTGGGCTTTGTTGCTGCGTTCGGATGTGGAAATGTGGAACATCATCAATGCCAGCGCCGACCGCAATGCGGTCGAAGCACGTGTGGAATTCGGCGAAAACCGCCATATCGTTTACGGCATTATCCGCAAACGCAGCTAAGGTTTAAGGGGGCGGCAAAACCGCCCCCAGTCCATCAACCCTTGAACTGATATTGTTCAATCGACGCCGTTTTCATCTCAATGGAAAACCCGGAAGACTTCGGTGGCATATAGGCAGCATTCTCGATCACGCAGGGCTCGATGAAATGCTCGTGCAGGTGGTCGACATATTCGATCACCCGACCGTCCTTGGTGCCGGACACGGCAACATAGTCGATCATCGACAGATGCTGGACATATTCGCAAAGGCCGACGCCACCGGCATGCGGCCAGACCGGCAGATCATATTTCGCCGCGATCAGAAGAACCGCCAGCACTTCATTCAACCCACCCATGCGGCATGAATCTATCTGGACGATATCGATTGCGCCTTCGGCGATGAACTGCTTGAACATGATGCGATTCTGGCACATCTCACCCGTTGCGACCTTGACGGCGCCGATACCTGCACGAATCTTGCGGTGTCCGGCCACGTCGTCCGGGCTGGTCGGCTCCTCGATGAAGAACGGCTTGGCGAACGCCAGCTTGTTCACCCATTCGATCGCCTCGTTGACCTCCCAGACCTGGTTGGCATCGATCATCAGGTAACGATCCGGACCGATGACGTCGCGGGCGATGCGCAGCCGACGAATGTCGTCGTCAAGATCGCGACCGACCTTCATCTTGACGTGGTTGAAACCGGCATCGATCGCTTCCTGGCAGAGACGGCGCAGTTTCTCGTCGTCGTAACCGAGCCATCCGGCCGATGTCGTGTAGCAGGCGTAGCCTTCAGACTCGAGCGTCGCGATACGCTCTGCCTTACCTGCCTCGGCACGCTTCAGAATGGCGACGGCCTCATCGCGGGTCAGCACATCGGTGAGGTAGCGATAGTCGACGATATCGGCGATTTCTTCGGCCGTCATATCGGCAACCAGCCGCCAGACGGGCTTTCCGGCCTGCTTGGCGAGCAGGTCCCAGACAGCATTGACGACGGCGCCGGTGGCAAGGTGCATGGCACCCTTGTCGGGACCGATCCAGCGCAACTGGCTGTCGCCTGTCAGATGCCGCCAGAATTTGCCGGGATGGGCGAGAATTCCGCCGAGTTCGGCGCCGATGACCAAATGCTTCATCGCATTGATGGCTGCGCAGCAGATTTCGTTGCCACGGCCAATGGTAAACGTGAGGCCGTGACCCGAAAGTCCATCCGTGTCGGTATCGAGAATGACATAGGCTGCGGAGTAGTCCGGATCAGGGTTCATCGCATCCGAACCATCAAGGCTTTGCGAGGTGGGGAAGCGCAGGTCGAAGACGCGGAGATCGGTGATGCGGGTCATGGGTTTGCTCCGAAAAGGTAGGACGGCAGGCTATTGTCTTGGTAACTGGCCGGCGCGAGCAAAAGGCTACGTCGGCCAGAACCTCAAATGTCTGCCCGTGTGGTTTGCTTCTGGCTTCCGAGACCCTCGATACCGAGTTCGACGACATCGCCGGGCTTCAGGTAGCGCGGCGGCTTCATGCCCATGCCGACGCCGGGCGGGGTGCCGGTGGAGATGATGTCGCCGGGATGCAGCGACATGAACTGGCTGAGATAGAAAACGAGGAAGGCCGCTCCGTAGACCATGGTCTTGGTCGTGCCGTTCTGCACGGTTTCGCCGTTGACCTTCAGCCAGAGCCCGAGATTTTGAGGATCGGCGATCTCGTCCTTCGTCACCAGCCAGGGGCCGATCGGGCCGAACGTGTCGCAGGACTTGCCCTTGGTCCACTGGCCGGAGCGTTCGATTTGGAAGGCGCGCTCGGAAACATCGTGAACGGTGCAATAGCCGGCTACATAATCGAGGGCGTCGGCTTCGGAGACATATTTGGCTGTCTTGCCGATGACCACACCGAGTTCGACTTCCCAATCGGTCTTTTCAGAGCCGCGCGGGATGAGCACATCGTCATTGGGGCCGACGATTGCCGATGTCGCCTTCATGAAGACGACGGGTTCCGGCGGAACGGCCATGCCGGATTCGGCGGCATGGTCGGCATAGTTGAGGCCAATGCAGATGAATTTGCCGGTTCCAGTCACGCACGGACCGATGCGCGGTGTGCCGGTGACAAGCGGCAAGGTCGTGGGATCGAGCTTTGCCAGCGCGGCAAGTGCTGCGGGGTCGATATCCTTGCCGCCGATATCGGAGACATGGCCGGAGAGATCCCGGATTGCCCCGTCAGCGTCGAGGATGGCAGGCTTTTCAGCGCCGGGTGCGCCATAGCGAAGAAGTTTCATGGGTGTGTTTCCTGTTTTAAGGCGTCAAATCGTCCAGCCGCCGTCGATGACGTAGGCCTGGCCGGTCGTATAGGTGGCGCCTGCGAGATAGACGGCGAGGTCGGCGATCTCTTCCGGCGTGCCGAGCCGGCCCATCGGCTGGCGGGCGATGAAGGCGGCGCGGGCGGTATCGTAATCGCCCTGCGAGCGCATGCGCTCCTGCAGCGACGGGCTTTCGACCGTGCCGGGACAAATTGCGTTGCAGCGGATTCCCTGCGCAACATAGTCGGCAGCAACGGCCTTGGTCAGGCCGATGACGGCAGCCTTGGTGACGCCATAGGCGAAGCGGTTCGGTACACCCTTGATGCTGGAGGCGACAGATGACATGTTGACTATCGAACCGTCACCGCGCGCCAGCATGCCGGGCAGGACGGCGCGAATGGTCCGGATCATCGCCTTGACGTTGAGGTCGAAGGCGAATTCGAGATCGCTATCCTTCATCTCCAGCACCGAGCCGCCGTGAACAACGCCGGCACAGTTGAACAGAACATCGATGTCGCCGATCTCGGCAACCAGCGTCGAAACGGCATCGACTTCCAGCACATTGAGAATATGCGTCGTGATGCCGGTCTCTTTGGCCAGATTGGCCAGCGCATCGGCGTTGATGTCGGTGGCGTGGACAATCGCGCCCGCGCGAGCGAAGGCGAGGGCGGACGCCTGGCCTATGCCTTGCGCTGCTGCGGTGATCAGGACTTTCTTGCCGGTCAGATTGGCGGTCATGTCATTGGCCTCTTTTAGGTTCTCTTGCGTTCGACGATAAGAATGTGATCGGCGGCGAGCACGACTTCGCCGCGTTGGTTGATAACTTCGCAGCGTTCGGTAACGCGGCCGGATGCAGGCCGTTTCGGGTCGTCATCCTTGGCCGCGATCGTCACGCGCGTGCGGATCGTATCACCAATGTGAACCGGACGGACAAACCGCAATCGATCATAGCCGTAGGAAAATGCGACCGGATTGATCAGGGATGCGGTGAGGCCGACACCGATGGAAAAGATCATCGTGCCATGGGCGATGCGCTGGCCGCCGGGCAGGGTCTTGGCGAATTCGGCATCCATGTGATGCGGGAAGAAATCGCCGGTATGGCCGGCATGGACAACAAAATCGGTCTCGGTGATCGTGCGCCCGGTGGTCAGCCGGACAGAGCCGAGTTCGTACTCTTCGAAATGGATAATCTGTTCGCTCATGGTTGAAATCCCGGTAGCGGCGCAATTGGGGTCGCTGGCCGCGCGCTGGATTGATAGGCGGCCTCGACCAGCGCCATGGTCTGCCAGGCATCCTCGACGGAGCCGATCAGCACATCGTCCTCGCCGGTGGCAAAGCGCTGCAGGTTGGCCATGCGATTGGCAAAGGCATCGGGAAACCATGCGCCTTGCAGCGGCACGGAAACCCATTCGTCGCCACCGGCGGGCCGAATCCAGAGCTCGTCCGGTTCACCGCGCGGATAGTCGAGATTGACGCCGAGCTTGACATAGGCAGCACCTTTGGTGCCCGAAATGCGGAACTCGCAGGCCTGGAATTTGCGGCCGAAATCATGGTCGTGATTGACCGAGAGAACGCAGCGCAGCCTGTCGCCGTAATCGAGAACGGCCGCCGTACGGGTCTGGGCGACGTCATGGTTCGGATGGCCGATGGTTTTGGCGTGCACACCGAGGGGATTACCGATCAGGCCACGGATGAAATCCAGATAGTGGATCGAATGCATGGCAATCTCGATGCGCGGTAGGCCCTTGAGGAAAGGCCACAGGCCCCACGGTGTCGCCAACGCCAGCCAGGCGTCGAAATCGACGATTTCGCCAAGGAAACCGCGCTCGACCGCATCTTTCAGGGCCAGCATCATCGGTGCGAAACGCAGCTGGAAATTGACCGCGGCCTTCAGCTGCCGGGCGCGGCAGATATTCAGGATTTCCGTTGCTGTCGCAAGATCCGGGCCCATCGGCTTTTGTATCAACGCTGCCGATCCATGGGGCAGTTTCGACAGGATGGCGGCATGTGTTGCAGGCGGCGTCGCCAGATCAAAAATGGCGTCCTTTACCGCGAGCGCCTCATTCTCGCTGGCAAAGGCACGGATGCCCCAAGTTTCTGCCAGTGCGCGTGCTTTGTCAGGATTCGGATCATAGAGACCAGCGACCGGGAAACCGGCGTTCGTATAAGCAGGCAGATGCGCGTCGCCGACTATGCTGCCGGCGCCGAAAATGACGATGGGGCGCGGTGCAGCGGGCTTTGGCCACCATTGGCGCAGCGTTGCCGGATCGAAGGTCATGATACCCTCCCCTTGAGGGGGAGGGTCGGACCGCAGGTCCGGGATGGGGTGACGGCTGCGAACTCGGAGTGCGTGGTTATCACCCCCACCCGCTCGTTCCGCGCGACCTCCCCCCTCAAGGGGGAGGTAAAGGGCGAGTGCCCCACGACCTCTTCTGTCGCCGCGTGACGTGTCATCCACAAAAGGTGAGTTCGGCCGGACAATTCAGTCATGATGAAACACCTCCTCCATCATTGCCCACCACTGCCCGTCTTTGCGGGTGACAAGCGGTTTCTGGCAGGGCATGCAGACGGACCACCATTCCTGGTTTTTCGGATGCGCCGCCATCTTCGCCATATCGGCGCCGAAATCGGTTCCAACATATTCCCAGTAGCCGAACAGCAGGTTTTCCGGTTCCTTCAGGAAGATCGAATAGTTGGTGATGTTGCAGTCCGAGATCAGGGCAAGAATCTCTGGCCATACAGCCGCGTGAAGGCGCCTGTATTCCTCGACCTTTGTGGGCTCAAGCCCGATTACCATGCTCATGCGCTGCATTATCGTCTCCCGTCAGGCCCGGAATTCGCGGGTGAATTCTTCGACTGAGCGCGATTTGACCGCATCCCAGTCCCAGGCGATGCCGATGCCTGGCTCGGACGGTGCGAGCGCCTTACCATCGACAATCTCCATACGCTTTTCAGTCAGATCGTCGAGCTGGGGAATATACTCGACATATTTGCCGTTCTGTATCGCGCAAACGAGACTGACATGCAGCTCCATCAGGAAGTGCGGGCAGACGGGAATGTCGAAGGCCTCCGCCGCATGGGCAACCTTTAGCCATGGCGTGATGCCGCCGATACGGGCGACGTCGACCTGAACGATCGAGCAGGCGCCTTTCTGCATATATTCGCGGAAATGGCGGATCGAATATATCGATTCACCGACGGCAATCGGCGTCGTGGTCGAGCGCGACAGCCGGATATGGCCATCGAGATCGTCGGCCGGAAGCGGCTCCTCGATCCAGGCGAGGTCGAGTTCCTGCAAACGCCCGGCCCGCCGAATGGCTTCATCGACGGCAAAGCCCTGATTGCAATCGGTCATAATTTCGAAGGCCGGGCCGACGGCGGCGCGCACAGCCGACAACCGGTCGTAATCTTCCGAACCGTGCGGACGGCCAATCTTGATCTTGGACCCGGAAAAGCCCTTCGCCTTGGCCTGTAGCGCATCATCGACCAGCGCCTGCTTGTCGATATGCAGCCAGCCGCCTTCGGTCGTGTAGAGTGCGCAACGGTCGCGGGCGCCACCGGCAAGTTTCCACAGCGGCAGATTTTGCTTCTTCGCGCGTAGATCCCACAGCGCAATATCGACGGCGGCGAGCGCCAGCGCGGTGATCGGGCCGATGGTCGTCGCGTGCGTGGCAAATTCCATCTTGTGCCAGATCGCCTCGATGCAATCGGCATCCGCGCCGATCAGCAGCGGTGCGAGATGGTCCGACAAAAGCCGCATGACGGACGAACCGCCTGTGCCGATTGTGTAGCTGTAGCCTGTACCGGTCGCCCCATCGGAATCGGTGATGGTGACGAAGGGGGTTTCCTGGCTGACAAAGCTCTGGATCGCGTCGGTCCGCTTCACCTTCGGCTGAAGGTCGACCATGCGCAGTTCAATTTTTTCGATACGGGCCATCAAAAATTCCTCAGGCTACCAGGCTCTTGCCGGTCGTCAGGTCAAACAGGTGCGCTTGCGAAAGATCAAAGCTCATCTTGATGGTCTGGCCAGAGGGCAGGGGGCGGGGATTGAGCATGCGCGACACCCAGTCGCGGCCGTTGAAGCCGACAAAGACCAGCGTCTCATTCCCCAGCGGTTCGGTGATGGAAACCGGCAGTTCCTGTTCGGCAACCGCCTCGGCATCGCCGGAATTCAGGCCATGGCCGGTCGGAAAGAAATCGTCGGGCCGAAGACCAAATGTCAGCTTTTGACCGGCCGTCAGGCTCGGGCGGAATTTCGGCGGGATCGGCAGGGTGGCGCCGCTGGCGAAGACCAGCTTGCCGTCGGCAACCGTCACGTCGTCCATGTTCATCGGCGGCGAGCCGATGAAACCCGCGACGAACTTGGTCAGCGGGCGGTTGAACACCTCTTCCGGCGTGCCGATCTGCTCGATATGGCCGTCGCGCATGATGACGATGCGGTCGGACAGCGTCATCGCCTCGACCTGATCATGGGTGACATAGATCATCGTTGCCTGCATGCGGGCATGCAGCTTCTTGATCTCGGTACGAACCTGCGTGCGCAGCTTGGCATCAAGATTGGACAGCGGCTCGTCGAACAGGAATACGTCCGGGCGCCGGACGATTGCCCGGCCCATGGCCACGCGCTGGCGCTGGCCACCGGAAAGCTGCGACGGGCGGCGTTCGAGCAGATGCGAGAGATCGAGGATGGCGGCGGCATCCGCCACTTTTTCCTTGATCTCCTCGACCGGACGGCCGGCAATCTTCAGCGAAAAGCCCATATTCTCGCCAACGGTCATATGCGGATAAAGCGCATAGGACTGGAATACCATGGAAATGTTGCGGGCGCGGGGCGGCAGGTCGTTGACGACATTGTCACCGATCTCGATCGTGCCGCCGCTGACATCTTCGAGGCCAGCGATCATCCGCAACGTCGTCGATTTTCCGCAGCCGGACGGGCCGACCAGGGCGATGAACTCACGGTCCTTCACTTCGAGATCGATGCCGTGCACCACTTCCAGCGCGCCGTAGCGCTTGACCAGTTTCTTGAGACTGACGGGAGCCATGAAATTATCCTTTGACCGCGCCGAAGGTGAGGCCGGAGACGAGGTGCTTTTGTATGATGAAGGTGAGGGTCAGCGCCGGGATGATCATCACGACGGCGAGCGCGCACATGCCGCGCCAGTCGATGGTGAACTCGGCGGTGTAGTCGAGCAGGCCGACCGGCAGTGTCTTGGAATTCACCGAGCGGGTGATCTGCGACGCCAGCGCATATTCGTTCCACGAGATCAGGAAGGCAAAGATGCCGGCTGATGCGATGCCGGGGCCTGCCAGCGGAAATTCCACCTGCCAGAAGGCCTGCCAGCGCGTGCAGCCGTCGATCTGGGCAGCTTCGGCCAGGTCCTTCGGCACTTGCCGGAAGAACCCGTCGATCAGCCAGATGGTGAAGGGCACGTTGAGCGCGACATAGGTGAGGATAAGCGCGAAATGCGTATCGATGATACCGGTGCGGGCAAAGATCATGAACAGGGGTAGCGACAGCGCGATGCCGGGTACGGCGCGTGTCAGCATGAAACCTAAGAAGATAGCCGATTTGCCCTTGAACTTGTAGCGCGCAAAAGCGTAGCCCCCGGCCATGCCGATCCCGAGCGCAATGAATGTCGAGGTGATCGAGACGATCAGCGAATTGCGGAAATAGGACCAGACCGGAATACCGCCCTGGCCGGCCCCTGAAAACATCGATCGATAAGCGTCGAGCGACAGGTCCTGCGGAATCCATACGGGAGGCTTGGCCATGATCTCGACGGTCGGGCGCAGCGAGGACAGGATGATCCAGAAGCCGGGCAGGCAGATGATCATCATCGCCACGAACAGGGTGATGATATGGGCGAGCGAATAGAGGCGCTTGCGCAGGCGGTGGGACGAATTGATATCCATTACCACTCAGCTCCGATCTGCTGGCGCGCGGCTGCGAGCTTGCGGAAGAAATAGACGGTGAAGAGAATCGACAGCACGATTGCAAAATAGGCCATGGCATTGGCCAATCCCATACGGGCGTCGCCATAGGCGGTGCGTCCAACCAGGGTCCACAACAATTCGGTTCGCTTGGCCGGGCCGCCATCCGTCATGATCTTGACGATGTCATAGGCTCTCGCAACATCGAGCGAACGGATGGTCATGGCGATGAAGGCGAACGGCATCAGATAGGGCCAGGTAATGTAGCGGAAGGTTTGCAGCGGCGTGCAGCCATCGACATGGGCTGCCTCGATCGGATCACGCGGCATGGCCAGAAGCCCAGCTAGGATCAGGATGGCAAAGACTGAGGTCGAGGACCAGACTTCGGCAACGGTGATCGAAAACAGCGCCAGATTGCCATTGATCAGCCACGGGATCGCCTGGTCTGTCAGCCCCAGTGCCTGCAGGCCGTTGTTGACCAGGCCGATATTGTCATTGAACAGGAACTTGAACTGGAAGCCGACGAGTACCGGTGAAAACATCATCGGAAACATCATCATGGTGCGCAGCAGTCGCTGGCCGCGCACAGCCTTGGACACCAGCAGCGCAAGGCCGAGGCCGAGCAGCATTTCGGCATTCAGCGCAATCGTCAGGAACAGCACCGTGCGGCCGAACGCGACCCAGAAATCCCAACTCGAAATGACGGTGATATAGTTGCGCAGGCCGATGAAGACGTAGAGCGATTCCGGCTTGGTCAGGCGAAACGGCGTGAAGCTCGAATAGAAAGACAGCGCCAGCGGCACAACGACGACTGCCGCGAGAACCAGGAACGCCGGAAACAGCAGCAGCACCGGTGCCGATAATCTGGATAGTTTCATGTCGCGCCCTTTGATTTGCGCCGGAAATTGAAAGCGGCGCCACGGCAAAAGCCGTGGCGCCGCGTCAGTTCAATCAAAGCTTGCCGGCATCCTGCAGGATGGTCGTGGCCTTTTCGGCAGCGCTATCGAGCGCCTGCTTGGAGGTCTTGTCGCCAAGGATCGCAGCCTGAAGCTCCGGATAGACCGAGTTGGAAATCTCGATCCACTCGGCTGTCTGCGGAACCGGGAAGGCGTGTTTTGCCGCTTCCTGGAAGGCCTGCAGCACTTCGGTCTTGTAGGCGTCGCCCTCGGCGGCCTTGATGTTGAAATCCCAGACGGCGCTGCGTGTCGGCAGTGGACCGGTTGCCGATTCCAGCTTCTGGCTGTCTTCGTTGGTCAGCCACCAGACCAGCGATGCGGCGGCTTCCTTGTTGGCGCAGGATTCCGTAACCGAGAAGCCATGGTGACCGGACCAGCCGGTGCGCTTGCCCGACGAACCTGCCGGCTGAACCTTCACGCCGACATTGCCGGCAACCTTGGAGGATTTCGGATCGTTGAAGAAGCTCGCCCAGCCAGGCCAGTCGAGATTAAGCGCGATCGAGCCGGACGCGAAGCCCTGACCAAGGTCGTCCCAGAGATAGTTGGTGGTGCCGGCCGGAACGGCCTTGTCCTTGTAAAGCTTGACGAACCAGTCGAGCGCGCGCACGCCGGCGTCCGAATTGAAGGCCGGGCGGCCGTCCTTGTCGAGATATTCGCCGCCTTCGGCAACCAGCATTTCGTAGAAGCGGCCGTTGATTGCCTCTTCCTTGCCGGCAAACTGCGTGCCGTAGAATGTCGGCGGCGAGGAGAAGAATTCGGCCTGGTCGGTGACCTGCGCCCAGGTATCTGGCGGTGTCAGGTCATAGCCGTATTTGGCTTTGAATGCGGTCTTCTTGGCTTCGTCCTGATAGAGGCTCTTCTGGTAATACAGCGCCGAAACGTCGAACTGGGCGCGCGGCAGCATGACCAGCTTGCCGTTAAGCGTCGAGGCGGCGATCAGCGCCGGCACGAACTTGGCGATTTCCTCGGCCGGGATCAGCGGCGTCAGGTCGGTGTAGATATCCGGATATTGCGGCGCGAACGACGAATGGTTCGAGCCGACGCACCAGCTGAGGCCACCGGTGGCGATATCCGACTTGATTTCCTTGTCGAGCTCGAAATGGTTCTTCTTCGAGAGGATGTTGACCTTGGCGCCTGTCGCCTTTTCCCACTCGCCGATGCGCTCATAGAGCTTTTCATATTGCTGGCCGCCGATGAGCTTCGCATCGATGGTCACGCCGTCGAATTTGCCGGGCAGGTCTGCGGCTTGTGCCGCGACCGAGCAGGCAAACAACATTACTCCGGCTGATACGCCGGAAAGCAGCTTGTTCATGATTTCTCCTCCTCACGTCCACACCATTCCCAATGGTGGGAATTCCTCATTTGTGAGGAATTGATTTATATACAAACAGCAAATGCACCCTTGCGTCAAGCCGCAACTTTGCTTTGTCGCGCGCCTCGTATGCGTATATGAAGTAAGTCATTTACAGGGGGATGTGTTGATGGACGCTGATGAATCCGACCGTTACCGCGCGCCGGCGCTGGACAAAGGGCTCGATATTCTCGAGCTTCTGGCCGGTGTCGATGGCGGCCTGACGCAGGCCGAGATTTCCAAGAAGCTGGAGCGCAGTCCGAACGAGTTCTACCGCATGCTCGACCGGCTTGTACGGCGCGGTTACGTGACGCGGATCGATGGCGACCGTTATTCGCTGACGCTCAAGCTGTTCGGTCTGGCGCAGCTGCATGCGCCGGTCCGGCGGCTGGCATCCTATGCGACGCCGCTGATGCGCGAGCTTGCTCAACGCAGCCGCCAAGCCAATCACCTCGCGGTGTTCGACCGTGGTTTTGCCGTGGTGATTGCCCAGCAGGAAGCCCCGGATTACTGGGGCATCTCGATCCGGGTCGGCTCGCATATCAGCCTGTTCGATACCGGATCTGGGCATGTGCTGCTCGCCTTCCGCAGCGAGGAAGAGCGCCAGATGATGATTTCCGAACATGTCAAAAGCCAGTCGGAGCCACCGCTGTCTGAGGACTTCTTCGAACGGCTCGACCGTATCCGCCAGCGCGGCTACGAAATGATGGCCAGCGCGCAGACCGCCGGCGTCTACAATCTGTCAGCGCCGATCCTGGGGCCGGACGGGCGCGGCATTGCCGCATTGACCTGCCCCTATATCGCGCTGGTCAACGCCCCGTCCGCACCGGATATCACCGAGAGCATTGCGCTGTTGCAAAAGACCGCTGCGCAGCTTTCGCTGCTGGCCGGATCGGACGTGAACCACGCGGAATGAGCATCGGTTAGATACACGGGTAGAGGCTGAAATTCCTATTTGAATGATATCTTCTTATGTGAAATAGTTGATTGGGACGCCGGGGAGGGCACAAGAGATGATCATCGACACCCATTTGCACCTGATCGACAGGGCCGCACTTGCCTATCCGTGGCTGTCGGGCGTACCGGCGCTCGATCGCGATTTTCTCTATGAAACCTATGCGACAGAGGCAAAACGCTGTGGCATTGGCGCCGCCCTTCATATGGAGGTCGATGTCGATACTGCGCAGATTGAAGCTGAAATCGACTATGTCCAGGATCTTTCCAAACGCCCCGAAAACCTGATTGCCGGCGCTATCGCCGCCTGCCGCCCCGAAGAAGCGGGTTTTGCCGCCTATCTTGAGCGGCAACAGGCAAATCCGTTCGTCAAGGGTTTCCGCCGCGTGCTGCATGTCGTGCCCGATGATGTGTCGGAAGGCGGGCTGTTTCGCGAGAATATCAAGCGGCTGGGCGTAACCGGCCTGTCCTTCGACCTCTGCGTCCTGCCGCATCAGATCCCGAAAGCCATTGCGCTTGCCGATCTTGCGCCGGACGTTCAGTTCATCCTCGACCATTGCGGCGTCCCGGACGTCGCTTCCGGCGCGGTGCAGCCGTGGCGGGACAATATGACCGAGATTGGCAAACGCCCGAACGTGACCGCCAAGATTTCCGGCGTCGTCGCCTATGCCGAAGCGGAAAGCTGGTCTGTCGAGACGCTGCGCCCCTATGTCGAGCACACGATCGCGCAATTCGGCTGGGATCGCGTCGTCTGGGGCAGCGACTGGCCGGTCTGCACGCTGGGCGGTGGCCTGTCGACCTGGATGGCCGCAACCCACGCGCTGCTGACCGGTTGTTCGCAAGGCGAGCGCGACAAGCTGTTTTCGGGCAACGCCAAGAAACTTTGGCGGCTCTAAACAGGCGGCCGGCGTGATCCGCCGCCCTGCTTCTTATCGAAAGCTCTCTGCAAACAATCGGTTGATGTCGCCGATAACCGTCCTGGCCGATTGACGCTGCAGCAGGCCTTCGTTCAAGCGGTCTGATGCAGCTTGCTGGAAGGCCATGTAACCATCGTGACGCGGCCGGACCCAGGCCGAATCCAGTGTCGCGCGGGTGGCGCGGTAGAAGTGGGCGGTGGCGAGGTTGACGCCAACATCTTCCCACGCTTGCGCATGGCCGGGCTGTCCGCCCGCAACGGCGTAATCTGCTTTCTGGACTTCGCCGCTGGCGATCCAGTAGGCAAAGTCGATGGCGGCGTCCGGGTTCTCGGAGAAGGCTGAAATGGCAATACCGGTCCCGCCCAGCGCCGAACCTGATGGCCCGTTCTCGCCCACCGGCGGAATATCGCCGAAACGGATGAGTCCAGGCCGGAAATCCTTCACCGAATAGCTGACATAGCCATAGATCAGCGGCGAGACGACAGCTTTTGCCTCGGGCACTGCCATCCGCTCCAGAACCGCGATCGGGTCCATCTCGAAACAGGCAGGATCAACCAGAGCGGCGATCTCGCGCAGCATTTCGAAAACCTGGATGCCGGTCTCGACGTCGATCAGTTCGCTTGGCCCCCCAACAGCGCAACGCCGCCCGAGATTGCCGCACAGCGTATAAAAGCTCATCAGCGAATGGGGCGGGCGCAGCGGGATAAGGACTTTTCCTTCCCGCGCCAGCTCAAGCACCTCGGTCCAATTGACGGGCGGTGCGGCCTGCAGATCAGGCCGCCAGGCCTGTACCTGCGTTGCCGCATCGATCGGAAAAGCCCATTGGCGGCCCTGCCAGGTATAACTCGGATAGGACTGCCCGACACTGGCGGCCGCCAGCGCGGCTCGCTCGTTTTCGCGGCCGGCGACATCCAGAGGCAGCAGGCATTTCTCATGGGTGATCTGCCCGACATGCGGGTGGTCGATGACGATGAGGTCGAACTGTTTTGCCAATTCCTCTACCGGAAATGTTTCGAAATCCTGCAGAGAACGTTTTTCCCATTCGACCCTGACGCCGGTTTCGCCGAACCAGCGGCTCGAGCAGGCGACCATCGGATCGTAGCCGCGCGGATGGTTCCAGGTCATGCCTTTGAGTGTAATGGTCATAGGCCGAACTCGTCGCGAATAGCCTGGCTGTGTTCGCCGATGCGGGGTGCTGCACGATCGACCTTGGCCCGCACACCGTTGACGCGGAGCGGCGAGCGGGTCGTGGTGATCGAAATTTTGTCCTCGCGGGTGACCGTCTGCAGCATGTCGAGAACCTGAAAGCCCTCGCTCTCCAGTAGCTCGTTCCAGTTCAGTACCCGGGCGCACCAGATATCCGCCGGTTCGAGGATTGCCAGCCACTCGTCGGTGGTCTTGATGGCAATGCGCCTGGCGATCAGCGCCTTGATCTCGTCGCGGGCGGTAAACCAGGTGGATGAGTTGTCGCGGTAGGGCGCAAGCTCGTCCATGCCGAGCAGATCGGCAAGCTTGGGGATCGGCGTCATGGCGATGGCGAGATAGCCGTCGGCCGCCGCATAGACGCCGTATGGAGCCGAAAGATACGCATGGGCACTGCGAAAGTTTGCCCGCTTCGGCAATCGCCGTCCGTCGTTCAGATGGGTCGTCAAAACCTCGAACTGGAAATCGACCAGGGCTTCGAGCAGGCTGGTCTCGACATGGCTGCCGGTGCCCTTGATGCTGCGGCGGACGAGCGCCGCCAGAATGCCCTGGGCAAGGGCTGCACCGGCCAGCATGTCACCGATCGCCAGGCCGAAAGGAACCGGCCCCTGATCCTCATCGCCGTTCAGCCACATCACGCCCGAACGCGATTGTGCCAAAAGGTCTTGTCCCGGCCGTTTGACCCAGGGGCCTTCCTCACCATAGCCGCTGATCGATGCGTAGACGAGTCGCGGATTGATGGCCTTGACGGCCTCGTAATCCAGCCCAAGCCGCTCGATGACACCGGGCCGGAAATTCTGGATCAGCACGTCGGCCTGAGCGAGCAGCGTCCGCAGCGAAGCCAGATCCTTCTCGTCCTTCAGATCGATGGCCAGGCTTTCCTTCGCCCGGTTGATCGCATGGAAGATGGTGGAATCGCCGCCGATCTCGGTATCGCTCAGATAGAGGCGCCGCGACAGGTCGCCGCCATCCGGCCGCTCGATCTTGATGACGCGGGCGCCAAGATCCATCAATCGTAGGGAGCAGTAGGGACCGGACAGGAACTGGCTGAGATCGACGACGATCAGGCCGGCGAGGGGAAGGTCGGTATCTGCTGACATTATTGTTTTTCCGTCTTGCCGGCAAAATCGGCCGGGTTCTTGTATTTTACGGTCTGCAGATGCTCGCAGTAGAGCACCAGTTCGCCCTCGCCCTTGAACACCTCGTAACTGGCGCGGATCAGGCCCATGTCCTTGTAGCGCGGCGCCTTATCCAGGTTGGTGCGGATGGCGTAGATCGTATCGCCGATGAAGACCGGCTTGATGAAGCGCAGCTTGTCATAGCCATAGGAAAAGGCGTTGACGCAGTTGGTGGCGACAAGCCCGAGGCCGGCGGAGAACACGAACGCACCGGCAATCAGCCGCTTGCCGAAAATGCCTTCGCGCTCGGCAAACATCTGGTCCTGCACATAAGGATGAATATCGGTGACCAGCATGTTGAACAGATGGCTGTCGCCCTCGGCCATGGTGCGCCGCAAAGAGCGGATGCGCTGTCCGGCCGGCCAATCCTCATAAAACCAGTTTTCGGCATTCCAGACCGGAAGCGAGGCATGGTCCGTCGGCATGTCCGAAGGGTGAGTGGAGGACACGCCCACGGTTGGGGAAAGGGTGCTCATGGCTTTCCCGCCACGCGAATTCCGCCTCGCCTTGTCATGTCCATGTGCGTCCTCCAGTTTTCTTATGTAAAGAAGATTTTCACATATGGATGATTTTTGCAAGCGGCAACCGACGTTTGCGCGCACTTGCGGCCGGCTGCGATGAGCGCGCGGAAGCAAAACAAGGTGCAATCTGATGAGGGGAATGAACGGCAGGGCGGGAAATGCGGGAGGGTAGATGAATGTGATGCGTTACCCGGATTGACCGGCTTGAACACTCCATCCCGCCTGAAAGGGCTTTTTCGGCTGCTAAAACCGGCAAAGCCCGCCGCTGGATACCAAGCGTTAACTATATGCTTTGTAAATCAGAATCACCAACATGGAGAACCGCCTGATGAGTGCTGCGTTGAAGGATGTGCGTTTTTCGGAAACGGAAGACCGGGTTGTGCCGTTCCCGCTGTCGGGGCAGGCCAGCACCATCAGACGCTGCGCCCGCGAGCTTGAAAACGTCCATGGCGACGAGGCTCTGCAGTATTGGAAAACCGAATGCCGCGCGCTGGCGGAGCGCCTGAGCAATCTGGGCTGCTCCGAGGAAGCCGTCCGCCACCAGGTCATGTCTTTCCAAACGGAAGTCCAGGTGGAGATGATGCGGCGTTATTCGGACCGTTTGGCGGCTGAGGCCCAGGACGGCTATACGCTTAATTCCTGACAGGTCCGCCAGTCCGGCCGCAAACATCGAGACTTCGGAGCCTCCGGAAAGGGCACAGGAAAAGGGCAGGTGGACCTGCCCTTTTGTCGTTGTGACGAATTGGTTCCGCTACTTCTTTTTCTGGAACGTCTCGTAATATTCGTCCGCCATGGAACGCAACGAGCGGCCGATGGCGGCGTATTCGAATTCGTTGAGATTGGCGAGGGAGGCGCGTCCGGCCGGTTGCTGCGTACCGAAACCACGGCCGGGAAGCAGCACGATACCGGTCTCTTCGGCAATGCGGAACAGCAGCTCGTTGGTCGAGAACGTCTCCTTGACCCATTTGGCGAACTCGGGGCCGTAAAGTTTCAGGGAAATGTCTTCCAGGTCGAGCAGGGTATAATAATCGACCGAATTCGGGTTGTCGGTGACGGGAATACCGAGCTCCCGGTAAAGCGCCGATTCACGGTTGCGAATGACCTTCTTCAGCGTCGACTTGTAGACATCGTTCTCGTCCATCAGCGCAAACAGCGAGAACAGCACCATCTGCACCTGCTGCGGCGTCGATAGGCCGGCGGTATGGTTGAGCGCCACGGTGCGGCTGTCAGCCACCAGCCGGTCGATGAATTTCAGCGAGCTGACATCAGGCAGCAGGGAGCCGTAGCGCCGGTCAAGCGCGGTCTTGATGGCCTTGGGCAGTTCGCGCAGTTTGCCATCGAGGATATTGTCCTGATGGGTGGCGATGACGCCAAGACGCCAACCGGTCGCGCCGAAGTATTTTGAGAAGGAATAGACCAGGATCGTGTTGTTCGGGCAGATCGCAAACAGCGAGCGGAAGTCATCGGCAAAGGTGCCGTAGACGTCGTCGGTGAGAATGATCAGGTCCGGACGGTGGTTCTTGACGATATCGGCGATCTTGTTGAGGCTGCGGTCGTCGAGCTTCACCGAGGGCGGGTTGCTTGGGTTGATGCAGAAGAACACCTTGATGTCAGGGTCCTTCAGCTTTTCGAGCTCCTCGTCGGTATATTGCCAGCCCTGTTTCGGATCGGCATTGATCGCCACTTCCTTCAGGCCATATTCGTCCAGTTCCGGAATTTCGATATACGGGGTGAAGACCGGCATGCCGATGGCCACCTTGTCACCCTTGGTGACGATGCCGTTCTGCTTCAGGGTGTTGAAGATATAGGTCATCGCCGCCGTGCCGCCTTCGACGGCGAAGACATCGACATTTCCAGCCGATAGCGACCCGCCGATCATTTCCTTGACGATGTACTGGCGGACGATCTGCTCGCTGATCTTCAGCATGCGCGGCGGGACCGGATAGTTGCAGCCGAGAATGCCCTCGACCATTTCATGCAGGAACTGCGAGCCGGACAGGCCAAGCTGATCGCGCACATAGCTCAGCGCCCGCTGCAGGAAGGCGACGCCCGCCTGATCGCGGTTCTCGCTGGTAAAGCGCTCGAAGCGCGCCTCGATGCCCTCGATATTGGGCAGGCCGCCGATCCATTTCTGCATGTAGGAATAGGACAGTTCGGATTCCGACGCGGCAAAAAGCCCAAGGCGGAAAAAGGCGCGGCGCGGTAGTGTGGCCAGGAAATTCGGATTGCCGCGCCCGGCATTCAGCATTGTCCGGTTTTCCTTGGCCGAAGCCAGCTTGATCAGTTCGTCCTTGAGCTCGAACGGGCTCAGTTTTTCAAAGCTGCTATAGTCGGTCATGAGGTTCACTCCTTGCAAAGTCGAACAAGTCAGACGAAAGCGACGACGAGCGGGCCGAGCAATGTCAGGAAGACATTGGCCAGCGCGTAAGTGATGGCGAAGGGTGTGGTTGGAACGGTATTTCCGGCCTTGTCGAGGATTTCGCCGAAGGCAGGGTTGGCGCTGCGCGATCCGGACAGCGCGCCGGCGAAGATGGCGGTGTTGTCATAGTGCAGGATATAGCGGCCCACCAGCATGGTGATGATCAGCGGCAGGATGGTGACGACGACGCCGATCAGGAAGATCGAAATGCCGTTTGCAGCGATCGTGTGTACGGCCTGTTGTCCCGATTGCAGCCCGACGACGGCAACGAAGCCGGCAAGGCCGAGATCGCGCAGCAGCGTCGAGGCTGCCGTCGGCATGTTGCCGAGCGCCATGTTGCGGCTGCGGTACCAGCCGAAGGCGAGACCCGCCAGCAGGGCGCCGCCGCCGCTGCCGAGCGTCAGCGGAATGGAGCCGATGCGAATGACCGCAAGTCCGACCAGCAGACCGACGACGATGCCCAGCCCATGGAAGACGAAATCGGTCTTGTCGCTGGGCACGATCACCGTTCCGACGCGCTTGGCGATACGCTGCAGATCTTCCTGCAGGCCATGCACGGTCACGACGTCACCGGCTTCTATGCGGGTATCGGCCGCAAGCGTCAACGGATTGCCGGCGCGCTTGACCTGCAGAACGAAGACGCCGTGCCGCAACTCCTTGGTCGCCTCGATGATTTCGGCGACCGTCTTTCCGGCATAGTCCTTGTTGCCGATAACGACATCCCGTGTTGCCACGACCATGTCCATGCCGTCGGACGACTGGGTTTCGGGCCCGATGGTGTTGGCCATGCCAACCACGCCGGCGCGGCGGCCGACCACGAGAACAATGTCATCGGCCTGGAGTTTGAGATCGGGTTCGACGCCGATGATGGCACCGGCACGCTTGACCCGTTCGATGGCAATGGCTGCCCCGGTTGCGCCCGCCTCGATCTCGCCAATGCTGCGGCCAGCGGCCTGCCCGACCTGGAACAGGCGTCCGACCAGATCGGGAAGGGCAGGGGTTTCGCCGGGGCCATAGACCTTTGCACCGGCCAGCATTTCGGCCTCGGCCTTGACCGCGTCGTCGCGGATGCTGCGGCCCATGAACCAGGGCAGGATGTTGACGCAGACGATGATCGCCCCGAAGGAACCGAAAATATAGGTGACGGCATAGCCGATGGCGACATTGGCCTGCAGACGCTGGGTCTCGTCGGCCGCAAGGCCGAGCTTGCCGATCGCCGAACTGGCAGTGCCGATGATCGCCGACTGGGTAAGACCGCCAGCAGCGATGCCTGCGGCAAGCCCTTTGTCGAGACCGAACATCCTGGCCAGAACGACAACGGTCACCAGACCGCTGATGGCGAGTACGGCCGCCATGATGATCTCGCGGATCGACTTGCGCCCGAGCGAGCGGAAGAATTGCGGCCCACTCTCGAAACCGACGGCATAGATGAACAGTGCGAAAAGAACCGCCTTGATGCCATTGTCGATGGTGATGCCGATCTGACTGAGCACGACCGCGACCAGAAGCGAGCCGGCGACGCCGCCGAGCTGGAATTTGCCGAATTGGAACTTGCCGAGCCAGTATCCCCCGGCCAGCGAAAGAAACAGAGCGATTTCAGGAGATTGGTGAAAAATCGACTGCAGGAATGACATGGGGCCCCTCCGTATCAACGCAGCTTGTACGCTTGCACCTGATCAGAAGGGAGGGTTGCGGTGGGGTCAAGAACAAACTTGCGCGGGAAGATTAACGGCCTTCCGCTTTTGTGCAGATTTGAGACTCATCGCCAAAAAAGCCGCCGGGCGGGGACATATCGCTGGCGCTCCTGATAGGGCATACCGGTTTTCCTCTTATCGGCCGACACGAACGGCAGCAAAAAGCATCCCCGCGCGGTGTCCGCCGTGGTTTTCAAAACATGCACTCAATCGGACGGGGCACTGGAAACCGCCTCTAATGAGTAAATATGTTTGACGCTTTCCAGCGCCCCGTTTGGCGTTCTCTCGGGAGCTTTCCTCCCTACAGACCCCGACTGCGGATTCTCTGACCCGGGACGATCGCCGCGACATAGGGTTCCGGTTCCGGCATTAAGCTCACGGCTCCGGTACGTCACGGTTCTCGACCCGGCATGCGTGCCACACAGGCACACCCGCCCCAGAGGGACAGGGGGAATCCATTTTCCGGGGGCTCTCCTTCCGGTCCGCCTGACGTTCGCAGCCTCCTCATCGGAGACCACGAGGCTTCACGTGGAGCGCCAGCCCTGCCTCGCCGCAAACGTCTTGCGGTGCATCCGTGACAGAACGCCATGATCATGGCACGGTTTTTTTGGGCGGGGATTCTGGGGGCAGACAATTGGGAGAAAACTGTTCGATATCAATGTCCTGGTCTGTTGCATCCCGTTTGAACATCCCCGGCGGTTTGGGAAAAACATGTTTTTGAGACTGGACTTGCCTGCGCGTTGCTTTTTGTCGCCTGGCACGATCTGCACGCAGGGCAGCGTGGCGAAGGACTGGAGCTGAGCGCCGTAGCGAAAACGCCTAGTTTCGCTGGGCGTTCAAACTCATGTCATTTTCTACGCATTTTGCAGGTCATTTGGAAAATATGCGATTGCCAAACTCTCCGTCATTCCTGTGCTCGTCACAGGAATCCAGCCAGCTCAAGTCCTTGAGCTGAAAGAGTCTTTTGACCCGACAGACGTCGGGTCGCTGGATCCCCGCCACAAGGGCTGACATGACGGAGAGTGGAGTGCTGCTCTCGTCAGGTCGCGAATTTCGGGTTTGTCACCCCAAACAAAAACGCCCGGCATTTTCGCCGGGCGCTCATTCTGCAGGATGTGAGGGAGGATCTACATATCCTGCGGAAGGTGTTTGATCAGGGTATCACTTGCCGGCGTCGAGGCGGTCGATGGCCTCGACATTGCCGGCCGATGAGCCGTTCGGATCGAATTCGGATTCCAGCCACTTGTCGACGATGGCCTTGGCCAGTTCCGGCCCGATGACACGGGCGCCCATGGTGATGATCTGGGCATTGTTGGACTTGGCGGCGCGCTCGGCCGAATAGGTATCGTGGGTCAGGGCTGCGCGGATGCCGGGCACCTTGTTGGCCGAGATCGAGACACCGATGCCGGTGCCGCAGATCAGGATGCCGCGGTCGTTCTGGCCGTTGACGATGGTTTCGGCCAATCCCTTGGACAAGTCGGCATAGAAGCCGGACTGGCTGAGATTGGAGACTTCAAGGCCGCTCTTGGTGGCGAGATGGGCTTCGATGACGTCGAGAAGCGGCTTGCCTGCGCTGTCGGCGCCGATTGCGATTTTCATGGCTGTATCCTTCCGTTGACGGTTGTTTCAGAGCGCCGAGGCGACGCGGTTGAGAATGTCGAGATAGCCTGCGATATCCCAGGCCGAGCGGCCGATGAACAGGCCGTCTATATGCGGTTTGGCAATCAGCTCTTCGCAATTGCCGGGATTGACGCTGCCGCCGTAGAGAACCGGCACGGAAACGCCAAGGCTGGCCTTCGCCCACCCGGCGATCAGGGCGTGGCGCTCGTCGGCATAAGCGGATGAGGCGGGAATGCCGTTGACGCCGATTGCCCAGACGGGCTCGTAGGCAAGCAAGATAGGCTTGGCCTTGTCGGCTCCTTCGAGCAGCGCAAGAGCGCCTTCGACCTGGCGGCGCAGGACGATATCGGCCTGTCCGGCTTCGCGTTCGGCCAGCGTTTCGCCGATGCAGACCAGCGGGATCAGGCCATGGCGGACAGCAGCGGCCGTCTTCAAGCCCACCGTGCGGTCCGTTTCGCCAAAATGTTCGCGCCGTTCGCTGTGGCCGAGCTCGACGATGTCGAGGTTGCAATCCTTGAGCATGACCGGCGAAATTTCACCGGTCCAGGCGCCGGCATCATCCCAATGCATGTTTTGCGCGCCGACCTTGACGCTGGTTGCGGCAAGCCGATCCTTCACCTGACGGGTAGCCGTGAACGGCGGAATGACGAAACGCTGGACGCGGTTGTCGCGTGCAGCATCGGCCTCTGCCAGTCCATCAGCAAAAACCATCGCCTCGGCGAGCGTCTTGTTCATCTTCCAGCTGGTACCAACCCAGACCGATGTTTTTGTCATGCTATTTCCTCCGCGGTCTTGCCGCTAATCTTCTGAAGCGTGATGCCGGCCTCCTTGAGGCCTTGTTCGAAGGACGGTTCGATTTCCGCGCCGGTCAGGACCATGTCGAATGCGTCCAGCCCGGTCAGGAAATGCAGGGCGGATTTGCCGAACTTGCCGTGATCGACAAGCAGGACGCTGCGCGCCGCCGACGTCATCATCTGCCGCTTGGTCTGGACGACTTCCTGATCCTGATGGAAGGCGGACGCGCCATGGATGGCCGAGCTCGACAGGAACGCCATGTCGGCTCTGAGCGAGCGCAGGGCCTCTTCCGTGGTGATGCCGAAAAAGCCGTTGAACTTCTTTGAATACTGGCCTCCGAGCGAGATGACATCGATCCCGGCGACCGCGGCCAGCTTGTTGATCACGCCGAGATTGTTGGTGATCACCGTTAGGGGCCGGATCTCCTTGAGATAGTCGGCCACACCGCCTGCCGTCGAGCCATCGTCGATGATGATGATCTGGCCGGGCTCGATCAGCGTCGCCGCATGCTGCGCCAGCCGCCGTTTTTCTTCCGCAGCGATCTTTTCGCGATAACGGAAATCACTCTCGAACTGCGGGCTGGACTGGATCGAGGCGCCGCCATGCACCTTGCGCAAAAGACCGGCCTGCTCGAGATCGTCGAGATCGCGATGCACGGTCATCTTGCTGACGACGAACCGCCCGGCGAGATCCTCGACCGAGGCCGAGCCCATTTCCATCAGGATATCCATGATCGCTTGGCGCCGGTCTTCAGGCTTCATCGGGATGCTCTCGCACGATTGTGATGGTTTTAAAGATAACGATTATTGTGATAAATTCAACCACATGAATGATACTATGTGATATTTTGTTGTGATGACATGGTTTATGTCATTCCATGACCGGCGGCAAACGCCCTCCCGCCGCGCTTTCAGCTTTGGAGATTTGCTTTGTTGCATCAATCTGTTGCGGCGAGGCCGAATGCCGTGTCATGACAGTAAGGTGAACCATGGGCATAGCCATTGGGTACCGGAGCGCGGAGAGACCTTTCATGACCAAGACGGACATCGCTCGCCGGGTCTACGACAATGCCTGGAAACTCGATCCTGTTGTGCGCAGCCTGCTCGATACGGATTTCTACAAGCTTTTGATGCTCCAGATGATCTGGCGCCTCTACCCGGAGGTCGATGCAACCTTCTCGGTGATCAACCGCACCAAGACCGTGCTTTTGACCGACGAGATCGACGAGCAGGAACTGCGCGAGCAGCTCGATTATGTGCGCGGCCTGCGGTTCACCAAGAAGGAAATGATCTGGCTCGCCGGCAACACGTTCTATGGCAAGAAGCAGATCTTCGCCCCGGACTTCCTTGCCTGGCTCGCCGATTTCCAGCTGCCGGACTACGAACTCTCCCGCAAACACGGTCAATACGAGTTGACCTTCCCTGGCAAATGGACCCACACGTCCATGTGGGAGATCCCGGCCTTGGCGATCATCAACGAACTGCGATCCCGCACCGCCATGAAGGACATGGGGCCGTTTGCGCTGGATGTGCTTTACGCCCGCGCCAAAGCCAAGATGTGGTCGAAGGTCGAGCAGCTCAAGATCCATCCGGATCTGCGCATTTCCGATTTCGGCACGCGCCGCCGTCATAGTTTCCTGTGGCAGCGCTGGTGCGTCGAGGCGCTGAAGGAAGGCATCGGCAAATCCTTTTCCGGCACCAGCAACGTGCTTCTCGCCATGGATACCGACCTCGAAGCACTCGGCACCAACGCGCACGAACTGCCGATGGTGGTGGCGGCGCTGGCCCGCAGCGACCAGGAACTCGGCCTGGCGCCCTACAAGGTTCTGCAGGACTGGAACCAGCTGTATGGCGGCAACCTGCTGATCGTTCTGCCCGATGCGTTCGGCACGGCGGCGTTCCTGCGCAATGCTCCGGATTGGGTTGCCGACTGGACCGGCTTCCGGCCCGACAGCGCACCGCCGATCGAAGGCGGCGAAAAAATCATCGCCTGGTGGAAGAAGATGGGACGCGATCCCAAGGAAAAGCTGCTGATTTTCTCGGACGGTCTGGATGTCGAAACGATCCTGGAAACCTACCGGCATTTTCAGGGGCGCGTGCGCATGAGTTTCGGCTGGGGGACCAACCTGACGAACGATTTTGCCGGCTGCGCGCCGACGCAAATCAGCGGCCTCAATCCGATTTCCATCGTCTGCAAGGTCAGCGATGCCAACGGCCATCCGGCTGTCAAACTGTCGGACAATCCGCGCAAGGCGACGGGCGAGCCTTCGGAAGTCGAACGCTATCTCACGTTCTTCGGAACGGAAGATTTTGCCGAGCTGGACGTCAAGGTCTGAGCGTGGGCCGCCGAAGGTGATCCCATAAAAAAACCCAGCCGGCGGAGGTGCCCGGCTGGGTCTGTTGCGCATTCTTTTGAGGGATGCGCCGGGAGAACTGGTCTCGTTACGCGCTCATACGTAGACAGTCGGAGCGCGAAGCGAGCGGATGGACCATCGACAGCAGGCGGCGCTTGGGAGCCGCGAGCAGGTTGGCCGTATGATTTTTGGCGCTCACCGTTCCCGGCTGCATCTGGCGAAGGGCGCTGGCAGCGGAGTAGAGAAGCGTTTTCATTTCATTGGTCGTGACGCCATCCGCACGCATAACGGCACGGATCATCGGGTCCAGCAGGACCTCATGGATGGTCAGATCACTGTTTGCCTGGTGCATTGGGGTATTCCTTCGGGTTCGTCGTCTTTTCCGGCGGGCGGATCCCGGCCGGTGTCTTAAACTTGACATCGTTGCATTGCGGTGTTACTAGTAAGTAACATTCGAATAGTTACCGACCGGTCACACCTATGTCAAGAAGCCTCGTCAATAAAAATTCGAAATCCGTATCGTCTGCGAAACCGGCAGATGTAAGGCTGGAAAACGGTGACGCTGTGCAGGTGCGCCAGGCGCCGCGCGATCGTATTGTTTCAACGGCTTGTGAGCTGTTCCGGCAACACGGCATCCGCGGTATCGGCGTCGATGCGATCGCCGAAGCTGCCGAGACCAACAAGATGACGCTCTACCGTCATTTCGGCTCGAAAGACGACCTCATCTGCGAGACATTGCGGTTCACCTCGGAAAAAGCCGCCGCCTTCTGGGATCAGCTCGAAGCCTCCCATCCAAACGATCCGATGGCGCAGCTTCACAGCTGGGTGAAAGCCCGGGCACGGTGTCTAGCCGACGATAAATATGGCTGTGACCTCGCCAATGCGGCGGTTGAACTGAAGGAGCAGGGCCATCCCGCCCATGCGGTGATCGAAAACTTCAAGCTCGACCAACAACGCCGTCTTGAAAAGCTTTGTCGCGATGCCGGCGTGAGCGAGCCGGAGCTGCTCTCCGATACCCTGTCCATGCTGATGGAGGGCGCGCAGGTGAGCAAGCTGGCGACCGGCAGCGAAGGCCCGTCGATGCGCTTCTTGCGCGCCTGCGAGGCGGCGATCGCCTCTTTCCGCCAGCCGGCGAACGCTGCGGCCGAAGCCGTTGGCTCCGACGCCTGAAACGGCCTGTACGATCTTGCCCGCATAGGATGATGGCCGCTTACATCGAAGCTTTCGATGGAACAAATTGGCGTCGCGTCCATTTACTCGGTGATTGAAAAGCGTTGCCCTCTTGCTGCGCGTCAACGAGAAGGACGGCATGCCCCCTTTCCAAGACTATATTGTCGATCCGGACCCCACGGCCTGGTGGTCCGCCCACCGTGGCGCCTCACCCATTATCGGCACGGCCATTCACAACGGCCATCATATCCGTAGCGGACTGCAGGATTACCTTGGTCTCAGCGCCGATCAGCGGCTGCGGGAAGAGGATCCGTTCACCGAATTCTTCATCCGCGATCTGCCCAACCGCATCATCGTCCACCGCTCCCGCTTCGAGATCGATATCAACCGTGCCCGTGAAGGCGCCATCTATCTGTCGCCGGAACAGGCCTGGGGATTGCAGGTCTGGGCGCAGCCGCTGCCGGATGATGCAATCGCGGCTTCGCTTGGCGTGCACGACGCCTATTATGCCATGCTGGAAACCTATCTGCGCGGCATCGAGCAACAGTATGGGGCCTTCGTCCTTCTCGACATTCACAGCTACAATCACCGCCGCGACGGCGCCGATGGCCCCGAAACGCCGTTTGAAAAAGCGCCGCAGATCAACATCGGCACGTCGTCGATGGATCGCCAGCGCTGGGCACCGGTCCTCGATCCGTTGATCGAACAGTTACGCAGCTTTGAATTTCGTGGCCGGCGCATGGATGTTCGTGAAAACGTCGCCTTTCAGGGTAAAGGCGAGCAGACGCGGTTCGTCCACGAACGGTTTCCGGACACCGGCTGCGCCATCGCCATCGAGTTCAAGAAATTCTTCATGGACGAGTGGACCGGCGAGCCGGATATGGAGACGCTGAAGGCGATGCGGGACATGATCCGCCTGTCGCTTCCCGTTCTGCATGAGACCCTGAAGGTGCGGTCATGACCAACCCGGGCCATAAATATGGCGATGCCGGTGCCGGTTACCCAAAATGGCTGGGGGAAATCCTGGACAGCATCCGCATCGGCAAATCGGTGCGCAAGGATTTCGGCAATGGCGGCCGCCTTCATATCGACCGGCCCTTGCCCTTCCTGTCCGTCCATATCGGCAAGGGCAGGGACGATCTTGCGGCAAGAGATATTGCCGCTGCCAACGCGTCCTATCTGGTGGTCGACGACATCGAGGACGCCCTGCCGATCATAGAGGCGGTAGGAGCGGTTCTGAGCGAGCGTTTTGGCGCCTTCCTGCTCTTGGACATCGACGAACTCGATCATGACACGCTGATCACCGATGACGCGCCTTATCTGCCACCCTTCGAGATCCGGATTGCCTCGACAGATGACATGGGCGCTCAAAAAGCGGCGACGGCGTTGGCAGAGGGCGCCGACCTGCGACAGGTCAAGTTCCGGACCCCGCACGTCGATCGGGTTGACCTCAAGGCGGATTCCCAGGCCGCGACCCTCGCCGGGCAAACCGGCTTCCCGCTTGTCGCCTTCCGGTTCGCGCCGATCTACCGGCAGCCTGAATCGGGCAACATCTATCCCGACTTGCGCGAGCGGCTGGTCGCCAACATCTTCGACGCCGGCCTGAAGGCGTTCGCGGCCTTTGTCGGCGCGACGCAAAGCCTGAAGCTGACGACGCACCGGGCGCTCGGCCGCAAGGCTTTCGTCGATGCCGTCAGCCGCGCCGACCGCAGCATCGATGACGTTGCTTCAAGCTTCGATTTCCTGCTGGCGGTCACGCCGATCAATACCGATGCTGCCTGGCAGGGGTTCAAGGCGGGCAAGTTCAAGAAGGAACCGCAATTTCTTTACAGGCCATTGTCGGTGCAGGTGGAGGCCGAAAAACGGAAACTGTTTTCCGTCGCTTTCGACCGCTTCGAGGATCCGGTTCTCTACCATCTCTACCGGGAGAAGCAGCAGGAACTGGATCTGCAACTGTCGCTGATCTCAGCGCGCGAAACCCGACGCTTCGTCGAATATGGCCGTGCCCTCTATGGTCCGGTGGAGCCGTCGCTCTATCGGGCGGCGACCGAGATACTGGCGAAAACGGCAGTGCTCGGTGGCGATGGCGATGATATCGAGAGCGATCCCCACACCGCCGATTGTCATGAGGTCGAAGCTGCGGCCCGTGCGATGATCGCAGAGTATCACCGCCAGTATCCGGGTTTTTCGGCCGAGGTCGAATTGCGGGACGACCTGCCGTCCGGCATGCTGGTTTCGGGCGAACGCCTGCTGATTTCCCGCCACACCCTGATGCCAAAGGCCCGCGTTCATGCGCTGTTGAGTCACGAGATCGGGGTCCATCTCCTGACCTATTTCAACGGTTCGGCGCAGGGGCTGCGGCTCTTCCGCTCTGGCCTTGCCGGGTACGAGGGCATGCAGGAAGGCCTTGCCGTGTTTTCCGAATACATGGCCGGCGGCATGACCGTCGGGCGGCTACGGCTGATCGCCGCCCGTGTGGTAGCCTGTTCGGCGATGCTGGAGGGACGTCCGTTCACCAGCACCTACGCCATGCTCGTCGATGAACATGGGTTCGGTCCGGTTGCCGCCTTCCACCTGGCCATGCGGCTCTATCGGGGCGGCGGGCTTGCCAAGGACGCGATCTATCTGCGCGGCCTGCTGGAATTGCTCAGCCACCTGAAGTCGGGCGGTGCGCTGGACCCGTTCTGGATGGGCAAGATTTCCGCTTCGCATTTCCGGGTGATGCAGGAGTTGAGCCTGCGTGGCCTGCTCAAGGCGCCCGTCATCCGCCCGGCTTTTCTCACCCATCCGCAAGCACAGGTCCGCCTCGACAAGGCGCGGGCAGGACTGAACCCCCTGGATATGATCATCAGTTAGGAGCCACCATGCGCGTCGCATTCTTCGTCAACTCGATCGAGAGTGAGGAACCTTTTTTCAGCACCACCGCATTGGCAATGGCGGCACTCGCCCGTGGCCATGACGTCTGCTATATCGCGCCGGGCGATTTTGTCCTGCGCCCGGATGATAGCCTGATGGTGCGGGCGACGACGGTCGCCGCCGGAAAATACAAGAACGCCCAGGCTTTCCACGATCATTTCCAGGGCAAGGACGCCAAGGTCCAGACGATCGATGTGCGCGAGGTCGATGTCATCTTCCTGCGCAACGATCCGTCGCTCGATTCCGACGACCGGCCGTGGGCTGCCCATATCGGCGCGATGTTCGGGCGGCTGGCGAGCGAAAGGGGATCGATCGTCGTCAACGACCCCGCCGGTCTGGCGCTGGCTCAGAACAAGCTCTATTTTCAGGGTTTCCCCGAGGCGGTGCGCCCGGAAACGCTGATCTCCAAGAGCATCGAAGAAATCCGCGCCTTTATCGCCAATCATCGCAAAGGCGTTATCCTGAAGCCGCTTCAAGGGTCCGGTGGCAAGAACGTCTTCAAGATCGCCACACCCGACGATGCCAATCTCAACCAGATCTTCGAAGCCGTCAGCGGCGAGGGTTACCTCATCGCTCAAGGCTATCTGCCTGAAGCCAAGGCGGGCGATATCCGGTTCTTCATGATGAACGGCAAGCCGCTCGAACGCGATGGTGCCTATGCAGCCTTCCGCCGGGTTCCGGCCAAGGGCGAGGTCCGTTCCAACATGCACGCAGCCGGAACGGCCGAGGCCGTCAAGATCACCGACGAGATCCTCGCCGTTGCCGAGATGGTTCGCCCGAAGCTGATCGAAGACGGCATGTTCCTCGTCGGCCTCGACATCGTCGGCGACAAGATCCTCGAGATCAACGTGTTCACGCCGGGCGGGCTTCCGGAGATCGCCGCCATGCATAAGGTCGATTTTTCCGAAGACATCATTGAAGCGCTGGAGACAAAGGCGGCCATCCGCAAGGCCTATGGCGGTGCCATGTCGAACCGGGCATTGGCGACGCTTTAGAGCGCTTCATCTTTAAACGGAAGCGGTTCTGTTGGCTCAAAACGGCCGCTCCACACGAAGGATGGCGCCGAGCGATGCCGATCCATCGGTCAAGCCATCCGACACAGTGGACGGCCGTTTTCTGCCAACCCGTAGGGCCGGATGAATTTCGGCCATTACCGGCGGCGGCCGTCTCGACCGCAGCTTCTGCTGCGCTCTTCGCCAACCGCCTTGGTCCTGGCCGAAATTCCTTCCGGCAGAATGCTTCCGTTTAAAGATGAAGCGCTCTCGGCTGTTTTCGAGGCCCATTTGTGCTATCGCGGGCGGCCTCAAGGATTGGAAGCGCCCGTGATACCCTGGACCCTGATTGATACCGCGATGATGCCCGATGGCGGCGGCGAGCTGCGGCTGAAGCAACGCGGCAGCGAATTTTCCATCATGCTCGGTACGATCGAACTGATGAACAACCGGTTGAGCGGTTCGGAAGAGGCACTGGCCCGCCTGTCGTATGAGCGGGTCCGCAGTCATCCACGTCCGCATATGCTGATCGGCGGGCTTGGAATGGGGTTTACGCTGAGAGCGGCACTGGCTGAACTCCCCTTGGACGCCCGAATAACGGTCGGAGAGCTTGTGCCTGCCGTTGTTGCCTGGGCACGCGGACCGATGGCGGAGGTGTTTGCCGGTTGTCTTGATGACGCACGGGTATCGATCCGCGAAGGCGATGTCGGTCGTCTTATCCAATCTGCGGCCGGCGAATACGACGCAATCCTGCTTGATGTCGACAACGGTCCGGAGGGGCTGACCCGCAGTGCAAACGATGATCTGTACAGCGTCGGCGGTCTGCGCGCAGCGCGCACGGCACTCAAGCCAAACGGCGTTCTATCCGTCTGGTCATCAGCCCCGGATGCAGCCTTTACCCGCAGGCTGAAACAAGCCGGCTTTGCTGTCGAAGAACTGTCAGTGCGCGCCAGCATCAAGGGCCGCGGTGCCCGGCATGTGATCTGGATGGCGACGAAGACCGGCCGCTGACCTTGTCCAGCCGTTAAAGGCCTTCGCGCTCCAGCAAGATGCGTACCTCGTCGAAGCGGCGTTTGTTTTCCTCATTCTTCTCTTCAGCGGAATAGCAGGTGCTGGCGAGACAAAACCGCTTCAGTCCGAACGGTGCCTTGGCGTTGTCAGACTGGCATTCGATCGTATCGACCATGTCCTTCTTTTCGACGCCGTCGCGAGTCGAATAGGTCATGCGCGCGCCCGGTGGTTTCAGTTCCGGGAAGGACTGGACAACGCCCGTATGCAGGGTGTCGGTCATCAGCAGGTTCTTTGCCACCTTCACACAGAGATCTTCAACCTTCATCGACTGAGCTGCAGCCGGCGAGGCGAGCAGCACCAGGGCAAACACCAATTTTCTCATGACACACTCCTATATCGCCGGCCCCCAAAGCCGATACGCTCGACTTAACGGCGATGGTCGCTTTTGGTTCCACAGAAGATGGTGCAAAACGCCTTTATGGGTGGTGATAACCATCGCCCGTACGCCGATTAAGCGTAGCATCAGAATGCGAATCGTTTTTAACCGCGTCCATTTCGCAATCTTGGGAGCGTGTAATTGCGTTGCAAAACCGTCCGGTTCAGCCATCGCCGGGATGCACACGATAGAATCCGCCAAGGGCTTACCGGGCGGAACCAAGCGCTCTCGTCGCAGTTTTCTATCTGGCCACGTTGCAAGGAAAGAAGCAGATGACGGATATCAGTGAAGACGACATCAAACTGCGGGCTTACGCTCTGTGGGAAGCCGATGGCCGCCCTGAGGGCAGTCATGACGTGCATTGGTTGCAGGCATTGAGGGAATTGACCGAGGAGGCCGATTCGGCGGCGCAAGACATCCAAGCGCCGGTCAAGACCTCCAAACTTTCCGTCGTAAAGAACGAAACCCCAATCGAACCCATCGCGCGTAAACGCGGCAAGACTGCCTGAGTTTCGACAGTCCGTGGGGTGCCGCGGGATCGGCACTCCACGTCTCGGCGTCAGGGTCTCGCGGCACCACCGTTCCGGCGCGCGAGAGGCAATGGAAAGTTCAGCCGTTCCCGCCGGTTGATTTTGCGATGCAAAATTTTTTGCACCGCGCTGCGCTTTTCTGCGGACAGCGGCGTCACTTTACAACATCATGGGGTTCGCCGACGTGCTCGTGAATGTGCGTTGCAGTGCCAACCGGTGGTAAAAGGAACGTGACCTGCGTGAAGATACTTTCGGTGACGTCGGAAATTTTCCCATTGATCAAGACCGGCGGGCTTGCGGATGTGACAGGCTCGCTGCCAAAGGCCCTTGAGGGCTACAATTGCTATACGCGCACGCTGGTTCCTGGTTACCCGCAGCTGTTTGCAAAACTTCCCGATGCCAGGCAGGTCTATTTCTTCCCCGACCTGTTCGGTGCCCCGGCCTCGCTTCTGGAAGCCCGGTACGAGAAACTTGATCTGCTGATCCTCGATGCGCCGGCCCTCTACAATCGTCCCGGCGGTCCCTATCTCGACGAGACTGGCCGCGATCATCCGGACAATTGGAAACGCTTTGCAGTCTTGTCCTATGTGGCATCGGCCATCGCAGGCGGATTGCTTGCGGACTGGTCTCCAGATGTCGTGCACACCCACGACTGGCAGACTGCATTGACCTCCGTCTACATGCAGTATTCGAGCAATGCCAAGAAGGTTCCGAGCGTCCTGACCATCCACAACCTGGCATTCCAGGGGCAGTTTCCAACCTCCGTCGTCAGCCAGATCGGTCTGCCGCCGGAAGCCGTGTCGCTCGATTGCCTCGAATATTACGGCGATGTCAGCTATCTGAAGGGCGGTATCCGCACTGCCAGCGCTATCACGACCGTCAGCCCCACCTACGCGCGCGAAGTCATCGGGCCGGAGCTCGGCATGGGCATGGCCGGTGCGCTGAGTTCCCGTCCACGGACATTGACGGGAATCGTCAACGGCATCGACATGGAGATCTGGAACCCGGCCACGGACGCCTACCTGCCGGTCAACTACGATCACAAGCGGATCAGGCTGCGCGGTCAGAACCGTGCCAAACTGCTGGAGACCTTTCGGCTCGACGACGGCCCCGGGCCGGTCTTTGCCGCCGTGACGCGGCTGACCTGGCAAAAGGGCGGCGATATGCTGGCCGAGGTGGCGGAGGAAGTTGCCGCCCTCGGCGGCCGGCTGATCGTGCTCGGCAAGGGCGAGGAGCATATCGAGACGGCACTTCTGGCTATCGCCGGCCGCCACCCCGATCGCATCGGCGTGCGCATCGGCTATGACGAGGCCACCGCCCATCTCATCCATGGCGGCTGCGATGTCATCATCCAGCCGTCGCGCTTCGAGCCCTGTGGTCTCACCCAGCTTTATGCCTTGCGGTATGGTGCCGTTCCGGTTGTGTCGCGCACGGGCGGTCTCTCGGAAACGATCATCGATGCCAACGACGCGGCAATTTCCGCCCGCGTGGCTACCGGCTTCCAGTTTCATCCGCCAACGGCCGAGAACCTGCGGCTCTCCATCCATCGCGCTTTTGCCGCCTATCGCGAGCCGAAAAAATGGGCCCGTCTGCAGAACCAGGGCATGAAGGCCAACTTCTCCTGGGAGCGGAGCGCCGAACAGTATGCGGCGCTCTACACCCAGCTCATTCCAGGGCGCAGGGCGCGGCCATCCCAGAGGGCAAAGGCTGCGGAATAAAGCGCCCCATTGGTGGCGCTGGTTAGCCGTTATGCCGTGTCACACGGGATGAAGCAGTGTCAGGCTGCGAGCTGGAAGCTCCAAGACGGTTTGCGCGTTTTTCGCGGTCCCAGTTTCCGAAACGTCCGCTGTCGAGAGGGCGAAAGCCCACGTCCCGGATGGTGACCCCGGCAGCGTGAAGGGCACAGGCCCATCATGCGGATTGAAGAGGATCAAGGTCTCGGACCAGACGCCTTCGACATGCTTGAGGTCTGCACGGGAAAGAAGCACACCGAGCGTCGTGCCGCCCTGGTCCTGCCACTGCTCTTGCGTCTGCTCGCCGCCGCCGGGATTGAGCCAGGTCACGGTCATGCCGTCACGCCAGCTTTCCCGGCGAAGCAGGGGTTGGGCGGCACGCAGCGCCGTCAGTTTCCGGACGAAATTGCGCAATTCTTCAGCGCTGTCCGGCAGATTGTCCCAGTGCACCCAACTGATCTCGTTGTCCTGGCAATAGCCATTGTTGTTGCCCATCTGGCTACGGCCGAATTCATCGCCGGCAAGCAGCATCGGCGTACCGTGGGATAACAGCAGCGTGGCCAGCAGATTGCGCTTCTGCTGGTCGCGCATGGCGTTGATCGCGGCATCGCCGGTCGGCCCCTCCGCACCGTAATTGTCGCTGCGATTGTGGCTGTGTCCGTCCTTGTTGTCTTCGCCGTTCGCCTCATTGTGCTTCTCGTTGTAGGAAACCAGGTCATTGAGGGTGAAGCCGTCATGGGCCGAGATGAAATTGACGCTCGCCCAGGGACGCCGACCGCGCTGGTCGTAGATATCGCCGGAGCCGAGCAGGCGCGCGGCGAAATCGGGCGCCGTGCCGTCGGTATCCTTCCAGTAGTCACGCACCGTGTCCCGGTACTTGTCGTTCCATTCGGCCCAGCCCGGAGGAAAGCCGCCGACCTGATAACCACCGGGACCGATGTCCCACGGCTCGCCGACCAGCTTGACCTTGGAGAGCACCGGATCCTGCGACACTGCGTCGAAGAAGCCGCCGCGCTGGTCGAAACCGTCCGGCTCCCGGCCAAGGATGGTGCCAAGATCGAAGCGGAAGCCGTCGATATGCATGTCTTCAACCCAGTACCGCAGCGAGTCCGTCACCATCTGCACCACGCGCGGATGCGATGTGTTGACCGTATTGCCGGTTCCGGTGTCGTTGATGTAATAGCGGTGATCGTCGGGCAGCGTCCGGTAGTAGGAGTAATTGTCGATGCCCTTGAGCGACAGGGTCGGCCCGAGCTCGTTGCCTTCTGCAGTGTGGTTATAGACCACGTCGAGGATGACCTCGATACCGCCGTCGTGCAGCGCCCGCACCATATCGCGGAAGCCGTCCATGCCACGCGGGCCGTAGTAGCGGTTCGCCGGCGCAAAAAAACCGAGGCTGTTATAGCCCCAGAAATTGCGCAGCCCCTTCTCCGTCAGATGGCTATCATCCGGGAAGAAGTGGATCGGCAGCAGTTCGACCGAGCTAATGCCGATGCTCTTCAGATAGTCGACGATCGCCTTGTGACCAAGCCCCTCGAACGTGCCGCGCAGGTTTTCGGGAACGGCCGGGTGCAGCTGGGTGAAGCCCTTCACATGGGTTTCGTAGAAAATCGTCTTCGACCAGGGAATGTCGGGGCGGCGATCGGCCTTCCAGTCGTAGGATTTCGGATCGATGATCCGGCATTTCGGCATGCCAGCGGCGCTGTCGGTGTCACTGAAGGACAGGTCCTTGTCCTCCGCTTCGACATCATAGCCGAAATGCGCCTTCGACCAGGCGATATCGCCGACCAATTCGCGGGCATAGGGGTCGATCAGCAGCTTGTTGGCATTGAAGCGATGGCCGTTTGCCGGATCATAGGGGCCGTGGACGCGGTAACCGTACAGCGTGCCGGGCTTCAGGCCGGGGACGTAGCCGTGCCAGACTTCGTTTGTGTATTCCGGCAACTCGATCCGCGCCGTCTCGATCGACCCGCTGTCATCGAACAGGCAGAGTTCGACGCGCTCCGCATGCGCCGAAAACAGCGCGAAATTCACGCCGTCCTTGTCCGGCATGGCGCCAAGCTGCTGCCATCGGCCCGGTTCCGTCCTGTACTGGCTCACCTTGGTATCCATTAAAAAACCTCTTTCGCAAATTTGCTCATGATAATTGTGCAACGCATCATTTTGTTCCATCTAAGGCGTCGAAAGGCAGAATTGATGCCTTTTGAGCCATGACAGCGCGATCCTCCTGCCGGATGATGGTTGCCGCGCCATACGAAAGGAAAGAATGTTTGAGGCCTCTCTGAAAAATGGCGAAAATCTGCCGGTGCCCGATTGATGTGCGGATAAACCGCGCTATCTAGCCCCTGCTGACGATTGATTTCGCGGCTCGGGGCTCCTCTTTTCATTTCAGGTTTTCATGCAAGCGCCTGCATCCGACACGCGATACCCGTTCCTCGCCGAGGGTGGCGAACTCGCACAGCTGATCCGCCAGTTCGACTGGGCAAAGACGTCGATCGGGCCGCTGTCGAGCTGGCCGGAAAATCTGAAATCCATTGTTGCCATCATCCTGCGCGCCAAGGTGCCGATGATCCTGCTGTGGGGCGAGGATGGCGTGATGATCTATAATGAGGGCTACGCCGCCTTTGCCGGCCAGCGCCATCCGGTTTCGCTGGGTTCGAACGTGCGGGAATATTGGCCCGAAGTGGCGGAATTCAACGCCAATGTGCTCAAGGTCGTGCGCGGCGGCGGGACGCTCGCCTATCGGGACCAGCATCTGGTCATCGAGCGGAATGGTTCGCCGGAGGACGTCTGGCTCAATCTCGACTACAGCCCGGTGCCGGACGAAAACGGCGCGCCGGCTGGCGTGCTGGCGATCATCAAGGATACGACCCAACGCGTCCGCACGGAACAGCGGCTGCGCATTGCCCAGGAGGCGGGCGGTATCGGCACGTTCGAATGGTATCCGCACACCGGCATGCTGGATGTCTCGGACGAGTATCGCCGGATCTGGGGACTTGCCCCCGACGTCGTGGTGACCGACAAGCTCCTGGTCGGCCTTCTGCATCCAGACGACCGCGCCAATAGCGGCCCGGCAAAACTGAGCCAGAGCAATCCGCTCGACTATGTCGAGTATCGCCGGGTCGATCCGAAAACCGGCGAGGTCCGCTGGATCGCCCGGCGTGGCGAGGTCGTGTCCAGCCCGGAAAGTGGGCAGAGGCGGTTCATCGGCATCGCCTTCGATATCACCGACCGCAAGTGCGCTGAGGCTGCCGTGCGTGAAAGCGAGGCGCGCTGGCGCGGATTGTTCGAGCAGATGCAGGAAGGCTTCTTTGTCGGCGAAGTGATGCGCGACCGCCAGGGTCTGATCCACGATTTCCGGTTTGTCGAGGTCAATCCGGCCTTCGAAAGGCATTCCGGGGTGCCGGTCGACAGTGCCCTGGGGCGTAGCGTCCGCGACGTCATTCCGGCGATTGCGGATGACATATTCGAAGCCTATGCCGAGGTCGTCAATACCGGCATAGCCAAGGTTTTCGAAGTTCAGGTGGCAGCCCTGGACGGCCGCTGGTTCGAGGTTCGGGCACGCAAGGCGGGGCCGGACAGATTTGCGGCTCTCTTCGTCGATATTTCCAGCCGCAAGCTTGCCGAAAGGGTGGTTGCCGAGAGCGAAGCGCGGTTCCGCAATCTGGCCCAGTCGATGCCCAACCACGTCTGGACCGCCGAGCCGAATGGCCAGCTGGACTGGTTCAACGACCGCGTTTACCGCTACAGTGGCGCGCCCGCCGGCACGCTGGATGGGGATGGGTGGGGAGCCATCGTTCATCCGGACGATATCAAGAACGCCGCCGAAGCCTGGGCGGCGGCACGTCATATTGGTCAGCAGTACGAAGCCGAATTCCGGCTGCGCCGCCATGACGGTGCCTATCGCTGGCATATCGCCCGTGCCGTGGCGCTGCGGGACCGCTCCGGCAGGATCGAAAAATGGATCGGCACAAATACCGATATCCAGGAGCAGAAGGTTGCCGAAGCCGCGCTGGCGGAACTGGCTGCGACGCTCGAACAGCGGGTCGAAGCCCGGACATCAGAGCTGATTCAGACGCAGGATGCCTTGCGCCAGAGCCAGAAGATGGAGTCGATCGGCAATCTGACCGGCGGCGTCGCACACGACTTCAACAATCTCCTGCAGGTGATCAGCGGCAATCTGCAGCTGCTGGTCAGCGAAGTGCCGGGCAACGAGCGGGCCGAACAGCGCATCCAGAATGCCATGGCCGGCGTCGCCCGCGGGTCGAAACTCGCCTCGCAATTGCTGGCATTCGGCCGCCGCCAGCCGCTTGCCCCGAAGGTTGTCAATATCGGCCGTCTGGTGCGCAATCTCGATGATATTCTGCGCCGATCGCTTGGCGAAGCGATCGAGGTCGAAACGATCATCGCTGGTGGCCTATGGAACACCCATATCGATCCGGGCAATGTCGAAAACGCCATCCTCAATCTCGCCATCAACGCGCGCGATGCGATGAATGGTAGCGGCAAACTGACGATCGAGGCGGGTAACGCCTATCTCGATGCCAAATATACCGAGGCCTACGACGATGTTCCGCCTGGGCAATACGTGCTGCTCGCGGTTACCGATATGGGCACCGGGATGTCGCCAGAAACGCTCGAAAAGGTCTTCGAGCCGTTCTTCACCACCAAACCCGAGGGCCGGGGCACCGGGCTCGGCCTGTCTATGGTCTATGGTTTCGTCAAGCAATCCGGCGGCCATATCAAGATCTACAGCGAACTTGGCCATGGCACGACGATCAAGATCTACCTACCGCGCTCGACGCAATCGGAAGACCTGATTGTCGAGCGCGAAGCCGGCCCCATTACAGGGGGCAGCGAAACGATCCTCGTGGCAGAAGACGACGAAGCGGTGCGTGAAACCGTCGTCGCCATCCTTACCGATCTGGGTTATCGGGTCTTGAAAGCCAAGGATGCGCAAAGCGCCCTGACGGTTATCGAAAGCGGCGTCTCGATCGACCTTCTGTTCACTGACGTCGTCATGCCTGGAACGTTGAAAAGCCCGGAGCTGGCCCGCAAGGCCCGGGAGCGGCTGCCGCAACTGAGCGTCCTGTTCACCTCCGGTTACACGGAAAACTCGATTGTCCATTCCGGACGGCTGGACGAAGGCGTCGAACTGTTGAGCAAGCCTTATACACGCGAGGCGCTTGCCCGCCGTATCCGTCATGTCCTGGCAAAGGCACCGGCGGCGCCATCGGCCCCTGAACCGCCGGTGGCGCAGGCCGAGTACACCCCGCAACCCGGCGAAAAACAGACGATCCTGGTCTGCGAGGACGATTGGCTGATCCGCGCGAGTACGGTCGATATGCTGGAAGACCAGGGCTACACCGTGTTCGAGGCGGCCGACGCCAAGACGGCGCTTGGAGTTCTGTCCGAACGGCCCATCGATGTGCTTGTCACGGATGTCGGGCTTCCCGACATGTCGGGAGTGATGCTGGCGGAGCGCGCCAAGGCTCTGGTCGCCGGGCTGCCGGTGATCTTTGCCACCGGCCACAGCGATGTCGAGGGCGTGACGCCCGGACCGAACGTGCAACTGGTCGTCAAACCCTTTTCCGGTGAGACGCTGGCTGCAGCCATAGCTTACGTTACGAAAGGTTAGCCTCCGCAGAAGCTCATGCCCGAAATCGGCCGTACGGCGTAAAACCATATGCGTTGTATTTGCGTCGCGCGGATGCAGGTGACAAAGGCCCCGGTGAATGCTCTAACACTCTCAAATGTACGTAAGTGCATGTGGGGTGGAATGAGTTGAGGGGTTCGGCACGTGAAAAAGTCTCGTGACATCCGGCTGTTGGTTTTGCAGTTTTGGTTCGTTGTGGCCTTGGCGTTTGGCGCAGCCACATCGTCTATCCAGCCCGTCCTTGCACAGGCTGCAAGCCCGCCGGCTTCGGCGGACAAGGTGGATCAGCTGATCAAGCTGCTGGATGATCCAGAGATCCGCGCCCTGCTCAACAAGCAGACGGCCGCACCGGTTGTCGAGCCCGATACGGACATGTCCGCCACAGCGTTCAACGCCTGGGGGGACCAGGTCCGGGATCATCTGCGCCGCATCGGAGAGGCCATTCCACTGGTTTCCTCCGAGTTCATGCGCGCAGGCAAAACCATCGCATCCGATATCAACGGCCACGGTCCCTTCGGCGTGTTCCTGCTTTTTCTGACGCTGGTGCTGATCGGCTTTGGTGCTGAATGGCTGTTCCACCGTATCGCGCGCCACAACCGCGCGCATGCGAGTTTGGCTCAAGCAAACGGCGTGCGTGAAAAACCCTTGTACGCGGCCGGCCGTCACCTCTTTGCCTTGCTGGCCCCTCTGGTCGCCTTCAGTCTCGCCAGCCTTGGCCTGTTCATGGCGATGACATGGCCACCGCTGCTCGACGCGATGATGCTGCCGTTGCTTTTGGGTGTTATTGCCTGCCGTTTCGTCATCCGTATCGCCAGGTTGCTGCTGCTCGGACCGGACACGGCAAATGGCGTTGAAGGCGGGGCCGGTCTGGCATTGACCGATCATGCGTCGGGAGCCTTCTGGTACAAACGCATCTTCCGGTTCGCCTGCATCCTGTTCGCCGGCTGGGCGCTGGCCGGCGTCATGGCGGCGCTGAACATCATGCCGGCGGTGCGGGGCGTGGTGGTTTATGCGCTCGGCCTCGGATTGCTGCTTGTCGCCATCGAAACCGTCTGGAACCGGCCGGCGGCGATCGCACGGCCGCATGGCCGCGGGGCGATGGAATGGGCGCTGACATTCTATCTCTGCCTGCTATGGGCGCTGTGGGTCGCCGGTCTGGTCGTCGTTCTCTGGCTGGGTATCTACGCACTCGTTCTGCCGGGGCTTTTGAAAGCGACCACCGCGATGGCCAGAAACGCGTTCGCAGGCCAGCCAGACATGCCCGGTAGCGGCAATCCCATCATCGAGGTGCTGGTGGAACGCGGCGCCCGGGCGGTTATCATAACGCTCGCCGTGCTCTGGCTCGGCGTCATCGTCAGCAAGCGATCCTCGATGTTTACCGGTGAGGCGATGACCGATCGCCTGATCCAAGGTGTTCTGGCGGGCGCGGTCATTCTGCTTGTCGCCGACATTCTCTGGCAGATCGTCAAGGCAGTGATCAACCGCACGCTGGAACAAGCGCGGGCTTCCGCTACGGGCGATACGGCACATGCGGCGCGAAACGGACGGCTGCTCACACTGTTGCCGCTGCTGCGGACCGTGCTTGCAGTCGTTATTGCGGTGATCGCGGTGTTGATGGTGCTCTCTGGGCTTGGGGTTCAGGTCGCTCCGCTGATCGCTGGTGCAGGGATCTTTGGCGTGGCGATCGGCTTTGGATCTCAGACCCTCGTCAAGGATGTGATCAGCGGCGTCTTCTACATGATGGACGATGCCTTCCGGGTCGGGGAATATATCCAGAGCGGCAGCTACAAGGGAACCGTGGAATCCTTCAGCATCCGTTCGGTTCGGCTGCGCCACCACCGTGGCCCCGTCTTCACCGTGCCCTTCGGAACGCTGGGTGCGGTCCAGAACATGAGCCGTGACTGGGTGATCGACAAGTTCACGATCTCGGTCGGGTACGACACGGACATCAACAAGGTCCGTAAGATGGTCAAGGGCGTCGGAGCGGCGCTGCTTGAGGATGAGGAATACGGGTCGATGATACTGGAGACCCTGAAGATGAAGGGTGTCGAGCAGTTTGGTGATTACGGTATCAACCTGAGTTTTGCGATGATGACCAAGCCCGGATACCAGACGACGATCCGCCGGAAGGCCTATATGATGATTCGCGAAGCGTTCACCGCCAACGGCGTCGTCTTCGCCTCGCCGACAGTTCAGGTCGCAAGCAACGACCCATCGGCGGCTGCAGCTGCTGCTGCGACCGTGAAGGCGGCAATGGAGCAGAAAAAACTGGCAGAGAGCGGCGAGGGCGCATGAGCGTCTTATTCCTCGTAAAGCTCTCGTAGCGTCCTCAACGTCTGTCTGAGGACGGAGGCTGGGACGGTACCCAGACGTTTGACGAGCCGTTTTTTATCGAGTGCGCGGGATTGTTCCAAGAGGATAAGCCCATTGACGCCCTGAAAGGTGACGGGGACCCGAAAGCCTGCTGGGTGGCTGCCGGACGTCATTGGCGCTACGATGACGGCGCGCAGGTGGTCGTGGATTTCCGCTGGTGGGAGGATCAGGCACGGCCGGTTTTTTGAATTTCGCTACCAATCGGGGGATCGAGTGCTGCGAGCCAGACCTCACCGCGCGTCACCATGTCAGAGCAGCATCGTCTTCATTGCCGAATTCAGGCCATTCGGGGATATCGTTCCCAGACGCAGCCAGTTTCCTGGCATCCTCGGCCCAGCCCTGGCGAGGTGGATTGATCACACGCTCGATGACGATCCTCCCAGCTTCTACCTTAAGCTCGACACTGTCGCCGGCTTCGACGCCGAATTCGACGAGAAGCGGCTTGGGAATGATGACGCCAGCCGAATTGCCGAATTTTTTCACCGCGCTCAACATCGCACTCTCCCGCTCGTTCGGTTGATATAGATCATCCAAACTGGGTCGTTACAACAATGTGATAACGGGTTTTGATAAGGGTGCGGGAGTTTTCGGCTATGGAGCCAATGAGGAGGCCGGACCTTGTCCGGCCTTCACTCGTAATTAGCGCTGGCGGGCCTTGCGGGCGGCATAGCGGCGATCGCGTTCGGCCTTGCGTTCGGCCTCGTCGGCGACAACGCGGGCAATGCGGTCCCGGGCGGCTTCTTCGCGGGCGATGGCTTCAGCGCGGGATTCCAGTTCAGCAGCTGCCGTCAGTGCTGCAGCTTCAGCGAGCTGGCGCTCGTTTTCTTCCTGCTTCAGGCGGTCGCGTTCGGCGCGCCGGGCTTCGCGCGCAGCCGTATTGGCCTGCCGCTCGGCGAGCTTGGCTGCCAGTTCTGGATCGTCAGCCTTCGGTGCCGATGCATACTTCTTCAAAAGCTGCTGCTTGGCTTCGGCTGCGGCTTTGCGCCGATCGGCAAAGCCATTATCGGATGCGTGTCTCAATCTTCGTCGTCCTTGTTTGCGGATTTATGGTTGGTCGTGATAGCCGGGACAGAATGCGTCGCCGTGCCAGCCGACATAAGTCTCGTTTCGCATTTTGCGCTTCCCCAAGATAGAGTGGATGCAGCAAAAAAATAGATATGCGGCGGACTTTTCTGTCCTGTCTTAATAAGACTGAATGATAACAGCCATATGGCGGCTGGGAAAGCCTCAATAGAAAATCAGCGTTTTGTTGACTTCTCTGATGCCGCAGCCTTGGCGGTTGCCGCAGCTTCTTTTTCCAGCCGCAATTCGCGCAACCGCAGTGTCTTCGCATCACGCGCGGCGGCGACCGCATCGATTTCTGAAATCGTCCGGGTGCGGGCCATGAACTGGGTCTGTGTACGGCTGAATGCCGATTCCGCCTGATCGCGGATTTTTGTCGAATTTTCGGTCAAAATCAAATCCTGGTGCTGTCGCACCGGCGCTTCGCCCAGATCGTTCTGTCGAATACGGTGCGCATAGTGGCTGTTCAGCCAAGAAAAAAGGCCAGGCGATTTGCCTGACCTTCCGTTGGATTTTGCCTCGTCAACGATGCCAGTACATCCGTGGTCACCGGAGAGGCTCAATCCGATTTAGGCAGCCTGGAGCTGGCAAGCGGACATTTTGCCCGACTTGTTGTCGCGTTCCATCTCGTAGCCGATCTTCTGGCCTTCGACGATTTCGCGCATGCCGGCACGCTCAACAGCGGAGATGTGAACGAAAACGTCCGCGCCGCCGTTGTCAGGCTGAATGAAGCCGAAGCCCTTAGTGGAATTGAACCATTTAACTGTGCCAGTGGTCATAACGAACCCTTTCAATAGCAACATGTATCCGTCACCGTGCGACGCACGGAGAACATTAGTCTCGATTTTTGAAGGGGAAGTTCGTCAGAGACGCGTCGAGCGCGGGCAGAAACAAATATCAGTCAAACAACTATCGATGAACGTTGACATAGGCTGTCCTCTCCAGCTTGTCAACTTTTAGTTTTTCCCGCATTTCATGATCATTCTTTAGATTGCAATTATTTCTTCTTCCCGCGCCTTCAATAATCCCGCAGACCATCTATCCGCAGCCCCGCGCGCTTTCCCTGATTTGATGGCCGGCGCGACAATCCACGCACAATGATCAGTGTTTCCTTGAACAGTAATTTTTGACTGTTCAGCAAATGAAGACAATGCGTGCAGCTCTGCGTGTCTACCGTTCTTGAAGAAATGGGCACATCTATAACGGCGACACGAAGCCCATCTCGGGCAGAAAGGGACCAGATCATGCTCACTCAGATCAAAGGACTGCATCACGTCACCTCGATGGCGGCAGACGCCCGTACCAATAACCAGTTTTTCACCGACACGCTCGGCCTGCGACGAGTCAAGAAGACCGTCAATTTCGATTCGCCCGATGTCTATCATCTCTATTACGGCGACGAGACCGGCACTCCCGGTTCGGTGATGACCTATTTTCCGTTTCCCGACATGGGGCCTGGCCGTCCTGGAACCGGCGAAGTCGGTACCACGGTTTTCTCCGTTCCCGAGGGCTCGCTCGATTTCTGGAGCGACCGGCTGTCTCAGCGCGGCGTTTCGGGGATGAAGGCCGAACAGACCTTTGGTGAAAAGCGCTTGAACTTTGCAGGGCCGGATGGCGACGGTTTTGCCTTGGTGGAGGTCCGCGATGACAACCGTCTGGCCTGGACCGCCAACGGAGTGTCTGAAGATCACGCGATCCGCGGCTTCCACTCGGTCGCCATGCGTCTTCGCGACGAAGGGGCTACAGTCGAGCTGCTGAAGTTCATGGGTTACGAGACGCTGGACGCCAGGGATGGGGTCACCCGGCTGATCGTGCCAGGCGGCAATGGAGCAGGCCTGATCGATCTTGAAACCATGCCGAACATCCAGCGCGGCCTGCAGGGTGCGGGCTCCGTGCATCATGTCGCCTTCTCGGTCGAAAACCGGGAAAAGCAGCTGGAAGTGCGCAAGGCCCTGATGGACACCGGGTATCATGTCACACCGGTGATCGACCGCGATTATTTCTGGGCGATCTATTTCCGCACGCCGGGCGGCGTCCTGTTCGAGATCGCCACCAACGAACCGGGTTTTGACCGCGACGAAGATACGGCACATCTGGGTGAAGCACTGAAGCTGCCGCAGCAGCACAAGCACCTGCGGCCCATTCTGGAGCAGCAGTTGCAAAAGCTCGAAGGCTGAGGAGAAATACTATGACCGATTATGGCTATGTGCACCGCCTGAAGGCCGGTGCACCCGGAAATCCGATCTTCTTCGTCCTCCATGGAACCGGTGGCGACGAGCGGCAGTTCTTCGACTTCGGCAGCGATGTCCTGCCCGATGCGACGATCGTCTCGCCACGCGGCGACGTGTCGGAACACGGGGCGGCGCGCTTCTTCCGCCGTACCGGCGAAGGCGTCTACGACATGGCCGATCTCGCCCGCGCGACCGATAAGATGGCGGCGTTCGTCAGCACGCTGGCGCAGGAACACAAGGCCTCTGAAGTGATCGGCCTTGGCTTTTCCAACGGCGCCAACATTCTCGCCAACCTGCTGATCGAGACCAGCCTGTTCGACAAGGCGATCCTGCTGCATCCGCTCATTCCCTTCAAGCCGAAGGACAATCTGGCGCTTTCGGGAAAAAAGATCCTGATCACCGCCGGCCAGCGCGACCCGATCTGCCCGGCTCCGTTGACGCAGGCGCTTGCCGATTATTTTGCCGCACAAAAGGCGAGCGTCGAAACGGAATGGCACACCGGCGGTCATGACATCCGGCCGAACGAGGTCGAGGCGATCAAGCGGTTTCTGGGGTGAGGTTTAGCTTACCTCCTCCTTGAGGGGGGAGGTCGCAGCGTAGCTGCGGGTGGGGGTGATCACTGCGAACGCCATAAGCAATAGCATATGCCGCAGGTCACCCCACCCGTCGCTTCGCGCCGACCCTCCCCCTCAAGGGGAGGGTATTCTCAATATCCCCTTGCAGCCCCGGACGTCGCGCGGCTGTCCATCGCGCCGTTGTAGCGGGCGCCGCCGCCCTCTTCGATCTCCGCCAGATTTTCCCCGCCGACGAGAATACCGGCAGCCTGGCCCCAGACCGGCCAGCTGGCATCGATCCCGACATCATGGCCCATTTCCGTCAACAGTTTCAGCGTATCGGACGAGAGAGCAAACGGTTCCATATAGACCTTGTCGGGCAGCCATTGATGATGGATGCGCGGGGCGTCGATGGCTTCCTGCAGGCTCATGCCGTGGTCGATGACGTTGATGATCGCTTCCAGCGTGATGGTGATGATACGGGCGCCGCCGGGGCTGCCGATGACCATGAACGGCTTGCCGTCCTTGGAGATGACCGTCGGGCTCATCGACGACAGCGGCGTCTTCTTCGGTTCAATCGCATTTGCCGCGCCCTGGACCAGGCCGTAGAGATTGGGCGAACCGGGCTTGGAGGTAAAATCGTCCATCTCATTGTTGAGCAGGATGCCGGTTCCGGGCGCCACGACGCCGGCGCCGAACGAGCCGTTCAGCGTATAGGTGACGGCAACGGCGTTGCCATCGTTGTCGATGATCGAATAGTGCGTCGTCTCGGTGCTTTCGCCCATGCCCTTCGGCATCAGGTCCTTTGAAACTCCCGCTTTGAACGGATTGATCTTGGCGCGGATTTCCTTGGCATAGGCCTTGTCGGTGAGCTTTTCGACCGGATTTTCGACGAAATCCGGATCGCCGAGCGCCGAGTTGCGGTCGACATAGGCATGACGCATCGCCTCGACCATCGCATGCACGGTGTCAGCCGACCCATAACCGAGATAGGAGATCGGGTAGCCTTCCAGCACATTGAGGATTTCGCAGATGATCACGCCGCCCGAACTTGGCGGCGGCGAGGAGGCGATCTCGTAGCCGCGATAATTGCAGGTCACGGGCTTGAGTTCGCGGACCGAATATTGCTCGAAATCGGCCTTGGCGAGAATGCCGCCGGTGGCAGCGCTCGCCTTGACGATATCGTCGGCGATGGCGCCCTTGTAGAAGGCGTCGGGTCCTTTTTGCGAAATGCTGGTCAGGCTTGCGGCCAGTTCCGGCTGGACCAGGGTTTCGCCGATCGAAAAGGTCTTGCCATCCGGCTTGAGGTAGATTGCGGCGGCGGCTTTGTCCTTAGACAGTTTCTTGGCGCCGTTCTGCAGCGAGGCGACGTCGCCCTGGTCGAGCACGAAACCGTCCTTGGCGAAACGGATGGCGGGCGCCAGCAGCTCTTGCCGTGACAGCGTGCCGTATTTTTCACGCGCCGTCTCGAAGCCCATGACCGAGCCCGGAACGCCGACTGCCAGATAGCCGGCGGTGCTGGCACCTTTGACGATCTCGCCCTTGTCGTCGAGATACATGGTCTTGGTGGACGCCAGCGGCGCGCGTTCGCGAAAATCGAGGAAGGTGGTCTTGCCGTCCTTCAGCCGGATGGTCATGAACCCGCCGCCGCCGATATTGCCGGCCGTGGGGTAGACAACGGCCAGCGCATAACCGACGGCAACCGCCGCATCGACGGCATTGCCGCCCTTCTTCAACACCTCGACGCCGACATCGGACGCGAGATGCTGAGCGGTGACGACCATGCCATGCTCAGCCTTGACAGGCTCGGGCGAGGCCGCGAGCGCTGCTGACAATGGCAAGAGGGCGATGGAAACGATAAGCGCGGCAAGCGCGCCGGTACGGGGCAGAGGCAGCATGGTGTTCTCCCGGTTCCGGTTTTCGGAGCAGCCATCTTTGCCGAGATTGGCCGGCAATGCCAGTCTTTGCTGATGCCGCTCCAAGATCGAATATCGCCGAGGCTTTCTTTCGCGCGCTATCGCGGCGGAATCACCTTGCCGGGATTCATGATGCCGTTGGGGTCGAGCGCCGTCTTGATGCGGCGCATGACGCCGATCTCGGCCTCGCTGCGGGAATGGTCGAGGAAATCGCGCTTCAGGGTGCCGATACCGTGTTCGGCGGAGATCGAACCCTGGTATGTGCGGACGAGATCATAGGCGATCGCGTCGATTTCGTGCTCGCTCGGTGTCTCGGTCCAGACCGCCACATGCAGATTGCTGTCGCCGACATGGCCGAAGAACGAGACATGGGCGGCAGGAAAGCGGGCGAGCATCGCTTTCTCGCAATCGCCGGCGAAATCGTCGAGCTGACCGACCGGCAGGCTGACGTCGAGATTGATCAGGCCGGGCAGCAGATGATCCATCATATGACCTTCGCGCACCGACCAGAAGGCACGGGCTTCCTTTTCCGACTGGGCGACCAGCGCGTCGGTGACGATGCCGTCGTCGAAGGCCTGGCCGAGGAACGCCTCGAAACGGTCCTTGTCCTCATCGCTGCCATCGACATCCTGCTCGATGATCACAAAAAACGGATAGGCTTTGTCGAAGAACGTCAGGTTGAGCGCCTCGGCATTGAAGCGGAAATAGCTTTGCCACATGGCCTCGAAGGCCGACAGGCCGGAAAGCCCGCGCTGGGCGGATTTCAGCAGCGAGACGACATGCGCATAGCTTTCGATGGCGCACAGCGCCGTCAGCCGGGCGGCAGGCAGGGGACGCAGGCGCAGCACGGCGCGGGTGACGATCCCCAGCGTGCCTTCCGAGCCGATGAACAGCTGGCGCAGATCGTAGCCGGTATTGTTCTTAGTCATGCGGTTGAGCGACGACAGCACGGTACCGTCGGCAAGCACGGCCTCGACGCCGAGCACGTTGTCGCGGGTGACGCCGTGGCGGATGACGCGGATGCCGCCGGCATTGGTAGAGATATTGCCGCCGATCTGGCAGGAGCCACGGGCGCCGAGATCGATCGGCAGCAGAAAACCGGCAGTTTCCGCGACCAGCTGTGCCACTTCCAGCGGCGTGCCGGCCAGAACGGTCATGGTGCCGGCGGCCGTATCGACGTCCTCGACGCCCGACATGCGCTCCAGCGAAATCGCGATATCGCGGGCGCGCGCATTGGCGCCGCCTGCAAGACCGGTGAGGCCGCCCATCGGTACGACGGGCTGGCGGTTACGGTCGCAGATGGCCAGGGCCGCCGAGACTTGTTCCGTACTTGCGGGACGCAGCACGGCAAGCGGCAGAAACCTGCCGGTGCCGCTGGCATCACTGCGATAGCGGCCGCCAATGGCATCGCCTGTGAGCACCACGTCGGTGCCAAGGGCTTCGATCAGGTCGTCGATGACGGTCATGGTTCTGGTCTCCGCTTCAGCCCTGCCGGGCACTGAGAGGGGCGGGCGCATAGAGGAAGGCGGGCAGCTCGGCGACCGTGCGGCAGCCAAGCTGGGCCATGGCGCCGGACAGTTCGGCCTTGAGGATATCAATCAGGTGATCGCCGCCGGAAGCACCCATTGCAGCGCTGGCAAAGACGAAGGGGCGGCCGATCAGCACGAAATCGGCGCCGAGCGCCAGCAGACGGGCTACATCAAGGCCCGAGCGGATACCGCCATCGGCGGCGATTAACGCATCTGGACCCAGCGCACGGCGGATAGCCGGCAGGACGGAGACGGCGGTGGGGGCCGCATCGAGCTGGCGGCCGCCATGATTGGAGACGATCAGGCCGTCGGCACCCATGGCCAGATAAGCCTGCGCTTCCGAAACGTCGAGCACGCCCTTGATCAGCAGCCTGCCCTTCCAGGCATCGCGGATGCGGCGGACACGCTCAGCGCCGAGATGACCGGTCATGACGCGGCCGACGAATTCCGCTGACTGTTTCAGCGACGAGCCTTTGGGATAGTAAGGCGACAGGTTCTCGAAATCGGGAATGCCGTGGCGCAGCACATGGCTTGCCCAATGCGGATGGGTGGCGATCTGGAACATCGTCTTCAGATCGAGGATCGGCGGCACGGACATGCCGTTGCGGATATCGCGCTCGCGGCGGGTAGGGGCAGGGATATCGACGGTCAGCACCAGCGTCTGGTAGCCGGACCGGGCAGCACGCGCGATCATGTCGGCTTCCATGGTGGGATCGTTGGGCGGGTAGAACTGGAACCAGCCATTGTCGCCGGTGATCGGTCCGATGGTTTCCATGGCGCGGTTGGCGAAGGTGGAGAGCACATGCGGAATATTGTGGGCTTTGGCCGCCTTGGCCAGCGGCATTTCGCAGCCGGGCCACAGCAAACCGGCAAGACCGAGCGGGGCAATGCCGAACGGCGCGTCGAACCGTTTGCCCGACAGCGTGACGCTGAGATCAGGCGAGGGCACTTCCGAGAGATAACGCGGCATCAGTTCGATCGTGTCGAAGCTGTCGGCATTGCGCCGGACGCCGCTTTCCCGGCCAAGGCCGCCGATCAGATAGTCATGCACGAACCCCGGCATGCGCCGCGCGGCCGCCTTCTCCATATTGGGGATGCAGGGAAAACGTCTGTGAAGGTCTGTCATGCTTGGTCCGGATACTCCTCGATTCGGTGGGGACTTTAGCGGCTTTAAAGGGATGGCGGAAAGGCCCTGAGAGGCGCTGCTTGCAATCGTTCAAGACGGCCTCCTTCGTTCCCATGCGGCTCCATTGCATTGTGCCGGTATTCTGCAAGCCCGCATTTAGGCAGTGCCACTATTCGATGGTTCGGTGCCTGACCCGCGGAGAAGATAGAGGCCGTAGAGGGGGAGAACCGATGCCAGAATGTAGAGCTCTGTAACACTCCAAAGCTGGCCGCCGGGACTGGCATCAAGCATGAATATGCAGAAATCCCAGCCCGCGTGCAGCAGGATCACCGGATAGAGGGAGCCCGTCCTGATTCGGACGGCAATGAACAAAACACCGAGGCAAAAGGTGAAAATCGCTTGCGGGATTGCTGCGATGAAGCCCGTCGACAACCCGTTCAGCAGATGGACAAAACCGAACAGCAGGCTGGAAATCAAGACGGTTGACCGGATCGAGCAGCGCGACCGTAATGCTTTGAAAAGGATGCCGCGGAACATCAGCTCTTCGGAAATGCCGATCAGGAGAGTGTTGATAAAGATGGAGGCCGTGACACCTGGGGCAGGAACACCGAACACCATCATCACGCAGCAGAAAAACGCGATGTGGACCAGCGGTAACCACAGCACAGACAGCGATCGCATGGAGACCGGCGCATTGAGCCCGAGGTCGTTCCAGCGGCAGATGAACGAAATACCCAGGAGGAAGACGATCGCAGCAACAAAGGCTGCGTGCACGCCCTGGCCGAGCGGATCGGTGCTGGAGCCATTGAAACCGGCGCCGAGGGCGCCACCGATGATGGTGATCGCGGTCCATATCGCAAGGACAATCAGGGACAAGCCCAATCGGTTGTTTGCTATGCCCATCGGCTCACCTGTTCCTCGCATCGCTTTCCGGCGGGCTGCTAAGCAAGCTCCGGACCTGGCTCCTATCGCCAAAGTCGCCGTCGGTGGAAGAGTGCGGTGCATGTTCAGCCTCTTGTCAGGTGAAACGTTGAGAGAGGCAAGCGGCATCTGTCGCCACGTAACGAAGGACTTTCACATGGTTAGAATTCCACGCGCTATCCTGGCTACCATCGCAGCCACTGCTTTGACGTTCATGGCTTCTTCCTCCTGGGCCGACACGACGATCAAGGTTCTTGAAAGTGGCGAGGGCGGCGGCGCGATGTCTCTGAAACTTGATCCGGCAATTGCCAGCCCCGGCCCGGTTACCTTTTCCGTCCACAACGATGCCATCTCCGAAGAGCACGAAATGGTTGTGGTGAAGCTCAAATCTGCGGATCAGAAGATCCCCTTGATAAAGGCCAAGCATCGGATCGATGAAGATCAACTCAAGAGCATGGGCGAAGTCTCCGACTTGAAGCCGGGCGCCAGCGGCCAGCTGAAAGCAAACCTGAAACCTGGAACCTATCTTGTCTTCTGCAATCTCAAAGGGCACTACGAGGCCGGTATGCAGACGATGCTGACGGTGAAATAAACACCGAAAACGAAGCGCAATCTGGCAATGTTAAAGCCTCGAGTGGCATTTTCGGTCATTGCAGCCGGCATGTTCTCCCGTCGATGCGGAGACTATGCCGGCTAATCAGTTGAAGTATTTACGCTGCTTCCCTGACCAGCGCCTGCGCCATGCAATGAATGCCGCCGCCGGTTTTGGAGATTTCGCTCATGTCGATGGCGGCGACCTCAAAGCCGCGGGCGCGGAGTTTTTCGATCAAGGTTGTCGACGATGTCGGGGCAATGACCCGATCTTTTCCGAGCGACATGAAGTTGCAGCCCAGCGCCATCGTGTCCTGGAAGGGGACGTCGATGATTTCGTGGCCCTTGGCCTTCAGCCAATCGACTATGCCCGGCTCGGTGCAGGCAAGGCAGACGGCCGTCAGCTTGGGAGCGATCGGCACGACCATCAGGTCGATATGGACGTAATATTCGTCGATGAAGGCGAGGCGGGTTTCCCAGCCCTCCTTTTTGAACCAGTCCTCGACCTGGCGGGCGCCTTCCTCCTGCGTGCGGGCGCCGCCGCAGCCGATCAGCACGACGCCGTCCTCGATGACGTTGAAATCGCCGCCCTCGAAGGTCCCTGCCGTCACCATGTCGTAGATCGGGATGCCGAGCTTTTCATAGGTGCGGATGGCGGCGTAGTTTTCGCCGCGCCGCCACCAGTTGGCCATGGCGGTGATGATGGCGCCATAGGGGGTCATGACGCTTGAATCGCGCGAATAGACCTGCATCGGCAATTCCGGCGTCGGTTCGTGCCAGTGGATTTTCACGCCGAAATGCTCGTAGGCCGAAACCAGCTCCTTGTGCTGCGATTGCGCCACCTGAATATTGCAGGGAGCCTCGCGCAGGTGCTTGCGCGACAGCGAACTGGTCGACAGATGCCTGAGATGCGCCGGCGAACCGAGCAGCACGTCGGTCAAAGGATCGGTTTCGTTCTTGAAGCCCCAGCGGGTGAGCGGCGCGGTGCCGCCCTTCGGGTTGCGGCGCTGAAGCGAAAAAGGCTCGTTGAACTGCATGTCATGCCTCCTGGGTTGAGGGTTTGGGGATCCACCAGTCGCGGCCACGGGCTGTGGTCACATATTCGGGCCAGCGGAAATGGATGGGTGGTTCGTAGTCGCAAAGCGGCGGGATCCATTTGGATCCGCCAATACCGCCGCCGGTGCGCTCGATGAATTCGGTTTTGGCCGTTTTGCGAACGGTATCGTCTTGCAAAAGCCGGACAGCCGAGAGGGCAATGGTTTTTGCGGCGCAGAGCACGGTCGGGTCGATGGTGGCGGGTATGCCGCCAAGCGCATTGGAGACCCAGACGGGGTAGGTATGGCCGGATGGGGCTTTCAGCGCCGGGCGGGCGATGTAGAAACGGGCGGTCGGGGCGTGCCAGCTCATGTCGGTGTAATCGTCCGAGGTGGAATTGAGCTGCGAGGGTGCGAGATCGCGCCGCAGGATGGCTTCAACGTCTTGCGGGGCAATCAGTTTTTCCATCTCGCCGATAAACGGGTGCTCCATCGCCTCGACACCGAGATTGGCCTGGATTTCGCGGGCGGCGGTCTTTGCCGTCTCATCCCAGCGCGGCGCCCCGACGGTTTGAAGGGCGTCCCAGACGAGGTTGGCCATTGCGTGGTTGGCAAGGCCCGGGCGGGATTTCGAAACCCAGTGGCGCTCGTGGCGGCAGCCGGTCATGGCGGCGGCGGCATTGGCGTTGCGGTCGAGCACCGAGGTTACCTGCTCGGCCATGGCGATGGTCGGCACGCGGATCATGTACTGGATTTCGGCAAGGCCTGCCGGCAGGTTGTCGGCGGTTGCCTGACCTGCTGTCAGGATCGCCTCGCTGATCGACCAGCCGCCTTGATGGGTGAGCATCGAATCGCGCAGGGCCTTGGACGCCATGTACATGGTCATCAGCGCATCGTTGGCGCCGGGTGCGCGCACGGCGGAATGCGATTGCGGGATCGGCGCATCGTCGCTGCGGCCCCAGGCTTCCGGCTGGTCGCAGACGAAGCGGTAGATCATCGAATAGGCCGCACCGCAATGGGTATCCCAGCGCACCGTATTGCACATCGGCAGCATATAAAACGGGTGGAACGAGAACATGCCGTCCAGTCCGTCATAATAGCCCTTCGCCGCATGGATCGGCTTGGAGCCGCGAACCTTTTCGGCTGGTTCGCCGGTGAAGCGCAGGGTGCCCTTGATGTCATGCCGCTGCATCGCCGCCTTGGTGGCCAGCAGGCCGCCGAGCGAACCGATGCCGAGCGCCGAATGCGGGTCGGTATGGCCGCCAGCCTCGAAGCTCAGGTTTTCACGCGGCTCTCTCCGTGTCGTTGCCGCCTGGCAATTGCCGGGTACGGCGTCGTATTCTGCGTACATGCCGATGGTGGGGCCGGGACCGTTGCTCCATTCGGCGCAGAAGGCTGTCGGCATGCCGGCCGAGCCTTCCTCGACGGAAAAGCCCCGTTTGCGCAGCAGATCGACATACCAGGCGGCGGATTCATATTCGCGCCAGGCCGTTTCGCCCAACGAGAAGATCCGTGCCGTCCAGTCCGACAGGTCGGCCCGGAGGGTCTCGACATAGGTCAAAGCAGATGTCTGGGCGGCGGATATCGGCACGGGGGCTTCGTTTCGCTGGAGAGATCGGCTGAGCTGCTGCAGTCAGTTAAGCGCCGATCGGATCTTCGAAAAAGTGAAATGTTTTCCCGCCTTCGACAAATTAAGTTCGCCAATGCTCAAAATCCGGACTAGCCTTCGGTTAGATCAGGAGGGCGCCTATGCAGAGAATTCCATCGACACAGGCTTTGCGTGCGCTGGAGAGTTTTGCACGCCACGGGACGGTCTGGAAGGCCGCCGACGAGCTGAACCTGACGCGCAGCGCCATCAGCCATCAGCTGCGTCTGCTGGAGCGGGAACTCGGCTTCCAGATCTTCAATCGGGTCGGTACGCGGATCGAGCTGACCGAGCAGGGGCTGGGATATGCCGCCGATATCAGGCAGGCGCTGAACGCCATTGCCGGGTCGGCCTCGCGCCATGCCAGCCGCGGTGTCAGCGGTTCGATCACCGTCAGCTGCCCGCCGGGCTTTGCCTCCAACTGGCTGTGCAGCTATATTTCGCATTTCCGCGACGCCTATCCGGACGTGCGGATTTCCATCGTCACGCCGCGCCGGCTCGACGATATCAGCAACCCCGACGTGGACGTGTTCATCGCATTCGGGACGGGCAACTGGCCGTCGATGCAGGTAGAACTGATCATCGAGGTGGAGTTTGCGCCGCTGTGCAGCCCGGTATTGCTCAACAAGATCGGCGGACTGAACGAGCCGAGCGATATCAAGAAGATGTGCCTGCTGCACCTCACCGATTACGAGGACTGGGAGACCTGGCTGGCGCTGGCGGGGGTCGATCAGAGCTACGCTTCCACAGGCATCGTGTTCTCGGACATGAACCTGGTTTTTGCCGCCACGCTGTCGGGGCAGGGCGTCGCCGTCGGCGACCGTTTCACCTGCCGGCATGCCATGAACAGCGGCCAATTGGTGCAGCCGTTCGATATCAGCATCAATTCCAGCCGCTCTTATTATCTGGTGACATCGGAGGCGAAAGCCGACAATCAGGCCGTCGTGGCTTTCAGTTCATGGCTGCGCTCGCAGATGCTTAAAAATGACGCAGATGCCTAGCCGTCCGCCCATGGATCGGGCGGGTTTTGGCAAATTATATTTGTCCAAGCGGGGAAAAGATTTCGTTTGTCCTGTTGCTAAAACACTCCTACGATTTCGATGTTGAAAAGGAGCGTCGATGAAGAGCGGACACGAGGCGGCCGAAATCACAGCAAGCGGGATAGGCAAGGCCTATGGCGATTTCCATGCCCTGCGTGACATCTCGCTGACCATCGGCTCCGGCGAATTCCTGACGCTTCTTGGACCTTCCGGCTCCGGCAAAAGCACGTTCCTGATGATCCTGGCCGGCTTCGAGGCGCCTTCTTCGGGAACCCTTCGCAAGAACGGCGCGGACATTACCGGCATTCCCGCCGAAAAACGCGCCTTCGGCATGGTCTTTCAAGGCTACGCGCTGTTTCCGCATATGACGGTCGAGCAGAACATCGCCTTTCCGCTGCAGGTTCAGGGGCGCCCGGACAACGATATCAAGCGCAGCGTCAATACGATCATCGATCGCGTCGGGCTGCGCGGACACGAGAAGAAGCGGCCGTCCGGATTGTCCGGCGGCCAGCAGCAGCGTGTCGCCCTAGCGCGCGCCCTGGTTTTCGAGCCATCCGTGCTCCTGCTCGACGAACCGTTTTCGGCACTCGACAAGAACCTCCGCTCCTCGATGCAGGAAGAGGTCCGTCGGCTGCATCAGGAGACCGGGACCACCTTCGTGTTCGTCACCCACGACCAGTCCGAGGCCTTGGCGCTCTCGACCCGCATCGGCATCTTCAATCACGGGCAGTTGCAGCAACTGGGCACGCCGAAGGATGTCTACGAGCGGCCGGCCAACCGCTTCGTGGCGGAGTTCCTCGGCGACGTGAACTTCCTGTCGCTGTCTGCGGTGAAGGCCACGGCGGATGGGGCAGAGGGATTGTTCGAGGGGCATCCGATGCAAATCTGGGCGCCCGGCCAGGCCGTCAGCGAGCATTTCGCCATCCGGCCAGAACATATGGTGATGTTCGAGCAGGCGCCTGGCGAGGGAAACATGCTGAAGGCCGAGATTGGCGAAATCACCTATCTGGGAGCGGAAACGCGCTTTGGCCTGAAGACGCCGGGCGGCATCGATCTGGTCTTGCAAATGCCGACGCGCGAGGTGAAGAGCGCCTTCCAGCCGGGGCGGCAGGTCTGGGCCGGATGGCCCGCCAACCAGGGTTTCTTTCTGTAAGTGCTTTGCAGTGCATGACACGAGCGACGCCGATAAAGGCGCGCCGCAAAAACCAGAGGAGAACGGCATGAGCGAAATATTGGCAGATGGCGGCATGTCCCGCCGCAGATTCACCCAGCTGGCAGCGCTGTTTCTGTCGGTCAGTCCGATCGCACTTGGCGCGACGCGCGGCTGGGCGGCGGAAGGCGAACTGGTCTTCGTCAACTGGGGCGGCGATGCCGGTCCGGCTTACGACAAGGCCTATGGCGCGCCCTTCGAGGAAGAAGCCGGCATCACTGTGAAGCAGGACGGCTCCGGCCCGACGGAAGGTGCTGTCGCGGCACAGTTTTCAAGCGGCAAGCCGGCCTGGGATATCGTCGATATCGATCCCTTCTCGGCAGAAGCGCTCGGCAAGAAGGGCATGATGGAGCCGATCGACTATACGATCGTCGACAAGACGAAGATGCGCGAAGGCTTTGGCTGGGAGTTCTCCGCCTCGACCTATTTCTTCTCCTATATCATTGCCTATGACGCCTCGAAATTCGGCGACAAGGTGCCGACCGGCATGGCCGATTTCTTCGACGTGGAGAAATTCCCCGGCAAGCGCTCACTCTACAAATGGGGTGCTGGCATGTGGGAAGCGGCGCTTCTCGCCGACGGCGTCGAGCCGGCCAAACTCTATCCGCTCGACCTTGAGCGCGCCCATAAGAAAATTGCTGCCTTCAAGGACAACGTGGTCTCTTATTGGGGCGGCGGCGCCGAAAGCCAGTCGGTGCTTCTGAACGGCGAGGCCTCGATGGCGCTGATCTGGTCGACCCGCGCCGGGCTGATCGAAAAGGATTCCGGCGGTTCGATCAAGTTCGTCTGGGACCAGGGCCTGATTTCGCCCGGCGCCATGGGCGTGATCAAGGGCAATCCGGGCGGCAAGGACAATGCGATGAAGTTCATCGCTTCGGCGCAGGATCCGAAGAAGCAGATCATCATGTTCGAGATGCTTGGCCAGGGCCCGGCAAACCCGGCCGCCGATGCGCTGCTGACGCCGGAACAGGCGCGTCTGAGCCCCGTCGATCCGGCCAACATGTCCAAGCAGATCGCGCTCGACATGGCCTGGTATGAGACCAATTACGGTCCAGCGCTGGATGAGTATACGAAGATCATTTCGGCTTAGACGGCCTTCTTTCTCTTCTCCCCAGCGGGGAGAAGTGCCGAGTGAAACGAGGCGATGAGGGGGCGGCGAATTCAGATCGTGCCGCCCCCTCATCCGGCTCTGCGGGCCACCTTCTCCCCGGCGGGGAGAAGAGGGAGCCTGCCGCCTCCATCGTATTAAGCTCGCATCCAGAAAGGAGAGCCGCCATGAAATCCGACAAATTGAAACCGGCGCTCCTGCTTGGCCCCCTCGTGCTGTTTCTCGGCCTTGCCTATCTCGTGCCGTTCCTTGGCGTCATGCAATGGAGCGTCACCCTGCCGGAACCCGGGTTTTCGCAATATGGCAAGGCGGTCACCGATCCGTTGATCCAGTCGGTGTTTTTCCGCACGTTCCGCATCTGTCTGATCGTCACCGTCTGCGCGGTGACTGCGGCTTACGCGATTGCCTATGTCTGGGTGCGCGGCACGCCGGCGCAGCGGCTGGTGACGGAACTTTGCATTCTCATTCCGTTCTGGATTTCGGTACTGACCCGCGCGTTCGGCTGGGTGGCGCTTTTGTCCAATCGCGGGCTGATCAACACCTGGCTGCAAGCGGCCGGCATCATTTCCGAGCCGCTGACCATGGTGCGCAACGAGTTCGGCGTCGTGCTCGGCATGATGCATTTTCTCATTCCGTTTGCGGTGTTCCCGATCGCCTCCGCCATGCGCAGTCTTGACGAGCGCGTGTTTCTGGCGGCCCGCGGCATGGGCGCATCGCGGCTCAGAATCTTCTGGTCGATCTTCGTGCCGATGACGCTGCCGGGCATTCTCGGCGCCGGGCTGATGGTCTTCGTCTTTGCGCTCGGTTTTTTCATCACACCGGCCATTCTTGGCGGCGGCCGCAGCGTCATGATCGCCGAGCTGATCTACCTGCGCCTGTTCCAGAGCCCGGACTGGGGGCTGGGTGCTGCCATCAGCGTCATCCTCATGCTGATTGTCGGCGCGCTTTTGATCCTGATGCTGCGGCTGGTGCGGCCGAACAAGATGCTGGGTTGAGCCGATGTCGATGAAACCCACGCCGATTGCCGTTTTCCTCGCCTTTGCGGTCGCGTTGTTCCTGCTCCTGCCGCTGATTGCGGTCGTGCCGGTCTCGTTCACCCCGGCGCGCTTCCTGTCGATGCCGGCCGATGTCTGGTCGCTCAGGCATTACCAGGCGCTGCTCGACAATCCGGCCTGGCTTCAGAGCATCTGGCTCAGCCTGCGCATCGGTATCCTGAGTTCGGTGATCGCGACGCTTTTGGCGCTGATGTTCAGCCTCGGCATCTGGATGTTCCGGCCGTGGTTCGGCAGCCTGCTGTTCGGCTTCGTGCTGTTGCCGATGGTGGCGCCGCCGGTGGTCTCGGCCATCACGCTGTATTTCTTCCTGACGACGCTATCCAAGGTCAATGATGTCGTCGCCTATGATACCTGGGTGGGTGTCGCCATTGCGCATGCGGTGATGATCGCGCCGTTTGCGGTTGTCATGGTAACGGTTGCGCTTGCGCAGGTGGACCGGCGGATCGATCTGGCCGCGCGCGGTTTCGGCGCCTCCGTCAGCCAGCGAATCTTCAAGGTCATCCTGCCGAACATCAAGTTCGGCGTGTTCACCGCCTTCTTCCTCTCCTTCGTGCTCTCCTGGGAGGAGATCGGCGTGACGCTGTTCATCACCAGCGTCGATGCGGTGACCCTGCCGCGGATGATGTGGATGGGGCTGCGCGACAATATCGATCCGGCCATTGCCGCGATCTCGGTGATTCTGATCGTCATCGTCATCTCGGTCATCCTGGCGAAGACCGCTGTCACCTTCAAGTTTTCCAAGAAATCCTGACGGCGACGTTCTTTGGACATTGCGCGCTGGTTGACTATACAATTGTATAGCAAGAAACGAAAACAAGAGGAATATCCGCATGATCAGCACCGGCATGTATCTGACGAAACTGCTGACATCCTATGGCGTCGATACCGTCTTCGGCATTCCGGGCGTGCATACGGTGGAGCTTTATCGCGGGCTGGCGGGAAGCGCGATCCGGCATGTGACGCCACGCCACGAGCAGGGGGCGGGTTTCATGGCCGATGGTTATGCGCGAGCCACCGGCAAGCCGGGCGTCTGCTTCATCATCACCGGGCCGGGCATGACCAATATCGTCACCGCGATGGGGCAGGCCTATGGTGACAGCATTCCGATGCTGGTGATCTCGACCGTCAATGCCCATGGCCGGATGGGTTCGGGCGAGGGCTGGCTGCATGAGCTGCCCAACCAGCAGGCGCTGGTCAGCGGCGTCTCAGCCTTCAGCTGCACCGTCAACCGGCCGGAGGACCTGGCGCCGGCTTTGGCGCGGGCCTTCGCGATCTTCGACGGCGCCCGGCCGCGTCCCGTGCATATCGAGCTGCCGATCAACGTCATGCTCGCTTCGGCGGAGCACCTGGCCGTGCCGGAAAATCCTGTTCGCCTGTCGCGACCTGTGGGTGACGCCGGCGGATTGAGGGTAGCGGCAACATTGCTGGACGGCGCGAAGGCACCGGTCATCCTCGCCGGTGGCGGCGCAATCGGTGCGGCAGCGCAAATCCGCGCATTGGCGGAAAAGCTCGATGCGCCTGTGGTAATGACCACCAATGGCCGGGGCATCCTGCCGCCGGGGCATACGCTGGCGGTCAACCTTTCGGCGAGCATGCCGGCCACCCGCGCGCTGATCGAGGCGGCCGATGTGGTGCTCGGCATCGGCACGGAGCTTGGGCCGACCGATTACGACATGTACGAGGACGGGCTCTTTTCCATTCCCGGCGCCTTCATCCGCGTCGATATCGACCCGGCGCAACTGATGCGCACCCGCGCACCCGAAATCGGCATCGTCGGCGACGGAGCGCGATGTGCGGCGGCTTTGCTGGATTTGGTCTCAGAGGGGTCGCGGGAAGGGGCTGCGCGGGCAGCGCAAGTGGAAACTCTCGTTCATCGCGACGTTCCGGCCGCTTTGCTCGACGACCTGATCATTCTCGAAACGATCCGCGATACCTTGCCGGACGCGCTGATCGCCGGGGATTCGACCCAGCTCGTCTATGCCGGCAATACGGCCTATGAGGCGGCCTCGCCCGGTTCCTATTTCAACTCGGCGACCGGTTACGGCACACTCGGCTACGGCCTTCCGGCGGGCATCGGTGCCAAGATCGGACGGCCGGAGCGGCCCGTTGTGGTGCTGGCGGGAGACGGCGGCCTGCAGTTTTCGCTGGCCGAACTCGCCTCGGCGATGGAGGCGAAGGCGCCCGTCATCCTGATGCTGCACGACAATGGGGGTTACGGCGAAATCAAATCCTACATGGTGTCGAAGAACATCCCGCCGCTCGGCGTCGATCTGCACACCCCGGATTTCATCGCCGTCGGCCGGGCCTATGGCTGGCATGCGCAGCGGCTGGAAAGCTTCGAGGGCTTGAAACCGGCGCTGGAGGCGGCAGGAATGCGGGATGTGCCGACCATGCTGGTGTTCGGCGACGCCTTTCGCGCCCAGGCGGCAGGCGGCAAGCGTTAACCGGACCGCCGGTCACTCGGCCGGCTGCACCCGGGCACGCGATAGTGCGGCATAACCGCCGGATGTCAGAAGGATGATGACGCAGACATAAATGTCTGCCGTCATGGTCAGCCCGACGGCCCGCGACAGGAACCCGGCGAGGATGGCGGGAATGCTGAAGGCCAGATAGCTCTGGACGTAATAGGCGGACAAAAGTCCGGCACGCTCCTCCGGCTTGGCCAGCGGCATGATCGTGCTGACCGCGCCGAGGAAGCAGGACCCAAAGCCGGTACCGGCGACGATCGTGCCGGAAAACAGCAGCTCCACAAGACCGGTGTGGACACCGGCGACGACGATCAACAGCCCGGCCATCATGGTGAAGACCCCAAACGTCAGGTTGGCGCGGGCCGGCTTCTGGCGCCGGACGAAGACGGCGAGTGCGCCGCTGAGGGTGAGCGCCGCGACGGTCAGGCCGCCGGTCATCGGCGAGTGATTGCCGGTGGCGGCACCAACCAGCGACGGCATCAGCGACAGGTAGAAACCACCGAGCGACCAGATCGAGATATTGATCGGGGTGATCGCCATCAGCGACGGGCGGACCTGCGGCGGCACGCCGACATGCGGGCGCAGCGATGCCAGCGCGCCGGGTTTGGACACAGCCGTTTCGGGAACGCTCCAGACGAAGACGGCCTGTGCCAGCAGGGCGACGAAAAGGAGGAGATAGACCAGACGCATCGGGTCGGGTGCAAACTGTACGAGCGCGCCGGCGCCAAGCGCACCGACAGCCATGCCGAGCAGCGGTGAAATGCTGTTGACGATCGGGCCTGACATCTTGTTGGCATCGACCAATGCCGCGCCGATGGCGCCGCTGGCAGCACCCGTGGCGATACCCTGAACGATGCGGGCGGCGATCAGCCAGGAGGGGCTGTCGGCCAGCATGAACAGAAGCATGGAAGCGGCCTGCAGCAGGATGGCGGCGAAGATGACGGGGCGGCGGCCGATATGATCGGACAGCGAGCCGACGACGAGCAGCGTCGTCAGCAGGCTGAACGCATAGACGCTGAAGATGAAGGTGAGCAGGATCGGCGAGAAGTGCCAGCTCTCCTGATAGAGATGATAGAGCGGCGTCGGTGCTGCCGATGCGGCGAGGAAAGTAATTAGCGTTGTCGCATGGAAGCTCAAAGCCCAGCGCCGTCTGGCGCGAGAAAGGCCGCCGGAAACAGGTTCACTTTTGCTCGACATGGCGCTATTGTCCCTAAAAGCTAAGATGTTGCGTTAGCTTTCGTAGCGCGAACCAGATATAAAAGCAAATTATTTGCGTTAGTGGTTTTTGCGTGGCGAGTGGAAAGCGGAGATGACGCCGATGAACATACGCGAAAATATCAGGCCGGGCGGGCGCAGCGCCCGCGTGCAGGCCTCGGTACATAAGGCCGTGCGCGGCCTCCTGTCGACGATGGACCGCAGCGACGTGACGATCCCGCTGATTGCGACCGAGGCTGGCGTCACGCCCTCGACGATCTACCGGCGCTGGGGCGACCTGCAGGAACTGCTTGCCGACGTTGCTGTCGAGCGGTTGCGCCCGGATGCGCTGCCGAAAGATACCGGTTCGGCGCGCGCCGACCTGACGCAATGGGCCGAGCAATATGCCGATGAAATGGCCTCCGGACCGGGGCGGGCGATGATCCGCGACGTGCTTTCCAGCGTCGCAACGGACAGCCGCAATGCCGGAAAATGTTGCGGCTATACCCGCGAACAGCTGCAGGTCATTGCCGGGCGCGCCCGCGATCGCGGCGAAGACTTTCCGGATGTGGAAACGGTGATCGACACGGTCGTCGCCCCGATCATGTACCGCATCCTCTTCGACGACGTGCCGCCGGCCTCCGATAAGGTTTTGGGGCTGGTGGAGAGCGTGCTGGCTCAGCAGCGGTAGTTGCATTCGGCCCGCATCTTGAAGTCAGCCCTTCGATGTAATACCTTTGTAAAAACATTCCTTACCGAGGTGCATGATGAGCGCGACAGTGACGACGAAGGGGCAGGTGACCATTCCGAAGCCGGTGCGGGATTTTTTGGGCATCGTGCCGGGGACCCGGGTAGATTTCCAACGCGCGGCCGACGGCAGCGTCGTGCTGACGCGCGCCGATGAAAAACGTCCTGCCAGCCGCTTCAGCAAGCTGCGCGGCCATGCCGGCAAGGGCTTGAGCACCGATGCGATCATGGCGCTGACGCGCGGTGACGAGTGACGCTGGTCGATACCAATATCCTGCTCGACGTGGTGACCGACGATCCGGACTGGGCAGACTGGTCGATCGAGCAGTTGGAAACCGCCGCCCTGCGCGGCCCGCTTCTGATCAACGACGTCGTCTATGCCGAACTTGCGGTGCGTTACGAGCGGATCGAGCGGCTGGAAGCGTTTCTCTCCGAGGCGGGGATCGAGCTCGCGGCGATGCCGCGCCCGGCTCTGTTTCTGGCCGGAAAAGTCTTTCAGAAATACCGCAAGGCGGGTGGGTCGCGTGCCGGTGTCCTGCCGGATTTTTTTATTGGCGCGCATGCGGCTGTTGACCGGCTGGACCTGCTGACCAGGGATACGGGCCGGTACCGGACGTATTTTCCAACGGTGAAGTTGATTGCGCCGGATCGGTAGGGGCGTTGGATTGCGGTCAGGATAGCGACTTAACGAACAAGCCGTCCGGAGCCTGACGATCGTCGAAAGCGCCAGACCTTGACGCGAATTGTTTCCTGTTTTTGGCACGCTTTTGTTCGCCGTCATCCCGGACTTGTTCCGGGATACAGCCACGGCGCGTCTGCGCCGTGAACAGACTTAACCCAACGTAAAAACAGTTCTCTCACCGCGCAGACGCGCGGTGGCTGGATGCCTGTGACAAGCACAGGCATGACGGAGGAGGGTTGGAACAATCCTCAATGACGAACCTTGGCCACCTGCCGACAAAAACGCTGATCAAATCATTCCCGATTCCGGCGGAACGGGCTTTTCCTTCGGCTTGTAACCGACCGACCTCAGCGCGACGTAGAACACCGGGGTCAGGAACAGGCCGAGAATGGTGACACCGAGCATGCCGGAGAAGACGGCGGTGCCGAGCGACTGGCGCATTTCCGCACCCGGGCCGGTGGCGATCATCAGCGGCACGACGCCGAGGATGAAGGCAAAGGCGGTCATCAGGATCGGCCGCAGGCGCAGGCGGCTGGCTTCGATGGCCGCATTGACCGGGTTCATCCCGTCATCCTGCGCCTGGCGTGCGAACTCGACGATCAGGATGGCGTTCTTGGCCGCAAGACCGATGAGCACGATCAGCCCGATCTGGGTCAGGATGTTGTTGTCCTGCCCCCTCAGGTGAACGCCGATCAAAGCCGCAAGCACCGCCATCGGTACGACGAGGATGATCGCCAGCGGCAGGATCCAGCTTTCATACTGGGCCGACAGCGCCAGGAAGACGAAGATAACCGAGAGGGCGAAGATGAAAATCGCCGTATTGCCGGTGTTGCGCTCCTGGAACGCGAGATCCGTCCATTCGAACGAGGTGCCCGGCGGCAGGATCTGGGCGGCCAGAGCCTCCATCTTGTCGAGAGCTGTGCCGGTCGAGACTCCGGGTGCCGGATTGCCCTGGATCGGGACCGACACATACATGTTGTAGCGCTGGACAAGCGAGGGGCCGGTGGTGTCGCGGATATCGATGAGCGTTCCGAGCGGCACCAGGGCGCCGGTGGCGGAGCGCACCTTCAGGTCGAGAATATCCTCCCGCTCAAGCCGGAACTGCTGATCGGCCTGCGCCCGCACCTGGTAGACGCGGCCGAAGGCGTTGAAATCGTTGACGTAGGAGGTGCCGAGATTGATCGACAGCGTCTCGAAGATGTTGGGGATCGGCACGCTCAGCGCCCGCGCCTTGTCGCGGTCGATCGCCAGGAAATATTGCGGGCTGGAGGCCGAGAAGGTGGTGAAAACGCCGGTCAGGCCCTCCGTCTGGTTGGCGGCGCCCATCATCTGATAGGCGAGACCGAGCGCCCGGCGCATGTCGGAGCTTTCGCGATCGACGATCTGCATCTTGAAGCCGCCCGAATTGCCGATGCCGCGGATCGACGGCGGCGGCACGGCGATGATGAAGGCTTCCTCGATGCTCTGCATGGTGCCGTAGAGTTGGCCGATGATCTGGTTGGCGCTATAGCCATGCTTCAGGCGTTCCTCGAACGTGTCGAAAGCGGCAAAGACCACGCCGGAATTGGACGCGTTGGTAAAGGTCGCGCCGTTGAAGCCGGAGAAGGCGACGGCATTCTTGACGCCCGGTACCTTGAGGATCATGTCGGAGGCGCGCTGGATGACGGCGTCGGTCCGGGCAAGCGAGGCGCCTTCGGGCAATTGCACGACGACGATCGCATAACCCTGGTCCATCGTCGGCACGAAGCCGCGCGGCACGATCTGCGCCATGTACCAGGTGCCCGCCAGCAATCCGAAAAAGACGATCAGGCTGGCGCCGAGCGCGATCCGTGTCGAGACGAGATGATGGACAACCCAGGAATAACCTTGGGTCATCCGGTCAAAACCGGTGTTGAAGCCGTTGGCAAGGCCTCTGGCGACACGCGTGATCGGATTGCGGGTTTCGTGATGTTCCTGATGCGGACGCAGGATCAAGGCGGCAAGTGCGGGCGAAAGCGTCAGCGAGTTCAGGGCGGAAATCGCCGTTGCCACGGAAATCGTCACCGCGAACTGCAGGTAGAACTGTCCGGAAATACCGGGGATGAAGGCCGTCGGCACGAAGACGGCGATCAGCACGAGCGAGATGGCGATGACGGCGGTGCCGACCTCGTCCATCGTCACATGCGCCGCCTGTTTGGGCGTCATTCCCTTGGCGAGGTTTCGTTCGACATTTTCCACCACGACGATCGCATCATCGACGACGATACCGATCGCCAGCACCAGGCCGAACAAGGTCAGCATGTTGAGCGAAAAGCCGAAGGCCAGCAGCAGTGCGAACGTGCCGATCAGCGAGACCGGAATGGCGATGATCGGGATCAGCGCCGTGCGCCAGGACTGCAGGAAGATCAGCACCACGATGGCAACCAGGATGGCGGCCTCGAGGATGGTCTTGTAGACCTCGTTGATCGATTCCGAGATGAATTCCGTCGGGTTGTAGACGATGGTGTATTCGAGGCCGGGCGGAAAATCCTTTTTCAGGGTTTCCATGGTTGCCTTGATCTGTTCGGCAGCCTCAAGCGCATTGGTGCCCGGGCGCGAGAAGATGCCCATGGCGACGGCAGCCTTGCCGTTCAGATAGCTGTTCGTGACATAGTCCTTGGCGCCGAGCTCGATGCGGGCGACGTCCTGCAGCTGGACGAGACGGCCGCTCGCCGTCGATTTGACGATGACATAGCGAAACTGCCGGGCATCGCTGAAGCGTCCCTCGGTGGTGACGGTGTACTGGAAAGCATTGTTGCCGGCGTTTGGCGGTCCGCCGATCGATCCGCCGGATACCTGGACGTTCTGGTCGCGCAACGACTGCACCACATCGCCCGAGGTCATGCCGTAGGAGGCGAGTTTTTCCGGGTCGAGCCAGATGCGCAGCGCATATTCACGCTCGCCGAACAGGATGACGTCACCGACGCCCTCCAGCCGGACGAGCTGATCGCGCGCACGGCTGCGGGCATAGTTGGAGACGTAGAGCTGGTCGTAGCGCTCGTTCGGCGAGATCAGGTGGACGACCATCATCAGGTCGGGTGAACTCTTTGCCGTGGTTATGCCGATGCGGCGGACTTCTTCCGGCAGGCGCGGTTCGGCGATCGAAACGCGATTCTGGACGAGCACCTGTGCCTTGTCGAGATCAGTACCGAGCTTGAAAGTGACGGTCAGCGCCATCGATCCGTCGGCGGTCGAGTAGGACGACATGTAGAGCATGTCCTCGACGCCGTTGATTTCCTGTTCGAGCGGGGTCGAAACCGTATCGGCGATGGTCTCGGCATCGGCACCCGGATAGGCGGTGCGGATGACGATGGTCGGTGGGGCGATTTCCGGGTATTGCGCGACGGGTAGCTGAAAATAGGCGATGCCGCCGACGATCAAGAGGACGATCGACAGGACCGACGCGAAGATCGGCCTGTCCACGAAGAAATGGGCAAATCTCATTGGCCGTTCTCCGTCGCCGCGGCGGCTTCAGGCGGCAGGACAACCAGTTTCGGAGCAACGATGACGCCGGGCCGCAACCGTGTCAGACCATTGACAACGAGCGTTTCATCCCCCGTCAGGCCCTCGCGAATGACGCGATAACCATAGAGCCTCGGTCCCAGGCGAACCGGTTTGGTCGCGAAGCTGCCGTCCTCGGCAACCACGTAGACGACGCGCTGATCCTGGTCGGCGCCGATCGCCTCGTCGGGAACGAGGATGCCCTTGTAGGTATTGGAGGCGCTGACCTCGACGCGGCCGAACAGGCCGGGCTGCAGGATGAATTTCGGATTGTCGAAGCGGGCGCGCACCCGCATCGTGCCGGTTTCCTGGTCGATGCGGTTCTCGGCAAAATCCAGCTTGCCCTTGAACGGTTTCTCGGTGCTGTCGGCGATGGTCACGGAGACTTCCAGGGCGCCGCCGCCCTCCTGCAGATTGCTGCCATGGTCGCGCGCCACGCGGGCATAATTCAGCAGGCGGCGCTCATCGACGTCAAAGTAGAAGTCGATCGGATCCAGCGACACGATTGTCGTCAGCGCGGTCTGGTCGGCCTGTACCAGATTGCCGACCGAGATCAGCCGGCGATCGATGCGACCGCTCAGGGGCGCAAAAATGGTGGTGTATTCCATGTCCAGCTTGGCCCGGGCCAGGCTTGCCTCGGCGCCGCGCAGGTTCGCCTGGCCGGACTGCAGCTCGCGGCGGCGGTCGTCCAGGGTGGATACGGAAAGCGTCCCTTTTTGCACCAGAGTTTCGGTGCGGGCGAATTCCGATTCGGCGAAGGTCAGTGTCGATTTCGCGACTTCCAGAGACGACGTGGCGACGTCGAGCGCGGTCTTGAAGGGGCGCTGGTCGATGACGAAGAGCGGGTCGCCCTTCTTGACTATGGCGCCATCCTTGAAATTGACCTGATCGAGATAACCACCAACCCGCGAGCGCAGCGTCACTTCATCGACGGCTTCGAAGCGGCCGATGAATTCATCGCTATCGACGACATCCCGGACTACTGGTTTGGCGACGGTGACGGCAGGTTTCGGTTGTTCTTGTGCTGAAGAGGCGGCTGCAGAGAGTGTTGTGCAGAAAAATAGTAGTGCCGGAACAAGGCAGTTTCGTACCATGGTAAGCCCCCTGAAGCGCATGAAACACGTATCCCACGCCGTTGCGCAGGAGGGTTTTCGACGTTTTTTTGCGGTCAGGCCTGCCGGACTTTATGTGATTTCAGGCAGTCTGGGCACAGGCATGACCAAGTCGCGTTTCGTTTAAAATCAACAATCATTTCAAGTCGGAAGATACTTTCCCGCCGGCTGCCCCAGCCATGTAAACCGCAGCTATATTAAGCAGGCAAGGCTATCTTCATGCTCAACTTACATCATTCGGACATCGTGTCACCACGGAAAAATGTGTTCCGGCATGCGCGTGTCATTTGAGAATTTCTTCTGCTGGCCGGGGTGAGTATCATGGCGGCAGCGCGTCGCCGAACTGCGGAAAGCCGATGGCCAACAAAATGCGTACCGGCCGCCGCGGGTCAGATCATGCCGCCGTTGGCGCGCAGGACCTGGCCGTTGATCCAGGAGCCGTCGGGGCCAACGAGGAAGGCGACGGCCGACGCGATGTCCTCCGGTGTGCCGAGCCGTTCCAGCGGGTTCATCTTCGCCATGCTGGCGATCAGTTCGTCGCTCTTGCCATTGAGGAAGAGATCGGTGGCTGTCGGGCCGGGCGCCACCGCATTGACGGTGATGGAGCGGCCGCGCAATTCCTTCGACAGAATGGCGGTCAGCGTTTCGACAGCGGCCTTGGTGGCGGCATAGACGCCGTAATTTTCGAGCTTCAGGCCGACGACGCTGGTCGAGAGGTTGATGATCCGGCCGCCGTTGCGCAGGCGCCTTGCCGCTTCCCTCAGCGTGTTGAACGTGCCCCTCAGGTTGATGGCGATCTGGCGGTCGAACAGGGCGTCGGTGCTTTCGGCGAGCGAAGAGAGCGCCATGATGCCGGCATTGTTGACGAGCGCATCGACGCCACCGAAGGCTGCTTCCGCCGCATCGAACATTTGACGCACGGCTTCCGCGTCGCTGACATCGGCCTTTGCCGTCAGCGCCCGGCCGCCTTTGTCTTCGATTTTCCGGGCCAGCGCCTCGGCGGGAGTAGCATCGCCGGAATAGTTGATGACGACGGTGAAGCCGTCCTGGGCGAGGCGTTCGGCGATGGCGGCGCCAATGCCGCGCGAGGCGCCGGTGACGATGGCGACATTGTTATCGTTATCGGACATTTTCTTTTTCCTTGATTAACCACGCCGCAGCGCGTTTTCGATGAGGAGAAGATGCAGCTTTTCATTCGGCGGATAATTAGCCATTCTTCGGCATCACTATTCGAAAATGGCGAACAATCCGGATGGACAGATTTGAAGCGATGCGGGTGTTTTCGCGCGTGGTGGAGCGGCGCAGTTTTACGCTGGCCGCCGAAGATACGGGCCTTCCGCGCTCGACCGTGACCGATGCGGTCAAACAGCTGGAAGCCCGGCTGGGCGTGCGCCTTCTCCAGCGGACCACCCGCCATGTCAGCCCGACGCTCGATGGCGAGGCCTATTACCGGCGTTGCCTGACAATCCTGTCCGATATCGAGGATGCCGAAGGTGCGTTTGCCGGCGCCAAGCCGAAAGGGCTGCTGCGCGTCGATGTGCACGGAAAACTGGCGCGGCATTTCGTTCTGCCGGGACTGCCGGCGTTCCTCAAGGAATATCCGGATATCCAGATGTATATGAGCGAAGGCGACAGGCTGGTCGATCTGATCCGCGAGGGGATCGACTGCGTGCTGCGCGTCGGCGATCTGCAGGATAGCGACATGATTGCGCGGCGGGTCGCCCTTCTGGAAGAGGTGACCTGTGTCTCGCCGGAATACATCGCCCGCTTCGGCCTGCCGCAGAGCATTGACGATCTGAGCGGACACCAGATGATCGGTTTCTGGTCAACGGCTATCGGCGGGCTTCTTCCGCTGGAGTTCACGGTCGCAGGCGGCATCCGCAATGTTTCCCTGCCGGCGGTGGTGTCGGTCAACGGTGCCGATACGCTGGCTGCGGCGGCACGGCTGGGGCTCGGCATCATGCAGGCGCCGCGCTACTCGCTGGAAGAGGACCTGAGACAAGGCACGCTCGTTGCCATCCTGCCGGATAATCCGCCGTCCCGCACGCCGGTTTCGCTGCTCTACCCCCGCAGCCGTCAGCTATCGCCGCGGGTGCGTGTTTTCATCGATTGGCTGTCCCGCGAATTTGTCACACGCCAAGACGAAATTTAAAAAGGCTGCGGTTTAACCTTGCCTTTGGACTGCTGCTTACCCACATGCGCGGCAGCTTCAAAGACCCTCCCTTGCACGTTTTCCCCGCACGGCCCGTCGATCCGGCCGCTATCCCTTAAATCGATTCCGCGTCGATGGGTTATGCGCTAAATGTGTGATTGTCCGCAGGAATCAAGGAAATCGACATGAACGCAGACGATATCAGCGAGATTTCCGCCTGGTTGACGACGCAGGGCCTGAAGGGCACCGATGAAATGGACATCGTCAACGGCTTCTGTCAGCGCGTCCGCGCTGCTGGGCTTCGGTTAGATCGCGGCCTGGCGTTGATCGACACCCTGCATCCGGTCTACGAGGGGCGGGCCTTCCAGTGGGACAGCAAGGAGCCGGTGAAAGCGGCCTTCGAATATGGGCCGACCAACGAGGGTGTGTCGGCTGAGAATTGGGAGCGCTCGGCGTTCTTCCACCTGCGTGAGAAGAATCAGAACGAGATCCGCCGGCGCCTCGGTTTCGGCGATCCGGCCGATTTCTACATGCTCGATGTCATGCTGACAGCCGGCCACAAGGACTACGTTGCGATGATCCATCGCTTCGCCCAGGACAGCCATATCGGCGACATGGACTGTTTCTACTCGCACTGGACGACGATGGACGAGGAGGGTTTTCGCGACGAGGACCTGGCGACGCTGCGGCAGCTGGTGCCGGTTCTGGCGCTGGCGATCAAGGCGGGCTCGCTGACACGTATCTCGCGCACCATTGCCGAGGTCTATCTGGGTGAGGACGCCGCCAAGCAGGTGCTTGAAGGCCGCATCTCGCGCGGCAAGGCCGAGCGGATTTCTGCGGTTCTGTGGTTCTCCGACCTGCAGAACTATACCCGTATCTCCGACAACCTGCCGCCGGACGAGATCATTCCATTCCTCAACGATTATGCCGATGCGGTGATTTCCTCCATCCACGAGGCCGGCGGCAATGTGTTGAAGCTGATCGGCGACGGCACGCTGGCGATCTTCAAGGCCGAGGAGCGCGAAGATGCCTGCGCCCGCGCCCTGCTTGCCGAGCATAATCTGCGCGAGAAGCTAAGAGGCTTGAACGAGCAGCGCATGCTCGAAGGCCGCCCCGTCACCGAGGTCTATCTCGGCCTTCATATCGGCGATGTCTTCTATGGCAATATCGGCTCAAGCGACCGGCTGGATTTCACCGTCATCGGCCCGGCCGTCAACGAGGTCAGCCGCATCGCCTCGATGTGCCGTTTCGTCGATCGCAGCGTCATCATGTCATCGCAGTTCGTTGCCGCAGCACCACCGCCGCGCAATTCCGAAGTGGTCTCCATCGGGCGTTATGCGTTGCGCGGCGTCAAGCGGGCCCAGGAACTGTTCACGCTGATGCCGCTGGAAAAGTCTGTCGAGTGATCAGCTGTTTTCGGCTACCTGTGCCCGGCGGTGCCTGAGAAAGACGGCATCTGACGGATTGGACGCGAGGTTGATGGCGCGATCGTAGGCGGCCAGCGCAGCGCGTGTGCGGCCACAGCGCGACAAAAGTTCGGCATGGGCGGCATGAAACGGCTGGTAGGCATCGAGTGCAGGCGCCAGCATTTCCAGAACGCGCAGTCCGGCTTCCGGTGCTCCGGCCTCCGCCAGCGCCACGGCGCGGTTCAACTGCACCACCGGCGTCGGCTCCATCCGCAACAGGCTGTCACAAAGCAGGACGATCTGGCGCCAGTCTGGCGGTTCGGACTGCACGTGCAGGGCGGCTATGGCCGCCTTGATCTGGAATGGTCCGCCAGCGCGGCGGGCCATCGCCCGGTCGAGCAGCGAAAAGCCTTCGGCAATCCGCCCGTCGTTCCAGAGCTTGCGGTCCTGCGATGCAATGGGCACGCTGGTTCCATCGGCGGCCAGCCGTGCCGCCCGGCGCGCTTCGGTGATCAGTATCAGGGCGAGCAGTCCTTCGATCTCGGCTTCTTCCGGGCGCAGGCTGTTCAGCATGCGCGCGAGATAGATCGCCTCTTCGCCGAGTTGCCGGACCCGATCGCCCGCTGCACAGGAATAACCCTGATTGAAGATCAGATAGACGACGGTCAGTACGGATTGCAGCCGTTCCGCCCAGGCTTCGGGGCCCGGCACCGCGTAGGGAATACCGGCCGCAAGGATTTTGGCGCGCGCCCGGGACAATCGCTGGCCCATGGTTGCCTCATTGTCGAGGAAGGCGTTGGCGACTTCGGGAGTGCTCAAGCCGCCAAGTGTGCGCAGCGTGAGCGCCACCTGGGTCTTGGGTTCGAGCGCGGGATGGCAACAGGTGAAGATCAGCCGTAGGCGCTCATCCGGAATGTCGTCGGTGCCGTCTTCGGCCGCTTCGTCCAGCGACAGCCGCACGATCTCGGCGGTCTTGCGGTCTTCGCGGGCGGCCTTGCGCAACAGTCGCCTTGCGCAGCGCGACTTTCAGCAGCCAGCCCTGCGGCGAGGCGGGAAGCCCGGTCCTGCCCCAGTGCACGACGGCGGAAGCCAGCGCATCCTGCAACGCATCCTCGGCCAGCTGGAAATTCTTCAGCCGGGCGATCAGCGCCGACAACAGCCGCCCCCGGTCCGTCCGCGTCAGGGCATCGATGGCCCGGGACACGGCTTGCGGGTCGGGGGCGGCTCTGTGCATCAGGAATTATAGTCCGTCAATGGCCGCACCTCGATGGTGCCATAGGCGGCCGAGGGGATCATGGCGGCGTAGCGCAAGGCGGCATCCAGATCGGGAACGTCGATGACGAAGAAGCCACCCAGCCGTTCCTTGGTCTCGGCAAAAGGGCCGTCCATGGTTTCCACCTTGCCGCCGCGAACCCGCACGCTCGTGGCCGTATCAATGTCCTGCAGGCCTTCGCCGGAGACATAGACCCCTGCTGCTTTCAAGGTTTCGTTGAAGGCAAAGTAACCCTGCATCATTGTGTCGAATTCGGGTGCGCCATAGGCCGGTTCCAGCGCCGGGTCGGAATAGATCAGTGCCATATACTGCATCGTGGTTCTCCTCATGGATCGTGTAGTTTCAAGGGCCTGCATGAAAGGGGCAACGGTCGAGTTCAATCTCGATACTCCAAGAACGCTGGCTGATCGGGAATTTCGACATGGCCTGGATTTTTTTGCAGAACCTGGCAGACGATAGGATGGCGGCGAACGAGAGAGGGACTTTCGCCAGTTCAAGAAAAACGAACGTCCACAACCGACGCGGCGATGGTGATCTCGTCACCGAGCGACCATTCCGCTGCCCGCGCCGCCATGCTGGCTGGAACCTCTGCCGATCCGCCGGGACCTGCAGGCACGTCATAGGTAGCGTGCCCATCATGCGGCAGGATCACACCATAGCCGCGTTGCATCGCCGCCCGGGCGGTCGCAGCCACGCACATTTCAGACAGCACACCGCAGAGGGCAACGGTCTGCACGGCCGACGCCGCGAGCAGGTCGTGCAGGGATGTGCCGTCGAAGCCATCGTCTGCGGCTTTCCGCACAACGCTTTCGCCGGCAAGCGCTGGAAAGTGAAGTGCCCAGCCCGGCTGATGCGGCTCATCGGCCGTGCCTGGCTCGCCGTCGTTCTGCAGGAAAATAACCGGAACCTTTGCCGCGCGCGCCGAGGCAATCAGAGCTTCGACGGCTTTGAGCAATCCGGCATGGTCCGGGACAGCCTCGATCCCGGTGACGAAGGCCACTTGGACATCGACAACGATCAGGGCATCCGCCGTTGCCTCAACGCTCTCTGATTGCTCCACCAAAACGTGCCTCGTTCGCTTTCATCACATCGCAAAGATCGAGATGTCGGTATGGTGATCAAGACCGTTTCGCCGCCAGGACGTGGAGCCATTCGGTCGGCTTATTGTCATAGCCGCTTCCCGATTGCGCCTCGATCGAGATGGATGCCCAGCCCAGTTTGGCGTAGATGTCTCTCAGCCAGCTTTCAGAAGGATAGTTGTAGTATCTGTCGAATTCGTCGCGGCCCTCGGTCTCTCCAGCCTTGAAGCTGGCATAGAAAATCCCGCCGGCTTTCAACGCAGCATGGATGCGGGCGAGGATATCCGGCAGTTCGGCTCTGGGTACGTGTAGAAGGCAGGCATTGGCCCATATGCCGTCATATCCGGCCTGCTCATTCAGGTCGCCGAACAGCAGAGTGGCGACGGGAATTCCCAGGCGTTTTTCCGCTTCGCGGGCAATTTCCGGGGTGCCGTCCGTCGGGCGGACGTCAAACCCCTTCGCCAGCATGAATTCGCTATCCTGCCCGGCGCCACACCCGAATTTAAGAATGGGCGCGTGCGGCTGCAAATGCGAAAGAAAGAGGTCGATCCAGGCCCGGCTCGGCTCCACGCCTCTGGATGTGTATTTGGCGGCTTCCATTTCGTAGAAGCGCAGGGTGTCGGGATCGTGAGACATTGCTCTTTCAGGATTTTCTCATAAACCATTGTTTATATTGGAAATACTAAAAATCGTTGACAATGTCAAAACCGGAAGTTGAACCCTGTCTTCTCGACCGGAAATCAGACCTTCCGACCGGCCTCGTTGAAGAAATGCAGATTTTCCACCGGAAGCCTGACATCGACCTCGCCATGCATGCCAAGGAAACGGCGGTCGAGCGTGAAGGCTTTGAAGGCGACCGGACCGAGTTTCAAATGGACGATGATGCCGAAGCCGGTGGGCTCGACCAGATCGACAGTGGCCTTGAGAACGTCCGGGCCTTCGGCGCCGAGGACCACATGTTCCGGCCGGATGCCGAGCGTGGCGCGGCTTCCGTCGGCGAGATTGGCGGTGCCACCGAGCGGCAGCACGATACCGCCGCTGAGCGCAAAGCTGGCGGTATCGCCGGTCACCATGTAGCGGCCTTCGAAGAAGTTCATGCCGGGTGAGCCGATGAACCCGGCAACGAAGAGGTTGGCGGGATTGTCGTAGAGTTCGAGCGGGCTGCCGACCTGCTGGATGATACCGCCATGCATGGCGACGATCCGGTCTGCGAGCGTCATGGCTTCGATCTGGTCATGGGTGACGTAGATCGAGGTGGCGCCGAGATCCTGATGCAGCTTCTTGATTTCGGCGCGCATCTGTTCGCGCAGGCGGGCGTCGAGATTGGACAGCGGCTCGTCGAACAGGAAGGCCTTTGGTTCGCGCACGATGGCGCGGCCCATGGCGACGCGCTGGCGCTGGCCGCCAGAGAGCGCTTTCGGACGGCGTTCCATCAGCGGATCGAGCCCGAGTTTCGTGGCAGCGCTGGCGACGACGGAAGCAATCTTTTCTTTGGCGGTTTTTCTGAGGCGCAGGCTGTAGCTCATGTTCTTCGCGACGCTCATATGCGGATAGAGCGCGTAGGACTGAAACACCATGGCGATGTCGCGGTCCTTTGGAGCGAGGTCGTTGACGCGCTTGCCGTCGATGCGGATTTCGCCATCGGTGACGGCTTCGAGGCCAGCGATCATCCGCAACAGCGTGGACTTGCCGCAGCCGGACGGGCCGACCAGAACGACGAACTCGCCGTCCTTGATCTCCAGATCGATGCCGTGCAGCACCGGATGGATGCCATAGGATTTGTGGATGGCGGCGATATCGATGGATGCCATGGGATCAGCCTTTCACGGCGCCGGCCGTCAGGCCCTGCACGAGGTAACGTTGGATCAACAGGAAGAACAGGCAGGCCGGGATAAGCGCCATGACGCCCGCCGCCATCATCTGTCCGAAGTCGACCGAGAATTTGGAGACGAAGGAGAGCAGCCCGACCGGGAAGGTCGCCGAATCGTTTCCGGAAATCAGCATCAGCGAGAACAGCAGTTCGCTCCAGGCGGCGGTGAAGACGAAGCCGAGGGTTGCGGCAATCCCCGGCAGCGTCAGCGGCAGGATGATCTGCCGGAACGCGACGAACTGGGTGGCGCCGTCGATCATCGCGGCTTCCTCGAGGTCCTTCGGAATACCGTCGAAGAAGGACTGCATCAGGAAGGTGGCGAAGGGTACGTTGAAGGCGGTGTAGACGATGACCAGGCCGGTGAGGCTGTTGGTCAGGCCGAGCGGGGAGAGGATCTTGAAGATCGGCGCGACCAGCATCACCAGCGGGAACATCTGCGTCAGCAGCATCAGCGTGATGATCCAGTACTTGCCACGGAAATTGAAGCGCGACATGGCGTAGCCGGCAAGCGAGGCGAGCACCGTGACGATGATGGCAGTCGAGCCGGAGACAATCAGGCTGTTCTTGAAGAAGGTCGGGAATTCGCTGTGTTTCAAGACGAAGTCGAAATGTTCGAAACTGGTTCGCGACGGCCACATCTTGATGCCCTCGGAATAGAGCAGCTTGTTGGGCGTGACCGAGACTTTCAACAGCCAGTAGAGCGGGAACAGCGCGAAGATCACATAGGCGAGAATGGCCAGACGATGGGCGAGGACGGAGAGGATGCGTTTGCCGGTCATGATCTCAATCCTTGCTCAACAGCCACTGACGCAGGATCACGATCAGCATGGAATAGGTGATCAAAAGCGCGAGCAGGACGAGCGCGATGGCCGAAGCGTAACCGAAATCCAGCCGCTTGAAGGCCTGGGTGAAGATGTAGCTGGCGACGATCTGGCTGCGGTCGGCCGGGCCGCCATTGGTCATGACGATGATCAGGTCGGCGAAATTGGAAATCCAGACGGTGCGCAGAAGCACCGTGATGGCAATCGTTGGAGCAAGGAAGGGCAGGGTGATCGAGATGAAACGCTGCACCGGCCCGGCGCCATCGATGCTGGCTGCTTCGTAGAGGTCGCGCGGGATCGCCTGCAGGGCCGCCAGAAGTGTGATGGCGAAAAAAGGAATGCCCCACCAGACATTGGCGATGATCGGTCCCCACATGGACAGTTGAGGGTCCGAGAGAATGTTGTAGGGCTCGTTCATCAGGCCAAGGGCAAACAGCCAATGGGGAATGGGGCCGACGACGGGGTTGAACAGCCAGGCCCAGTTGAGGCCGGCGAGAAAGCTTGGAACCGCCCACGGCAGGAAGACCAGCGCCTGAACGATGGCGCGGCCGTAGAACGGCTTGTCGAGCAACAGCGCAAGGATAAGGCCGAAGACGAACTGCAGCAACACGGACCAGCCAGTCCACCACAGCGTGTTCTTCAAGGCCCGGAAGAAATTCTGGTCCTCAGACAACCTCCTGAAGTGATCGAGCCCGATGAAGCCGCCGGACATCGGATTGAGCAGCTGGATATCGCGAAAGGCGTAGGAAATGCCGAGAACCAGCGGCACCAGCATGACGGTGACGATCAGGATCAGCGCGGGCGCGCTATAGAGATAGGGGGCGGAGGCATCGGCAAGGCGCTTCTTCAGCGGCCGCTGGTCCCTGCGCGCGCTGCTATTGCGAGCTGCTGCATGTGAAGCCATCGTCAAATATTTCCAGTTCGCGGCGCGTCGAGGCGTGCCGGCTTTTCCGTCGGGGTCATGGGCCGCAGGCAGCCGACATCATGTCGCTGCCTGCGGTTAAGGGCCGATGACTTATTTGCTCGCGAGGAACTTCTGTTGAGCCTTGGTCATGAAGTCAGCCCATTGCTTGGCCATTTCTTCCGGCGTGATATCGCCGAGCATGGCTTCCTGGCTGGTCTTGATCGCCATGGAATCCTTGAAGAAGGCGAATTCTTCAAGGTAGGTCGGCATGACGGTCGGAACGGCGTCCTTGTCGGCCAGTTCCTCGAACCAGCCCTTGAACTGATCCGTGGCGAAGAAGGGGTCCTTCTCGGCGGACTTGAGCGCCGGCAGGGCGCCGATCTTCTTGTTCCACTCGATATTGCCTTCCGGCCCTTCGAGCGTGGCGATCAGCTTCCAGGACAGGTCCTTGTTGGCGCTGGCCGACATCATCGACCAGCCGGCAAAGCCGATGGTCGGGAATGTTTTGCCGGATGGACCCTTCGGCATGGTGGTGACGCCGTAATCGGCTGCATCCATGCGCTCGGCGATGGCGATCAGCGCGTCCGGATCCTGATCGAGCATCGCGCAGGTGCCGGTATAGAAGCCGGCGACGATCTCGTTGAAGCCCCAGTTGACGCTGTCCTTCGGCGCATAGCCCTTCTTGTACAGGTCGATCAGCCAGGTGAAGCCCTTGACCCAGCCTTCTTCGGAGAACTTCGATGTGCCGTCGGCGTTGAAATAGGTGTTGTCGCCCGCCATCGTGGCGCCCATCATCATCCAGCCATTCAGGCCGCCCGGACCGCCGCGCATGCAATAGGCATATTTGCCCGGCAGCTTCTTGATCTTTTCGGCCGCCGCAACGAAATCGTCCATCGTCTTCGGCGGGCCGTCGACGCCGGCTTCAGCAAAGATCTTCTTGTTGTAGAACATGGCGCGTAGATAAAAGCCGTAAGGCAGCATATAGGCCGTGTCCTTGACGTCCCGGCCAAGTTCAAGGGCGCGATCCGTCAGTTCCGGCGTCTGGTCCCAGGTCTTCAGGTAAGGTTCGAGGCTTTCGAGCATGCCGTTGTTGGCATAGAGCGACAGCCAGGTATCCGGCATTTCCATCACGTCCGGGATCTCGCCGGCAGACACCATGGTGGCGAACTTCTGGAAGGCTTCGCCCCAGGGCAGCGAGATGATTTCGACCGTGGTGCCGGGGTTGGCGGCTTCGAACTTGGCGACGATCGACTTCAGCGTTTCGGTGCGCTCCGGGCTGGTGATGACCTCCACCAGCTTCAGCTTGGTATCGGCAAGGGCGGTGCCTGCCATCAGCGTGGCGACCATGGTCGCGGCAATCAGTTTCCTCATTTTCGTTTCCCTTTTATTGTTGGTTGGGGTTGTTTGCTGTCGTGTCAGCCTACCGATGCGGCAGTGATTGCCGCTTCGATATCGCTCCAGAGGGCCTCCGTTCCCTCCAGGCCGACATGGAGCCTTACCGACCGCGGACTGATGCCGAAGGCGACCGCGGAATTGGGTTGTGCTTTTTGCGAAAGGACGACTTCGCCCGGCACGATCAGACTTTCGTGGCCGCCCCAGCTGACACCAAGCTTGAACAGCTCGAGGTGATCCGAGAATGTGCGGACATTGACGCCATCCTTGAAGATAAACGAGAACAGCCCGGACGTGCCCTTGAGGCCGGGGGCCAGCTGATTGGCAAGGCCGGGATAACAGACGGTCTCAATCGCCTCGTGCGCCTGCAGACGCTTGGCGATTTCGACGGTGGATTGTTCATGTGCCTTCATGCGGATCGGCAGCGTGCGCATGCCGCGGATCAGAAGCCAGGCATCGAACGGCGACAGCTTGCCGCCGAGATAGGGATAGGCTTCCGAGCGGATACGCCCGATCAATTCCCTGGAGCCCGCGACAACGCCGGCGACGACATCGCTGTGGCCGCCGAGATATTTCGAGGCCGAGTGTATGACCAGGTCCACGCCGAGCGAAATTGGCTGTTGAAACACTGGACTTGCCCAGCTGTTGTCTATGGCGGAGATGATGCCATGGGTCTTGGCCAGCGCTGCGAGCGCTGCAACATCATGGGTTTGCATCACCCAGCTCGTAGGGCTTTCGAGATAAAGGAACTTCGCGCCGGGCAGAGCCTCGGCGACTTCCTCCTCGTCACGGCCATCGACATAGGTCACCTCGATGCCCATGCGCTTGAAGAACGTGCCGAACAGGCGATAGGCATCGGGATAGAGATGCTTGACCGCAACGATGCGGTCGCCGGGTTCGACGAAGGACAGAACCGTCGAAGAAATTGCCGACATGCCGCTGGCAAAGCCGATGGCGTCTTCAGCGCCTTCGAGTTTTGCCAGCATTTCCTCGAAGATCCGCACGGTCGGGTTCAGGCCGCGCGTATAGATCGGCCGGACTTTTTCGCCGCGATAGGAGGCGACCATGTCGTCATAATCGGTGAAGGTGAACAGCGACGTCTGCACGATCGGCGGCACGACGGCGTCATAGGCATTGCTCACGTCGTGGGCGACGATGAGGGAGGCTTCCTCGAACGGATCGAACCCGTTGCTCATTTGGACATTTCCTTGATGTCTTCCTCGACGATCGCGAGGATTTTCAGTGTTTCAGCGCGCGCGGCCTCAGGGTTCTGGGCAGCGATGGCATTGAAGAGGGTGCGGTGGAACGGAAAGGAGCGGCGGGCAAAATCCGGCCGGTCGAAGGGCCTTTCCCAGAAGCGCTCGAAAGCGCCGCGCATCTGTTCAAGCAACTGCTTGAACAGCGGATTGTGGGTGGCGTCGTAGATGGCGAGGTGGAAAGCCAGATCTTCCGGACCGGATGTGCCCTTTGAGAGGTGTACCCGCTCCATCTCATCCAGCTTTTCCTCGATCATCCTGATGTCTTCTGCCGTGCGCATTCGGGCGGCTACCATGCCGGCCTCCGCCTCGATGCCGCGTCGTACTTCCAGCGTTTTCAAGAGCACGTCGCGCAGATGCGTCGTTTCCAGCGATAGCGGCATGTGGATCGTGGTGCCGGAAATCGGCTTCAACAGGTAGGTGCCGCTGCCCTTGCGGGCCTCGACGACGCCGAGCGCCTGAAAATGGCGGATGACTTCGCGGATGGTCGAGCGGCCGACGGCAAGCGCGCTCATCAACTCCCGTTCGGCCGGAAGCCGGTCGCCGGGAACAAGATTGGAGCGCTGGATGTAGTCGGCGAGCGCTGCCGTCACCTGCTGCGCCCGGTCGGCCGGGGGCAGGGGGACAAGTGCCGATCGCGCATCCAAATGCTTCATCGTCCGCTTTCCAGTTGAAACCAGAATTGGTCTGACATCTGAGCAATAATGCAAATCATAACGTTACCGTCAAGCCCGTTTATCCGGCCTTGGATAAACGGGTGAGAGCGGCAAACCGGTGCCGATGGGAGAGTGGAGCTACCGCTGGATGGTACGGAAGGACGATCGGACGGTGCATCCGGCGGCCTTGCGCCAGAATGTGTAGGCCCGCCCGCATTCATTCAGGGAATGTCGTTGGATACCTGCGCCGCTGGATCGGCAAGCCCGGCGGGGTAGGTGCGGCCGCTGAGAGGGACCGCTTCGATCGCCGCAATCAGCCTATCGACCAGCAGATTTTCGGCGCGGCTGCCGCGCGCGAACCGCCGGGTGACCAGGTAGACATCGGCTGCTGGCGGGTTCTCGTATGGTGGCAATTGCCAGAGTTGCCGTGCCTCGATATCGGCGGTGACCACATGGATCGGCAAGGGGCCGAAGCCGAAGCCGACCTTGATCAGCCGCTTGACCTCCTCGAGATTTGTGAAAAGACCAAGCACCTGACCGCTGAAATTTTCCCGCTGCCGCAGCCGGGCGATCGGTGCGAGCGCGCCACCCAGATGGTCGGTCTTGAAGGACACGTAGTCGAGCGCCGCGAGATCGGCGGTCTCTGTCCCGCGCCTGCCGAACAGCGGATGGCCGGGTGCACAGAAGAAGCCGAAATGCTCGCGGTAAAGCACCGTATAGTCCAGTTCCGGATGCTTCTCGTGGGCAAGACAGATACCCAAGCAGGCTTCGCCGGACAAAACATTGTCGATCACCGTCTGGCTGGCGGACACCGTGGTCGAGAAACTGACCCGTGGAAAGGTCTTGTGGAAATCGGCAAGGAACCGATCGAGGAACGGGCATTCGATATGGCTGGCAAAGGCCATTTCGACATTGCCGGTCACCAGATCCGGATCGTCCTTGACGAGATCGGGCAGGCCACTGACGATGTTGAACATGGTTTGGCACTCTGCATAAAGCCGCGCCCCGGCCGGTGTCGTGCGGAAATGGTTGGACGAACGGTCAACCAGGCGGCAGGCCATGTGCTCTTCGAGGCGGCGCAGCGCATTGCTGATGGTCGGCTGCTTCAGCGACAGGCGGTTGCCCGCAGCCGTAAGGCTCTTTTCCTCGACGATCACCGTGAAGGTGCGCAACAGGTTCCAGTCGATCTCCCAGACGAAGCGGCGTCTCGGGCTGGCCATGGGTCACCTCATTCATTTGGTGAATGCTGGTCCTTCACCTAATGTATTTGTAGGGCCAAGTCCATTGTGGTTTGATCATCGCCACCTAAGACCCAGCGAGGCGTGACGTGACCGAGAGAACCCAAGTTTTCCCCGATTTCGGGTTGAGCCCCGAGGAGCGGCACCAGGCCGTGCGCGGTCACTATTACGAGTCTCCGGGCATGGACGGCGCCCGCGGTGAGATCTGGTGCTATACGCGATCCTATGCCTATGCGCGCGGTGCGATGGTGGACCTGCATATCAGTTCGACAGCGTCCTCATGCCGGTTGGAGATTGTTCGCGATGGTGCGGTCGAGACAAGCGTCTATGGCACCGACGATATCGCCACCGAGTGGCAGGAAACCCCCGACCAGGTCTCCGTCATCGGCTGCGGCTGGGAGCCGACCTTCACTTTCCAGGTCCATGACAGCTGGCCATCCGGCGCCTACCGTATCACGCTGACGGCCGAGGGGCGCGACGGCAAGCCGATCCAGTGTCACCACATGATCATCGTCCTGCCGAATGCCGGCGCAAAGCCTGGCCGGATCCTGCAGGTTGCCGCCACCGGCACCTGGACCGCCTATAATACCTGGGGCGGTTCAAACCACTATCAGGGCATCACCGGCCCCAACCGCGACAGATACGCGACCACCGTCAGTATCGAGCGGCCGCTCTGCCGCGGTTTTGTCGTGCTTCCCCCGGACGCGCCGCGCGTGCCGCTGGAGGTGAGCCTGCCGCCCGGCACCATTCCGCGCTATCCGCATATGGAATGGGCCTTTGCCAACGGCTATTCGAAGAAATACACCTCGTCCGGCTGGGCAAGCTATGACAGCCAGTTCTTCCGCTGGGCGGAACGCCAGGGCTATGGCGTCGATCTCGCCAGCCAGCACGAGCTGCACAACAATCCCGGCATTCTCAATGATTACGACTGCGTCGTCTTCGTCGGCCATGACGAATACTGGACCTGGGAAATGCGCGATGCCGTCGATGCCTATGTCGACCAGGGTGGACGCGTGGCGCGTTTTGCCGGCAATTTCATGTGGCAGACGCGGCTGGAAGACGAGGGCCAGCGGCAGGTCTGCTACAAATATGTCGCGCGCAAGGAAGACCCGGCCTATCAGGGCGGCGACGTCACCCGCGCCACCAATTCCTGGGAAGCGCCCGAAATCGGCCGCCCCGGCGCGCTGACCTTCGGGCTGAATGCCACCAATGGCGTCTATTCCGGCTGGGGCGGCTGCGCCCCGCGCGGTGTTCGCGGTTTCCCGATCTACCGGCCGCGTCACTGGGCCTTTGCCGGAACCGGTCTGTTCTACGGCGACCTGCTGGGCGCCGACAGTCATATCTATGGCTATGAGGTCGATGGCCTTGCCTATGAAATCCGCTATGGCCTGCCATATCCGACCCTAGACAGCGGCGCGCCGGAGGGGCTGGAAATCTTGGCTCTGGGCATGGCCAGCCAGGTCGAGGAAAGCGATATTCTGACCCGCGAAGACCTGTTCTTCGGGGACGAGGACGGGCGCTTCATTGCCGAGACGCTCTATGGCGAGGCGAGCGACGAGAACATGGAAAAGGTCCGTTACAGCAATGGCATGATCGTCAATTTCAAGCGTGGCAAGGGCGAGGTTTTCCACGCCGGTACCTGCGAATGGGTGGCTGGCTTGTTGCGAAAAGACGCAATGGTCGAGCGTGTCACCGCCAATGTCCTCAACCGTTATCTCAATCGATAATTTCACCAAGAGCAGAGCATCATGAACATCCAAGCCAATGAGCGGCCCGCATCGCATCTTTTCTACGTGACACGCCTGCGCCGGCCGCTGGTCGATCGCGCCGAGGGTATCTATTTCTGGACGCAGGACGGCCGCCGCTTCATCGACGGTTCCAGCGGGCCGATGGTGAGCAATATCGGCCACGGCAACCGGCATGTCATCGACGCGATGAAGCAACAGATGGAGAAGGTGAGCTTCGCCTACCGCCTGCATTTCGAAAACGAACCGGCCGAGGAGCTTGCCCGGCGTTTGGCCGGAAAGATGCCCGGCGATCTCGACCGGATCTTCTTCGTCTCCGGCGGTTCGGAAGCGGTGGAATCGGCGATCAAGCTGGCGCGGCAATGGGCCGTGGCAACCAAGCAGCCGAAGCGCTGGAAGGTAATCTGCCGGTTTCCGTCCTATCACGGCGGCACGATGGGGGCGCTTGGCGTTACCGGCGACCTGGCATTGACGGAAACCTTTGCGCCGCAGATCCAGCCGATGCCGGCCATTCCGGCTCCAACAGCCTACCGCGACCGCGACAATCTGACGATGGAGCAGCGTGGCCTGCGTTATGCCGACATGCTGGAGGAGAAAATCCTCGCGGAAGGTCCCGAAAGCGTCGTCGCCTTTATCATGGAGCCGATCGGCGGCGCGGCGACTGCCGCGCTGGTGGCGCCGGACAGCTATTTCGCACGTATCCGCGAGATCTGCGACAAGTACGGCATCCTCTTGATCCATGACGAAGTGATGAGCGGTGCCGCGCGCACCGGCCGCTATCTCGGCGGCGATCACTGGAACTGCAAGCCGGATATCATCACCCTGTCGAAGGGCATCGGCTCCGGTTATGCCGCGCTCGGCGCCATGGCGGCCTCGGCGAAACTGGTCAAGCCGGTGCTCGACATGGGCGGCTTTCAGCATGGCTACACCTATGCCGGCAATCCGCTTGCCTGCGCCGCAGGCCTCGCTGTGCTGGAAGAGATGGAGAGGCTTGGCGTCGAAGCCAACGCGGCGTCCATGGGCGATCTGCTGAAATCCGAGCTGGAGGGCCTGTCGAAACGCTTCCCCTTCATCGCCGGTGTGCGCGGCAAGGGCCTGCTGATCGGCGCCGATCTCGTGGCTGACCCTGTGACCTTCAAATCTTTTCCCAAATCACAGGCGACCAACCAGCGGCTGCTCGATATCGCCTATGAAAAAGGCCTGATCCTCTACTCCCGCCGCATCCGTGGCGATGGTTATGAGGCAGATAACCTGATCCTTGCACCGCCACTGATCATCACCGCTCAGGAGATCGGTGAAATGGTTTCGATCCTCGGCGACAGTTTTGAACAGCTGGCGCGCGAACTTGATCTACCGGTGAATGGCTGAGAGCGGGATCATGAAGAACAAAGTCATCATCACCTGCGCCGTCACCGGCTCCGTCCACACGCCGTCGATGAGCCCCTATCTGCCGTTCACGCCGGACCAGATCGCCGAACAGGCGATCGCCGCTGCCGAAGCCGGCGCGTCTATATTGCATCTGCATGCCCGCAATCCGGCCGATGGCCGTCCGACCGCGGACCCAGCCGTATTCATGCAGTTCCTGCCGCGTATCAAGCAGGCGACGGATGCCGTCATCAACATCTCCACCGGCGGCAGTTCGCTGATGACGCTGGATGAGCGCTTGGCGGCTTCGCTTCAGGCGCAGCCGGAAATGTGCTCGCTCAACATGGGCTCGATGAATTTCGGCATTTTCCCGCTCGCCAAGCCTGGCATGGAATGGCAGCACGAATGGGAGCCGCAGCTTCTGGAAGCGACGCGGGGCACGATCTTCAAGAACACCTTTGCCGATATCGAGGATATTATGAAACGGCTGGGCGAGGGGTGTGGTACGCGCTTCGAGTTCGAATGCTACGACGTCGGCCATCTCTATTCGCTGAAGCATTTCTATGATCGCGGGCTGGTGAAAGGCCCGCTGTTCATCCAGTTCGTGCTGGGGATTCTCGGCGGTATCGGCGCCGATCCGGACAATCTCAGCCATATGAAGCGTATTGCCGACAAGCTGTTCGGCGAGGACTATCGGTTCTCGGTGCTGGCTGCCGGCCGCCAGCAGATGCCGTTGATCACCATGGGGGCTGCGATGGGTGGCAATGTGCGGGTCGGGCTGGAGGACAGCCTCTATCTGGGGCGCGGGGAACTGGCCAAATCCAACGCCGATCAGGTCAGCCGTATCCGCACCATTCTCGAAGCCCTGTCGCTGGAAGTCGCGACCCCTGACGAAGCGCGCACGATGCTGGCGCTCAAGGGCGGCGATCGGGTGGGCTTCTGATGGTTGATATTTCCAATCAGCCCGCGAAAATGCGAATCGCAACGGCTGACGATGTGCATCTCATCCACGCGGGCTTGATGACCATCGCGCGGCATCTCGGTGCCGAAGGCAAAGTCACTGCCACGCCGGACGATCTTCGTAGACACGGGTTCGGTCCGCAGCCGGCCTTTACCGTTCTCATCGCCGAAATGGTTGGAGAGTTTGCCGGCATGTGCCTGTTTTTCCAGAGTTTCTCGACATGGCGCGGGCAGAAGGGCGCCTATATCCAGGACATCGTCGTCGAACCACGTTTTCGCGGTGCCGGCATCGGGGTCGCACTCTTGCGCCAAACGGCGGCGCATGTCCGTGCCGAGGGCGGCACATACTTGCGGCTGTCGGTTGAAGCGAAGAATATCTCGGCGCAGCATTTTTACGAACGGATGGGGCTTGCCTGGTCCGGCCAGGAGCGCATTCATGCGGCCTATGGCGAGGATTTCGAAGCGCTGGCCGGACAGCACGAGAGTGGGGTTTAAGGTATGAGCATCAAAACCTTCTACGCTGAAGAGCAGGCGAAACACGATCCGAAGATGTTTCTCTCCAGTGGAGCGCCGCAGCCCAACCCGGAAAAGCCGGAGCGGATCGCGCGATTGCTCGAAGGCGCAAAGGCGGCGGGCTCCGAGATTGTCCGCCCGCGTGATCATGGCCTGAAACCGATCGCGGCCGTCCACACGCCGGAATATCTGGAATTCCTGCAGAACATTTTTCTGCGCTGGCAGCGGATCGAGGGCGCCTCGGAAGAGGTGATCCCGAATATCCACCCGCTGGCGCGGACCGGCCGCTATCCGGCCTCCGCCGTTGGCCAGGCCGGGTATCATATGGCCGATACGGCGTGCCCGATTTCCGCCGATACCTGGGGCAGCGCCTGCTGGAGCGCCTGGAGTGCCGTCGAGGCCGCCGAAGCGGTTCTGGCCGGCGCCCGCCATACCTATGCGCTCTGCCGTCCGCCGGGCCACCATGCGTTTGCCGATGTCGCCGGCGGTTTCTGCTTTCTCAACAATTCCGCCATTGCCGCCCAGCATCTGCTCAAGTCGTCGAAACGCGTCGCCATCCTCGATATCGACCTGCATCACGGCAATGGCACGCAAGGCATCTTCTACGGCCGCAGCGACGTGCTGACGGTCTCGCTGCACGCCGACCCGGTGCGTTTCTATCCATTCTTCTGGGGCAATGCCGACGAGCGCGGCGAAGGCCTGGGGCTGGGCTATAATTACAATTTGCCATTGCCACGCAAGACGGCCGACGCCGGTTTTCTCGAGGCACTGGAGGCCGCCAACCGCCGCATCGAGGCCTATGCCCCGGACGCGTTGGTGGTCGCTCTCGGTCTCGACGCCTTCGAGGGCGATCCCTTCGGCGGACTGTCTGTCTCGACACCGGGCTTCGCCCGCATTGCCGAAGCCATCAGCAGCCTCGGCCTGCCGACCGTCATCATCCAGGAAGGCGGCTATCTCTGCGACGCGCTTGCCGACAATCTGACATCGTTCCTGACCGGGTTTCGGCACTGAGGATAGGGGGTGTAAGCTCCATGACTGAGCTTACACCCGAAGCGTGCTGAATTTCAGCTTGGCGGTTCAAACCGGCTAATTTGACGGCTTGAGCGACTTCAAAATTCCCCCCAGATCAGCGCTATGTGCGTCCTGGGTTGCTTTGGTGCCCCAATATGTGACGACAAGCATCTTGCCTTCAGCAGGCGATGCGAAGCCAAGGGAAACCTCGACAGGACCGTCGGCATCCGTGCCGTCGAACTCGATGCTACCGAAGTTCATGCCATTGATTTCAACGTCGCCAGAGTCTCTTTGCGTTGCTGCGTCAATTGTGACGCCGTTATCGGTCAGGAACTTGACGGCTTCGTCGATGACCTTGTCCATATCCTTATCCGTGGCGACATCGATCGAGAAATAGATCGCCGAATCTGGCGACTTGGCTTCGATGCCGGAAATAGTCTCTTTAGGACCCCAGGCATCGGGGATGGTAACCGACGCAATCGGCGCATCGCTCGGAAAAACGAGTGTTCCGGCATGCGCAAGAAAGGGGATCATGGCAAATGCCGCAGCTATGATGAATGTGTTTTTCAAACGAAGTCCTCTATTTGCAAATACGCTGTTTTGACGAACAGAAGTGACGACCCTGCCGCTGGATACACTTAGACCGAAAATAGTTCAAAGATCATTTAAGGTGTCGTGAAGATATAAATACCTCCATCAAGGGCGTCGGGGACGACCTTTGCCGATCGCCGTCAGCTTCTGACAGATCAGGAAATTCCATAACAAACATTATCTGATATGAGTGTGTAGCGGCATTTTAGAAATGCGACATATAGGCTAGTTAGAGACGCGACAGTCGTCGCCTCTTGGGATGCTGGTCGAACGTCAGCATTGGGAAGCAAGATAAGCGACGTGCATCGTGGTTGAGGCCATCTGTGTTCGGAGTCGTCATGTCTTGTTTGATTGTTATGTCTCAGAAGGAATTGCATCGTCTTGAACTAATCCAGCAGATTCGGGCTCGGAGGCTGACTGTCGTCGAGGCGG
>NZ_JAFCTR010000011.1:0-206285 GCF_049896125.1 Pararhizobium sp. DWP1-1-3
CGGAGACCCTTGCTCTCCCACGGGCTTGGTGTCCCAAAGGTGCGACGGTCTTCCATCCGCCACCGCAACTGGCATTACAGCGCCAAATGCGGAAGAAGGGAAGTTACAAAGGTGGCCCGCAGGGCCGGATGAGGTGGGGCGAAGCCATTGACTCCAGAGTTTGCCGAACCGCCCCCTCATCGCCTCGCATACGCTCGGCACTTCTCCCCGCAGGGGAGAAGTGGAGCTCCCATCTCCCCTCAAGGGGAGGGTAAAACATACCGCTTGCAAGATCCCCCAAAGCAGAGACAAATCACTGTCAAACCAATCTGATACGCAACCGCATAAGCCCCGCCAGTTCATCCCAAGGTGACCCCGATGCCGAACCCTCTCGCTTCTTCCCTCGGCGCCACGCTCACCGCCAGCGGTACGACCTTCGCGGTCCGGTCGTCCTGCGCCTCCGGCATCGAGCTTTGCCTCTACGACCCGACCGGCGACCGCGAACTGCGCCGCCTGCCGATGCAACGCGGCGAGGATGATGTTTACAGCCTGACCGTCCCGGATGCGCGGGCCGGAACCCGCTACGGTTTTCGCGCCTCAGGGAGCTACGATCCCGATCATGGCCTCTGGTTCGACCCCGCCAAGCTGCTGGTCGATCCCTATGCCCGCGAACTCGACCGCCCCTTCCATTACGATCCCCGCCTGTCGGCCTTCGGTGACGACACTGCCGATCTCGTTCCCAAGGCGATCGTGACGGAACCGCAGAGCGCGCAACGGCAAGCCCCGCTTTTCCAGGCCGGCGGCCTGATCTACGAGGTCGCCGTCCGACCCTTCACCATGCTGCATCCGGAGGTGCCGGACCAGCAGCGCGGCACCGTTGCGGCGCTTGCCCATCCCGCCGTCATCGCCCATCTGAAACGCATCGGCGTCTCGGCCATCGAGCTGATGCCGATCACCGCCTGGATCGACGAGCGCCACCTGCCGCCACTTAAGCTCACCAACGGCTGGGGCTACAATCCGATCGCCTTGATGGCACTCGATCCGCGCCTGGTGCCGGGCGGCATGACCGAGTTGCGCGAAACCGTCGCCGCCCTTCATGGCGAGGGCATCGGCACCATTCTCGATCTGGTCTTCAACCATTCCGGCGAAAGCGACCGCTGGGGTGCCACACTCTCGATGCGCGGCCTCGACAACCCCGTCTATTACCGCCACGCCACGGATCGGCCCGGCGAACTGGTCAACGATACAGGCACCGGCAACACCATCGCCTGCGATCACCCGGTGGTGCGCCAGTTCATCCTCGACAGCTTGCGTCACTTCGTTCTTTCCGCTGGTATCGATGGTTTCCGCTTCGACCTCGGCTCGATCCTTGGCCGCGATATCAACGGCTTCAACAGCGATGCCGCCCTGCTTTCAGAGATACGCGCAGACCCGGTGCTGAAAGACCGCGTTCTGATCGCCGAACCCTGGGACATCGGCCCCGGCGGCTACCAGCTCGGCAATTTCCCGGCGCCCTTCCTCGAATGGAACGACCGGGCGCGCGACGACCTGCGCCGCATCTGGCGCGGCGACAGCCATACGATCGGCGACCTGGCGACGGCGCTGGCCGGCTCGTCAAATGTCTTTTCCCGCAATGGCGGCGAACAGACCCGCAGCGTCAATTTCATCGCCGCCCATGACGGCTTCACGCTGATGGATCTGGTCTCCTACGCCGGCAAGCACAATGAAGCCAATGGCGAGGACAACCGCGACGGCCACAACGAAAACCATTCCTGGAACAATGGCGTCGAAGGCGCAACGGCCGATCCCGAGGTCCTCGCCTTCCGCCGCCGCGATGTCATGGCGCTGCTGTCGACCCTGTTTGCCACGCGCGGCGCCATCATGCTGACCGCCGGCGACGAGGGCGGCCGCACCCAGCGCGGCAACAACAACGCCTACTGCCAGGACAATGCCATCACCTGGGTCGACTGGAGCACTTTGGACGAGACGCTGATCGCCCATACAGCATCCCTTTCGCAGATCCGCACCCGCTTCGATGTCTTTCACGACACCACGTTCTTCATCGGAAACGGCGATGTCGAATGGCTGCGGTTCGACGGCCAGCCGATGACGACGGGCGATTGGGAAAGTGCCACGGCCGATCATCTGGTCATGCTACTCTCAACCGGCGACAGTGTGCAGAACAGACGAACCCGGCTCGCCGTCGTGATCAATCGCAGCCACGCGCCGCATCCGGTGCAATTGCCGGTCCGGCACGGGTCCGGCTGGCAGAGCCTCTTGCCATCCGCCACGGCGGGTATGGGCACCATCGCGGCACGCAGTGTCGGTTTCCACGCCGAAATTTTATGAACCTGTACTGCTCCCCCGATTGCCGTTTTTCCCCAGAGCGGCCTATAGAAAACCGGGGGGATGTTTTTGATCGGAAAAGAGAATGCCGCAGGAAATTTCGCTAACGGACGTCAAGAACCTGGTGGGCACCGAGGTCGGCATTTCCGACTGGATCACGGTCACACAGGAAACCATCGACAGTTTTGCCGGCGCGACCGACGACCACCAGTTCATCCATACGGATCCGGTCCGCGCCGCCGCCGAAACCCCGTTCGGCGGCACGATCGCCCATGGATTCCTGTCGCTGTCGCTGTTGTCGGCAATGAACTACAATTGCCTGCCACGCATACGCGAACAGACGATGGGCATCAACTACGGCTTCGACAAGGTGCGCTTCGTGGCACCGGTGAAAAGCGGCGCCAAGGTGCGCGGCCGCTTCACCATGGCCGAAGCCCGCTTCCGCGGTGCCGGCATGCTGATGGTCACCTATGAGATCACCGTCGACATTGAGGGCGAACGCAAACCGGCGCTCACCGCCACGTGGCTGACCATCATCCAGTTCGATCCGAAGGATAGGCCTGAGGATGCCTGACTCAAAGACGACAGAGGACAGCGTCCGTCTCGCATTCGTCCAGCAGGCGAGTTCCTGCCGCGAGCTCGGTTCCCCCTTCACTTCAAGTCTCTGCGCGCTTGCCGCCGAGCGGTTGACCGGTGACCACCCGGTTGGCGCGAAAATTCTGTCCTGGTCCGGCGACCCTTCGCCCGGTGGCGATTCCGTGCCGCTGCGCCTTGCCGGCGCGCTGCATGCGCTGGTGCTGTCCGGCTCGGACAAACAACTTGCCTCAGTCTATCCGCCTCAAACGGCAGAAGCGGATGACCTCTGGAGCGCCATCGAACAGGCCTGCCGCATCCATGCGTCCTTCATCCTCGACCGGCTGACATCAGCGCCGCAGACCAACGAGGTACGCCGGTCCGGCGCCCTGCTTCCCGGTTTCCTGACCATTTCCAGCCTCTTGCAAAAACCGCTGGTCCTCTCGGAAGTCGGCGCCAGCGCTGGGCTCAATCTGCAATGGGATCGCTACGAGTACTGGCTCGGCGATAGGACCTGGGCCTTGCAGCCCTCCCCGGTGCTGATCGCCCCGGAATGGCGCGGCCCACCGCCGCCACTCGATACGCCGGTCCATGTCGATAGCCGCGCGGGGTGCGATCTCAATCCACTGAACCCGGCAAGCGAGGCCGACGCCCTGCGCCTTCTCTCCTACATCTGGGCCGACCAGCAGGACAGACTGGAGCGCACCCGCTTTGCACTCGCCATTGCCGCCACCAACCGTCAGACGGTCGATCGCGCCGATGCCGTGGATTGGCTGGAAAAACGTCTGCAAGAGGTCCACGAGGATCAGGTTCACGTGGTCTACCACACCATCGCCTGGCAATATCTGCCCGCGCATTCAAAGGCAGAGGGCGAAGCCCTGATCGCCGCCGCCGGAGAGCGCGCAACGGAAAGCGCGCCGCTGGCACGCCTGCAGATGGAAGCAGACGATCAGAAACACAGCGCAGCACTGACACTGCAAGTCTGGCCATCCGGCGAAAAACACCTGATCGGCCGCGCCGATTTTCACGGCCGCTGGGTGGAGTGGATCGGCTGGCCCGGAGCGCATTGAGGCTGGGCCAACGATATCAGTTCCCCGCATCCTCGGCAGCTTCCGCCAGAAGCGTCGACACATAAGGCGAGAACGACCGCCAGCATTCGACCCGGAACGTGTCCTCGGCGGTGCGCAACAGCACAATTTCCGCCTTGGCCAGAACCGTGCGCGAGCAGGCGCCGACCGGGAATGCTGCCAGTGACAGGTCCTGCGGGCAGCCGCCATTGATCGCCACTTCGGCGCCACGTCCCTTAACGATCAGTGCCGTGTTGCGATGGGAAATATCCGTTGCCGAATGCAGCACGTTGCTCGACGCCACCGCCGCTATCAGATCGGCCTCGTTCTCGTCGATAACAAGCCATTCATCTGGCCCGAGCCAGAGCGCATGGCGGCCGTTTGCGGACGTCGATGTCTTGGCCTTCACCGGCAGCGGCAGGCCGAGCGCACCGGACAGTGCGGAAACGGCATCGGGCTTTGCCCGCAGCGAAATCCGGGTTGCGGGTGCTGCAACGGAAAGCGAGGCAGCGCCGGAGCCGCCGTGAAAGCCGGACAGCGGCAGGGTGCGGGTGGCCAAATTAGCCCCAATCAAATCAGCCATTGATGCGGCCTCCTTCCTTGTCAAAGAACACCATGTCGCTCACCTCGACGGCGATCGTCTTGTCCGGCATCGGCACATAGAGCGTCTGGCCGATCTTCGCCTTGCCGCCGGCAACCAGCGCCAGCGCGATCGAGCGGCCGCAGTTTTCCGACCAGTAGGCCGACGTCACATGGCCGATCATCGTCATCGGCAGCGGCTGGTTCGGATCGGCAACGATCTGCGCGCCCTCCTCCAGCACCACCTTCGGATCCTTGGTCAAAAGCCCGACCAACTGCTTGCGGCCATCGGCGACCAGATCGGGACGGCGCAGGCCGCGAATGCCGACAAAATCGGTCTTCTTCTTGCCGACCGCCCAGCCGAGCGACGCATCGTCCGGCGTCACGGTCCCGTCGGTGTCCTGACCGACGATGATATAGCCCTTTTCGGCGCGCAGGATGTGCATCGCCTCGGTACCGTAGGCGCAAGCGCCGAGTGCTTGCGCCCGCTCATAGATCGCCGCCCAGACGGCCGGGCCGAAATCGGCGGGAACGTTGACTTCGAAGCCAGTTTCGCCGGTGAACGACATGCGGAACAGCCGGGTCGGCACGCCGCAGATCTTGCCTTCGCGAACGCTCATGTGCGGGAAGGCTTCGTTCGACAGGTCGATGCCTTCGACCAGCGGTGCAATGATCTCGCGTGCCTTCGGTCCCTGAACCGCGATGACAGCCCACTGTTCGGTGGCCGAAGTCAGCCAGACGTTCAGATGCGGAAACTCGGTCTGCAGATAGTCTTCCATGTGGTTCATGACGCGGGCGGCACCGCCCGTCGTCGTCGTCACGTGGAAACGATCCTCCGCCATACGGCCGACGACGCCATCGTCATAGACGAAGCCGTCTTCGCGGAGCATGATGCCGTAGCGGCAGCGGCCTGGCTTCAGCGTATCCCAGCTGTTGGTGTAGATGAGGTTGAGGAACTGCGCCGCATCCGGGCCAACCACTTCGATCTTGCCGAGCGTCGAGGCATCGAAGATGCCGGCGACATCGCGCACGGTCTTGCACTCGCGGTTGACGGCCTGATGCATATCTTCGCCGGGCTTAGGATAGTACCAGGCGCGCTTCCACTGACCGACATCCTCGAACACCGCGCCTTGTGCTTCTTCCAAAGCGTGCATCGGCGTCTTGCGCGTCGGGTCGAACAGCTCGCCGCGCGAATGGTTGATCAGCGTGCCGAACGTCACCGGCGTATAGGGCGCGCGGAACGTCGTCAGGCCGACCTTGGGAATTTCTCGGCCAAGCGTTTCGGCAGCGATCGCAAGGCCGTGGATGTTGGACAGCTTGCCCTGATCGGTCGCCATGCCGTTGGTGGTAAAACGCTTGATATGCTCGATCGAGTGCATGCCTTCGCGCACCGCAAGGCGGATATCCTTGGCGCAGACGTCGTTCTGGAAATCGATGAAGGCCTTGACAGTGGTATCCGGTCCCGCTCCCTCGGCCGCACCCGCCATGCCGCCGGTCCAAAAGAAGGCATTCACGCCCTGAAGCGCCAGCTTCTCCGGTGCGGTAAACCCAGACGCATTCGACATCAGCTCGCCGGCAGCCAGCGATTCCTCGATGGTCGCCTGCAGGTCGTTGGTGCCGTTGCAGGCGCCGACGGACAGGCAGTCCTGGGCATAGGTGCCGGGCAGGAAACGCTGGGTCTCGAAGTCGTAAGCGACCTTGCCGCGCGACTGCGAGAACATGTGCACCGACGGCGTCCACCCGGCCGACATCAACAGTGCGTCGATGGCGATCTTGCGGGTACTGCCACCGCCATTGCGGGCGACCGACATGGAGGAGACCCGGAGCTTGCCGCCGGTATCGACGACGCCATGACCGGTGAGAACCTCGATGCCAAGCGAACGGGCCTCGGTAAGCACACCCTCGCCCGGCTGCTCGCGGCAATCGACGATGGCGGCGACGGTAATGCCAGCCCGTTTCAGATCGAAAGCGGCTTCATAGGCGGAATCGTTGGCGGTGTAGACGCCGACCTTCTTGCCGACGGCAACGCCGAAATGGTTGAGGAAGGTGCGGGCGGCAGACGCCAGCATGATGCCGGGACGGTCGTTATTGGCAAAAACCATGTGGCGCTCGATGGCGCCGGTGGCGATGATGACGCGCTTGGCACGAACCTGCCAGAGACGTTCGCGCGGCAGTTTCCTGTCGGGCTTGGCCAGATGCTCCGTCACACGCTCGTTGAGACCGACGAAATTCTGGGCGTAATAGCCGAAGGCCGTCGTGCGTGGCAGAACCGTGACGTTGTCCATCTTCGCCAGATTGGCTGCCGTGCCTTGCGCCCAGCCAAAGCCGTCCTGACCGTCGATGGTGACGCTCTTGTCGTAGTGCAGCGCACCGCCGACTTCCGGCTGCTCGTCGCAGATGATGACCCGGGCACCGGTCTTGGCGGCGGCCAGCGCTGCCGAGAGGCCGGCCACACCGGCACCGATCACCAGCACGTCGCAATGGGCGTAACGGCTGGAATAATGATCGGTATCGTCCTCGGTCGGCGACACGCCGAGACCGGCAGCAGCGCGGATCTGCGGCTCATAGACATGCTTCCAGGCCTGCTTCGGCCACATGAAGGTCTTGTAGTAGAAGCCTGCGGCAAAGAAAGGCGCCAAAAGGTTGTTGACCGCGCCGACATCAAAGGCGAGCGACGGCCAGCGGTTCTGCGAGATCACCTTCATGCCGTCGAACACGTCCTGCACGGTGGCACGCACGTTCGGCTGCTTGCGGGCAGCGTCGCGCTCGACGCCGATCAATGCGTTCGGCTCTTCGGTACCGGCCGACACGATACCGCGCGGACGATGGTACTTGAACGAGCGGCCGACGAGATGGACGCCGTTGGCTAGCAGGGCCGAGGCGACGGTGTCACCTTCGAGTGCCGCATAGCTCTTGCCGTCGAAGACGAAACGGGCGGTTTTTGCAGGGGTGAGACGGCCTGCACCGGGGATACGATTGGCGCCGCTCATTTCGCGTCTGACTCCGTGGCTTCATAGGTTTCGACCGTCGCTTCCGTTGCCGGACGCAGCGTGCCGAGGTCCGGGCGCGGCACGCCGGCCTTGTAGGTGGTCAGGAACTTGTCGCTGACGGTATCGCGGGCTGCATTGAAGAAACGGCCGCAGCCGTTCAGGTGCCGCCAGCGCTCAAAGGTCAGGCCCTTGACGTTGTCACGCAGGAAGAAGAACGCCTCAAAATCCTCGTCGGTCATCCCGGTCATGTTGGCGGGGCGGGCGATATGGGCGTCGCCGGCCTGGCGGAATTCGAGCTCGGAACGCTCTTCCTCGCAATAGGGGCAGTAGATCAGAAGCATGGGAGACTCCCTGCCGATTGGGCATGACGAAATGGGATGACAAATTCAGCATCGTCTGCGGGGAGACTTACCCCCCTCTGCCCCTCATGGGGCATCTCCCCCTCAAGGGGGGAGATCAGCCGCTGACTTTTGTGCCTATAAGGAAAAAGAATGATCTCCACCCTTGAGGGGGAGATGTCACGAAGTGACAGAGGGGGGTAACCACGAACTCTGAGCATCCTGATCCCCTCAGTGCGCAACGGCGGCGGCGGCCGCTTCGTCGATCAGGCGGCCCGAGCGGAAGCGCTCCAGCGTGAACGGCGCGTTGATCTTGTGCGGCGCGTCGTTGGCGATGGTGTGGGCAAAGACATTGGCCGAGCCCGGCGTTGCCTTGAAGCCGCCGGTACCCCAGCCACAGTTGACGTAGAGACCGGAAACCGGAGTTTTGGCCAGGATCGGCGAGCGGTCCGGCGTCACGTCGACGATACCGCCCCAGGACCGCATCATCTTCATGCGGCGGAAGATCGGGAAGAGTTCGCAGATGGCATCGAGTGTGTGGGTGATGATCTGCAGGCCGCCGGTCTGGGAATAGGACGAATACTGGTCGGTACCGGCGCCGATGACGAGTTCGCCCTTGTCGGACTGCGAGATATAGGCATGAACGGTGTTCGACATGACGACGCAGGGGAAGATCGGCTTGATCGGCTCGGAGACCAGAGCCTGCAGCGGATAGCTGACCAGCGGCATGCGCACGCCGGCCATTTCCATCAGCACCGAGGTGTGACCGGCAGCAACGACGCCGACCTTCTTGGCATTGATCTGGCCGCGATTGGTATCGACACCGGCAACCGAACCATCCGGATTGCGGCGGATGCCGGTGACTTCACAGTTTTGGATGATGTGCACACCGCGATCGGCGGCGGCACGGGCATAACCCCAGGCGACGGCATCGTGACGGGCGGTACCGCCGCGGCGCTGAAGGGCGGCACCGTTGATCGGATAGCGGGCGGTGCGGGAAATATCGAGCGGCGGGCAGAATTCCTGCGCCTGTTCCGGCGTCAGCCATTCATTGTCGATGCCGTTCAGGCGGTTGGCGTGGATGTGACGCTTGAACACCTGCTGGTCATGGACATTGTGCGACAGCATCATGACGCCGCGCGCCGAATACATGACGTTGTAGTTGAGATCCTGGCTGAGGCCATCCCAGAGCTTCAGCGCGTGGTCGTAGATCCCCGCACTTTCGTCATAGAGATAGTTGGAGCGGATGATGGTGGTGTTGCGGCCGGTATTGCCGCCGCCGAGCCAGCCCTTTTCAAGCACGGCGATGTTGGTGATGCCGTGCTCCTTGGCGAGGTAATAGGCAGTGCCCAGGCCATGACCGCCGGCGCCGATGATGATGACATCATATTCCTTACGCGGCTCGGGCGAGGTCCACTGCGCCTCCCATCCCCTGTGGCCGCGCATCGCTTCGCGAGCGACAGCAAAAACCGAATATTTGCGCATCCGCTTTCACACTCCGTAGTCCTGCCGAAAGGCCGGTGAATTTCCTGTGGTCGATCTAGAAATCGCAAATCCCGGACTTCCGCAACGTTTCTTTTGCGACGCGAGACGGCGCTTGTCGCACGAGTTGCGACATGCAGTTCCCCGCGCGCAATATAAGGCAGCACACATATTGAGAAAGCACGATACGCCCGCACCACACGGCGTCGCCTCCTCTCCATTCCTATCACCGAGACCTTAGAACCAGCGTTTTGCGGCGCTTTCAGCCGTGGAAGGCAACTCGCGGCTGGACTTTGAGCAACCGATCTGGTATCCGCTCTCCCAATCGTAAAGCTCTCGGGCTCCGCGAACCATATTTTTTTGCCTCGTTGACCTGACTTCATGAGGCGATCACTCGAAACTGAAGGAACGGGATTCACGTGCAGGTACTAGTCCGCGACAACAATGTCGATCAAGCGCTTCGCGCACTCAAGAAGAAGATGCAGCGCGAAGGCATTTTCCGCGAAATGAAGATGCGTGAGGCCTACGAAAAGCCATCCCAGAAGCGCGCTCGCGAAAAGGCTGAAGGCGTTCGTCGCATTCGCAAGCTGGCCCGCAAGCGTTTGCAGCGCGAGATGGGCATCGTTACCCCCCGCCCTTCGGCGGCGGCGGCACGCTGATCGGCGTTCACTGCGCATCTAACGCGTAAATCGGGCGGGGGCGACACGATCGCCACCGCTCTTTCTGTTTCAATCGCATGGTGCCGGATTTAATTCCGGATACAGGCGACCAGCGCGCAGAGCGTGCTACACTGTCTTCGGACGCGAAACGGCACCCATGATGGTGTATCTGCCGTGCCCCAGGCCTTTGACACTGCTGGCCCGATCCGCCGTTTAAGGCCCGGGACATGCCGAGACGCTTCGCTTAATCGAGGGAATCAATCTTGACATCGACTGCCAGGACTGCGGACTTTTCCGACTATACCGGCTTTGCCGGGCGCTCCAATCGGCGCGGTGTTTTCCTCGCCTCCATGCTTGCCGTGACCGGCGCGCTGATGCTGTCAAGCTGCACCACCGCAGACACGCCGAGCAACATGATGCGCGTCGAGCGGGCGCAGGGATCAGACGAGAACATCGCCTCCCTGTCCACCGTGATCTCCGCCAATCCGAGCGACCCGGAAGGCTACAATGTCCGCGGTTCGGCCTATGGCCGCGCTGGCGAATTCCGCCGCGCTCTGGCTGATTTCAACAAGGCGATCGAACTCAATCCGCGTTTCTACCAGGCCTATGCCAACCGGGCGCTTGTCGAACGCAACATGGGCGACCAGTCTGCGGCGCAGTCGGACTATAACATGGCTCTGCAACTCAATCCGCGCTACGACGTAGCCTTTATCGGCCGCGGCAATCTCTACCGCCAGGCCGGTCAACTGGATCAGGCTTTTGCCGATTTCAACAAGGCGATCGAACTCGATACGACGGACCCTCGCGCCTACCACAATCGGGGCTTGATCTATCAGGCCCGCAAGCAGCATGCGCAGGCGATCGAGGACTTCTCGACGGCGATCTCGCTGTCGCCGAATGCCCCAGAGCCCTATAACGGCCGCGGCATTTCCTACGTCGCGACCAATGACGACGACAATGCGTTTGCTGATTTCAACACGGCCATCAACCTGAACGGCAAGATCGCCGAATCCTGGGCCAACCAGGCGCTGGTCTACGAGCGCCGCGGCGACAAGGCGAAAGCGGCAAAGTCCTATGGCCACGCGCTGTCGCTGGATTCCAAGTATGAACCAGCCCGCGCCGGTCTCGCACGGGTGAAAGCCGCCGGCTGACAGCTTACCCAATGTCCGGACGAAATTGGACTCGCTGCCACCGCAGCGGGTTTTTTATTGCCTGTTTGTCGCACCGCAGCGGAACCATCCATCCCGCGAGCCGTTATCAGGCCGTCAGCGCATAGTTTCCAGAGTTAGGATGCGCACAGCGAAATACACGCCCTCTGCAACCGGATTGCAGGTCCGGGTCGAATAGGAGTAAAATCATGGTAAAACGCGCAATCATCGCCGCCGCCGCACTTGCTGCGATTTGGGTCGCACCGGCAGGTGCCGCGAACTACGTGACTGTTGGACGGCTGGTTTGTGGCTCTGAAGGCGGCGTAGGCATGATCGTCACATCCGAGAAGGCGCTGAGATGCACCTATACATCGGCGGCCGGTGGCCCGGCTGCCGTCTATGACGGCAAGATCCAGAAATTCGGCATCGATCTCGGCCAGACCGGGAAGAGCGTGATGATATGGGATGTGCTGGCCAAGACCGGCGCCAGCGATGCCAACTTCCCGCTGAGCGGCGAATATTATGGCGTTGGCGCCGACGCAAGTTTTGCTGCGGGTGCAGGCGCCAAAGTTCTCGGCGGTGGGATCGATAAGGCCTTCATGCTGCAGCCAGTCAACGTTCAAGTCCAGGAAGGACTGAATATTGCTGTTGGCGTCGAGAAGATGACGCTGGCACCGGCTGCCATCTAAGCCAAGCATCCTGACCTCCAGTCGCAAAAATGCCCGCCTCGCCGGCGGGCATTTTTGTGTTCCAGCATCTGCGAAGAACCGTCAGCGGTTCATCATCAATGGTTCATGGCCTTGACGATATCGTCGGTCATCTTCTTGGCGTCGCCGAGCAGCATCATGGTGCCGTCCTTGTAGAACAGCGTGTTGTCGATACCGGCGTAACCGGAGCCGAGCGAACGCTTGACGAACAGGCAGGTCTTGGCCTTGTCGACATCGAGGATCGGCATGCCATAGATCGGCGATGTCTTGTCGTCGCGCGCCGCCGGGTTGGTGACGTCGTTGGCACCGATGACATAGGCAACGTCAGCCTGGGCGAATTCGGAGTTGATATCCTCCAGTTCGAACACTTCGTCATAGGGCACGTTGGCTTCGGCAAGCAGCACGTTCATATGGCCCGGCATACGGCCGGCGACCGGATGGATGGCATATTTTACCTCGACGCCGTTTTTCTTCAGCGCATCCGCCAGTTCGCGAACCGCGTGCTGCGCCTGCGCCACCGCCATGCCGTAACCCGGAACGATGATCACTTTCGACGCATTGGCCATCAGGAAGGCGGCGTCATCGGCCGAGCCCTGCTTGACGGTGCGCACGACGCCATCATCGCTGGCAGCCGCTGCAGTATCGCCACCGAAGCCGCCGAGAATGACCGAGATGAAGGAACGGTTCATGCCCTTGCACATGATGTAGGACAGGATCGCGCCGGACGAGCCGACCAGCGCGCCGGTGATGATCAAAGCCAGATTGCCGAGCGTGAAGCCGATACCGGCGGCGGCCCAGCCGGAATAGGAATTCAGCATCGAGACGACCACCGGCATATCGGCGCCGCCGATCGGGACGATCAGCAGAACGCCCAGCGCCAGCGACAGAACGACGATCGCCCAGAAATCGAAATGGCTTTCCGAAGCCGCAAGCCCGACGATGAAAAAGATGATCAGCAACAGAAGCACTGAATTGATGACATGGCGGAACGGCAACATGATCGGCTTGCCCGACATGCGGCCATCGAGCTTCAGGAAGGCGATGATCGAGCCGGTGAAGGTGATGGCGCCGATGGCGACACCAAGGGCCATTTCGACCAGCGCCTGGGCATGGATCCCGCCGATCTCGCCGATGCCGAAGGAGGACGGGGTATAGAGTGCGGAGGCTGCGACCAGAACGGCGGCAAGGCCGACCAGCGAATGGAAGCCGGCAACCAGTTGCGGCATCGAGGTCATCGGGATCGAGCGGGCGATATAGGCACCGGCACCGCCACCGATGGCAAGGCCGAGCACGATCAGCACCAGTCCGCCAAACGACGGGGTGGCGAGCAGGAGTGTGGTGACGATGGCGATGCCCATGCCGACCATGCCGAGGATATTGCCCCGGCGCGAGGTGGTCGGATGCGACAGGCCGCGCAGCGCCATGATGAACAGGACGCCGGAAACCAGATAGAGGAAGGCTGCGATATTGGCACTCATGACGGCAGCCTCACTTCTCTTTTTTCTTGTACATGGCGAGCATGCGCTGGGTCACCAGAAAGCCGCCGAAGATATTGACCGAAGCGAGAACCAGCGCCACGAAGCCGAAGCCGGTGGCAAGGCCGGAGGCAGAGATGCCGACGGCCAGAAGCGCGCCGACGACGATGACCGAGGAAATCGCGTTGGTGACCGCCATCAGCGGCGTGTGCAGTGCGGGGGTTACCGACCAGACGACATAATAGCCGACGAAGATCGACAGGACGAAGATCGCCAGCTGGAACACGAACGGGTCGATCGCGCCGCCGCTCAAACCGTGGACAACATTGCCGGCGGCATCCGGCACATATTCGGCGGCGGTGCGCACCGCCTCGACCGCCCGGTCGAGGTCGCCGATCGCCTTGTCGAGCATCTCATTGGCCATCATATCTCTCCCTTAGGCAGCCACGCTTCTCCCCGAAGCACGCACGCTACCCTCTCCAATTTTAAGCTGTTGCTGCGACCACGGACGGCGCTGCGGCGAAACTCGGATGCACCACGGCACCGCCATGCGTCAACATCGTCGCCTTGACCAGTTCGTCCTCAATATTGAGGGCAAGCACCTTGGTTTCCTTGCCGACCATGGTCTCGAGGAACGTCACGAGGTTCTTGGCATAGAGCGCGGAGGCGGAAGCAGCGATGCGGCCCGGCATATTGGTGTAGCCGACGACCTTGACGCCCTCGACTTCGACCACCTGATCGGCCACAGCACCTTCGACATTGCCGCCGCGTTCGACAGCGAGATCGACGGCGATCGAGCCGGGCTTCATGGCTTTCAGCATCTCGCGAGTAATCAGCCGTGGCGCCGGACGGCCAGGGATCAGCGCGGTGGTGATGACGATATCCTGCTTGGCCAGATGCTCGGCGGTCAGCACTGCCTGCTTGGCCTTGTAGTCCGCCGACATTTCCTTGGCATAGCCGCCGGATGTTTCGGCCGCCTTGAATTCCTCGTCCTCGACCGCAATAAATTTAGCGCCGAGCGAGGCGACCTGCTCCTTCGAGGCCGGACGCACGTCGGTAGCGGACACCACCGCCCCAAGGCGCCGTGCCGTGGCGATAGCCTGCAGACCGGCAACGCCAGCCCCCATGACGAAGACTTTCGCCGCAGGAACAGTGCCCGCAGCCGTCATCATCATCGGCATGGCCCGGTCATATTCGGATGCCGCTTCGATCACCGCCTGGTAACCGGCAAGGTTTGCCTGCGACGACAGCACGTCCATCGACTGGGCGCGGGTGATGCGCGGCATCAATTCCATCGCAAACGCCGAAACGCCGGCCTTGGCCATATCCGCCAATGCCTGCTCGTTGCCATAGGGATCCATGATTGCCAGCACGATGGCACCGGGCTTGTAACCTGTGACCTCTGCGGATGTCGGGCGCCGTACCTTCAGCACCACATCGGCGCTCGCCGCATCGGCAGCGGAACCGATCCGCGCGCCGGCTTTCTCGAACTCGCCGTCCGGAATGCGCGACAAGGTGCCGGCACCGGCCTGAACGACAACCTCGAAGCCGAGGGTCTTGAGCTTCTTGACACTTTCGGGTGACGCCGCGATACGGCCCTCGCCCGGAAATGTTTCCAACGGTATGAATACGGTCTCTGCCACAGGTTCCTCCCTGACACGGGCTGGAACACGGCGGGCCGCGATTTCCACTTTCCCGTACACTCGATAATCGCGCCTTGAGCCGCCCTTTGGTGGCCTGCGCGCATGTCTCTCCCGGCCCGGCAATCACCGGGCCATGGAAAAGCCGGCACCTCACTCCCAAGTGCCGCTTTCATCAAAACTTTGGAAAACCGGTCAGCGCAGAAGCACGAAACCGGCGATATTGAGGAGAACGAAGAGGACGAAGGCGGTGAAGAAACCGGCGCTGGTGAAGAAACCGGCAGCCATGGCGATCAGCAGCGCGACGCAGAAGATCGTGACAATTTTCGTCGCCTCAAGGAAGAAATTATAGGTCTTCTCGTGTTCGGCATAATCCATCGGTGCGCCCAGTTCGGCCGGTCCGGAATGATGTTCAGCCATCGTCCATATCTCCCTGAAATTCAGCCGCACCCTACTCTGCCCTTGGCGGCGAGCGCGGCATCTCGTCTCTCTTCCATTCTATGTGCGTCCAGAGTGCCCGAAGACATCGATCGCGCATAGGTGGCCTTACACAAAGCCACGGTCAAACGCAACGAAAACTGCAGGCGCGCCATGCGGCATAACGGTTGATCAGACGACTGTTGCAACAACACGAAGGCCTGATCAGGCCTGGCTGCGCGCGCGGCTCTGCATCGTCAATGCCAGGCGGGCTGTCGGCAGCACCGTCAGCGGTGCATACTGGGTTTCCCGGTCATCCCCGAACATCATGCGTCGCTCGAACGGTTCCGAATCGAAGAACGGAAAACGGGTATAGAGCCAGGGCCGGATTTCGCGGACACGGGCAGCCAGCAGTGTCAGGTCGATCTTGTAGTTGCCGCAATTCTTTTGTGGGGAGACGATCGTGTCGGCATCGAAGACCCGCTTGTAGAAGGCGGCATGCTGCGGCTTGACCAGCGATAGGCAGCGGTCGACGTCGAAATGCTCGGATGCCATGGTGGCGACGCGCAGGGTGAGATAGGGGATGGCCGGCATTTCCCGCAGGATTTCGGGATCGGCGGCAAGCCGGACCGGATCGATCAACGACAGGCCCGCGTCCAGAAAGCCGTCAATCTCCGCTCCAAAGACCGAACCGGACGAGCTGACACGATGCTCGGGCGTCACATGATGCACCCGCACGGTACTGATCAGCCGCTCTTCGAAATAGATACCGAAAACATAGGCGTGACTGTCGAAATCGATATCGTCGATCAGCATCGTGCCGGACAAGGGCAATATATCTGCCATTTTGTAGGCCTTGAAACGGATACGGGCGACATCTTCCATGTCCTCGCCCGTCTCGACCCGGCGATATTCGACATGATCCAACAGTTCCAGCAGTCGCTCTGAAAACCTGTTCTGCTGCTCCGCTTTCATTTCATCAAACGCCCCCGTTGAAGGGGCATTCATCGTCCAAACGGAGGCACCTCACAATGTTTTAATGGATCAGTAATTATAAACCATTTGTTAAGGTTAACAGACAGTTAACGCTAAATTACCATTGCATTTCTTGACAGCGTAACAGCTTGAAACGGGTGCTCCTGCGGTGTCACGCACCGATCACGCGATCGGGTTGCAAATAAAAGCGGTGAAAGGCTGAAAATCTACGCAGTGGGCCGATTGCGCCGTTTTGGCACGGACAGCTTCTTCAGCAATGTATCCGACAGGCTTTCGATCGCCAGCGACGGCATGGGGGCAGCGAAGACGTAACCCTGGATCAGGTCGGCACATTTATACTGATTGATCAGCGCCAATTGATCACTTGTCTCGACCCCTTCGATAACGATCTTCAACCCCAGCTCGCGAGACAGGTTGACCATGCCGCGCAGAAGCTTGAAGCGGCGTGCATCCTCGCGGATATTGCGCACGAAGGAGCGATCGATCTTGATGATATCGAGCGGCAGCGCATCGAGATAACTGAGGCTCGAATATCCCGTTCCGAAATCGTCGATGGCGATGGTGATGCCGCGGGCGCGCAGCTCCTGGAGAATCATCTGCACCTTGGCCGCCTCTTCCATCAGGCAGCTCTCCGTTACTTCAAGGTGAAGCCGGGACGGATCCAGCCCGGTTTCCGACAGAATGTCCGTGACGGTCGGAATAATTTCGCCATTGCGCAGGTCAAGGACCGAGAGATTGACGGAAACGGCGATGTGGCTGGGCCATTCCAGGCAATCAAGGCACGCCTGGCGCAGCATGAATTTGGTAATGCTGGAAACGACACCGATTTCCTCGGCCAATTGAATGAACACATCCGGCGGAACTGGGCCGCGTTCCGGATGGGTCCAGCGCGCCAGCGCCTCACAGCATTCGATGCGCGAGCCATCGGCGAGAAACATCGGCTGATAGGCAACCGACAGCCCGTCCGTTGCGATAGCCTCGCGCAGATCTGTCTTCAGTTTCTGCCGGTCAAGATAGTTCGCATCCATTTCCGCTTCGAACGCAGTGCAGCTGCCTTTTTCGCGGCTCTTGCTTTCAAATAGCGCAAGGTCGGCCTTGATCTGCATGTCTTCCAACCGGAAATCGGAACTATCGGCGATCACATAGCCAGCGCTCATCGAGATATTGAAGGTAAAGCCGCTGGCGAAATAAATGCCGCGCATTTGCATATGCACCGCCCGCATGCGCTCTTCGAGGACACGCCGGTTGTTTTCGCCTGAAAAGAACAAGACGAATTCGTCGCCCATCAGGCGTGCCGCAATCGCCTTTTCCCCCGTCACCTTCTTCAATCGTTCGGAGATCGCACACAGCAATCTGTCGCCGACGACATGGCCGCGCGTATCGTTCACATGCTTGAACTCGGCGACATCGAGAACCATGAAACCGGTGAGGCCCGTACGGCTTTGATCGACCAGCGCGTTGCCGACAAGCTCGCCGAAATAGTCGCGATTGGGCAAGCCGGTAAGCGTGTCGAACCGGACCATCTGCAGGATCTTTTTTTCCGCCCGCACGCGCGCCGTCACGTCTTCAAAGATCAGCACGATACCGCCACTGGCGCGCCGGCTTGCGGAAAATTCGAGGAACAGATCATCAGAAAAAGGGATCAGAGCACGCGATTGCATGCCCTGCATCAACTGGTCCAACTGCTTCAGGACCTGCTTGGCCTGATCCTGCTCCAAAAATGTGTGACGGACGCCATAGCGCAGCACGGCATCGAGATGGCAATCCTTGAGACGTTCTTTATCGCCCAGATTAAGAAGCTCGCAGGCGCGCCGGTTGGCAACCAGAATGCGGTGGCCGGCATCGAGCATGAACAGGCCATGCGGCATGTTGTTGAGGGCGAGGTCGAACCGGCCGGCGATCGTCGATATCTCGCGCGCAGCCAGCACATTCCTGTGCAGTGTTTCGCGCACCCCGCGCGCCATCGACCAGGTCGTCAGGATGAACGGCACGATCAACACGGCCAAAATGGCCATGAACCCATCCATCAGGCCAAGCAACCCAAGGATGATCGGCACGCAGGCCGATAGGGACATGACGACGACCGCACGGGCCGAACCGTAATTACGACCGACGAGCGACACCATGGTAGCGAGCGTCACGGAAATGCAGGCGAGCTCGGCAAAGGGGTCGCGAGTGACGAGAATGGCATAGCCGCACGCCATGCCGAGCGTGATGGTGGCGCAGACACCGCCAGCATTGTAGCGGTTTTCCCAGCGGCGAATGCCTTCAAAATCCAGCGAAGTCAGATCTTCGCGATCGAACCGGCGCATATCGATACCGCGAACGAACCAGATCAGCACAATCGCAATTGTGCAGCCGATGAAAAAGGGATCACTGGTTTTTGCAAAAACGAGCAGGAATGTCACGACATGCGACAGCATGCCGATCAAAAGCATCTGGCGGTAATCGTAAAGCGAGCTTACGAACGAAAGGTACACATCGGTCGGAAGAGCGCTCTGTTCATTTGAATTCATGAACCCCCTGCTCCGGTTTGGCGAAGTGTTATTCCCGAGGGTTTAACGAAAGATTTCGCGCGCTTACCGGAAAAAATCCTCCCATATATTAGGGTGTGTGGTCCAGATACTGAATTATTGAAATATTTCAACCCAGTATTGCAGCTGGCGCTAAGGATTATTGTTTTTGTACAACCGTGCATGGATTCAACTTCGAACCGGTTATACGCTGCGCGGCAGCCCGGACATTTCTTCTGATTTCTGCCCTTCAATTTATCTGCCGCAATGGTTACTCCAATTCTAAGGCAAAGGGCCAAATCTTGCCAGTTGCACGCAACCGGTTTACGCACAGAACCGCCGTCAACGGAATTGACTTCCCTTGTCCTCGACGGCAATGGCTTGATAACGTGACATAAGGCCTTGCTTCGCGGAGCGACGAGCCGCCAGTGGAGATCTCGCAGTGCCGAAACCCGTCGTTGCCATACCCGCCGATTTCAGAGCATTCGACGGCAACGTCTGGCATGCCACGCCGCACCAATATGTCCGTGCAGCCGTCGAAGGCTCCGGCGTCATGACGTTTCTCGTTCCAGCCCTTGAGAGCGGCAACGATGCCGACGAAATCCTCGACCGGGTGGATGGTGTTCTTGTCAGCGGATCGCGCACCAATGTGCATCCCTCCCTTTATGGACAGGAAGAGACGGAGGGCCACGGTCCTTTCGACCCCGGCCGCGACGCGACAAGCCTTCCGCTGATCCGCCGTGCGCTCGAGCGCGGCGTGCCTCTGCTCGCCATTTGCCGCGGCATCCAGGAACTGAACGTTGCGCTCGGCGGCACGCTGGCAAACGAAATCCAGGATTTGCCCGGCATTTCGGATCACCGCAAGCCGGATGTGCCGGATCTCGATATCGCCTATGGCATCCGCCAGAACGTCGTCGTCAAGGAAGGCAGCTGTCTCGCCTCGGTGCTCGGTGCCGGCGAAGTACAGGTCAATTCGCTGCACCGGCAGGCAATCTCCAAGGCCGCTCCGCGTCTGGCCGTGGAAGCCGTCGCCGAAGACGGCACGATCGAGGCCGTCTCCGTTATCGACGCAAAAGCCTTTGCCGTCGGCGTGCAATGGCATCCGGAATACTGGGTCGGCAAGGACGCACCGTCCTCGACCTTGTTTCGGGCATTCGGTGATGCCGTTCGAGAATATGCTGCGGCGAAAAGGAAGTCTTGACGGCGTTTACGCCGTCTTCCGCTTGAACGGTGTTTCAGCAACCGGCGTCAACGCGGCGCCGTTTTCGAACCATGCAACAAGATTATCGACGACCAGATCGGCCATGGCATTGCGCGTCGCCTGCGAGGCGGAGCCGACATGCGGCAGCAGCGAGGCGTTCGGCAAGGCCAGCAGCGCCTCGGGCACCTGCGGCTCATTCTCGAAGACATCGAGACCGGCAGCCGCAATGACGCCGCGCTGCAGCGCATCGGCAAGCGCCGCTTCGTCCACGGTCGTGCCGCGTCCGACATTGATCAGCACACCCTGTGGCCCCAAGGCTTCCAGAACCTCGGCATCGATCGTCTTGCGGGTGCTTTCGGTACCGGGGACGATCACGATGATCGTATCGACCGCCTCAGCCATGCCCTTCAGCGTCGGATAATGGCTATAGGCCAGCCCCTCGCGTGGCGTGCGGGTGTGATAGGCGATGGAAACACCGAAGGCTTCCAGTCTCTTCGCAATCGCCAGTCCGATACGGCCGAGGCCGTAAAGCCCGACCGTGCGGCCGCGCAACGTCAGCGGCGATAGCGCGAAGGCGCCGTCCTTTACCCAGCGGCCCTGGCGCAGCCATTGCTCGGCCGCCGGAAAACGCCGCAGCGTATTGAGCAGCAGGCCGATCGCCGTATCCGCCACCTCCTCCGTCAGCACATCCGGGGTGTTGGTAACGGTAACGCCACGCCTGGCTGCATGGCCCGCATTGACACCATCGTAACCGACGCCGAAATTGGCGATGATTTCGAGGTTTGGAAAAGCATCGATGAATTCGGCCGCGATCTTACCCTGGACGGCGATCCCGGAAACACTGGATGCAAGGTCGGCCGTCACCAGGCCGGGATCAGCGGCCGCGACGAAAACGGGCTCGAAATGATCCGGCAAACGGTCGAGCACACGCTGGCTCATTTTTCCGGGCACGAGAATACGCGGGCGGCCGTTGGGCATGGTGTGCTCCTTGCGGAATTGGGTCTGATTATTCGGTGGGATTGGGCCGGAGCGGGCCGGTCGACTGGCGGATCCGCATTTCGGGCTTGATCAGGTGGATACCATCCGGCTCGTGGCTGCCGTTCAGCTTGTCGAGCAAAGCGCGGGCGGCACTGCGGCCGACATCGGACTGGCCGTTCCAGACAGTGGTCAGCGCCGGCGTCGAGATCGAGGCTTCCTCGAGGTCATCGTAACCGGTGACCGACACATCGCGGCCAGGTATGAGACCGGCGCGGGCAATGCCGTTCATCATGCCGATGGCAACAAGATCGTTCCAGCAAACCACGGCCGTCGGTTTCTGCGGCAGGGAAAGCAGATGCACGGCAGCTTCGAAGCCGCCCTGCATGGAGCGGGGACCGGGAATGCGCAGGTCCGGATCGACATCGATATTGGCCTTGCGCAGCGCGTTGACGTAACCCTGATAGCGGTCGCGGCCGGTCGAGGTCTGGTCCGTGCCGCCGACCATGGCGATGACGCGGTGACCAAGGCTGATCAGGTGATTGGTGGCAAGCGAGATGCCATAAGCATCGTCACCCCGGAAGATCGGCACGTCCAGGCCCTCGATCGAGCGGGCGATCAGGATGGCCGGCATGCCATTGTCTTCGGCAAGCATGATATCTTCCGGCGGCGTGCCGATGGCGGGCGACATAATGACACCGTCGCCACCGAGCTGCAGCAGCGTCTCGATGAAGGCGCGCTGCTTTTCGACGGAATCGTAATGGTTGGATAGAATGAAGGTCTGCCGGTCGCGGTCGAGTTCGGCCTCGATGGCTTTGAGGATTTCGCCGTAGAACGGATTCATGATGTCGTGCACGACGACGCCAATGATGCCGGAGCGGGAGGTCCGAAGGCTGGCGGCGCGGCGATTATAGATATAGCCGAGGGCGCGGGCCTGTTCCTTGATCTTGTCGCGGGTCATGGCGGCCACAAGCGGGCTATCGCGCAATGCTAGGGAAACGGTTGCCGTGGACACACCAAGCGTTTCCGCAATGGTAGAGAGCTTGATCTTCTGCGCCACGTTTCCCCCTCAGATATCCCGGCTAAATACCGCTATTTTTAAATCCTCTTTAAACTGTTTAAATTGCCGCCGCAATCGCCAATTAAGGCAGGATCGGAGGAAGAGCTATTCTGTATTAGCCGTGCCCTGAAGATTGCCATCGACGGCGCGCAGCAACTTCATCAGGGTCTTGATCTGCTTTTCGGTCAGACCCTTGGTCGCCATGTCTTCAGAAATCTTGCCGGCTTCGGCAATCGTCTGCAGGCGGTCCCGGCCAAGCGTGGTGAGATAGACCTTGGTCAGCCGGGCATCCTCATTGTCGGCCCGGCGCTCCAGAAACCCTTGGGCTTCCATACGGCCGACGGTCCGGGTCATGGTCGGTGCCTTGACGCCGAGCTTCATCGCCAGAACACCCGCTGTCAGCCCGTCGGTTTCGGCCAACGCCAGCATGACGCCGTCCTGGCCGGCATAGAGCCCGCTTTCAAGCAGATTGCGCGACAGAACCGTGCGCATCGAGCGCGCTGCCTGCACCAGCACCGATGCAAGGTCCTGTGCGTGGACTTCGACGTCCTGCCGTTTTTTCTTGCCGCCCTTGGCTTTCTTTTCGGCCTTGCTCTTCTTTCCCATCGGTCCTCCACCAAATTTCTTGCGCGGCCATCCGTCACCTGTATGACTCAGATGACGGCCATACCGCAAGTACAACCGAAAGGCTCTCAGGAGCATGACAGTCCCCGCACCGCATTGGAAAGACAATGTTTCCGATCTTCCGCCCGCAGCGAGAGCGGACTGGATTGCCGTACTGCCGCTCGGCGCCCATGAACAGCACGGACCGCACCTGCCGTTCGAAACCGATACGCTGATTGCCGAGGGTCTCGCCGAACGGCTCATCGCCCGCCTGCCACCGTCCCTGCCCGTCACGGTTCTGCCGGCGGAACCTGTCGGCTATTCGATCGAGCATCTGGACGTCGAAGGCACGCGTTCGCTGGGATATGATGAGGCGGTGCAACGCTGGCTCAGCATTGCGCAGGATCTGAACGAAAAGGGCATCCGCAAATTCGTCATGCTGAACGCCCATGGCGGCAATTCCCCGCTGATGACCATTGTTGCGACGGAGGCGCGCGTCCGCTTCGACATGCTGGCGGTGGCGACCAGCTGGACGCGGTTCGGGCAACCTGATGGTTGGATCAGGCCGGAAGACAAGGCGATCGACATTCACGGCGGCGATATCGAGACGTCGGTAATGCTGGCGATGTATCCGGACAGGGTGGATATGTCGAAGGCCCAGCGTTTCACCTCACGCCAGTCAGACTTTGCCCATCGTTTCAAACATCTTCGCGCCTATGGCACGCACGCCTTTGGCTGGAAAATGTCGGACCTGAGCGCGCAGGGTGTTGCCGGTGACGCGTCGGCGGCGACGGCCGAGCGTGGCGAGCAGCTGACTGCCCACGCGGTGACCGGCATTGTCGAGTTGCTGCAGGATGTTGCCGCCTTCGATCTCTCCACCTTGCGCTAAGCAGCGGCCATCCCACGCGTAGAAAAACAGCGTGAAGATCGCGCCCGCATTTGCGCTGACGCCTTCCATCTCCTATATCAGCGATACCCCTGTGCCCGAAGGCATCCCGATTTTTCCGAGGTTCCCATGACCGAAGCAACCACAGCTGCCGCCAAGCCCATTCCCGTCACCGTGCTCACCGGCTATCTCGGCGCCGGCAAAACGACGCTTTTGAACCGCATCCTGACGGAAGCCCACGGCAAGAAATACGCCGTCATCGTCAACGAATTCGGCGAGATCGGCATCGACAATGATCTGATCGTCGAATCCGACGAAGAAATCTACGAAATGAACAATGGCTGCGTCTGCTGCACCGTGCGCGGCGACCTGATCCGCGTTGTCGAAGGCCTGATGCGCCGTCCGGGCCGCTTCGATGCGATCATCGTCGAAACCACCGGCCTTGCCGACCCGGTGCCGGTCGCCCAGACCTTCTTCATGGATGACGACGTGCGCGCCAAGACCGAACTCGACGCCGTCGTAGCGCTGGTCGATGCCAAGCACCTGCCGCTGCGCCTGAAAGATAGTCGCGAAGCCGAAGACCAGATCGCCTTTGCCGATGTCGTTTTGCTGAACAAAACCGATCTGGTCACGCCGGAAGAACTGGCGAAGATCGAAGCCACCGTACGGGCGATCAATCCGTCCGCCCGCATTCACCGCACCGAGCGCTCCAATATTGACCTGACCAAGGTGCTGGACCAGGGCGCCTTCAGCCTGGAACGGGCGCTGGAAAACGAACCGCATTTCCTCGACCACGATGATCACCACCACGACCATGCGTGTGGTCCGGATTGCGGCCACGATCATCACCACCATGACCATGGTCGTGATCACGACCACCACGATCATGATCATCACGGCCATGATCACCATCATCACGATCACGCTCCTTCGCCGATTCATGACGTGACGGTGCAGTCGGTTTCGCTGCGCGGCGGCGAGATGAACCCGGACCGTTTCTTCCCCTGGATCCAGAAGATCACCCAGACGGAAGGTCCAAACATTCTGCGCCTCAAGGGCATCATCGCCTTCAAGGACGATGCTGAGCGTTACGTTGTTCAGGGCGTGCACATGATCATCGAGGGCGACCACCAGCGCGCCTGGAAGGACGGCGAAAAGCACGAAAGCCGTCTGGTCTTCATCGGCCGCGAACTGGACCGCGAAAAGCTCGAACGTACGTTCAAGGCCTGCGAGGCCGTTCCCGCCGAGGCCGCAGCTCACTGATGCCGACAGTTGCTCCTCTCGACCTCCAAGGTCACGTCGCTGGCGTGGCCTTTCTCGGCGACATTCCGTTCTTTGCCGAATCCTCCGGCCTCATCCACAGCCTCGATCACGGCCACAAGACCATCGAGGCGCATGAGGGCCTGCTCTCCTGCATCCGCGATGAAGCAACCGACACGCTGCTGACCGGCGGCGAAGACGGCAAGGTGCTGCGCGTCAAGGCGGATGGCATAACGGCCGAACTCGCCAATGTTCCGCGCAAGTGGATTTCGCAGGTCGCTGCCGGACCTCAAGGTGCGGTTGCCTATGCCTATGGCAAGACCGCGCATGTGCGGCTGGCCGATGGAACCGTCAAGGATTTCGCCGAGGAACGCACCGTCGAGGGCATTGCCTTTGCGCCCAAGGGCCTGCGCATTGCGCTTGCACGCTATAACGGCGTCTCGCTGCATTGGGTGGCGATTGCAGGCCAGCCGGTCGACCTGGAATGGAAAGGCGCCCATACCGGCGTCACCTTCTCGCCCGACGGCCGTTTCGTCGTCACCTCGATGCAGGAAAATGCGCTGCACGGCTGGAAACTCGACACCAAGCCCGGCGCCGAGACCCGCCATATGCGGATGACCGGCTATCCGGCCAAGATCAAATCGATTTCGTGGTCCGCCAAGGGCAAATGGCTGGCATCCTCTGGCGCCCCTGCGGCAATCGTCTGGCCCTTCCAGGCCAAGGACGGCCCAATGGGCAAGGCACCGCTGGAACTCGGCACCCGCGCCAACATCATGGTGACGCAGGTCTGCTGTCATCCCGTCGAAGAGATCGCGGCGATCGGCTATGCCGACGGCATGATCATGGTGGTGCGCTTCACCGACAGTAAGGAAGTGCTGCTGCGCCGCCCCGGCAAGGGCGCGATCACCGCCATGGCCTGGCACAAGAACGGCAGGCAGCTTGCTTTCGGCTCGGAAGCAGGCGATTGCGGCGTCGTCGATATCGCCGGCTGACGCCGGGCTTGACCATCAGCAGCAGGCTTGACGATCAGGACCTGCCGCGCGAAAATCGTTGAATGCTGTTCAAAAAGGATGTGCTCGCCGGGATTGCCAAAGGTGACGTGACGCTGGCGTTCCGGCGTTGGCAAAAGCCGACCGTGCGGGCCGGCGGTACATTGCGCACCGCTGCCGGCGTGCTCGCCATCGACGCGATCGACATCGTGGATGCTGGCGGCCTCACCAATGAGGATGCCTCGTGTTCAGGCTATTCTTCGCTGGACGCGCTGCTTGCCGATATAGCGGGACAACGCGCGGGCGCCCTCTACCGCATCGCTTTTCATCTTCTGGGTGCCGATCCGAGAGTGGCCTTACGCGATATCGCCGATTTTGGCTCCGGCGAGCACGGCGAACTACGGCGTCGCTTGACTGCCTTCGATGGCGATATTCCCTGGACGTTGCAAACGCTTCGGCTGATCGCCGCACGTGACGGCATCACGGCCGGAGAGCTCGCCGCGAGCATCGGCTATGAAAAAGCCGCCCTCAAGCAGAAAATCCGTAAGCTGAAAGAGCTCGGCCTGACGGAAAGTCTGCAGAGCGGCTACCGGATCTCGCCGCGAGGACGTGCTTTCCTCGCGGAGACCTGAAGATCCGTTTTCACCACGCCAGTTCCACCTGCGGCCGGCCGTTCGAAGTTTTCTCCACCGTTCGCCCGGTTTCATCGATCGTGCAATGGACGCGTTTGCGGAAAGCCGAGAAGCTGTCGAAGGTGACAACATCCACGGCTTCGTCGAAATCCAACGTCAGCCGGAAGCGGCCAGGCTGGGCGGTAAGCGCTTGCACCCCGAGGATTGTCGCTTCGAAGGGCTGGCCGAGGTAATGGCCCTTGACCCGCGAGCCAAGCATCCATGGATTGAGCGGTGGCCGGTTGCCGACCACAGCATGCAGCGTGTTCCAGTCGCGAAAGCCGTATTGAGCTGCCAGAAGCTCCAGCGATTTCGAATGGGTGATGTCCTGACCGCCGGCGGCAAGACCGGCGCGTAGCCGCTTTGCCTGGTCCTTCAGGGCATCGAGTGAGGGAAGCGGGATCGATCCACGCATCGTTCAGTCTCCAACATGGAGCGTGCAATCATTCGGAGGGGGTCCGCCTTGCCGCCGTTCGCACGCCACAAGGATGGACGACCGAAGAGGAACGAGAGACTTCACCAAAAGCTTGGAGCTTGCGGACGGCCGGGGCTCTCACCCGTGGCCGGGCATGTAATCCATTGCGCAGCCCCTGTCAAATATCAGGCCCAACGCAAAACGGCCGGCGTTACCATCAAGCATCGCCCACCGTTGTCATGCAGCCCCAATCGACGGCAGGGAGAGGAGGGGCTAACCCCTCTCCCTGCGTCTCAGTGCTAGCGGCGCTTTTTGCCGCCATCACCAGAGAGGACACCGAGACCAAGGATGCCGGTGTTGTTGCCCGAAAGGATGCCGCTGAGAATGCCATTTCCGCTGCCGTTCAGGGCGCCATTGAGAACGTTGTTGCCGGAAAGGACATCACCAACGCCCACGGCTGGCGCGATGACGATGCCGCCATTGGCAATGCCGTTACCCTTGCCGTTGAACAGATTGAGCGAGAGGCCGCCGGCTGAAGCCGGAGAAACCGGCGCAGCAACAGCCGCGAGAGAGGCGAATGCGATGAATGCGGATTTGAAGTTCATGTCTTACCTCCGTTGTTCGTGCATCCCTTGTGCACAACCAGGAGGATATTCTCGAAATCAAAACACTCAAGCAAATAAGGAATTCATAATAAATTGTTAACCATAATAAATACAACTTTAACATTTATTATAAATCAGTTAAGTTCCCGACTGCAACTGCTGGAAATAGCCTTGAACACCTGGACCGAAGGCATCCATAGGAGTTATTTAACCATCTAACTGCAGAGTGTGCTTAAGAAACCTTACGTTGAGGAAATCATGAATGCGCACCTTGCTGATCACCGTGCTAACCATGGCATTGCTGCCGTTGGCACGGGCGGCGCGGAGTGAGACAACTGTCGAATATTGGACCAAGCAGGGTTATTCGAGCAACCTTTTGGAAAGCCCAGACCCGCTTTCTGGTCCATTCTGGCAAGGTTCTCTCAAACTGAGAGGTACGGTCGGCCAGGATGACGCGAAGCTCAGCTATGCAATCTATCAGGAAGAACTGCGAACCGGCGACTACCGGTTTGGCGACACGCATGAAACCGGATTCAACCTGGGATATGCGCAACAGCTGGGAAAAGACGCAGTAGTCGAGCTTGAAGGCTCCTACATCCGCAACAGTTCCGGAGATGTCTTCCTGCAACTTCCGGGAAACATTATCGGATACCGGGCAGTGGACCGCGCCGTTCAGCTTGGCGGAAAAATTACAACCACCGCGTTTGGTGACAAAACGGTCTTCACAGCAAAGATAAGCCAATTGCTCAAAGGCGATGCGCACTTCACGACCGACCTGCTGAGGCCTGCCAAGCTGGACCCCGATGTCGGGCTTCTGACGCTCGGTGCCAGCCGTTTCATCGCGGCCAAAGGCGGCGAACTCTGCCTCTGTCTCGAGTATAATCAATCGATGGTCGATAAGGATGAGCAGGCCGTCTACGCCCGCTTTCCGGCCTCGACCTTGCGCGGCTCCCTCGCCTACGGCAAGGAATTCACCGGAAGCCTGTCGCTGATCGCTGAAGCCGGTATCATCGTGCTGTCCAGCGACAACCTCAGCCACGGCAGACGGCAGAGCCGCCCCTATCTGCGCGGCGAAGCCAAGTGGAAAGCCCCGGCAGAACTCGAGTTCGCCGCCGCCTACAAACATGACGTCGCCATTGGCGATATCGACGATGCGCTGGCGGAGGTGGTCGATGGCTATAAGATTTCGGTATCCCGCCAGCTCAACCCGTGGGCAAAAGTGACGCTCGCCTACGATCGCAGCGAAAGCGAATATGTCTATTATGCCTACGACCGAACGACGCGGAACGTCTCGGTCAAGCTGACGCTTGGCGAGGAGAAGAAACCGAAATTCGAATTCGGCTATGCTCATGTCAAACAGACAGAGGCGGACCCGGCCAATAATTACAAGGGCAGCGAGGTCACAGCCCGCGTTAGTGGCTCATTCTAAAATACGCTTGGGATGCCGCGTTTGATAACGGCATCCCATAGCACCGGCGAAGCGTGCTAGCCCGCGGCTAGAAACGATAGGTAATGCCCGTGCCGATCAGCCAGGGATCGATTTTGGCCTTGCCGCGCAATGGACCGAGCGTATCGTGATCGGCCGACCAGTCGGTTTTGAGAAAGATCTTTTTGACGTCGAAGTTGACGCCCCAATTGTCGTCCAGCATATAGTCGAAACCGGCCTGCACGGCCGCACCCAAATGGCTCTTGACGTCGAGATTGCTGAAGCCGGCTTTTTCAGTCTGATTGTAAAACAACGAATAGTTGATGCCCGCCCCGACATAGGGCTTGAACGCGCCGAAATCGGTGAAATGGTATTGCAGCGTCACAGTAGGCGGCAGCAGCCAGGCCTTGCCGACCGGCACACCGACCGCGCCATCCTCCTTGATATTGGCATAGGTGGTGCCGAGGATCAGTTCGGCGGCGATATTGTCGGTGAAGAAATAGCTGATATCGAGTTCCGGGACCAAGGTATCGGAGTAGGTGAGATCGGAGCCGGGCACGCCGTCGATAGAGCCGCTGTCCCGCGTGATGACGCCCAGCGCCCGCACGCGAATTTGCCAGGGGTTGCGGGCCGTCAGGCTCTCGATGGAGACCGGCTCCAGCGGAGCCCGCCCCAAATCTGCCGCTGCGGCTTGTCCCGTCAGGAACACTGCACATCCCGCCGCCAGCGGAGCGATCACTGCGCGTCCGTATCTCATATTGCCTCTCCTTGAAATGTCGAATGACTTTGACAAGGGAGGACTACGCCCACGGAGCGGCAATGCTTTGATTCAAATCAATGTATGAGAAGCGAGACTGCACAATTTCGCTCACAGGAAGCAACCGGCGAAGACCGTTGCATCCATGTTACAGGAAATGCCCTGCCTGCTTGAGGCAGGGCTTTCTCACCCGATTTACCGTGCCGCCCTGGCGAAGGCGCAGCCGCTCGCGACCATGATGCCGGCAGCGCCCTCCAGCCAGCCGTCCTTCAGTTCCAGCGCCAGAAAACGGTTGCGCTCGAACGGACCGGGCATGACGAGGTGTTGCGCCTTGGCAGCAAAGAAGCCGAAGCGCTCGTAATACGGCGCATCACCGACCAGCAGGATGGCTCCGTGACCACGGGCCTTTGCCTCGCCGATGGCCGCACGCATCAAGGCACCGCCGATACCCCGCCCCTCGTAGGCGGCATCGACCGCCAGCGGGCCAAGCATCAACGCATCGACGGGAACGCCTTCGCGGCTGACGCCGGCTTCGACGTTCCACAGGCGCACGGTGCCGATGACATGGCCATCCGGATCGCGGGCAACCAGCGCCAAACCTTCAGCCGGAACGCGGCCACGGCGCAGCGTCTCGGACGACTTGCGGCGGCGGTTCGGGCCCATGGCCTGATCAAGCAGATTTTCGCGCGCGACGACGTCGCCCGGATTTTCGGTGTCGATAGTGAAGGCATTCTGCGCAAAGAAGGCGCGGACAGAATTAAGAACAGCGGCCATCTTGGCCTCCCGTACTCAAAACCGATTCAAACGGTATCGAAGACAAATTGTGAAGGTGCTGCTCCGGCTTGACCCGGAGCAGACTTTTCAGATGACGCCAATCAGATGACGTAGGCCTTCAGCGGATCGAAACCGTTGAAGGCCACGGCCGAGTAGGTCGTCGTATAGGCGCCGGTGCCCTCGATCAGAACTTCGTCGCCGATCGAAAGCGTGATCGGCAGCGGATACATGTTCTTCTCGTACATCACGTCGGCCGAATCGCAGGTCGGGCCGGCCAGAACGCAGGGCTCCATTTCGTCGGCATCATGGATGGTGCGGATCGGGTAACGGATCGCTTCGTCCATGGTTTCGGCGAGACCGCCGAACTTGCCGATGTCGAGGAACACCCAGCGATGGTTGTCATTGTCCGACTTCTTCGAGATCAGGACGACTTCCGCCTTGATCACGCCGGCATTGCCGACCATGCCGCGGCCCGGCTCGATGATGGTTTCCGGCAGGTTGTTGCCGAAGTGCTTGCGCAGCGACGAAAAGATCGCCTGGCCGTAGGCTTCAGCCGACGGCACGTCGCGCAGGTACTTGGTCGGAAAACCGCCGCCCATGTTGACCATCTTCAGCTCGATGCCCTGCTTGGCCAGCTGCACGAAGACGCGCTTGGCATCGGCAAGAGCCGAATCCCAGGCATCGACCTTGGTCATCTGCGAACCGACATGGAACGAGACGCCGTGCGATACGAGGCCCAGCTGATGCGCGTAGACGAGAACGTCGACGGCCATCTGCGGGACGCAGCCGAACTTGCGCGACAGCGGCCATTCAGCACCTTCGCCGTCCGTCAGGACGCGGCAGAATACGCGGGCGCCGGGTGCTGCACGGGAGATCTTTTCGACTTCCTCATGGCTATCGACGGCGAACAGCGAGACGCCGAGCGCGTGCGCCTTGGCGATATCGCGTTCCTTCTTGATGGTGTTGCCGAAGGAAATGCGCGAAGCAGTCGCACCGGCATCGAGCGCCATTTCGATTTCGGCCACGCCGGCGCAATCGAAGTTGGAGCCCATGGAGGCGAGCAGACGCAGGATTTCCGGCGACGGGTTTGCCTTGACGGCGTAGTAGATCGAGCTGTCCGGCAGAGCGTGACGGAAAGCCTTGAAATTGTCGCGCACGACATCGAGGTCAACCACAAGGCAAGGGCCTTCGGGACGTCGGGTGTTCAGGAAGTCGATGATACGTGCAGTCGTCATGGTTCTATCCCCAATCAGGTACGCTCCACGAAAACGTGGAGGACAAAGGACATACGCGAACATGTCCCGGAACCAGCCGGTGGAGACCCCGGATCCAGACATGCGCACGATGCGCGAATGATGGAACAACGCCCCGCCAAGAGCTTTGATCCGCTTTGTCTGCCATTGATTGGAAGGATGACCCTACCGCACTTCCGGCAATGAAGGTGTGCCTCTTCAGTAACCCCCGCTGATGGAAAGCAGGGAGAGAACAAAAAGGCCCGCACCGTCGTTGCTTCAGATGTCCTCGCATTTTCCGGTTGGCCGGAGGAGCGACTGGAGGGGTTAATTCCAGGTACCTTACCGATTTCCTCACCAAATTCGAGGGTCGGCGGACACCCACGGGCACGTGCGACTTTGGGCTGCAGCGGAGATAAGAAAAAACCTTGTCGTAATCAAGACCTTTTTCAAATCGGCTGTTGATTTTTTATTCGCAACAAAGCCCGTTAAGATGTTCACAAGCGCTGAACAATCAGCCGTACACTTCCTGTGAAAACCAAGGCCTTGTTTTATAGCCATTTTTGCAAAACAGCTTCCGGTTTTTCCGGAATGCCAAATGTTAACGTCGCCCGCAGTCTTTCGGACGCCAGCAACTCCGGTTTATCGTTGCCGCGACGAAAATAGCGAATCAGAAACGGGGCGGTGGCCCAAGCAGGCAGGAACAGCAGCCCGATGGATACATTAACCCGCATACGCGCTTTCATCGACGTCGTCGATGCCGAGGGATTTTCGGCGGCAGCACGGCGCGTCGGACGCTCAAAGGCGCTGCTGTCGAAATATGTGCGGGAGCTGGAAGATGAACTCGGCGCCCTTCTGTTGAACCGCACGACCCGGCAATTTTCGCTCACGGAGGCGGGCCACACCTATTACCGCACGGCATCAGAGATTCTCAAGGAGATCGACAACCTCGCCGACCTGGTTCGCGCCAGCAATTCCGATCTCAAGGGTCGCCTGCGCATTTCCGCACCGCGCACTTTCGTCGATGCCGAAATCGGCCAGTCGCTGATCGATTTCGGCAAGGCCCATCCCGAACTGTCGCTGGAGATCATCTCCGACGACCGTTTCGTCGATCTGGTGGAAGAAGGTTTTGACGTGGCGATCCGCATCACCAAGCTGGAGGATTCGACGCTGATCGCCCGCAAGCTCGATGATTTCCAGGTTCTGTACTGCGCGACACCGGCGTTTCTTGAGGAATTCGGACCGATTAATCACCCGTCCGAGCTGTCGCGCCACTCCTGCATCATTGACACCAATGGGCGGTCCTACAGCAACTGGCGCTTCACCGAGCCGGACGGCACAGGCTTCAGCGTTCCAGTTGGCGGGCCGATCGAAGTCAACAGCCCGCTTGCTGCCGTGCGGGCGGCGGAATCCGGCATGGGTGTCGCCAGCGTTCCCGATTTCATCGCCCGGCCGAAGATCACCGCCGGCACGCTGGTTTCGATTTTTGAAGACTATGTACCGAAGGATCGCGGCATTTACGCGATCTATCCGCACCGGCGCTATCTGCCGACCAAGGTGCGTACGTTCGTCGATTTCCTGCATCACTGGTTTCGCAAGAACGCGGAAAAATGACGGGGCCGCAACGGCCAGAAAGTCCCAATTCCGTCCCATTTGACATACATTGCAAGAGTGTTGGCATTGCAAGAGTGTTGGCGTTGCGCCCGAAACAGCCAAAGGAATCATCACAGCATGAAACGATCCTCCCTGATCTTGGCGGCAGCGGCCGTGCTTGCGCCCTGCGCAGCATTTGCCCATCCGCATATCTTCGCCGAGGCCCGGCTTGAGATCGTGGCAGATAACACGAACCGGATCACCGAATTGCGCAATGTCTGGCGCTTCGACGAACTGTTTTCCGCCAGCGTTGTGATGGATTTCGACAAGAATTCCAATGCGCAGCTCGATCCAGACGAGTTGCAGGAAGTCGGCCAGACCGTTCTGGATTCGCTGGCGGAGTACAATTACTACACGACGATCACCGAAAACGGCAAAACCATCAAGGTCGATAAGCCGAATGAAATCACCGCCGACTACAAGGATGGCCAGTTGCTTTTGATGTTCGCGGTCAAGCCTGCGGAGGCGATGCCGCTCAAGGGCAATATGTCGTTCGGCGTCTATGACCCGACAATGTACACCGCGATGGATTTTCCGACGGACGGCGATCTCGTGGCGGTCGGCGACCAGCTGAATGCCTGCGAACACAAGGTGGTGCGCCCGGACCCGGACGAAGTGCTCGCCCAGAACCAGGCGAGCCTGACCGACGCCTTCTTCAACGACCCGACCGGAACCGACATGTCGAAGATGTTTGCCACGCGAATCGAGTTCAAATGCTGACGGCGCGGGCTCCTGTCCGCCTGATCGGCGTGGCACTGTTCGTGGCAGCCGCCGGGATCAGCGTTGCCCATGCGCAATCCCCGCTCGGCATCGGCACCGCCGAGCCATCCTTCAATACCGGCGGCATTTTCGGTGGATTCTTCGGCTGGATAAACATGGAGCAGCAGCGCTTTTACCATACGCTGACCGAAGCGATCAAAGCCATGCGGGATGACCCGTGGCATCTCTGGTCGCTGATCGGGCTGTCCTTCGCCTACGGCGTCTTCCACGCCGCCGGGCCTGGCCACGGCAAAGCGGTTATTTCCTCCTACATGATCGCCAACGAGACGGAACTGAAGCGGGGCGTGCTCCTATCCTTCCTGTCTTCGATGATGCAGGGGGGCGTTGCCATTCTTCTCGTCGGCGCCGCCTATCTCGTCCTGCGTGGATCGTCGATCTCGATGACGCAGGCGACGCATTTCCTGGAAGTGGTGAGCTACGCATTGATTGCCGCCTTTGGCGGCTGGCTGCTGTTCCGCAAGCTGCGGGGCTTGAAAGCGCGGCGCTTCGCTCCCGCGATAACGCAGGGGCACGCTCATGCGCACGGCCATAGCCATGCACATCACGCGCACTCTGACGATCACGGCCATAACCATGCGCCGGGCGACGTCTGCGACACCTGCGGCCACGCGCATGCACCCGACCCTTCGATGCTGAAAGGCGATCGGTTCGCACTGCGTGAAGCGTGGTCGGCCATCATTGCGGTCGGCCTGCGCCCCTGCTCCGGCGCGTTGATCGTGCTGAGCTTTGCGCTTCTGAACGGTCTGTATCTCGGAGGCGTGCTCTCGGTGTTTGCGATGTCGATCGGCACGGCCATCACCGTCTCGGTGCTGGCGACACTGGCCGTAACCGCCAAGGACCTCGCGGTGCGCTACGCATCCAGCGGATCGTCGGCCATGCGCATCAGCAACGGCATCGAAATCTCCGGTGCGATGCTGGTACTGGTACTCGGCATTGTGCTGCTTGGCGCGTCGCTGCAGGGCTGAACCTTTAGAGCCCGCGGCCCCGCTGGTAGCGGGCTCGTAGCCAGAAAATCAAGAAGAAACCGAGCACGAAAACCGCGCCGAATGCTGCGGCCAGCCAAGGCGAATATGTGCCGATCCAGAGCATGATTTTCGGCAGGATAAAGAAACCCACCCCAACGACAAGCAGGATGACTGCTGCGGCTATCGCCGGCGAGCGTTCCTTCTTTTCCGGAGTGTTCATGCGGTCTCCTTTTGCGCCAGTTCAGTGCGAATATCTTCAAGCTTGCGCTTCTGTGTGCCGTCACCGGCAAAATTATCCGGCGACAGCCAGGCTTCGAAAGCGGCATTGAGCAACGGCCATTCGCCGTCGATGATCGAGAACCAGGCGGTATCACGATTGGCGCGCTTCGACAGCATATGCTGCCGGAAGATGCCCTCGAAGCTGAAACCGAGGCGATTGGCCGTTTTCTTGCTGGCTTCGTTGCGATTGTCGCATTTCCACTCGTAGCGACGGTAGCCCAGATCCTCGAAGGCGTGCTTGGCCATCAGGTAATGCACTTCGGTGGAAAGCGGCGAGCGGGCCATCGAGAAAGAGTGGGCGACACCGCCGACCTCGACCACGCCATTGGCGGGATCGGGCCGCATGTAATTGGCCATGCCGACGACATCGCCGCTGGCCTTGTCGTAGAACACTTCGGTGATCCAGCCGCCCTTCTGCGCGGCCGTCAGCCAGGCATCGAAATCCTCGATGCTGCGAAAATCATCCTGCGCGAAATACTGCAGGCGGGCATTGATCTCCAACCCGCCAAAAGCCTGCCACAGTGGTTCCAGATGCGCGGCGCGATCATAGGGCACGATCCGGACGTAACGGCCTTCTAGAGCCACCGGCATTGGGGCCGGGCAGCCAGTCCAATGGGTCAAATCACGCATCTGCACACTCCAGGAGAGACCATACCATCAGCCTTGAGACCGGCTCGGAAACAACCGCGCCGGTCATGCAAAGGGCTTGACGCTGGCATAGGACAGCTCAGGCATCCGCACAAATGCAAAGTGATGATGGATCCATCACCACGGCGACTTGATCGGTGGTTGACCGGCCTGCGGCACTGAGGTCTGCGTCGGGTTTGCCTGCGCCTCGATAACCGGGGTCTTGGCCGAAGAGACCGTCGCCTCAATGTGATCGATCAGCGCATCGGCAAGGCCAAGGCGGCCGGCCAGCTGATCAAGATAACCGCGCTCGGCCCGGCTGTCGGCATCAATGGCCAGACGCGAGGCAGTATAGAGCTCAACGCGTTCTTCCTCGGTCACGGCTGCAGCGACCATGGCATCGAGATCGACGGGCTTGCTGAGTTCCTCGTGCAGAAACTGTCCGGCTTCGGAATCGAGGCCGGAAACCTTGACCTTGTCCATGATGCGGGCGCGCTCGACATCATCGATGTGACCATCGGCGCGGGCAGCGGCGATCATGGCGCGGACAAGCACCAGCACGAAATCGTTGCGGAGAACGGCAGGCTCGGTACTGAAACCGGAATCGGCCGGTGGCGGCAGGAGTTCAGGCTGCGCCTGCGCTCCAGGCTGCACGACCGGCTCCTTGCCCGCCTGGTAATTCTTGTAGGCCTGATAGCCAAGGCCGGCGATGGCGGCAAGACCGCCGAGCTTCAGGGCCGAACCCGCAACTTGACGGCCGGTACCGGTGCCAAGCAGGACAGCGGCGATGGCACCAGCGGCCAGCGGGTTGTCCTTAGCCAGCTGCGTCGCCTGTCCGGCGCGATCGCGCACAGTGCCGCCGGCACCGGGGATCTGCGAACCCAACAATTGATCCAGCAATTTCTTCGCATCAAACATTCGGTCCACTCCCTTGAGGCCGGTTTCAGTCGGATAGAGACATAGGAATGCAACGAGAGGAATACAAATGAAAGCGCCAAGCAAATATACCGCAATCACCGAATGTTGGATACAGGATCGCACCAGCGATAGTTCTCTATCTATTTGAACTCAGCGCGATATTTTTTGCAGGTGGTCTTCATGGCCAAGCGAAACTGGCGTAACGGTCGCGGCAAACCGTTTTCCAGTCACCTCCTCGAGGTCGCCACCCCTTGATGTCATAAAAGCATTCCCCGCGGCGGGAAGAGGCCGAGTACCTCTTCTGCCCATCCACCAAAAAGGTCGTATTCCACCCTGCCTTGACGCAGGGTGGAAAGAACGTCGAGTACCGTTTCAGGGCCTCGCATGGAGAACAACTCCATCCGGCACGGATGCGAAAAAACGATCAGCCGCGCAGCGCGAATGCTTCGGCAGCGAGCTTGGTAATGCCGGCCCAATCGCCCCTGGCAACCAGTTCCTTCGGCGCAACCCAAGAACCGCCGACGCAGACGACGTTGGGCAGCGACAGGTAATCCTTGGCATTCGACAGCGAAATGCCGCCGGTCGGGCAAAACAGCGTTCCGGCAAGCGGTGAAGACAGCGACTTCAGGTAGGCCGCGCCGCCCGCCTGTTCGGCCGGGAAGAACTTCATCACCTTATAGCCTTCTTCGCGCAGGCCCATGACTTCGCTGGCCGTGGCAGCACCCGGCAGAAGCGGGATTTCGGAATCGTTGGCAGCGTCGATCAGCTCCTGCGTCGTGCCGGGGCTGACGATGAATTTTGAGCCCGCCTCGACAGCCGCCTCGTATTGTGCGGCATTGAGGATGGTTCCGGCACCGGCGACGGCACCCTCGACTTCGTTGGCAACGGCGCGGATCGCTTCGAGAGCAGCCGTGGTGCGCAGGGTGATCTCGATCGCCTTCAGTCCACCGGCAACGAGGGCGCGCGCCAATGGAACGGCGGTCGCAAGGTCATCGATGATCAGCACCGGAACGACCGGCTGCAATTTCAGGACGGAAAGAAGTCTATCGGTTTTCTCGCTCATGCCGGACAGCCCTTTTAAAACGATTGAAGTGAAGGTTCGAATACTCTTCCCATCCGCTTTTGTCGATACCAAACGGACCGGCCGAACCTATTCGGACATGGTGACGGATGTTTGACTGCGGCGCCGACTCAACGCCGCACGAAAGCCGCAGCAAGCCCGAAGTGGATGCTTGTCCCCACGCCACAATTCTATAGTCTGGATTGTATCGAGGTCGAAAACGGCAGGCTTATCAATGGCCAAGGAAATTGAACGGAAGTTTCTGGTGGCATCCGACGGGTGGCGCAATACTGCAGACGGCGGCACACGCTTTCTACAGGCCTATATCGTTACCATGGACGACCGTTCCGCACGTGTGAGGCTGATGGACGACAAGCGGGCGAAACTGACGATCAAGATCGGCAGCGGCTCGATGACCCGCGATGAATTCGAATATGAGATCCCCGTGCAGGACGCCAGGGACATGATGACGAAAGCCATCGGCCTCGTCATCGAAAAGACCCGCTACGAGGTCAAGCATCGCGGCTTCCTCTGGGAGGTCGATGTCTATGGCGGCGCGCATGAAGGCCTTGTGGTCGCTGAAGTCGAACTCGGAACCGAAGACGACAAACCAATTCTGCCGGACTGGCTGGGCACCGAAGTGACCGGGGATCCGCACTACTCGAACCAGTATCTCTCAACCAGTCCGATAATATCCAAGGCAGATCATGAGCTATCATATTCGCCCTTCTGAACATTTCACTAAAGAATTCAAGGCAGTTGGAGCCGAGCAGCTGACACTTGCCATCGCCGCGTTGACCGACCGTCCGCAAGGGCTGCCGGAGGCGATCCACGGCGCCCGCAAGAACTTCAAGAGGCTGCGCTCCCTCTACCGCCTCGCAGCCGCCGACATCCCGGCCTTCCGGCGCTCGGAAAATGCGCGCATCCGCAACATGGCACGGACGCTTTCGACCTCCCGCGACGCAACCGCGCTTGTCGAAGTCAGCCTGTATCTGCTTGATCATGCTGAAAACACCGACGAACGCGCCGCGCTGAAACGGATCGGCAAGCTGCTGACCGCCCGGCGCGACGAACAGGTCGCTGAGGGGAACCAACTCGAAGAAAGCGTGGCGGCGGCGATCTCAACCTGCGGCCGGGCACTGGATTCGCTCTCCCGCATCACCTTTCAGGATGGCAGTAAAAAGGGCGCCAAACGCCTCGCCAAGGGTTGGCGCAAGGCGCTGGAGAGAGTAGCGGTAGCGCAGCAGGCCTGCACGGACACCACCGATGCACATCTGTTTCACGAACTGCGCAAACGCAGCCAGGACTACCGTTTCTATCTGGACATGTTGCAGCGGCTTTGGCCGTCGGCGATGCATGCAAAGCGGATCGAGGTGACAAAGGTTGTCGATCTTCTCGGCCATCACAACGATCTGGCACTGCTTGCCTCCCTGGTCGATGAACAGCCACAGCTTTTCGGCAAGAGCGAGGACGTCGCCTATCTGCTCTCGGCTGTCATTACCCGGCAGAAAATCCTCCGGGAACAGGCACTGACGGTCGCTGCTTCGGTTTTCCGCGATGATCCGAAAACGGAAAGCCGCAGGATCAAGCTCATGTGGCGGGACGCAGTCTGAAGCGGCCCTCCTTCCCGGCATTGATACTGCCAATCCCTGTCAGTATGATCGGCCATGTCCCGTTCCACCCGCCTTCTCGACCTGATCCAGCTTTTGCGCACCTACCGCCGGCCGGTGAGCGGCAACTCGCTGGCGCAGCGCATGGGCATCAGCATCCGCACGCTTTACCGCGATATCGCCACGCTGCAGGCGCAAGGCGCCGACATTCAGGGCGCGCCCGGCTTCGGCTATGTGCTCAAGCCCGGCTTCCTGATGCCGCCGATGATGCTCAGCGAAGAGGAGATCGAGGCCTTGGTGCTCGGCGCACGCTGGGTGGCGGCGCGGGCCGACGACGAATTGAAGGATGCGGCGCAGAACGCCTTGGCAAAGATTGCCGCCGTGCTGCCTGCAGATTTGCGCCATGAACTGGAGACCAATTCGCTGCTCGTCTACAACACGCGCGATCTGAGGCTCGGCACCGTCGACTTTCCCGCCATTCGCGAAGCCATCCGGCTGGGCATGAAGATCGACATCGATTATGCCGATGTCAACGGCCAGCCGACGACACGGCGCGTCTGGCCCTTTGCGCTGGCCTATTTCGAAGAGACGCGCGTGCTGGCCGCCTGGTGCGAATTGCGCGGTGACTTTCGCCACTTTCGTACCGACCGCTTCACCACCATGACCGTGACCGGCATCCGCATCCCGCGTCGGCGCGACCTGCTTTTGGCCGAATGGCGGCGTGCTCACAATCTCACGCAGGACATGTGACTCTACTGCCAGAAATTGACAGCAGGACGGAATAAAAAGGTCTCCGAACCCACCGAGAGGAGACTGCCATGAAAACCGATTTTGTTCTGCCTGTCGAAAGCCCGGCCGAGAGCGCCGTTTTCTACATGGCGATGTTCGGCGCGTTGCCGCTGGAGCTGTCGCCGACTTATGCAGTCGTCCTGATGAACGATGCGTTGAAACTTGGCCTAGCGAAGAGGAGGAAACTGCCGACGGCTGTGAATGCCAATGATGCCGAACTTCCGATCTTCGTCGCCGGCCGGGAAGGCGTCGATGCGCTACACGATGAATGGCGCAGGAAAGGTGTGACGATCCTGCAGGAACCCACCTCGTCGGCGTCTGATTACACGTTCACCTGCGCCGACCCAGACGGCCATCGCTTGCGGGTCTTCACGCCGCAGGCCGCCTGACCAGTGCTTTCCGGCCGCACACCCCGATTGCGTGCGCGGCCGGAAAGCTGTATTTCACGCCGCATGACAGACACGATCCATATTCCTCGCCCGGAAGCCAGCGGCCAGTTTCTGGTGGCGGCGCTTTATCATTTCGCCGGTTTCGAACGCTTCGCCGACTTCCGCGAACCGTTGCAGGCAATTTGCGACGGCAATGGCGTCAAGGGCACTTTGCTGCTGGCACATGAGGGCATCAACGGCACGATTGCCGGGCCGGAAGATGGCATCCGTACCGTGCTCGCCTTTTTGCGCGCCCAGCCCGAATTCGCCAATCTCGAGCACAAGGAAAGCTGGGCGTCGTCGATGCCGTTCCTTCGGATGAAGGCGCGGCTGAAGAAGGAAATCGTCACCATGGGCGTCGAGGATATCGACCCCAACAAGATCGTCGGCACCTATGTGGCGCCGCAGGACTGGAACGCGCTGATCTCCGATCCGGATACGCTGGTGATCGACACCCGTAACGATTACGAGACGGCGATCGGCATGTTCCGTGGCGCTGTCGATCCGAACACCAAAAGTTTTCGCGAATTCCCCGACTGGGTGAAGAACAACCCGGATCTCGCCGCCAAGCCGAAGATCGCCATGTACTGCACCGGCGGCATCCGCTGCGAGAAAGCGACTGCCTTCATGAAGGAACAGGGCTTTGACGAGGTCTACCACCTCAAGGGCGGCATCCTGAAATATCTGGAGGAGATGCCGGAAGAAGAAAGCCTCTGGGACGGCGCCTGCTTCGTCTTCGATGATCGCGTGTCGGTAACCCATGGCCTGAAGGAAGGCGAACACACCCTCTGCCACGCCTGCCGCCAACCGTTGACGCCGCAGGACCTTTTGTCACCCCATCACGAACATGGCGTCACCTGCATCCACTGCCACGACACCCGCACCGACGAGGACCGCCAGCGCTACCGCCAGCGGCAGCAGCAGATGGACCTGGCGAAGAAACGCGGCGAACGGCATCTGGGAAGCTGACGCGCTCAGACAGGCTCAGATCGGGAGTGTCAGAATGGCCGGCCCGGTACCGGCTGCGCTGATGCCAACAAGTCCGGCCGAGACGATCGCATCCCAATCCGTCTCTTCCACCAGAACGACGGGACAATGAACCCCGTAAAGTTCGGCCGCGACCATCGCACCGACGGTGACAATGGCATCGCGCGTCATCAGGACGATACCAGCCGGCCCCGTTTTCCGGCGGATCGCCTCGGCCAGAACGGAACTGCCGGAACTGGAGCCCCGCCCCGCCTTCATGACGAGAATGCGGCCTGATATCACTGCATCCTTCTGCGGATGCCATTGATCGATGATCCGGCCGGTAGCGGAATCCAGGCCGCCCCAGAAGCTCAAGGGCTCGCTCAGAACAAAGGTCCGCCCTTCCGCCTGTCCGGGCACCAGCGTAATCGCCTGGATGGTCACAGCCGCACCACCTTTCCGGCCCTGGCCGAGGCCATACATTCGGCCAGCGATCCAAAGGCGATATCGACACCGATATTGCTCGGCGCATAATAAGCCATCTTGCCGGAATTGGTCATGATCGCACCGGACATGTCGCGCATGATCGCCGTGACATAAGTGCAGGTATCGATCACCAGCGTTACGCCTTGCGCCTTCAGCGCCGTGTCCCAGCCTCTGTCCGTGAGTTCGCTCAACACGCCGCGATTGGTGTTGATGTAGATATCGATGAGCGGCCGCAGGCCCTTCATCAGCGGCATCAGGCGGGCGAATTCCTCCAAGGAAAAATGCGGCGTCCCGAGGCTGACGCCGACAAGCGGCGTACCATCCGGCACTGTCGAGAGATTGCGCACCGTGTGGCGCAGATCGTCGGCCGTCAGCCGGATCGTCTCAATCGGCTGGCGGCCTTGAAACGCCGCTTCGACCGTCGGCGCTTCCGGCGTCAAGCCGATTGCATGGAACAGCGCGACGGCGCCGGACGACGCAGCGACCGCCCCGAGCGCCTTCAGGTCATCCTCCTGCGTATGGGCCGGTAGACCGGTGATCGCCGGGATGAGGCTTCCGCAACGTTTTCCGATGGCATGGCCGACCGCAACGCAGGCCGGACCGGCGTCCGGCCACTCCTCCGGTAGGCTTTCAATCTCGACCAAAATCTGGGCGCGCCGGTTTTCCGGCAGATGCAGCCCGTAATAGGGCGCCCTGCCCGTAAGCGCGCAACAGAGATCGATGAAATCGCCGTAGCGATTGGTGCGGGCGCCGATCACCGAGTTGGCAAACACGATGGCGTTGGATTCCGCCCAGGCAATCTGCGCGCCGAAACGGGGGCGGAAGATCGTCTGATAGGGCGCGCAGGTGAAAGTCGGAAAGCAGCCCAGCGCCTCATGCGCCCGCATCAGCCGCGCGCCGTTGGTTCCAATCTTGCCGTCGCCATGGAACAGCTCCGGATGGATGAGATCGACCGAGCCGACATTCAACGTCGTCGGTACGCGAACACGGCCTTTCAGGCGAACGAGATGCTGGACGAAATCGAGGCTGACCTCTCCGAGATACAGACAACCGTCGATATGGGCCGCTTCGATATCGATGAAACTGCCGGCATCGACGGCTTCGGCGAAACGCGTCAAAAGCCGCATGCAGAAAGCCGCCGCCTCGCCATGCGTGCCGTCCAGCAATTCATTGTCAAAGGCAGAGAGTTGAAGAGCCATGATCCGGCTTAGAATGCCGGATCATTTGCTGTCAATCGGGGCTTATGATCTCCGCCAAAACACGACCGTCAACCGGCCTTGTGATTGCCTTTCGGAAACTGTTCGGCCAGTTCCTTGTACCAGTGGCCGCTGTTCTTGATGGTGCGGACCTGCGTGTCGTAATCGACATGGACGATGCCGAAGCGCATCTTGTAGCCTTCCGCCCATTCGAAATTGTCCATCAGGCTCCAGGCGAAATAACCCTTCATCGGATAGCCTTCCTTTATCAGGTCGGCCGTCACGGCCAGATGCTCAGCGATGTAATCGAGCCGTGGCTGATCATCGACCACGCCGTTTTCGACGCCCATGTTGTAGGCGGCACCGTTCTCGGTGATATAGCAATCCGGCAACGCGTAGCGGTCGTTGACCGTGCGGATGAGATCGCCCAGCGCCTGCGGAAAAACTTCCCAGCCGATATCGGTCTTGACGTCGCTGACCGGCTTGGCACTGACCGTCGCCGGGAACTCGGCAACTTCGGCCGGATCGTGAGAAACGCGCATCGGCGTATAATAGTTGACGCCCCACCAGTCGGTCTTCTGGCCGATCGTCGCCATGTCGCCATCCTCGATCGCCGGCATGCGATGGCCAAGCGCCGAGAGGAAGCTTTCCGGGTACTCGCCCTTGAAGATTGGGCCGAAGAAGACGCCATTGTGGAAATCGAACGCCCGCTCAGCCGCAGCCTTGTCGTCAGCACTGTCGCTGCCGGGATAGACGTGCATCGGGTTGATGACGATGCCGACCGGCAGGTTCGGCTGCAACTCGCGAACGGTGGCAACGCCGAGGCCATGAGCGAGATTGGTGAAATGCAGCGCATGCAGCGCTGCATCCATGTTGCGTTCGCCCGGCGCATGGATGCCGTAGAGATGGCTGAGCCAGACAGAGCACCACGGCTCGTTGAAGGTTGCCACCGCATCCAGCCGGTCACCCAGCCGGGCAATGACGGTTTTCGCGTAGCGCTGGTAGGCATAGGCTGTCGACCGCGCCGTCCAGCCCCCGTCCCCCATCAACGCCAACGGCAGGTCCCAATGGTAGAGCGTCGCGAATGCCTTGATATTGCGCTGCTTTAGGCCATCAACGAGGCGATCGTAAAAATCCAGCCCCTTCTCGTTGATCGGCCCGGTGCCTTCCGGGATGATGCGCGGCCAGGCGATCGAGAACCGATAGGCTTCCACGCCGAGGCTCTGGATCAAGTCGAGGTCTTCATCCAGCCGGTTATAATGATCGCAGGCGATATCGCCATTATGGCCCTGGTAGACCCGGCCCGGCATGTTGGAAAAGGCATCCCAGATGGACGGCTTGCGGCCATCGACTTTCGTCGCACCCTCGATCTGGAAGGAGGCGGTCGCAACGCCGAAAATGAAATCACCGGGGAAGCGCTGGGCAAGGATTTTGGGATCGATCATGAAACACTCCGGATAAGCGACATCTACTGCAACGTTGCAGTAAAACGGTTTGCAAAAAAGTCAACCTCGCGCTGGCACGAGTTGCTAAGTTCACGGTCGCAGAGAAGATGAGATATTTATGTTTCAGGGAAAAGAATGGCTTCATAGTCCTGAACACCATTCAGAACATGCAGGATTTCCACCCTGTCTTCATTGACGGTGTAAAAGATCAGATAGCCTCGATAGGGACGTCTTCGAACACCAGCCTGCGCATAACGCGGCACGATCGGAAACGCATGGGGCGATTGAGGCAGCTGTTCGCAGCGATCGATCAGTTCACGAATAAAGGTCACGGCACGACCGGGATTATCGCGAGAAATATAATCGGCGATATGTTCCATGTCCGCCTCGGCCGCAGCGGTGAAAACGACGATCACGAATTGCCGTCTTTCGCCTCGCCCTCATATTTGGCAACAAGGCGCGCAAGCACATCCTTTGCAGGTTTCACACGGCCTGCCTTCACGTCGTCGAGTCCTTGGGCGATCGACTGGTCAAGGGCAGCCAGCCTTTTCTCGCGATCCTCGATCATACGGACACCTTCTCGCAGCACCTCGCTGCGAGAATTATAGCGCCCGTTTTTCACCAGATCGGTCACATAGTCTTCCAGATGTTGCCCGAGGTTCGCGCTGCTGGCCATGCTGCTTCCTTTGTGTCCACTGACAGGAGACAATAATAGTTAGCATAACAGCATGCGCCAACCGGATAAAGATCGCGGAAAAGCTTAAACCTTGATCCAGGCGCCATTGCGTTTTGACGACTGCACGCAGGCATCGACGAACACCATGCCCTTCATGCCATCGTCGATTGTCGGATAGATGACAGCCGGATCGACCGCAACGCCCTTGCGCTTGGCAAAGATGGCGCGGGCCGCTTCGGTGTAGATATTGGCAAAGCCTTCGAGATAACCTTCCGGATGGCCGGACGGAATGCGGGAAACGCGCGCCGCGGCCGGGCCGGAGCCTGCACCGGCACGGGTGATCAGGCGCTTCGGCTCGCCGAACGGCGTGTACCAGAGATAATTCGGGTCCTTCTGCGTCCATTCGAGGCCGCCCTTGGTGCCATAGACGCGCACCATCAGGCCGTTCTCGTGGCCCGGGGCAACTTGGCTGCACCAGAGCAGACCCTTGGCGCGCTGGCCGTTCTTTTCCTTGAAGCGCATCATCACATGGGCGTTGTCATCGAGTGCCCGGCCTTCGACGAAACTGTCGAGATCGGCGGCAAGCTCTTCCAGTTCGAGTCCAGACACGAAGGCCCCGAGATTATAGGCATGCGTGCCGATATCGCCGGTGGAACCGCCAGCACCCGACTTCGACGGATCGGTGCGCCATGCGGCCTGTTTCTGGCCGGATTGTTCGATGTTCTCCGTCAGCCAATCCTGCGGATATTCCATCTGCACCAGGCGGACAGCACCGATATCGCCATTCTCGACCATCTCGCGGGCCTGGCGGACCATCGGATAACCGGTGTAATTGTGCGTCAGCACGAACAGGGCTTCGCTCTCGTCCGCCAGCTTCTTCAGCTTCCTGGCATCCGACAGCGTCGAGGTCAGCGGCTTGTCGCAGATCACATGAATGCCGCGCTTCAGGAATTCCTTCGCGGCTTCGTAGTGCACATGGTTCGGCGTGACGATCGCAACGGCCTCGATGCCGTTCTTCAGCTTGGCCTCGCGGATCGCCATTTCCTTGAAATCGGAATAGCTGCGTAAGGGATCAAGACCCAATTCTGCGCCAGAGGCTTTCGCCTTTTCCGGCGTCGACGACAGGGCGCCGGCGACCAGCTCGAAATGATCGTCAAGGCGCGCGGCCATACGGTGGACGGCGCCGATAAACGCACCGGAACCGCCGCCGACCATGCCGAGACGGATGCGTTTTTCGCGAACCTCAGTGGTTCCTTCGATTGCCATGAGAGTGTCTCCCTTGATTTTTGAGTTTGCGGAGAGCTTTACCCCCCTCTGTCGGCGACGCCGACATCTCCCCCACAAGGGGAGAGATTAACTGCGAAGCTCATGCGTCCCTTACGGCAGGGCGATGAGGGAAAAGAACAATCTCCCCCCTTGTGGGGGAGATGTCACGAAGTGACAGAGGGGGGTACCCACCCTCGAAAGAGACTAAAGCCCCAGCATGCGCCGGTTGGCCGCGTCGTCGGTGCCGCTATCAGCGAAATCGTCGAAGGCCTTTTCGGTGACGCGGATGATGTGGTGCTTGACGAACTCGGCACCTTCGCGGGCGCCGTCTTCCGGATGCTTCAGCGCGCATTCCCATTCGACCACGGCCCAGCCGTCGAAATCATTAGCCGTCAGTTTCGAAAACACCGCGCCGAAATCGACCTGGCCGTCACCCGGCGAGCGGAAGCGCCCGGCCCGGTTCACCCAGCCCTGATAGCCGCCATAGACGCCCTGGCGACCGGTCGGATTGAACTCGGCATCCTTGACGTGGAACATCTTGATGCGCTCGTGGTAGATATCGATGTTGTCGAGATAATCCAGGCACTGCAGGATATAGTGCGAGGGATCGTAGAGCATGTTGGCGCGGGGATGGTTGCCGACACGATCGAGGAACATCTCGAAGGTGACGCCGTCATGCAGATCCTCGCCCGGATGGATCTCATAGGCGATATCGACGCCGCAGTCTTCGGCGTGGTTGAGGATCGGCGTCCAGCGGCGGGCCAATTCGTCAAAAGCGGTTTCCACCAGACCGGCCGGACGCTGCGGCCACGGATACATGAACGGCCAGGCGAGCGCGCCGGAAAAGGTCGCATGCGCCTTGATGCCGAGATGCTTCGACGCCGTCAGCGCCATCTTGACCTGCTCGACGGCCCATTCCTGGCGAGCCTTCGGATTGCCGCGCACTTCGGGAGCGGCAAAACCATCGAAGGCTTCATCATAGACCGGATTGACCGCAACCAGCTGCCCCTGAAGATGGGTGGAAAGCTCGGTCACCTCGATGCCGTTCTCGCGCGCCTTGCCGGCAAACTCGTCGCAATAATCCTTCGACGAAGCTGCCTTTTTCAGATCGATCAGCTGGCTGGCCCAGGTTGGCACCTGCACGCCGATATAGCCGCAATCGGCGGCCCATTTGGTGATCGAATCCCATGAGTTGAACGGAGCGGCATCACCCGCGAATTGTCCGAGGAAGAGCGCCGGGCCCTTGATGGTCTTCATGTCAGATTCCTCCCTGATTATCGACCGTAAACGTTTCCGAAGTGGTTTAACACGCCGTTCATCGCGGGCAAGACGCCTCTTACCGATAACGGCCAGCTGGTGGGGACAGCCAGAATTCCAGTGCGCCGGAACCTAATCACGGACTTTGCATGGCGGCAAGAGGTACGTGCCGCAAAACTGAAAACAAAGACGGGCAACCCTAAGCCATAAAAATGGGCGCCCGTTTTCGCGGGCGCCCGGTCGTGAGTGGAACCGATCAGAACGGTGAATCGGGGAAGTAGAAGTCCTTGGCATTGTCCTTGGTGACGAGCGTTGCGTCGATCGTATAGACGCCGCGAACCGGAACCTGACCGTAGAAATTGGCAACGGTCATTTCGAGCGCAGTACCCACCATTGCCGGCGGATAGAGCACGTCGACCGGGATCATCTTGTCACCGTCCATGACCTTCTTGATCATGTCCTTGGAACCGGCACCGGCTACGACATACTGGATGTCGGTGCGCTTGGCCTGGTCGATGGCCTGCAGCACGCCGACAGCCATGTCGTCATCCTGGCACCAGACCACGTCGATCTTCGGATACTTGGTCAGGTAATCCTGCATGACCTTGAAGGCATCGTCGCGGTTCCAGTTGCCGAACTGGCGGTCGAGAACCTTGACGTTGGAGCCTTCGATACCCTTATCGAAACCGTCCTGGCGCTGCTGGTCGATCGGGATCGGCAGGCCGCGGATGATGACGACTTCAGCGTCCGGCGTCGTTGCCTTGATGTATTCGCCGGCCGTCTGGCCAAGTGCCGGGTTGTTGCCGGCAACGTAAAGGTCGCGAACGGTGTTGTCGTTGACCGACGGTGCGCGGTCGACGATGGCAACGAACGTGCCCTTGCTCTTGACTTCCTTGATGGCGTTGACCAGCGGATCCGGGTCGGACGGCAGGATGACCAGCGCGTCGATGCCCTGGGTCTCAAGGTCCTGCACGGCATTGGCCTGGCTTGCCGGATCCGGCGACGTCTTGACGATGATGTTGAGGCCCGGATGCTGTGCCATCAGAAGCTTGGCGACGCGCTCTGCGTGAAATACCACGCCCGAGGTCCAGCCATGGTCGGCAGCCGGGATCGAAACGCCGATCGTGACCTTCTTTTCTTCCTGTGCATGGGCCACGCCGGTCAGCGCCATCATGGCGACGGCTGCAGCGCCAAATAGTCCTTTACGCATGTTTCTCTCTCCCTAGTGATGCGGGTCTTGCAGTCTTTGCGACCGGGCGACCCCCTGAACCCGGCACTTCACGATTTCCGTACCAGCGAGCGCTGGACGAGCATCGCAACAATGATGATCGTGCCCTGGATGGCGCCGATCAGATATTCGCTGATGAAATTGGAAAGCAGCATGATGTTGCCGACCAGCTCGAGAATGAAAGCGCCGCAGATCGTGCCCCAGACCCGGCCGGCTCCACCCTTCAATGCAGTTCCGCCGACAACCACTGCGGTGATCGCCTGGAGTTCCCACAGGATACCGGTGGTTGCCGAAGTCGAGCCGAGGCGCGGCACGTAAAGCAGAACCGCAATCGCTACGCACAGGCCCTGGATGACGAAGGCGATGGTGCGGACCCGGTTGACCGGAATGCCGGAATAACGGGCGACATCGGCGTTCGAGCCGACGGCAACGACATGACGGCCATAGCGGGTGCGATAGAGAATGAAGGCCGCAACGCAGGTGACCGCCAGGATCACCGCAATCGGCACCGGAACGCCGAGGATCGAGCCGAAATAGGCCGGACGGTAGATTTCCTGGAGGGCCGGATCCTTCAACGTGATCGCGCCGCCCTGCGACAGCCAGGTGGTAAGGCCACGATAGATGCCCATGGTTCCCAGCGTCGCGATGAACGGCTCGATCCGGCCGACCGTGGTGATCAGGCCATTGGCAAGGCCGCAGAGCGACCCGGCGACGACCGCGAACAGCACGGCCGCCATCAGCATCAGGGTGGGATCGGCGATGACGCCTGAATTCATGAACAGGATCATCAGACTGGCAACGAACGCAACCATCGCGCCGACGGACAGATCGAGATCGCCCGAGGAGATGACGAAGGTCGCACCAATCGCGATGATGGCTATGAAGGCGCTGCGGGTTGCGACATTGGCAAGGTTGTTCAATCCGATGAAGTTCGGATTGACGAGCGCCCCGAGGATGAGCAGCAGGATCAAAGCCGCAAACGGTGCGACGGCCCGAAGGTCGATATCCTGCCAGTTCCGGCGCCGCACGTCCCGGGTTTCCTCATTCACGCTCGTGTCCACTTCAACCTCCCGTCCCATTATCCCTGGGGTTTGTTTTTCAGTGCCGTCCCCGCAGTTGCGCGGCTCAGGCCGCAGCCTTTTTCTTCAGTCCGGCCGCATAGCGCATGATCTCCTGTTCGGAGATTTCATCGCCCTCCAGCATGCCGACAATCCGCCCTTCCCGCATCACCGCGACGCGGGTGCAAAGGCCGATCACCTCCGGCATTTCGGAGGAGACGACGATGATGGAACGTCCGTCACGCGCCAATGCCGAGATGAAATGATAGATCTGCTGCTTGGTGCCGACATCGATGCCGCGGGTGGGCTCGTCGATGATGATGATCTCGGGCTCGGTTTCCATCACCTTGGCAAGCAGCAGCTTCTGCTGGTTGCCGCCGGACATGCGGCCGGCCACGACATTGCCATCGCGCACCCGGATATCGAAGCGGCGGCGGGCGCGTTCCAGCGCCTGCGCCTCGCTGGCGGGATTGAGGTATCCGAGCTTGCCGTGATTTTCGAGCGACTGCAGCGTCAGGTTCGCGGTCATGCGCGAATTGAGAAGCAGGCCCTTCGACTTGCGGTCCTTGGTCATGTAGGCAAGGCCCTGCCTATTGGCGGCGTGTACGTCGCCGGATGGGACGGTCTCGCCGCGAATGATCACTTCGCCCGAGGCGCGAGACCTCAAGCCCGCAATCGCCTCCATCAGCTCGGTGCGGCCCGAGCCGATCATGCCGGAAAACCCGAGGATTTCGCCCTTGCGAACCTCGAAAGTCGCGTCCTTGACATAGCCGGTCGATAGCGCATCGACGCTCAGCACGACCTCTTCATCGACATTCGGCTCGCGCTTGGCCGGATAGAGCTTCGACAACTCACGGCCGACCATCAGCTGGGCGATCGATTCCCCGTCGAGGATCGATGTCGGCGAGGTCTTGATCCATTGGCCGTCACGCAGCACCGTCACCCGGTCGGTCAGCGCCATGACTTCATCGAGCTTGTGCGACACGAAGACGAAGCTCGTGCCCTGATCGCGCAGCTTGCGCACCTGTTTGAACAGGAAACTGGTTTCTTCGCCGGAGAGAACAGCCGTCGGCTCGTCCATGAAGACGACGCGGGCATCGCGGCTGATGGCCTTGGCGATCTCGACCATCTGCTTGTCGGCAATGGACAGCGAACTGATCATCGCATTTTCATCGACATGCGAACCGAGCAGGTCGAGAACACGCCGCGTTTCGGCCCGCATGAACTTGCGGTCGAGCACACCGAAACGGGTTATTTCGCGGCCGAGAAACAGGCTCTCGGTGACGGTCAGATGTTCGGCGAGATTGAATTCCTGGTGGATGATGACGATGCCGAGCGCTTCTGCGGCGCCATTCGGCGGCAGCTTGACCGGATTACCATCGAGGATAATTTCACCGGACGTGGGCTGCTCGAAACCGGACAGAATCTTGACGAGCGTGGATTTTCCAGCGCCGTTTTCTCCCATCAAAGCATGGATTTCGCCAGCGCGGAGATCGAAGTCAACGCTGAACAGGACCTGCACGCCGTTGAACGACTTGCTGATGCGTCGAGCAGATAGCACGACTGCGCCGTCACCGGCGCCGCTGGTCTGCGCATTCATGTAATCCTCCCTGCGGCTCCCGTCCGCTTGAATGCTATGTAAACCTTTACATAAGCCATGTAAAGGTTTACATCAGGGCATACCCGAGAAATTCTTCGCGTAGGCTTTGACCTCTGGGTAAGTCTGTGTAGTGTCCCGCCGAGACTAAAACCAAGGCAGAGCGCAGTGTCGAATTCCACGCCGGCAACCATTGAAGACGTCGCCCGGATCGCGGAAGTGTCGATCGCGACAGTGTCGCGCGCCATCCATATGCCGGAGAAGGTCGCCAATTCGACGCGGCTGAAGGTAAGCCAGGCGATTGCCATCACTGGCTACACCACCAACGCCATGGCTCGCAGCCTCAGGCTTGGCCGTTCCAACATGATCCTCGTTGTGGCGCCCGATATCGGCGACCCGAATTTTTCTAACATTCTCGTCGGCCTGGAAAACGAGGCGCGTTCGCATGGTTATGGCGTGCTGATCGGCCATACGCAGAATGACGCCCAGCGCGGTCTGGAATACTTGAAGTTCCTCAATTCAAACCAGGCCGCCGGATTGATCCTGTTTACCGGCATCCTGCCTTTCGGCCATCAGTCGATGACGGCAAGGCTGCCGCCGAGTGTCGGCGTCTTCGAGCCGGTTTTCAATGGCGGCATTCCCTATGTCGGCGTCGACGATACCGAGGGCGCCCGCAAGGTGATCGACCTGCTTCTCGCCGAAGGCCATCGCAAGATCGCTTTCATCGGCGATTCCCGCACCCGGCTTGCCTATAGCCGGCGCCGGATGGGCTACGAGGCCGGACTGGACGCGGCCAATGTCGGCGCCGATCAGCGCATAGTCTTCGAGGGCGACGGCACGATCGAAAGCGGGCGGCTGGCGGTCGAGCAGCTGTTCATGCGCGACACGCTGCCAACGGCGTTCATGTGCGTCAACGACCAGACGGCGATTGGGGTGATGATCGGCCTTGGCGCACGTGGCTATGATATCCCGCGCGATTTTTCAGTGACGGGTTTTGACGATGTTCCGCAAGCAAGCTTCATGTCGCCGGCGCTGACCACCATTCGCCAGCCGCGAACGGCCATTGGCAAACATGCGATGGCGCTGCTGCTGGACCTTCTGTCCGACGGCCAGCCACCGGAAACGGAAATCCTGCTTCGTCCCGATCTGGTGGTCCGCAACTCTGTCGCGGCCCCATCGCTCAAATGGACGAAGCGCTGACCGTCCGGCCTGATGCTTCGCCTGCAGTGTCCGTTTAGGCGTAGCGCCGCTGGTCCCGCTGACGAACAGGCGCTGGCACGCGCCGCCCACCCGAAACCGTGAACTGATCGGCCAGAGCCTTCAAGGTGGTACTGACGCGCATCAGATTATGGGTTGCTGCGTGGGTCTGTTCGACCATCGCGGCATTCTGCTGGGTCATGTGATCCATGCCGGTGACGGCCGTGTTGATCTCGGTGATGCCGATCGCCTGTTCCCGTGCCGAGCCGGCAATGGCATCGATATGGCCGTTGATATGGGTGACCTGTTCGCCGATGGTCCTCAGCGCATCGCCGGTTTGATTGACCAGCGAGACTCCCCTGAGAACATCCTCGAACGACTTGTCGATCAGCCCCTTGATCTCCTTGGCGGCATCAGCCGATTTCTGTGCCAGTTCACGCACTTCCTGGGCAACCACGGCAAACCCTTTGCCGGCATCACCGGCACGTGCAGCCTCTACCCCGGCATTCAGGGCGAGAAGATTGGTCTGGAAGGAAATCTGGTCGATGACGCTTATGATCTGGGTGATCCGGCGGGAGGATTCCTCGATCGCGCTCATGGCGCTGACGGCCTGCTCGACCACCGCCCCGGACTTATGCGCCTCCTCTGTGGCATGTCCGACAACGCGACGGGCTTCCTCGGTCCGCAGTGCCGCCTCCTTGGAAATCGTGGTGATTTCTTCCAGCGCTGCTGCAGTCTGTTCAAGCGAGGCAGCCTGCTGTTCGGTGCGGTGGGCCATGTCATCGACCGCAGTCACCAGTTCGCCAGCATTGCCGGACGTTTCGTCGGCAGCCAGAACGATCGAACCCAGAGCTGTATCGAGCGTCCCGAGTGCTGAGTTGAAGTTGGTTTGCAGGCCGTCGAACTGCGGCGCCAGAGCTGCGCTGAGCTTGGCGGTCAGGTCGCCATTGGCAAGCCCGGTCAGCGAACGGTCAAGCGCAGACAGGGCTTCGTCCTGTTGTGCCGAAAGTGTTTTCCGCTCGGCATCGCCGATGGCCCGCTGCTCCTGCAACGCGTCCAGATAGACCGAGATGGCGTAGTCCATGTCGACGAACGCCGCCTTCATGATGGCAGTCACCTCGATCGTGATGTCCTTCGCCTTCTTCTTGTAGAGAAAGCCTTCAAGGTGTTTTTCGACAACGGCCTTGATAATCGATTCCATGATCAGTGCGTAGCCGCCGATATACCAGCGCGGCTCCAGCCCGAGGCGCGCATGGGTCTTGCCGATCGCGGTCACCGCATCGACATATTTATCGTCGAATTCGCCGGAAGCGATCTGGTCCCAGTGGCGGACCTGCCTTGTCTTGGCGCTTTTGACATGCGCTTCACTGGCAAAGAACTTCGCCGTTTCCGGATTGGCGGTCGCCTTCGCGTAGAACTTGTCGAGTGCACCATCAAGGGAGGCAGAAATGGTCGGCCTTGCCCGCACGAGAGCAGCACGCTCTTCGCCAACAAGCCCGACGAAATCGAGACGTTCATTAAGGTGTTTGGTCGTGGAAACGGGCGCAGACATACGGGAGCATCCTAAATCGAAACGGGGAAAGGCATGCGCGCTGCGCGATCGGCATCATGCCGGCAGATGGGTTAAGGCGTGACCGGAGGATTAGGCCCGCATAGTTAAGAATGCCTTTAAGAGCGCTTGCTTATGTCGAGGATAAGCAAGAGTAACAACCTGTTTTCCTAGCATATTCTCTCAAAAATGCGACAAAGTGACCGAGGCTGTTCCACAGCCGAGAGAGCAACCTTTCACAAATGCCGTACGTCCGCCGGTGTCGAGCCCCAGTCGTTGTTAAGTCCATCATAATAGGTAACCGGAGCCGCCATCAGTTCGTCGATATCGAAATCATCAAGGCAGGCGAGGTTGATATTATAGTATCTCTCGCCGGTCATGTTCGGCACGTCCACCCACTCGAAGGGGCGCACGCCGCAATGCCGGCAGAAGAAGTGGTGGGCAACCGTATTGGCGCCTTGGTAATCGACCAAGGCTGCTTCACCTGCCAGCAGCCGGAATGCCGCAGGAGCCGCTTTGACCGACCAGAGACGTATCTTGGTGCAGAAGGTACAATTGCATTTTCCAGTCCCGGCGCTGATGTCCAGATCTGACGTGAAGCGGACTGCACCGCAATGACAGCTACCGCAATAGGTCTTGAACATAGCCGTATCCTCTCTGCCAGCCCGGAGTCCGCTCTGCGCACATATGTGCTCTTGAAGGATATTCGAGGGCGAGGGTGTTGGCCACTGCGGCGTTAACAAGGGAAAGGGCGCCACAGCGCCCTTTCCTTCTTTGTTCAATCTGCCGTGCGACGCCGCTTAAACGTAGCGGTTGACGACGTTTTCGAGCAATTCCTGCTTGCCGGATTTCGGCTGCGGGTTGAGATCGGTCTTTTCGACATAGGCCGCGATCTCTTCCAGCGACATGCTGGTCAAGCGCTTCTGGCCCTCATCCGACGCCCAGCCAGCGTAGCGTGCGTCGAGCGGACCGGACAGTGCCTTGTCCTCGACCATTTTGGCTGCGGCGCGCAGGCCCCGGGCGCAGCAATCCATGCCGCCGATATGGCCGATCAAGAGGTCTTCCGGATCGATCGACTGACGGCGCAGCTTCGAATCGAAATTGGTGCCCCCGGTCTTGAAACCGCCGCCAGAGAGAACCTGATAATAGGCCAGTGCCATTTCCGGAACGTTGTTGGGGAACTGGTCGGTATCCCAGCCGGACTGGTAATCGTTGCGGTTCATGTCGATCGAACCGAAGATGCCGAACGCATTGGCCAGTGCCAGTTCGTGCTCGAACGAATGGCCGGCCAGGATCGCATGGCCCTGCTCGATATTGACCTTGACCTCGTTTTCAAGGCCATAGGTCTTGAGGAAGCCATAGACCGTCGCGACGTCATAATCATATTGATGCTTGGTCGGTTCCTGCGGCTTCGGCTCGATCAGGATGGCGCCCTTGAAGCCGATCTTGTGCTTGTATTCGACGACCATGTTGACGAAACGGCCGAGCTGGTCGAGTTCCTGCTTCACATTGGTGTTGAGCAGGGTCTCATAGCCCTCGCGGCCGCCCCAAAGCACATAGTTCTCACCGCCGAGCTTCAGTGTCGCATCAAGGCAAGTCTTTACGGTTGCGGCAGCAAAGGCAAAGACGTCCGGGTCCGGATTGGTCGCAGCGCCCGACATATAGCGGCGATGGGAGAACAGGTTTGCCGTGCCCCAGAGCAGCTTGACGCCGGTATCCGACTGCTTCCGGGCGAAGTAATCGACGATCTCGTTGAGGTTCTTGGTATTTTCGGCAAAGTTTTTGCCTTCCGGACGCACGTCGGCATCATGGAAGCAGTAGAAGGGCGTGCCGAGCAGCGTGAAGAATTCGAAGGCGACATCAGCCTTCAGCTTGGCTGCCTGCATGCTGTCTTCAAACCACGGCCGCTCGAATGTCTGGCCACCGAAGGGGTCGCCGCCCGGCCAGACGAAGGTGTGCCAGTAGGCAACCGCAAAGCGCAGATGATCTTCCATGCGCTTGCCCATGACGATCTCGTCCGGGTTGTAGTGGCGGAAGGCCAGCGCATTGGTGCTGTCGGGTCCTTCATATTTGATCTTGGCGATATCGCCGAAAAAACCTGTGCTCATGGGTGTTTCCTCTGGGTTTGTCGTTGGATTTCGAACTCCCCTCTCCCTGCTTCAGGGATGAAGGGCATGCATCAGAACATTGCGGACTTGACCGCCGGATAGAGGCGGCGGTAGCGCTGGTAGGCATCCGCATAGGCGCCGTGCAGAGCCGTATCGGGCTCAATGGTTTCGGCTGTTGCCGGGGCGGTGAAGACGGTGAGCGGATCAGCCTTTGTCGCAGCGACCAGTCCAAGGCGGGCGGCGCCGAATGCCGCACCGAAATCGCCATCGGCAGGCACGTCGACCGGCAGGTTCAGCGCCGTCGCGATCGATTTCAGCCAGTAGCGCGAGCGCGAACCGCCGCCGATGGCCGTGACCCTTGAAAGCGTGGTCCCGGCGACACGCAGGGCCTCAAGGCTATCGCGAAGCGCGAAGGAAACGCCTTCAACCACGGCTTGCGTCAGAACTACGCGGCTGCTTTCATGGGCAAGCCCGGCAAAGACACCGCGAATGGCCGCATCATTGTAGGGCGTGCGTTCGCCCGAGAGGTATGGCAGGAAAGTAACCCCGGACGGTGCGTGGAGGTTGTCGCCAAGCTCGGCGGTCAGGTCAGCAGCGCTCTTGCCGGTGATCTCCGAATGCCAGTTGAGGGCATCGGTGGCCGACAGGATGACGCCCATCTGGTGCCAGGTATTGGGCAGCGCGTGGCAGAACGCGTGTACGGCACTGGCTGGATTGGGCAGATAGCTGGTATTGGCGGCAAACAACACGCCGGAGGTGCCGAGCGATACGAAGGCATGACCTTCGCCGACCGTGCCCATGCCGCAGGCCGATGCGGCATTATCCCCTGCCCCGCCGGCAACGACGACACCCGCGCCCATGCCCCATTTGGCGGCGAGATCGGCTTTCAGGGTGCCCCCCTGCTCCGTACCTTCGATCAATGACGGCATTTGGCTTTCGGTCAGTCCAGTCGCATCAAGCAGGCTTTCGGACCAGGCGCGCTTGCCGGTGTCCAGCCAGGAAGTGCCGGCCGAATCCGACATTTCGGAAATATGCTCGCCGGTCAGCCACAGGCGCAGATAATCCTTCGGCAGCAGGACCCAATCGACCTTCTCGAAGGTTTCGGGTTCGTTTTCGGCCACCCAGGCAAGTTTCGGCGCGGTGAACCCCGGAAAGACGATATTGCCGGTCAGCGCCCGGAACTGCGGATCGGCGTCAAGCGCCAGGGCCTGCTTGTGGCTGCGGGTATCGTTCCAGAGAATGCAGGGACGCAGAACCTTGTCATTGTCATCCAGAAGCGTCGCGCCGTGCATATGACCGGAGAGACCGATCCCCTTGACGGCGGCCAGTTCCTTGGGATGGGCCGCCTTCAATCCGGCAATGGCTTCTTCCGTCGCGCGGATCCAATGGGCCGGGTCCTGTTCCGACCAGCCCGGATGCGGCCGCGAAACGTCCATGGCGCCGGATGCGGAACCGATGACCCGTTGGCCGCCGTCGATCAGCAATGCCTTCACCCCGGACGTGCCGAGGTCGATACCAAGATACATGTTGATCTCCCTAGTCTTGCCTGCCCCGTTCGGGCGCTTGGTTGCTGTCCTGCTCAAAGGGCAGGTTGTCCTTGAGGAAAATGTCGAGGCGGATGCGCTCCTGTGCACCGATCACGGCAACGCCGTCGGCCTTGGCTTTCAGCACGCGGACAGCGCTACGCACCTCATGCCCGGCATCCTGATTGAGAATGACATCGATCAATCCTTCGTTTAACGCTGCCCGCGTATGCTGCGTCAGCTCATGGGCGATGACACAGACCGGAGCCGCATTCTTTCGCCGTTTCAAAGCAGAGATGAGGCCGCGATTACCCGCGCCAAGGCTGTAGATACCGGCAATTTCAGGCGCTGCGGCAAGCGCTTCACCGACCAGTCTCTCCACAAGGTCAGGATCGTCCTGCCCTTCGATGACAGGCAATAGAGCGTGCCCGCCAAAATTCTCCGTCATCACTGCCCGGAAGCCTTCAAGCCGTTCGCGATGGTCGCGCACCAGCATCGAACCGGCCAGCACCGCAACCGGTCCGGAACGGCCGCCGAGAAAACGTCCCATCAGGCTGGCTGCTGTACGGCCCGCGGCAATATTGTCGATCCCGGCGAAATGATCGCGGGCGGAGCCGGCAAGATCCGAGACCAGCGTAACGACGGGGATACGCGCGGCCGAAAGGCGATCAACGGCGGCCACGACATGCGGGGAATCGATTGCAACGACGGCGACTCCCGCCGGAGATACCGCACGAGCCTCATCCAGCGCTGCGACCAAGGCTTCGGCGTTAAACGCCGGGACGGTAACGATGGAAATATCGGTGCGCTCGACAGCGGAGCGGCCAATCGCAGCGCGCACCTGCGCCTCCAGCCCGCGCATGAAGGAATTGTCGCCGGAGGGCAGGATGAAGATGAAGGGGTAAACGCGGCTCTTGGCCAGGTTTGCGGCGGCCACGTCGCGGACATAGCCGATACGCTCGATCGCCTGCTCGACCCTTTCACGCGTGACGGTTCGCACCCCGGCGCGCTGGTTCAAAACGCGGTCGACGGTTGCAAGGCTGACCCCTGCTGCAGCGGCAATATCGTGAACTGTCGGGCGCATATTTCCTCCGGAAAAAAGCCTTAGAGGAAAATCTGATGTACGTAAATCAGAAAATTCAAGCCAGTCTCCGACCCTTGCTGCCCGTCGTCCTCCTCTCCCCGGATCAGGCCAATGGTTTGCTGAAAGCTTTGAGGAAATTCACGTTCCCCTCTGTTCCCTGCGCCTCGGCAATGACCACATCCATATAATGATTGGTAATGTGAACAGCTGCAAAGCCGCCCTTAAATGTAGCGGTCGGCTTGAACAGGTCGAGACCGTCCTGATTGTAGATCATCGGCGTATCGTGTTCGTGGCCGTGGAACAGACCAACGACGTTGTACCCCTTGAGTACGCCCAGCAATGCCGAGCGCTCGTCCTCGCCCCACCAATGGGCGTGACCGGAACCCTCGTCATCAAAGGTCATCTTCGCCGGATCCCATTTCTCCAACGAGAAAGAATCCCAGCCATAATGCTGGAACAGGACCACCGGCCGGCCATCGGCAGCCGAATTGGCGAGGTCCTGTTTCAACCAGTCCAGGCCGCTGATGGCCCCCTTGCTGGTATCGCCGCCGAAGCGCTGCAGCTGCACCAGATGCAGGCCGCCCCAGTCCCAGGAATAATTGTCGGAATCGATATCGTAATTGGCAACTGCCACCGGCGGCTTGTAGAACACCGTCTGGCGATGATTGAGTTCGACATAGTCGCGCAGTTCGCGGCGATACCAGTCGCTATGCGGCGGTGCACCGTCCTGATCGAGATCATGATTGCCAAGGCCGTTATAGACCGGGAAATGCACCCGGTCCGAGCCAGTACCTTGCTGATAGCGGCTGTTAAATTGCAGCAGCTGATGACCTTCGCTGGGGACTTTCACCTGCCCGCCGCCATCATCGGTCATATCCCCTCCGATGACGAGCCCCAGCGGCGTGGCGATCTTCTGCCCGGCTCCCGCAAGCCCGGTGGACGCACCGCCGATCTGCGTTGGCCAGTCAAACTCCGTGATGCGGTTCAAAGCCGCCACATGCCGCAAAAGATTGGCATCGGTCTTGCCCTCCTGCGCGCAGTTGGGGCTAAGCACGCCGCCGGAGATGAGGCATGTGTGAACATCTGCCGTGAACAGAAATGTTGCGTCGGTCGGAGGCCGTGCGGTCTTTGTGGTGGCCGCGAATGCCGGACCAACCGATGACACAACACCGAGGCTGAGAAGATTGGCGAGAAACGAGCGCCGGGGGAGCGAAGGAAAGAGATGGCCTGTCATGCAGAATGCCCTGAAGTTTTGCCTTCAGGGCATTCTGGCTGATGAAAGCCGTGGCGTACAGTTCGGATGTGCAGTGGTCTTAACGGCTAGTGTCCGCCGCCGGCTCCCGTTGGCACCGGTTGCGGCTTCTGGATCAGGAAAGCGCAGAAGACCAGGGCGCCGAACAGGCCGGTGAGGATCAGGAACACGTCGATGAACGACATGACCATCGCCTGCTGGGTAACGATCCCGGATAGCTTCCGAATGGCGATGGTCGCGCCGTCGAGGCCATGCGAATTGTACTTGGCGATCATGTTGTTCAGCTGGTCCATGGCTTCGGGGTTACCCCATTGCACATGCTCCTGCAGGCGGGCGTAATGCTCCTCCTGACGCTGGGTCAGAATGGTGTTGATCGCAGCGAGACCAACGGCGCCGCCCAGATTACGCGTCAGGTTGAACAGCCCGGAAGCACCTCGAATACGGGCGGGTGACAACGTGCCGAGCGCGACGTTGTTGATCGGCACCATGCACATCATCAATCCGAAACCGCGCAGGATCTGCGGCACCAGCAGCTCATAGAAATCCCAGTCGGCCGTCAGAGAGCTCATCAGCCAGGTACCGGATGCGAAGCTGGCGAAGCCGATCGCCATCATCACGCGTGGATCGAGCTTGGTGGAGAGCCTGCCAGCAATCGGCGCTGTGCAGAACATCGCCAGACCCGACACGAACATCGTCTCGCCGATCATCAGCGAATCGTAGCCGCGGATCCGGCCGAGATAGAGCGGATAGATGTAGGTCAGGCCGTAAAGGCCGATGCCCATGACGAAGGAAAACAGCGAGCCGAAGGCAAAGTTTCGATTGGAGAAGGCCCTTAAATCGACGATCGGAAAATCGACCTTGAACGCTCGATAGAAGAAAACCAGAGCACCGATCGCGGATGCGACCGCACCGATAAAGATGTATTCGTCGCTGAACCAGTCGTTCTTGTTGCCTTCTTCCAGCACATATTCCAGCGCACCGAGGAAGACCGCCATCGACAGCAGCCCCCACCAGTCGAACTTCTTGAAAAGGCTGAGTTCCGGCTTGTCGAAATCGATGAAATTCCAGGTGACGATGGTGACGATGATGCCGGGAATAATATTGACGAGGAACAGCCAGTGCCACGAGAAGGCGTGGCTGAGATAGCCGCCGACGGTCGGGCCGATGGTTGGCGCGAGTGTCGCGACCAAACCGATGATCGGCGAGACGATACTACGCTTGGAGGGCGGGAAGATCGTGAATGCGGCAGCAAAGACGGATGGGATCATGCCACCGCCGATAAAGCCTTGCAGCACCCGGTAGACGATCATCTGGTCGATATTGGTGGCCGTTGCCGCAAGGGCGCTGGCAATCGTAAAGCCTGCAGCCGACACCGAGAACAGCACCCGTGTCGAAACGATCCGGGCGAGCGTGCCCGAAAGCGGGATCATGATGACTTCGGCGATCAGATAGGCCGTCTGCACCCAGGCGACCTCGTCGGAGCCGGCGGACAGACCGGCCTGAATTTCGGCCAATGAGGCCGAGACGATCTGAATGTCGAGGATCGACATGAACATGCCGAAGACCATCGCGAAAAAGGCGATCAGCCGTTTCGGATCCATCTTCTCTTCCGCGCGGGCGGCAGGAAGCGGCATCGTACCCGCTGTTGCAGTGGCAGCCATCGGCGTTGCTCCTGGCGTGACCGCGTTCAGACGAACGTGGGAGCCATCATGGTCATGAAAACTGGTGCATCACAGGGTCCAGGCGCTTCGGCCCGGGACATCTTCTCAGCCGTTGAGGCCGCGCCATGACGGCGCGGCATACGGATCACTTGACCGCAGCGGTATCCTGCTTCGGAGCCGTGCGGGTATCGACATCGACGACGACGCTCAGGCCGGCGCGAAGACGGCCGCTGTCCAGCACCTCTTTGGGGAAGACGATGCGGACCGGAACGCGCTGGATCACCTTGGTGAAATTGCCCGTGGCGTTTTCAGCCGGCAGCAACGAGAACACCGAACCGGAGGCCGGCGAGATCGACTGCACGGTGCCGACGATCGGCGCCTCGTCGAAGGCATCCACATGGATGCTGACCTTCGAGCCCGGAACCATGTGGGCGATCTGCGTTTCCTTGAAATTGGCGTCGATATAGAGCTGATCGGTCGGCACCAAGGCTGCCAGACGCTGACCGGCGGACACGAGGTCGCCATCCTGAACGGCCAGATTGCCGATCACACCATCGTAAGGCGCCTTCAAAACCGTGAAGCCCAGGTCGCGCTGCGCCTTGTCGCGGGCGAGTTCCAGCGACCGGATCGTGCTTTCAGCCTCGGCGCGCTGGGCAACCAGCACGGCGATGTTGGCATTCGCCGTGGCGATCTGCGCATCGCCGCCAATCAGGTTTGCCTTGGCTTGATCGAGCGCAACCGTGGCGTCATCGAGCGAGGCGACCGTACCGACTGCCTTTGACTGGAGGTCGCTCGCACGTTTCAACGTGGTTTCAGCACCTCGGACGGTCGCCTCAAGGGCGGTTTTCTGTGCTTCTGCCTGCTGGACGCTGGCCTTGGCACCAGCGATCTGCGCGTCGAAACGCTGCAGCGACAGTTTTTCCGTATCGATCTGAGCCTGCGCCTGATCGGCAGCAATGCGGTAATCTTCCTTGTCGAGCGTGATCAGCGGGTCGCCGGCCTTGACGTGCTGGTTGGCAACGACGTTGACCTTCTCGATATAGCCGGAAACCTTTGGAGAGATCGACGCGATATCGCCTTCGATATAAGCGTCGTCGGTCGAGATCATGAAGCGGCCGTTGGTCCACCAGTCGTAACCATACCAGCCGCCGGCGGCGAGCGCGGCGATGGCGATAATGGGAAACACCAGCTTGCGGCGCTTGGGAGCGGGTGTCTGGGCGGCGGCGGCAACCTGCGGAGCAGCCTGCTGTTCAGCGACGGGCTCCGTCACGTGCTTGGCTTCGGGAGCCTCGACTTGTTCGGCGGGCGCCTTGAAGTCGTCGCCGACGGGGCGGACATGGGCAGCACCGGATTTGCTTGAAACTGACATATTGCACTACCAGCCATGATATGAGAAATTCGAACCGAACCGTTCAGTTCGATTTGACTTAATGCGAAAACACTCACATATCAAGTCAAATCGAACCGTTCGGTTCGAAAAGTTAACAATGAGACAAAAATGTCCGAAGGTAACGAGCAATTGGCAGAAACAACGGATACACTAGATTGTCCGGGCGAGGCCCTTTCCGGCCGCCGCGCCGCCGGCGAAGATCCGGCAAAGCGCGAGCAGATCATCGAGGGCGCAAAACGTGTGTTCATGAGCGTTGGCTTCGATGCCGCCAGCATGAATGACATCACCCGGGAAGCAGGCGTTTCCAAGGGCACGATCTACGTCTACTTCCAGAACAAGGAAGACCTGTTTTCGGCGATGATCGAAAAGGAGCGGGCTCTTTTCCTGGCGGCGGTTCGCACGGTCTTGGCCGCGCACGAGGACGCCGAAACCGGCCTTTATAAATTCGGCGTCAGCTTCGTTTCGCATATGACCGACGAAAAGGTGATCACCGCGATGCGCACCGTTCTCGGCGTCCGCGATCGTATGCCGGATCTGTGCAAGCGCTTCTTCAAGGGACCGGAAAACCTGCGGTCGGTCCTGCAGGAATTCCTGGCGCATCAGGTTGATATCGGCAGTCTGAAAATCGATGATCTCGATCTGGCGGCAGGCCAGTTTCTCGATCTCTCGAGTGGCGGCTTCTTCAAGCTTCGCCTGTTCGGAACCATGGAATCCGCCCCGCCGCTGGAGGAAATCGACCGGGTGATTAGCGGCGCCGTGCGCGTTTTCATGGCTGCCTACGCAACACGGCAGACAGGAACGGCCTGACGACCGCTGACCTTGCAAACAGGAGGATGGCATCAATCGCGCAACTGCGATCAAGTGAAGCTGCCTGATCGGCGCTAAGATCATATCGGTTTGCTGCGGGAGGTTGGATGAATGCGATCGGCAAGGCGCTGTGGTTTATCGAAAGCCACTACGCCGGGGATATTTCACTGGAGGATGTTGCGGAGACGGCGGGGCTTTCCCGTTATCACCTGTCGCGTGTCTTTGGCCTGACGACGGGCTTTTCGATCAGTGGTTATATCAGGGCACGGCGTCTCAGTGCCGCAGCTCTGTCCCTTGCCGAGGGCGCAACCAGCATTCTCGCGGTCGCTCTCGATGCGGGCTACAGCTCGCATGAGGCCTTCACACGTGCCTTTCGCGACCATTTCGGCGTGACGCCGGAAGAGGTTCGCAACAGGGGGCATCTTGGCGATCTCGATCTTATGGAGCCTATCCGCATGAACACCGCACCACTTCCCAAACTCAACGAACCGCGATTCGAAACCACGCCACCCATGCTGATGGCAGGCCTGCAGCAGACCTACACTTACGGTGGCAACGCCGGCATTCCCTCGCAATGGCAACGGTTCAACGCCCATGACGGCAGTATTTCCGGACAGATCGGCAATGCTGCGTATGGGATCTGCACACAGGAAGAGGGACAGGACGGCAGCTTTCAATACATGACCGCCGTCGAGGTTCGCGGCACTGATGCATTACCCGAGGGTTTTGAAAGCCTCAAGCTTCCCGCCCAGACCTACGCGATCTTCGCGCATCGCGGCCACATTTCCGGCATCCAGGCAACCTGCCATGCGATCTTTACCGAATGGCTGCCCTCGTCCGGCTACAGCCATGCCGGGCTCCCGGACCTGATGGAGCGTTACGACGAGCGGTTCGACCCGAGAACCGGCATGGGGCTGACGGAAATCTGGCTTCCGGTGAAGAGTTAACGGTATCGCGGCCCTTTTGAGCGCCCTCTAGCGCTTGCCTTGTCGCGTTTTCCACATACATAAGGATTATCAATTAAACCCGCGCTGCCCACCGGCTGCGCGGGTTCCCGTATATGTACCTTGACCATCGAGGAAGGAACCACCGCCGATGCAGGATATTCTGCTTCTGATGCAAGATCCGACTGCCTGGATTGCCCTGATCACCCTGATTGTGATGGAAGTCGTGCTCGGCATCGACAACCTGATCTTCATTTCAATCCTGACCAACAAACTGCCGCCGGAACACCGCGAAAGGGCCCGCCGCATCGGCATCGGCCTGGCACTGGTCATGCGCCTGGCACTGCTCGGAACCGTCGCCTGGATTGTCCAGTTGACCGAACCGGTGTTTGACCTCTTCGGACATGGCTATTCCTGGAAGGACATGATTCTGATCGCCGGCGGCCTGTTCCTGGTCTGGAAGGCAACCAAGGAAATCCATCACACCGTCGATCCCGTCGATCACGAAGAGGATGCGCTTGCCAAGGCCGGCACGACCACTTTCGCTGCCGCCATCGGCCAGATCCTGGTCCTCGACCTCGTCTTCTCGATCGACAGCATCATCACGGCCGTCGGCATGACCCCGCACCTTCCGATCATGATCATTTCGGTCATCTTCGCAGTGACCGTCATGCTGGTGGCAGCCGGGCCGCTCGCCCGCTTCATCGAAAAGAACCCAACCATCGTCATGCTGGCGCTTGGCTTCCTCCTGATGATCGGCACGACGCTGATCGCCGAAGGCATGGGCTTCCATGTTCCAAAGGGCTATGTCTACGCGGCCATGGCCTTCTCGGCCCTGGTTGAGGTGCTCAACATGCTGTCGCGCCGCAAGCGGCAAAGGGACAAGGCAGCTAAGCTCTAATCGGGCTTTGGTCTGGTTTTAGATCGACGAGGGAGCGCAACCGTCCGGCTGCGCTCCCTTTTTTATACGATGGGAACGACATCAAAAAGCCCCGGGACGGGCCCCCGGGGCGATTCGACATGGCGCTTGGTGAGGATACGAGGCGGAAGGGGTAAGAAGCTCGACTGCCGTTTCGTTGGCCGCAGAAAGAAACCAGAAAAATCTCTGCGTTCTCCATCTCCCTCAAGTCCGGTTGGCACCGCCCCGCACTCCTCGGGACGAAAACGGTCCTAACCGGGTTTGGTTCCCAATTTGAAGCCTTACTTCTCGGCGAGAGCCTTCAGATTTTCGAGCCCCTTGGCAAAATCGTCGCCGATCATCGTGTCCATGTTGAAGAACAGACCCATCACCTTGGCAATCAGCGGGCTCGGCCCATCCATTGCCCAGGTCACCGTTGTGCCTTGTGCCGCAGGCGAGAGCGTGAACGTTGCGACGTTGTGACCTTCGAATGGACGGACGAAATCGAGCTTGATCTGAAGCTTGGATGACGGCGTCGCTTCGGTGATTTCCATCCGGCCGGCGCCGACATCCTTGTTACCGTCCCAATTGTATACCGCGCCCTGGCCGCTGGTCGCGCCTTCAAATGTGCGCTTCATCGCCGGGTCCTTCTTTTCGTAGGGCGACCATGCCTGCCACTGGTTGAAATCGTTGATCAGCGGAAAGATCTTTTCCGGCGGTGCATTGATAATGGCGCTGCGCTCGACATGAAATGTATCGGGTTTTGTCGCGGCAAAGACGACGGCGCCGAGCACAAGTACGACGATGACGGCAAGGATAATCAGCAGAATTTTCAGCATAGTCGGGTTCCTGTTGCGTATGGGAATAGGGCCCCTGAAGAGGCTGACGCGCACTTCAGGGGAATTTCGGTCTGATAAAATTTCAAGCGTTGGAAGCGGCTGCGATGACGTCGGCGAGCTTTTCGAGGCTCTGGCTCCAGCCTTCTTCCATGCCGTCGAGCGCAGGCAACACGGCTTCTGTCGCTCTCAGCACCTGCGCATGCAGGGTCAGAACGGTCTTGCCGTCCGTCTCGGTGAATGTCACCGTATTCAACGCTTCGAGCATCGTGACGCCGTCTTCGCTGTCATAGGTGCTGGTAAAGACCAGACGCTCGTTCTCGACGATTTCCTTGAAGGTACCGTTCGACGGATACATCTGCCCGTCCGGCCCTTTCATATGGATACGAATGACGCCGCCGGGCCTCAGATCGACCTCGCAGACGGGATTGGTAAAGTTGTGCGGACCCCACCACTGAGCCAGATGATACGGGTCGGTCCAGACCTTGTAGACCATTGCTGCCGGGGCATTGAATGTCCGCGTCAGGACAAGGTTGGCCTTGCCTGCCGGGACAACGTCAGCTCTTGCGTGCATTTCCATCTCCCTCTTGAAGTTTTTGCAGGTAGAGGTCGAGCTTGTCGAAACTCTCCTCCCAAAATTGCCGGTAGTTATCGAGCCAGGCGTTGAGGTCCTTCAACGGCCCCGCTTCCAGTTTGCAAGGGCGCCACTGCGCCTCGCGCCCACGACTGATCAGGCCGGCCTTTTCCAGCACTTTCAGATGCTTGGAAACGGCAGGCAGGCTCATTGCGAAAGGTTCGGCCAATTCATTGACCGACGCCTCGCCCAAGGCGAGCCGCGCCAGGATCGCCCGCCGCGTCGGATCGGCGAGCGCCGAAAGAGTTGTGCTGAGTTGATCCTGGGTCATTAGTATTAAACCATAAAGTTAATTAACCTGAGAGTTAAATAAATAAAATCGGATCATGTGTCAACGGTCCCTCAGAACACCGTCGCCGCCGCCGCAAACGCAGTTTTCCTTGACGCGCCCTTTTGAATATGGTCTCACGCCAGCCATACGGAATTTCCGATATTTTCCGCCGTTTCAGGCATCGATCGGGCATTTCCTTCCCTTAAAAGCATGCGCCTTCACATCCGGACGTCTCCTTTCCGGCGGAAGGCCGAAAGCACGTAAAGCACGGGCCAGGATCATGACAGACAGACCAGTCCGGGTGCGCATTGCACCTTCCCCCACCGGCGAACCCCATGTCGGCACCGCATACATTGCGTTGTTCAACTATCTCTTCGCGCAGAAGATGGGTGGCGAGTTCATCCTACGTATCGAAGACACCGACGCGACCCGTTCGACGCCGGAATTCGAAACCAAGGTGCTGGACGCGCTGAAATGGTGCGGACTGAAATGGTCGGAAGGCCCGGATATCGGCGGCCCCTACGGCCCTTACCGCCAGAGCGACCGCAAGGACACCTACCTCCCCTTCGTCGAAAAGATCGTTTCCAACGGCCACGGCTTCCGCTGCTTCTGCACGCCAGAACGGCTGGCCGAAATGCGGGAAGCGCAGCGCGCCGCCGGCAAGCCGCCGAAATATGACGGCCGGTGCCTGACGCTGTCGGCAGAGGAAGTCACGACACGCATGGATGCCGGCGAACCGACCGTCGTGCGCATGAAAATCCCGACCGAAGGCTCCTGCAAGTTCGTCGATGGCGTCTACGGCGAAGTCGATATCCCGTGGGATGCGGTCGATATGCAGGTTCTGCTGAAGGCCGACGGCATGCCGACCTATCATATGGCCAATGTCGTCGACGACCATTTGATGAAGATCAGCCATGTCGCGCGCGGCGAGGAATGGCTGTCCTCGGTGCCGAAGCATATCCTGATCTATCAGTATCTCGACCTCGAGCCGCCAGTGTTCATGCATCTTTCCCTGATGCGCAATGCCGACAAGTCGAAGCTGTCGAAGCGCAAGAACCCGACGTCGATCTCCTATTACTCGGCCCTCGGCTACTTGCCGGAAGCGCTGATGAACTTCCTCGGCCTGTTTTTCGTGCAAATTGCCGAAGGTGAGGAATTGCTGACTATGGAACAGCTGGCGGAGAAATTCGATCCGGGCAATCTTTCCAAGGCCGGCGCGATCTTCGATGTGCAGAAGCTTGACTGGCTGAATGGCCGCTGGCTGCGCGAAGGTTTGAGCGAAGACGAGTTCGCCGCCCGCGTTCTTGCCTGGGCGATGGAAAACGACCGGATCAAGCAGGGCCTCAAGCTCTCGCAGTCGCGCATCTCCAAGCTCGGCGAACTGCCGGATCTGGCAGGCTTCCTGTTCAAGTCCGACCTCGCGCTTGACGCCGCATCTTTCGCCAAGGTCAAATCGAGCCCGGAAGAACTGGTCGAGATCTTCAACACGGTCCAGCCGGACCTGGAAAAGATCCTCGAATGGAACGTCGAGGCGATCGAAGCCGAACTGCGCGCCATCGCCGATCGCATGGGCAAGAAGCTCAAGGTCATCGTCGCGCCGCTGTTCGTCGCCGTTTCCGGCTCGACCCGCTCGCTGCCGCTGTTCGACTCGATGGCCATCCTCGGCCGCTCGGTCGTGCGCCAGCGCCTGAAGGTCGCCGGCCAGGTTGCGGCCTCGATGGCTGGCAGCGGAAAATAACGCTTGCGCGGTAAACTCCCTCCCCCTTGTGGGGAGGGTTGGGGAGGGGATTTTCCTTTCAAGAAAAGAAAGAACCCCTCCCCTCCGCTGCGCTCCGACCCTCCCCACAAGGGGGAGGGTTAGACCAGGCACGCCGCACCGGCTGCGAATGACACAATTTCAAGATATGCCGCATTGATAAGGCGAGCCCTATGACCGAAAAGACCGAAACCGCCCTCTCCTCCGACGTCACCGAAGTGCGCGCCCAGAAACTGGCGTTGCTGCGCGAAAAAATCGGCGACGTCTATCCGGCGCATTTCCACCGCACCATCACCAACGCGGAGCTGGCCAGCAAATACGAAAGCCTGGAAGCGGATGTGGTGACGGACGATGTCGTCACTGTGGCGGGCCGGGTCTATTCCTCGCGCAATTCCGGCATGTTCATGGACATCCATGATGCCGGCGGCAAGATCCAGATCTTTTCCCACAAGGATACGACGCCGGAAGACGCCCGCGCGCTGCTGCCCCTGATCGATATCGGCGACATCATTGGCGTCACCGGTGTTGTCCGCCGCACAAAGCGCGGCGAGCTGTCGATCAACGCGCAAGAGATCATCATGCTGACCAAGTCGCTGCTGCCGATGCCGGAGAAGTGGCATGGCCTGTCCGACATCGAGCAGCGCTACCGCAAGCGCCATCTCGACATCATGACCAACGAGGAATCCAAGCTGCGCTTCCAGCAGCGCTCGAAGATCGTTTCCGGCATCCGCCGCTTCATGGAAGACGACGGCTTCATGGAAGTCGAAACGCCGATGCTGCACTCGGTCTATGGCGGCGCAACAGCCGAGCCCTTCAAGACGCATCACAACACGCTGAAGCTCGACATGTACCTGCGCATTGCGCCGGAACTGTTCTTGAAGCGCACGCTGGTTTCGGGTCTGTCCGACAAGGTGTTCGAGATCAACCGCAACTTCCGCAACGAAGGCGTCTCCACCCGGCACAATCCCGAATTCACCATGATGGAATGCTACTGGGCCTATGCCGACTACGAGGACATCATGGACCTCGTCGAGCGGCTTTTCTCGACACTCGCACTATCGATCCACGGCACCACCGAATTCATGTTCGGCGACAAGGAAATCTCCTTCAAGGGTCCGTTCAAGCGCGTGCCCATGCCCGATGCCGTCAAGGAAGCGACCGGCCTCGACTTCATCGCCATGAAAACCGATGAAGAAGCCCGCACCGCAGCCAAGGCTGCCGGCTTTGCAGTCGAAAAGGACTGGACCTGGGGCGAATGCCTCGCCTTCATCTTTGAAGAAAAAGTCGAGGGCACGCTGATCCAGCCGTCGCACGTGACGCATTTTCCGAAGGACATCTCGCCGTTTGCCAAGGAAGTGCCGGGCGAACCGCGCTTGGTCGAGCGTTTCGAGACCTATTGCAACGCCTGGGAACTGGGCAACGCGTTTTCGGAGCTCAACGATCCGGAAGAGCAGCGCAAGCGCATGGTCGAACAGCTGGAACAGGCCCATGCCCGCGGCGAAAAGGACAAGCAGCTGGACGACGAATTCCTCGATGCGATCGACCAGGGCATGCCGCCCGCCGGTGGCCTTGGCATCGGCGTCGATCGACTGATCATGCTCTTGACCAACGCGCCGTCGATCCGCGACATCATCCTCTTCCCGGCCCGCCGCAACAAGGCGGACTGAGATAAAACCAAGAACGCGTCATCCTGGAAACAGGATGGCGCATTCCCATGAGCTGATGGAACTTTTCCAGGTCCTGCGCGTCTATGTCGGCAGAATTTGAAAGGACCCCTCCATGCTGAAATGGGCGCTTATTTTCCTGGTTATCTCGCTGATTACCGGTTTTCTTGGTTTTTCCGGCGTTTCAGCCGCAACCGCGACGATCGCGCGTGTGCTATTTGCCATCGCCGTGATCATCTTCCTGATTTTCGTGGTTCTCGCCGTCATCGCCGGCAACGCCATCGTCTGATCGGGACGAACGATAGTATCCAAGTCCCGTCAGTGTCCCGCTGGTTTTTCCAGCGGGCTCTCGGCGCCGCTCTTTGATCCGGTAGCGCCCGGCTCTGCTGCGGCAGCGGCGGCAACCGGATCGAAACAATCCGATTTGTCGTCCATCGCCGTCAGCGTGGTCTTGACGTCCTCCGCCGAGAGGGCGATTTCGCGGCCGTAGAAGAGACCGACACTATTTGCCTTGGCGTCCGTGTAGCGGGCAACGAAGGGCGTGCTCATTCCCGGCAGCATGGACGGATCGGGCGCATACAGCACCTGGGCACCGATAGCAGCGCCGCGACGGCCGGCACGATCCGAAGGCCCGGCGGCATCGAGCACCACGACCTGATAGAGATCGGCCTGCTCTTCCTTGGCCAGCAGGCCGGCAATGCGCAACGCAGTGCGGACGCGATCGACGCCACCGGCAGATTCCGTGCTTACATACTTGCGGATCCAGCGCTGACCGTTGCGGCGCATCTTCAGCGTCTCGAGCGTGGTGCAGGCAAGCCCCGAAATTGAGGGCTTTTGCGGCCCAACCATGCCGAGAAAGGTTTCCTTGCCGGAATAGACAGCATAGGCGCCGGACGCACCCGACAGCACGAGAATGCCGGTAATGACGAACATCACCTTGCGGGGGAGACGTATCTTTTTAAAGACCGACTTCACGTGCGCTGTTCCGTCATCAGCTTCAACTCCCGGCCCCCGCCGCGCCATGCGCGGATGCAGGAACGCCCCCCGCCTTTTGATTGAGCCTCCACCCTATCGTGGCCACGTTTCGGAAAGTTTAAGCGTCCTGGCGGTTTGTTGCCGCCCAACGGCCGATTTGCCCCGATTTGAAACTTTGCTCGATTTCTGCCCGCAAATCAGTTGCTCTTGGCTGGCGCACCGCTAAAACCGGTGCTCACACCTTCCGGTTCGAAACAGGGACATATCCGACATCATGGCGCGCATTGGTATCGCAGGGGCAGGCATCATCGGGTGCGCCACCGCCGTTCACCTGATCGAACAGGGGCATGACGTGACCATTTTCGAAAAGGACATCGGCGGCCTGCCCGCATCCGTCGGCAATGCCGGCATTCTCGCCGTTCCCGAGATCGATCCGCTGGCACGCCCCGACATGCTGTTGTCGGCGCCGAAATGGCTGCTCGATCCGCTGGGACCCTTGACCCTGCGGTGGCAGGACCTGCCGGCTCTCACGCCTTGGCTCATCAATCTGCTGATGGCGGCCACGCCGGCGCGGGTGGAGCGCTCGCGGACGGCCCTGCTCGGCCTTATGCGCGAGGCTCTCGGTGCCCACGAAGACCTTGCCCGCATGGCCGGACTATCCGGGCACATGAAACCCAGTGGTGCGCTGACCATTTTCGATACTGAAAAGGCGGTCGACGCCGCGTTCCGTCATGAGAGCGGCAATGCAGCTCTGCTCGGCTATGCGGTCGAAAAACTCGATGCCGCGCAGGCACGGTCGCGGGTACCGGCTCTTGAGGGGAACTTTGCCGGTGGGGTCTTTTCCGCCGGTTACCAGACCTTTCTCGATCCACTCGCCCTGCTCCGGCATCTGCAGGCCTATGTGCGCGAACGCGGAACGGTCATCGATGCACAGGTGGAAAATGTTCGCCAGGAGACCAACGGCATCACGTTCCTGAGCCGCGGGCAATCACCCCAAACCTTCGACAAGGCGGTGATATCGGCCGGCGTCTGGTCGCGGACGCTGGTGCGCGGTCTTGGTCTCAAGGTTCTCCTGGAAAGCGAACGCGGCTACAACACCACCTTCATCAATCCACAGGTGACACTGGAATTGCCGGTCTTCTTCGCCGAACACGGCTTCGTTGCCACCCCGCTGAAAAACGCCCTTCGGGTCGGTGGCGCGGTGGAGCTGGCCAAGCCGGACGCACCAGCGAATTTCGCCCGGTCCGCCGCAATGCGCCAGAAGATGCGCCGCTATGTGCCGAGCCTGCCGGAGACCGGCGGCAGCGAATGGATGGGCCGGCGGCCGTCCACGCCGGATTCGGTGCCGGTCATCGGCCTCTGCCCGCACGATCCGCGCATCGCACTCGCCTTCGGCCACGGCCATCTCGGCCTGACGCTGTCGGCAATCACCGGAAAAAAGGTGGCAGCACTTCTGGATCATGGCGATCAACCCGATCTCCAATCCTTCAGCATTCAGCGGTTTCAGTAAGGACAAGCGACATCGGCGCGGTTGACTTTCACAGCCGGGCCGAATTCAACTCGGAAAACCGCGACAGCCTTCCATTCAACGAAAAGAACACATCATGCATAAGGTAATTTTTGATACGGACCCCGGCGTCGATGACGCGATGGCCCTGTTGTTCCTGCACAATCACCCGGATATCGACCTGATCGGCATCACCACCGTTTTCGGCAATGCCTCGATCGAGACGACGACGCGCAACGCGCTCTATCTGAAGCAGCAGTGGGATATCGCAGCTCCGGTTGCCAAGGGGCTTGGTGAGACGCTCGACCCGTCGCGGGCCCATGTCGGCTGGCCGACCTTCATCCATGGCGATGACGGTCTCGGCAATATCGGCGTTCCGGAAACGGTCGATCTCGCCTGCGATCCGCGTCCGGCCCATCGCTTCATCATCGACACCGTTCGTGCAAATCCCGGTGAAGTGACCATCGTCGCCGTTGGCCGCATGACCAATCTGGCGCTTGCGCTGCGTGACGATCCGGACATCGCGGTACTGGTCAAGGACGTCGTCATCATGGGTGGCGCGTTCGACATGCGCGGCAACATTACGCCGGCGGCCGAAGCCAATATCCATGGCGATCCGGAAGCTGCTGACGCGGTGATGACGGCCCCTTGGCCAGTCGTCGTCGTCGGTCTCGACGTCACCGAGAAAACGGTGATGACACGCAGCAGACTGGCTGCGATCGCTGCGAGCGGCGGCAAGCGGGCAAAGCTTCTGTCGGACATTTCGCAGTTCTACATCGAGTTCTACGAGCAGCATGTCGATGACGGCATGGTGGTGCATGACAGCTGCGCCTGCGTCTATGTCGTGGCGCCCCAACTCTTCACGTTGCGCAGCGGTGCGATCCGCGTCGTCTGCGGCGGCATTGCCGATGGCCAGACCATCCAGAAGGCCGACGATCACATCTTCCCGCCAAGCGATTGGGACAATCTGCCCAGCCAGAACATCTGCATCGACGTGGATGCACAGGGCGTGCTTGAGCTGATCTCAAAGACGCTGGGACAGAGCCCCGCAGCCTGAGCCGTTAAAAATTCGCTGTGATAGCTGGCAGTTGCGCAATTGCCAGCTATCTTCGTCTCCATGAAACCGGAAACGCTGCTCTACCCGACGCCCAGGGGTCTCTTTTGCGAGAAGGGCGGCTTCTATATCGATCCCGTCCAGCCCGTCGAACGGGCCTTGATCACCCATGGCCACGCCGATCATGCTCGCTCCGGCCATAGCCATGTGATGGCGACGCGCGAGACGCTCGACATCATGCGTATTCGCTATGGCGACACATTCTGCGTCAGCACGCAGGAGGCGATGCTCGGCGCACGAACCACGATCGGCGATGTCACCGTAAGCTTTCACCCGGCCGGCCATGTGCTCGGATCCGCGCAGATCGCCGTTGAAGCGGGCGGCATCCGCATCGTCGTCTCGGGCGACTACAAGCGCCGCCGCGATCCGACCTGCCTGTCTTTCGAACCTGTGCCCTGCGATGTGTTCATCACCGAGGCAACCTTCGGCCTGCCGGTGTTTCACCATCCGGACGATCGCGGCGAGATTGCCAAACTGTTGACCTCGCTCAGCCAATTCCCCGAGCGCGCCCATCTGGTCGGTGCCTATGCCCTTGGCAAGGCCCAGCGGATCATCGCCCTGATGCGTGAAGCGGGTTACGACGCGCCGATTTTCATTCACGGCGCTCTTGCCAGGCTCTGCGACTATTATGAAAGCGAGGGCATCGCACTGGGCGATCTCCGGCCCGCCACGGTTGATGCGAAAGACAAGCAATCCTTCGCCGGTGCCGTCGTCGTTGGTCCACCTTCGGCCTTTGCCGACAAATGGGCGAGACGTTTTCCCGATCCCATTCCGATCTTCGCCTCCGGCTGGATGATGGTGCGCCAGCGCGCCAAGCAACGCGGCGTCGAATTGCCGATTATCATCTCGGATCACTGCGACTGGCCGGAACTGATCGAAACGATCAACGAGATCAAGCCAGGCGAGGTCTGGGTTACGCACGGCCGTGAAGAAGCACTGGTGCGCTGGTGCGAGATGCAGGGAATCGCCGCCCGGCCGCTGCATCTGGTCGGCTACGACGACGAGGGAGAATAGCAAATGCGCGCCTTCGCGGAACTGCTCGACCGCCTGGTTCTCACCCCGCAGCGCAACGCCAAAATCAAGCTGATGGCGGATTATTTTCGCAGCGCCCCCGATCCGGACCGCGGCTATGCGCTCGCCGCCATCGCCGGCACGCTGACGCTCAAGACCGTGAAGCCGAATGTGCTGCGGCAACTGGTGCTGGAGCGGATGGATGATGTGCTGTTCCGCTATTCCTACGATTATGTCGGCGACCTTGCCGAAACCATCTCGCTGGTCTGGGAACCGCCGGCAGACAGCCAGACAACGGCCAGAGACCTGTCGCTCGGTGCCGTCATGCACCAGCTGGAAACGGCGGGGCGGGCCAATGTCCATGGCTTGGTGCGCGATCTGCTTGATCAACTGGGGGGATCGAGCCGGTTTGCCTTCCTCAAGCTCGTCACCGGCGGGCTGCGCATCGGCGTCTCGGCGCGGCTGGTGAAACAGGCCCTTGCCGATATGGGTACCGTCGATGTCACCGAGATCGAAACGCTCTGGCATGGCCTGTCGCCCCCCTATGTGTCCTTGTTCGAATGGCTGGATGGAAAAGCGCCCAAGCCGGAACTGGATATGCCCGCAGTGTTTCATGCGGTGATGCTGGCAACGCCGGTCGGCGACAATGATCTTGGTGCGCTCGATCCGAAAGACTTTGCCGCCGAATGGAAATGGGACGGCATTCGCGTCCAGCTTGCCAATCTGGCCGGCACGCGGCGGCTCTATTCTCGCAGCGGCGACGACATTTCCGGTGCCTTTCCAGACATCCTTGAAGCGGCGAATTTCGAAGGCATCATCGATGGCGAGCTTCTCGTCGGCGGCACCATGCGCACCAATCGCGCGACGCGGACATTTTCCGATCTGCAGCAGCGGCTGAACCGCAAGACGGTAACGCGGAAGATGCTGGACGACTATCCAGCCTTCATCCGTGGTTACGACCTGTTGTTTTCCGGTGACCGGGATATGCGCCCGGATAACTTCCTGACCCGGCGCGCCGCGCTTTCCGCCCTGATCGAAACGGCCGCCCCCTCGCATTTCGATCTCTCGCCGCTCGTCCCCTTTTCAACCTGGGAAGAACTTGACCGCCTGCGCAAAGACCCACCGGATCCGGTGATCGAAGGGATCATGCTGAAACGTCTGGATTCGCCCTATACATCAGGGCGCTCAAAGGGTCCTTGGTTCAAATGGAAGCGTGAGCCCTATAATGTCGATGCGGTGCTGATGTATGCCCAACGCGGTCACGGCAAACGATCGAGCTACTATTCCGACTTCACCTTCGGGGTCTGGACAACGAGCGATGGCAAGGACGTCCTGGTCCCTGTCGGCAAGGCCTATTTCGGCTTTACCGACGCGGAGCTTGAAGTTCTGGATCGCTACGTGCGCAACAACACCGTGGAGCGTTTCGGCCCGGTGCGCTCTATCCGGGCGGAAGCCGATCACGGTTTCGTCGTCGAGGTCGCGTTCGAGGGCATCAACTTTTCCAGCCGGCACAAATCCGGCGTTGCCATGCGCTTTCCGCGCATCTCGCGGCTGCGAACGGACAAACTGCCGCGCGATGCCGACCGGCTGGAGACGCTGCTTGCAATGATCGCGGCGCCTGAAAGCAATTTGCCGGAGCCGGCGGAACCAATCTAGAAAACAGTTGTTAAGGAGGCATCCGAGTGGAGGAGAAAGTCTATGCCTGCAAAATCCCAAGCCCAGCAAAAAGCCGCCGGCGCGGCACTATCCGCTAAACGCGGAGAGACTAAAAAATCCGAACTCAAAGGCGCTTCGAAGAGCATGGAAAAATCCATGTCGGAAAAAGAGCTGCAGGAGTTTGCGGAAACGGACCGCAAGACGCTGCCGAAAAAGAAGAAAGCCGAATAAAGCACTAGAATTGACGGGGCGCTCAAGCACATCTTGTTAAGACGCGCTTGCGACAATCTCATCCAATTGCTGTCGGTAGTGAACAGCTTTGGAGATCATGTGTTTTCCGGACTGTCGAATGCGCTCAGAAGATCAACAATAGTTCGGTTTCTCAAGCCGAACTACATACCTACCTATGTTGCACTGATGGTGGTGATTGCAGCGGGCCTGTTTGCCGAGCAGCAAAACAGCGCGGTTCATGCAGCGAGGATGCGGGCGGCGGTGATCGCCGAGCTTAATCCGATCCGCTCGAAGCTCGAGGCCAACATCAACGGTGACATTCAGCTGGTGCGTGGATTAATCGCTACGATCTCCACGGAACCGGGCATGAACCAGAAACGGTTCTCCGATCTGGCCCGCAACATTTTCAATGAGCGTTCCAGGCTGCGCAATATTGCAGCGGCGCCCAATCTCATCGTCTCCCTCGTCTACCCGCTCGATGGAAATGAGAAGGTTCTGGGCCTCGACTACCGCAAGAACAGCAATCAGCGCGCCGTAGCACTCAAGGTTCGTGAGCTTGGCAAAATGGTCTTGGCTGGCCCCCTGGATCTTATCCAGGGTGGTCAGGGCCTGGTGGGACGCTTTCCCGTATCGCTTCCCGACGGGGGCGAGTCCAACCGGTTCTGGGGTCTCGTCTCCGCAGTCATCGATGTCGATCGGCTGTACCAGGATAGCGGACTTCTCTCGCCCAAGCTCGATATCGACGTGGCGATTTCCGGCCGCGATGGTTTGGGCGAAGACGGCGCATTGTTTTATGGAGACAGCGGCGTCAAGGCAGCCGATCCTGTCGAGGTGAGCCTCTTCCTACCGGGTGGATCCTGGGTGATCAGCGCAGTGCCGAAGGGCGGCTGGGTCGCCACCCCGCCGAACGCCGGGCTGATCCGCACGCTGGTCCTCATCGGCGGCCTTTTCATCCTTGTGCCGATGTTCATCAGCGGGCGGCTGATCGAGGAGCGCAAACGCAATATCCAGGTTCTCGAGAGCAACAAGGACCAGCTCCAGGAACTGTCTCATCGGCTGAAGATCGCACTTGACGCCTCGCAGATCGGCATCTGGGAACTCGACATTGCCTCGGGCAAGCTTCTGTGGGACGACCGTATGAAGGAATTGTACGGCCTGCGGCAGAATGCGAGAGAAGTCTATGAGGATTGGCGCGACGCGCTGCACCCGGACGATCTGCAGCAAGCCGAACAGGAATTCGGCAATGCGCTGCGGCATGGGGCGAGCTACGTCTCGCACTTCCGCATCCGGCTCCCCGGCAGCCGCGTCCGGCACATCCGCGCGGTTGGCTCGACATATATCGGTGCGGGCGGCAATGAGAAGATCGTCGGCGTCAACTGGGACGTAACCGCCGATGTCGAAAAGAACGAGCGGCTTGAAGCCGCCAAAGGGCAGGCCGAAGCGCACAGTGCCGAATTGGAGGCAGCACGGCACAGAATGGAATTCAATGCCCTGCACGATCCGTTGACCGCGCTGCCCAACCGGCGGTACCTCGACGAGATTCTTGCGAAAAAACACCCGGGCGGCATAAAGTCGGGCCTCGCCAGCATCTTCCATATCGATCTCGACCGGTTCAAGGAAATCAACGACACGCTCGGCCATGCGGCAGGCGACGAAATCCTCCGGCATGCCGCCCAGATTCTTCGCGCCAACACCAGCGATGACGACTTCGTTGGCCGCATCGGCGGAGATGAGTTCGTCATCATCTCACGCAAGGGCGAGATCGAGGGCTGTGAAACAGCGCTCGCGCAACGCATCATCGACGCAATGAGTATCCCGGTCCGGTACAAGGAACAGGAATGCCGCATCGGCGTCAGCATCGGCATTGCTCATCAGGCAAGGCAGGAAGAGGATCTCTGCCAGGTTCTGGTCAATTCCGACATTGCGCTTTATGAAGCCAAGCGCCGCGGCCGCAACCGCTACGAATTCTTCACGCACTCCCTGAAGACCGCTGTTTTCAAGACGAAGCAGACAGCAGACGAAATCCTGCGGGGGCTCGAACAGAACGAGTTCATCGCCTATTTCCAGCCGCAGTTCTGCCCCACGACCCTCGATATCATCGGCGTCGAAGCCCTGGCGCGCTGGGATCATCCGACCAAGGGACTGCTGGCGCCGCACGCGTTCTTGAAGACGGCCGAAGACATCAACGTGCTTTCGGAGATCGACCAGCGGATCCTTGAACAAGCACTGTTCCAGTCGATGCGATGGGAGGCAAGCGGGATCAATATCCCGAAAGTATCCGTCAATCTCTCCTATCACCGCCTGCACGATGAAAAACTGATCGATCGCCTCAATCAGATGGCCATTCCGCGCGGCAAAATCTCGTTCGAATTGCTGGAATCGATCTCGTTCGATGAAAGCGACATGACCGTGCTTTCCAATATCGAGCAGATTAAAAACCTCGGCATCGATATCGAAATCGACGACTTCGGTACCGGATATGCCTCCATCGTCAGCCTTTTAAAACTCACCCCGCGCCGCCTCAAGATCGACAGGCAGCTGGTGATCCCGATCCTGACTTCCACCAAACAGCGCCAGCTGGTTGCCTCGATTATCGACATCGGCATATCGCTCGGCATCGAAGTTATCGCCGAGGGCGTCGAAACCATGGAACATGCCCGTATTTTGAAGGATCTGGGTTGTCACGGACTGCAAGGCTATGCGTTTGCCAGACCCATGAGCGCGACAGACCTTGCAAACTTTGCCCGCGAACGCCGATGGCTGGCGGCCTGATCCAAGCGAGCTCCGTGCCGCATCACATTGTGCGCGACGACGTCAGGCCCGCATGCTGGAAACAATTCGACATCGGAGTGACAAACGCCAGACACGCACACCCTTTAAGGGGTCAGTTAATTGTTAACATTCAAGCAGGCACACTATTGGGATCGGAGTGATTCGCACGGACGATTTTTTATCAGGCGCCCTTGAAATCGCCGCTAAAACGTCCAAGCCGTGGCACTTGGGAAACACCAAAGCTGGGGATCGTCCATTTCGGACACAACTTTGCAATTGTTCCCTCGCAAGCGGCGCGGAAAATGTTAAAGACGAAAAAAGTGAATCGTTTGTTACCGACCCATGCGGGCCGGATGGGGACCCAGATGAAAATTGCTAAAGTGCTCTTTCCCTTGAGCCTCGTTCTTCTTTCGGGCTGCGTTGTCGGGCCTAACTATCAATCTCCGAACGCGGCGCTGCCGGCTAAATTCTCGCAAGGGGGCCAGGCGGAAGCGGCGGATGTAACGCTGAAGCCATGGTGGGAAGCCTTCCGCGACAAGAAACTGAACGGCCTCGTTGCCCAGGGTCTCGGCGAAAACCTTGACGTTCAGCAATCGATCGAGCGCATCATCGAAGCCCGCGCCAATGTCATCGTCGCAGCATCCGGCGGCCTGCCGCAGATCAATGCGAGCGGTTCCGCAAGTGTTGCTGGCCAGGATGGCTCCTCGCGGCGCAACAGCGGCCAAGGCGACCACAGCGAAACCAAGACAATCGGCGGCGGCGGCGATGCTTCCTGGCTGATCGATCTGTTCGGCCAGTACGCGCGTGCCAAGGAATCGGCCAACGCGTCGCTTGATGCCGCCTATGCCGACGTCAACGTTGCCCGCCTTGCCTACCTGTCCGACCTGACGACGTCCTACATCGAGGCGCGTTACAACCAGGAAGCCTATGCGTTGCAGCAGAAGAGCCTGGCCTCGCGGCGCGAAACATTGAAACTGACGAACGACATCAAGGCAGCGGGCGCAGCCTCCAGCCTCGACGTTGTTCAGGCCGAAGGCCTGGTGAACAGCACGCTGGCCGAATTGCCCGGTTACCAGACCGGCTTCAACCAGGCGGCAAACCACATCGCCACCCTGCTCGGGTTGCCCGCAACCACGGTCACAGCCGGCTTAAGAAACGGCGCGTCTCAGCCCTCGCCGCGCTACAACACCAAGATCGGCATTCCGGCCGATCTCGTGCGCAACCGGCCGGACATCCGCAGGGCGGAACGTCTTCTGGCTGCGGCCACCGCCCAGATCGGCGTTGCCGAGGCTCAGCTTTATCCAAGCCTCAGCCTGAGTGGCTCGATCGACGGCTCCCGTATCGTCTCTGCGGTCGCCGGGGGTCTCAGCACATGGTCCTTCGGCCCAAGCCTGAATATTCCGATCTTCAATGGCGGACGTTTGAAGGCTAATGTCGACATCGCCAAGTCCGGCGCGCAACAGCAATACCTCTCCTGGAAGCAGACCGTTCTGAACGGGATCGAGGAAGTCGAAAACGCGCTTGTCGCGCTGCGCAACAACTACCAGACCGTGGCAGCCCTGCGTAAGGTGGTGGATTCCTACGAGCAGGCCTTGGGCCTGGCACGCGAAAGCTACAAGGGCGGTGCAACATCGCTGCTCGACGTGCTGGACGCCGAACGCTCGCTGGCGACATCGCGTATTGCGCTTGCATCCGGCATTCGCAACCTCGCCAACAACTATGTAGCTCTGAACATCGCCATCGGTGGCGGCGCAGGCATCCAGGCTATCGGACAATAAGACGAACGCGACCTGCTCGCCGTCGCCAGGTGGGCTCGAACGCCAGGATCAATCAAGCGCGGCCGATCAGTCGGCCGCGCTTTTTCATTTGGGCGTAAGCGGTGAGCGGGTGAAGATGTCGGCTGGTGATCAGCGTGGTAGCGGAGCTCGCCGATCTGTTTCAAGCGTAAAGGCGTGCACAGCTGCACCCAACAGTCGATTGCGATGTCAACTGCATCGATGCCGAGACCCGAGACGCCAGCAGTCCATCAGACTGGATTAACTGTCCACATCGACCGGGGAAGCAGTTTTCTCGATCAATCCTGCTCCGGTTTGCACAGCGGCAGACGCACCGTCTGCAGCAGGCCTCCCTCACGGCGGTTGACAATCGTGATCGTACCGCCATGGCTTTCGATGATTTCCTGCGAAATGGCGAGGCCGAGACCGGCTCCGGGCACAATCTGCCGCCGGGCCTGATCAACACGAAAGAACGGCTCGAACACACGGCCGAGCAGATCCTGCGGAATACCGGGGCCGCTGTCCATAATCGTCAAGACAGCCTCGCCGCCATAGCGGGAAAGCGAAACGCGGGCCCCGAGGCCATGGGTCGCGGCGTTCACCACCAGATTCCGCAACGCGCGCTTGAGAGCGAATGGCGCACCCTTGACCAGTACCGGCTTGATCGCTCCCTGTTCAACGGGGAGATCTGTTTCGCTGATCTCCTCTGCGACGGACCGCAGAACCGCGTCCAGCGACACCTGTTCCTGCGCTGCAGGACTGATTTCCTCACGCACCAGCCGGATCGCGCTGTCGGCGATATGGTCGAGTTCGTCGAGATCTTTCAACCACGACTGCCGGTCGTCGCCATCGACGACAAACTCGGCGCGAAGGCGCATGCGGGTCATCGGCGTGCGCATGTCGTGACCTGCGGCCGCAATCATGCGCATGCGGCTGGAGACCGCTGCATTGAGACGCGTTGCCAGCCTGTTGATGGTCTTGGCGGTGGTACGGACCTCCATCGGTCCGGTCTCAGGCAGTTCGTGAATAATGCCATCAGGACGGATTTTGGCGATCGTTTCATCAAGGATGCGCAACGGCCGCATCATCACGTTGCTGACATAGGTTGCAATACCGGTCATGCCGATGGCAACCAATGCCAGATAGGCCGCCAGCGGCAGATACGGAAAAGGCGCGGGATCCGGAAAATCCAGATATGCCCAGCGGCCGTCATCCAGCCGAATGGCGATATCCCAGCGATGCGGATTAAAGCTCTTCAAGACGACGACATCGGCCGTGTAGCCTTGGCGGCGGCCCTCCGCGAGGATATTGTCAGTCCGATCCTGATCGATACGATCTTTCGCCGGCTTTTCCTGAATCGTAATATGCAGTGTCTGCGCCGCCAGCGGATCGGCGCGAAGCAGAAGCAGCGCGAATTCTGCTTTTTCAGCCAGAACACGGTCGTACATGACTTCAGGCGGTTTTCGCAGCAGCCAAGCCGTGATGACGGCAGCGATCACCAGCACCAGAACGACCGAGATGATCAGCAGTGCCGTAAACCGCGTACGAAGCGACAGCATCTAATTGCTCCGCTCGACGGGAACTGCGAGTTGATACCCCTTGTTGCGTACGGTCTTCAACATCGCAAATACGCTGGCATCGCCGAGCTTGCGGCGCAGGCGGCTGACCAGGATATCGATCGACCGGTCGAACGGATCGGCCGTCCGCCCCTGTGTCAGGTCAAGCAGTGAATCACGCGACAGGACACGGCCCGGACGCTGGAGAAACACCACCAGCAGTTCGAACTCGCCGCCCGTCAGATCGACGGCGCTGCCATCGGGTGCAAGCAGCGTGCGGCTTTCGATATCGGCGACATAGTTGGCAAACACGTATTGCCGGCTGCCGGCCGGTGCCGGTTCCGCGCGGCCACGGCGCAGCACGGCCCGGATACGGGCAGACAGTTCGCGCGGGTTGAACGGTTTTCCGAGATAATCGTCGGCACCGAATTCAAGTCCGATGATCCGGTCGACATCCTCCTTCAGCGCCGTCAAAAGGATGATCGACAGCTGCGGCATCCTGCCCCGCAAGGAACGGCAGAGATCAAGCCCGGAACCATCCGGCAGCATGACGTCGAGAACCAGCAGATCGATCTTCAACTCGGCCAGCTTGGCCTCGCACTCGCCTTTGCTACCGGCCAGGCTGATGCGGAAGCCCTGACCATCAAGATATTTTCCAAGCAGCCGGCGAATCTCCGGATCATCATCGACGACAAGGATGTGCGGTATTGTGTCCATGCAGTGTTTATATCAGCAGCAAGGTAAAACGCACGCGTCATGGTGGCTGCCATCAGCCGTTTTGAGTGTCGAAATATTTCCCGTCATACCGATCCTACATTTCGTTACAAAAATCGCAGCCTGATGTTTCCAAACACAGATTGCGCGGTGCGCTTGACGATCAGCCATCAAGTTGCGGGTTTGCGGCACGCCCGGCAACGAATTGCCGCAAGCGGTCGTTTTTATCACTGTTGCGGGTTGGCATGGCAGCCGAAAGCAGCCATAAAAACAATGTGCTCTTGCGCCGTTTCGCGGTGCGCTTCGGGCACCGCTGCGGCGCGCAAATGCTGCCGCATTCACGGACCCCTCGCGGTCCCGACATTTCGGAAAGCTGTAAGGAAACGGGCACATAGAGATCGCAGCGACATTGCTTCTGATTCTGGTTCTCGCGCCTTTCGCGGGGAGCCTTGTTGCAATATGCATTCCAGGGCACAAGGGCACAGCCAGCGCCTGGCTTTCAGGCTCCATAGCCCTGTTCTGCCTGGTCGCATCGGCCGGCCTCTACCCAATCGTTGCTGCAGACAAAGTGCTTCGCTACGATATCAACTGGCTTCCAGAACCGGGACTGAATTTCTCGCTGCGCATGGACGGGTTCGCCTGGATGTTTGCAAGCCTGGTCACTGCGATCGGCCTGCTCGTCGTCATCTACGCACGCTATTACATGTCGGCCAACGACCCCGTGCCGCGCTTCTTCGCGCTGTTTCTCGCCTTCATGGGCGCCATGCTCGGCGTTGTGCTCTCGGGCAATCTGATTCTCCTGGCGATCTTCTGGGAACTGACCAGCATCATCTCTTTCCTCCTGATCGGCTACTGGCACCACAATGCCAATGCCCGCGACGGCGCCCGCATGGCCCTGACGGTCACCGGGACCGGCGGCCTGTGCATGTTCGTCGGCCTGATGCTGATCGGCCATATCGTCGGCAGCTACGATCTCGATGTCGTGCTGTCATCCGGCGACCTGATCCGCAACGACCCGCTCTATACCACCGTGCTCGTCCTCATCCTGCTCGGAGCGCTGACCAAGAGCGCGCAGTTTCCATTCCATTTCTGGCTGCCGCATGCGATGGCCGCGCCGACACCCGTTTCGGCCTACCTACATTCGGCGACCCTCGTCAAAGCCGGGGTCTTCCTCTTGATCCGGCTCTGGCCGGTCATGGCGGGAACCGACCAGTGGTTCTGGATCGTCGGCCTCGCCGGTCTCAGCACTCTTTTGCTGGGTGCCTATTTCGCGATTTTCCAGCAGGACCTCAAGGGCCTGCTCGCCTATTCGACGATCAGCCATCTCGGCCTCATCACGGTTCTGCTCAGTCTCGGAAGCCCGCTGGCGGCGGTCGCCGCAATTTTCCACACCATGAACCATGCCACCTTCAAGGCCTCGCTGTTCATGGCGGCGGGGATCATCGATCATGAAACGGGCACCCGCGACATGCGTAAGCTGAGCGGGCTATTCAAATACATGCCGATCACCGCGACCCTGGCGATGGTTGCCAGTGCCTCGATGGCGGGCGTGCCGCTGTTGAACGGCTTCCTGTCGAAGGAAATGTTTTTTGCCGAGGCGATCGAAACCCATAAATACAATCTTCTCGACACGATCACGCCCTATGTCGCCACGCTCGCCAGCATGTTTGCCGTCACCTATTCGCTGCGGTTCATCTACAGTGTCTTCTTTGGCCCGCCACCGCAGGACCTGCCAAAGTCACCCCATGAACCACCGCACTGGATGCTGGCGCCGATCTATTTCCTGGTGTTCTCCTGCCTCGTCGTCGGCGTCATCCCGGCCTGGACCATCGGCCCCTTCCTGCACACCGCCGTCCAATCGGTGCTCGGCGACGCGACACCGGTCTATAGCCTTGCCGTCTGGCACGGCTGGAACCTGCCGCTGTTCATGAGTCTGATCGCACTGATCGGTGGCATCGGGCTATTTTTCATCATGCGCCCCTATCTTGCCACCAGCATCGAAGGACCACCCTTCTTCCGCCGCCTGAAGGGCCAACGCATCTTCGAGCGCGTATTGGTGACCTTATCATGGAAATGGGCACGGTCGATCGAGATGCGCGCCGGTACGCGCCGGTTGCAACCACAAATGCGGGTTTTGGTCGCCGTGGCGCTGCTCGCAGGAGCCGTCACGCTGCTCTCGCAAGGTTTCAAACCGGCCAACATCGTCCTGCGTAACATCGATCCGGCCTTTGCGCTGCTCTGGCTGGTCGGCATGGTCTGTGCCGTCGGCGCCGCCTATCAGGCGAAATTCCACCGGCTCGCGGCGCTCGTTCTGCTCGGCGGCGCCGGCCTTGTCACCTGCGTCACCTTCGTCTGGCTTTCAGCGCCCGATCTTGCGGCGACGCAATTGCTCGTCGAGATCGTCACGACAGTTCTCATCCTGCTTGGCCTGCGCTGGCTGCCGAAGCGGATTGAAGATCCCGATGATCCGGAAATGATGACCATCTCCACCCGCCTGCGCCGCCTGCGTGATCTCGCCTTTGCCGTGTTCGCTGGTTTCGGCATGATGCTCATCTCCTACACGGTGATGAGCCGGGAAATGCCGGAAACGATTTCGAGCTATTTCCTCGAGCGCGCTTATCGCGAAGGCGGCGGCACCAACGTGGTCAATGTCATCCTCGTCGATTTCCGCGGTTTCGACACGCTGGGCGAGATTGCTGTTCTGTGCATCGTTGCCCTGACCGTGTTTGCGCTTCTCCTGCGCTTCCGCCCCGCCACCGAAAGCCTTGAGGCGCCGGAGCAGCAGCGCGTCCAGAACGCCTTCGACGATGATCACCCGGACCGCAAGAAGGGCGACAGCATCGCCGAATACCTGCTGGTTCCGTCGGTGATCATGCGCTGGATGTTCCCGGTCATCGGGATGCTGGCGGCCTTCCTGTTCTTCCGCGGCCATGATTTGCCGGGCGGCGGCTTTGCGGCAGGTATCGCCATGTCGATCGCATTTATCCTGCAATACATGGCCGGCGGCACGCGCTGGGTCGAGGAACGGCTGCGGATCCATCCGCTGCGCTGGATGGCGATCGGCCTGCTCGTTGCCACGGCGACCGGCCTTGGATCCTGGGTCTTCGGCTATCCGTTCCTGACCTCGCACGCGCAATACGTGAACCTACCGGTCCTCGGCAAGATTCCGCTCGCAAGCGCGATCCTGTTTGATCTCGGCGTGTTCTCCCTGGTGCTCGGCGCCACAGTGCTGATCCTGATCGCACTTGCCCACCAGTCGGTGCGCTCTCCCCGCGCCCAGATCAGGGCCGCGAAGCTGGCTGCGAAGGAGAACACATAATGGAACTGGTTCTCTCTGCAGGCATCGGCGTCTTGACCGCTTCCGGCGTCTGGCTTCTGTTCCGCCCGCGCACCTATCAGGTCATCATCGGCCTGTCGCTGCTGTCCTATGCCGTCAATCTTTTCATCTTCGGCATGGGCCGCTTGAGGGTCAATGCACCGCCGGTGCTTGAGCCCGGCGGCGCCGGCGGGCTTTTGACCCATACGGATCCCATTCCGCAGGCATTGGTACTGACAGCCATCGTCATCGGCTTTGCCATGACCGCGCTGTTTCTCGTCGTCCTTCTCGCCTCTCGCGGCTTTACCGGCACCGACCATGTCGACGGCAGGGAGTAGGACGGCATGAACTGGCTTCACCACCTGATCATCCTGCCGATCCTGCTGCCGATCATCACCGCAGCCGCCCTCATTCCGGTCGATGAACGAAACCGGACGCTGAAGGGCGTGATCGCTTTTGCATCCAATGTGTTGGTTTTCATCATCAGCATTCTGCTGATGCGGATGGCGTCCTCCTCGGGAGCAGGCGAAACGGGTGCCAGCGTCTATCTGCTTGGAAACTGGCCCGCACCCTTCGGCATCGTTCTGGTGCTCGACCGGTTGTCCGCCCTGATGCTGGTACTGACCGGGCTGCTGGCGATGGCGACGCAGGTGTTCTCGATGGCGAAATGGCATCGGGCCGGCTATCATTTCCATTCGCTGTTCCAGCTGATGCTGGCCGGGCTCAACGGCGCCTTCCTGACCGGTGACCTGTTCAACCTGTTCGTGTTCTTCGAGATGATGCTGGCTGCTTCCTACGGACTGCTGCTGCACGGCTCGGGCCTGATGCGCGTCAAGGCAGGTCTACACTACATCGCCGTCAATCTTGCAGCCTCCTCGCTGTTCCTGATTGGCGTCAGCCTGATCTATGGCGCGACCGGCACGCTGAACATGGCCGATCTTGCCATGCGCATCACCACGATCGGCCCGGAAAGCCGGATGCTGATGGAAGCGGGTGCTGCCCTTCTTGGCATCGCTTTCCTCGTCAAGGCCGGCATGTGGCCGCTGGGCTTCTGGCTGCCCGCCACCTATTCGGCAGCAACCCCGCCGGTCGCCGCGATCTTCGCCATTCTCACCAAGGTCGGCGTCTACATCCTCCTGCGCCTCTCCATGCTGCTGTTCGGCGCAGATGCCGGTGCCTCTCTCGGCTTCGGGCAATCGGTCCTGCTCTATGGCGGCCTTTTGACCATCGGTTTCGGCGCGATCGGCGTGCTGGCCTCGCAGGCCATGGGCCGGCTTGCCGGCTATTGCGTGCTGGTCTCCTCCGGCACGCTGATGGCGGCGATCGGGCTTGGCAATGGCGCCGTCATCGGCGGAGCGTTGTTTTATCTGGTCAGTTCGACACTGACGATCTGCGCCTTTTTCCTGTTGATCGAACTGGTGGAACGCGCCCGCGACGCCGGCGCCGACGTTCTGGCCGTGACGATGGAAGCCTATGGCGATGTCGACGAGAACGAGGCCGAAAAAGAGGGCGGCGTCGCGGTGCCCGGCACCACGGCGGTGCTCGGTCTCTGCTTCTGCGCCTGCGCCATCCTGCTCTCCGGCCTGCCACCGCTCTCCGGGTTTCTCGCCAAATTCGCCATGCTGCACGGCCTGTTCAATCCGAGCAGCTTCGGCGGTGAGGCCCAGGTCTCCGGCGCCGAATGGGCCTATACCGCCCTCCTCATCCTGTCTGGCCTTGCAGCCATGATCGCCATGAACCGTGTCGGTATCCGCACCTTCTGGACATCGATCGAAGGCACTATCCCGCGCGTCTTCCTGATCGAGATCGCACCCGTTCTGCTGCTGTTGACGGCCTGCGTCTTCCTCAGCTTCCAGGCAGGTCCCGTCATGCGCTATATGGACGCAACGGCGAAATCGCTGGGGGAACCGCAGAACTATATCGGACGCGTGATGTCGGCTCCACGTGCCGGCCCTGCGGCGGGGGAATAGGCCATGCGCTACTGGTTTCCTTATCCGCTGCTGTCACTGGCCCTTTTGATGTTATGGCTGTTGATCAACCAGTCGCTGTCGCCCGGCCAGATCGTGCTCGGTTCCATGCTCGGGATCGCGTTTGCCTGGGCCATGGTCAACCTCCAGCCCGACAAGACGCGGTTGAAGAATTATGGGCGCATCGCTGTTCTGGCCGGACATGTGGCCGTTGATGTCGTTCGGTCCAACATCGCCGTGATGGGCGTCATTCTGCGCGCCGGAAAACGGCCGGTGAATTCCGGCTTCGTGGCAATCGACATCGGTCTGCGCGACGAGAATGCGCTGGCACTTCTAGCCTGCATCCTGACGGCGACACCGGGAACCGCCTGGCTCGAATTCGACCGCCAGACCGGCGTTCTCTTGATCCACGTGCTGGACCTGGAAAACGGCGCAGCGTGGTCCGACCTGATCAAACGCCGTTACGAAACCCCGTTGAAGGAGATATTCGAATGAACGAGCTCTTCATCATCTGGTCGATCCTGGCGTCGCAGATCCTGCTTGGACTGGCCATGGGATGCGCCCTGTTCCGTATGGTCCAGGGACCACGCGCCCAGGACCGTATCCTTGGCCTTGATGCACTCTATATCACCGCCATGCTGCTGCTTCTGACATTCGGGATCCGCACCGCCAATTCGATCTATTTCGAAGCGGCACTGATCATCGCCCTGCTCGGCTTCGTCTCGTCTATCGCCTTTGCCAAATTCCTGATGCGCGGCGAGGTGATCGAATGAGCCATCTGACCGACCTTCCGGCCTGGGCGGCGATCCCGGTCTGCATGCTTCTTCTGCTCGGCTCGGCTATCACCCTCATCGGCTCGATGGGTCTGATCCGGCTGAAGACGTTCTATGGCCGCCTGCATGCACCGACGCTCGGCGCCAGCGCCGGCACGATCCTGATCTGCATCGCCTCGATGATCACCTTCGCCGTGCTGCAGAACCGCTGGATCCTGCACGAAGTCCTGATCATCGTCTTCGTCATCCTGACGACACCGGTAACCTTGATGCTGCTCGGTCAATCAGCGCTTTACCGCGACCGGATCGAGGGCAAGAACGACGTGCCGGGCAAGACGACAGGCGAGCAGCCGGATACGTCGGGCATGGATATCTGACCCTGTCTACAGGCCGTCGCGACCGCGAAACCGCCGCTGATAGGCCGCATCATAAAGCGAACTCTCGCGGAAATCGGTGGCACCCAGCGTACGGCCGACAAAGATCAGTGCCGTCCGTTCGATCGGATCGGCCGCCACCTTCGCCTCGATATCGGCGAGCGTGCCACGGATCACCCGCTCATCCGGCCAGGATGCCTTAACGACGATGGCCACCGGGCAATCCGCACCGTAGAGCGGTGTCAGTTCCTCAACCACTTGTGCCAGAGCATGGATTGCCAGATGGATGGCGAGCGTCGCACCGGTTGCACCGAACCCGGCCAACGTCTCCGCATTCGGCATCGGCGACGCGCGCCCGGACACGCGCGTCAGCACGAGGCTCTGAGCGACGGCGGGGATGGTGAGTTCCCGGCCAAGCGTCGCAGCAGCGGCGGCAAACGCCGGCACGCCGGGCGTCATCGTATAATCGAGCCCGTGCTTCTCCAGCCGGCGGATCTGTTCGGCAACGGCGCTCCACACCGACAAATCGCCGGAATGCAGCCGCGCCACATCATGGCCAGCGGCGGCGGCTTTGACATATTCAGCCTCGATCTCGTCAAGCGACATCGGCGCCGTATCGACGATGCGCGCACCTTCCGGGCAATATTGCAGCAGGTCCGGCGAGACGATCGAACCGGCATAGAGGCAGACCGGGCAGCGGGCGATGAGATCGCGGCCGCGCACGGTGATCAGGTCTGCGGCACCCGGGCCTGCTCCAATGAAATGAACGGTCATGCTCTATCCTTTTGAATTTCCGGCATCATAGCTTGACCCATGACCATTGCGTCACCGGCATTGCGGGACGCCAGCCGGTCATGGCGCCGACGGGAGAAGCGCGGGCGATATCGATGCGGATCAGCGAACCGCCGAGCCTGGCATGATGCGTAAGAAGCACCGCCTCCATCTGCGTTGTGACGGCATTGGCAACCAACCGGCCACCAGGTTTCAAGGCGGCGATCGCCGCGGCCATCACGCCCTCTTCGCTGCCACCGCCACCGATAAAGATCGCGTCCGGAGATGGTAGTCCGGCAAGGGCCTCGGGCGCTGTGCCAAGAACAACAGTCAAACCCGGCACGCCGAATTTCGCCGCGTTTCGCCTGATGCGCTCGGCGCGCTCATCCGAGCCTTCGATAGCAACAGCGCGCATGGCGGGATCGGAGAGCATCCATTCAATCCCGATCGAACCGGAGCCTGCACCGATATCCCACAGCAGCTCGCCACGTCGCGGGGCCAGCGCAGACAGCGTCAACGCGCGGACTTCGCGCTTGGTGATCTGGCCATCATGCTCGAACAACCCGTCATCAAGGCCCGGCGCCAGTGGCAAGATACGGGCACCCGTTTCAGCCACGACCTCGACGGCGCAGATATTGAGCGGATTGATCTCCGTCAGCGAAAACTGCGCAGCGAGTTGCGACGTCACACGTTCCTGAGCGCCACCCAGCGCCTCAAGCACCGTCAGCCGGGACCGCCCGAAGCCGTTCTCGACAAGCAACTGTGCAAGCTGACCCGGGCCTTGCTCATCGGATGTCAGCGCCAGAATGCGCGATCCCGGCTGCAGATGTGGCCGGATCAGATCGAGTGGACGTCCATGCAGGGAAACGATCGCCGCGTCCTGCAGCGCCCAACCGAGGCGGGAGGCGGCAAGGCTGAACGAGGACGGAGCGGGAAGAACATGCATTTCCGAACGATCGATCCGCCGCGACAGGGTCACCCCGACACCGAAGAAGAACGGATCGCCGGAAGCAAGCACCACGACAGGCTTTCCACGCAGAGCAACCACGGCCTCGACGGAACGCTCGAACGGGCTGAGCCAACTCTGTTGCTCGCCGGCAATCAGCGGCGCGGCAAGCTCCAGATGGCGAACCCCGCCGAAAACCACCGAGGCGCTGGCGATGCAGCGCTTGGCCTCGTCACCGAGACCGGCTAAACCGTCTTCACCAAGGCCGATGATCGTCAGCCAGGGCGTTGTATCACCGATAGAAAAGACCTGATTGTCACCCATGGGCAAACACCGCATCCTGATCCTTGCCGGCACGACCGAAGCGCGGCAACTGGCGACCGCGCTGGCTGAACGCACCGATTACGACAGCCTGCTTTCGTTGGCCGGACGCACGGCAGAGCCCATGGCCCAGCCGGTTCCGGTCCGAAGCGGCGGCTTCGGTGGAAGCGACGGGCTTGCCGATTTCCTCACTACCGAAAAATTCGACCTTTTGATCGATGCTACGCATCCCTTTGCGGCACGCATCTCGCACAACGCGGCCATCGCAGCAGGCCGGACTGGCATTCCGCTTTTTGCTCTGCGTCGCGCGGAGTGGAAACAGGAACCCGGCGATCGCTGGACGAGTGTCCGCTCCGTCCCAGAGGCAGCCTTGGCGCTCGGCACCGCGCCAAACCGCGTTTTCCTTGCCATCGGCAGACAGGAAGCTTTCCATTTCGAGAGCGCTCCGCAGCACAGCTATCTGATCCGCAGTGTCGACCCCGTCACGCCGCGTCTCGATATTCCCCATGCACTTTACATTCTCGCGACCGGCCCCTTCGAGGAAGCGGCCGAACGCCAACTTCTGATCGAGAACCGGATCGAGGTCATCGTCGCCAAGAATAGCGGCGGTACGGCCACCCACGGCAAGATCGCTGCCGCCCGCGCGCTGGGCATCCCGGTGATCATGGTCGAGCGCCAGCAACCGGCCGATGTCCGCACGGTTGAGACTGTCAAAGACGCGCTCGGCCTGGTCGATCACCTTTTCTCCCCGGAGATGAAACGCGGCGTATAAACCAGATCGGGTTTGCCCGGACGCGGGATAATCCGCGTTTCCGGAGAGCCGATGATCACGCAGGTCGCCATATCGGCCTTCTGGGCATCGGCCTGCCCAAGCGGCATGACCAGCATGCGTTCATCCGGACGGCCAGCCGCACGGCCGAAGATCACCGGCGTTTCCGCCGGCAGCACGGTACGCAGGATATCGAACGCTTCGCCGAGCTGCCAGGGCCGCGCCTTGCTGATCGGATTGTAGAGCGCGATCACCAGGCCTGCTTCCGCCACCAGCTTCAAACGCCGCGTAATCACATCCCAGGGCTTCAAATTATCCGACAGCGAGATGGCACAGAAATCATGGCCGAGCGGAGCGCCGATGCGGGCAGCAACCGCCAGCATGGCGGTAACCCCCGGCACGATGACGAGATCGATCGCGCGCCATTCGTCCGGCCCGTTGTCGATTGCCTCGCAGACGGCGGCGGCCATGGCAAAGACGCCGGGATCGCCGCCGGAAACGACGCAGACATTGGTTCCAGCCACGGCGCGAAGGATTGCGGCCTGCGCCCGGTCGAGTTCCTCGCGATTGTCCGACGCAATACGGTTTTGATCCGGGCGCAACGACAGCCGGTCGAGATAGGGGCCGTAGCCAAGGAAGTCGTTCGACTTTGAGACCGCGTCGAGGGCCTCGGGCGTCATCTGCTGTGGACCGCCCGGACCTGTGCCGATCACATAAAGCGTGCCGCTCATGGCCTGCCGCTCCAGCCGGGAACCAGAACCAGCGAAAAATAAGGTGCGACGTCGTCGGCTTTTTCGGCCAGCGGTATCATCGCGGAATTCGCCATCGTGCCGCGCTCGACATAGACGGCCTGGCCAAGCTTGCCTGCAGCAATCAACGCACGCCGGATCTTCGGCAAATTGCGGCCGACCTTCATGATCACGGCTGCCTCGGTATCGCCGAGGCGGCGGATCAGCTGGTCCTCGCCCATCGTGCCCGGCAGCACGGAAAGCACATCGTCGCCCTGCACGATCGGCAGGCCAGCCAGCGACCAGCATCCGGACATGGCGGTGATCCCCGGAATGACCTCGACCGGGTAACGTCCGGCCAGACGTACATGCAGATGCATGTAGGAGCCGTAGAACATCGGGTCGCCTTCGCTGAGGATGGCGACGGTCTTGCCGGCGTTCAGATGTTCGGCAACGGCCGCTGCCGACGCATCGTAGAACCCGGTGATCTGGCTCTTGTAGTCGTCATGATCCTTGTCGATCTCGACGGTCACGGGATAATAGAGCGGCAACTCAAGTAGACCCGGTTTCAGCAGCCCGTCGACGACCGCGCGTCCATTGCCGCGCCGCCCTTCCTTGGCGAAATAGGCAAGCACGTCGGCGGCTTCCAGTGCCTTGATCGCCTTGAGGGTCAGAAGCTCCGGATCGCCCGGACCTGTGCCGACACCGATCAGCCTGCCAATCGAAGCGCCGCTCAAAGTCCCGGCCTCGCCAGCGAATTGACCGCCGCTGCCGTCATCGCGCTACCACCAAGACGGCCACGCACGATGGCATAGGGCACACCATAGGAATTGTCGGCCAGCGCATCCTTCGATTCCGCCGCGCCGACGAAGCCGACTGGCATGCCGATGATTGCTGCGGGCTTTGGCGCGCCGTCGCGCAGCAGTTCCAGCAGGAAGAACAGTGCCGTCGGCGCATTGCCGATGGCAACAACCGAACCGGCCAGGCGCTCGACCCACAGCTTCAACGCAGCGGCAGAGCGGGTATTGCCGATCTCACGGGCGATGTCGGCCGTCTGCGGTTCGCGCAAAGTGCAGATCACATCATTATCGGCCGGCAGGCGTGCGCGGGTAATGCCGTGAGAAACCATGAAGGCATCGCAAAAGATCGGCGCGCCATTCTTCAGGGCCTGGCGGGCGGCCGGAACGAAGCCGGGAGAGAACTCGAAATATTGCGCCGCATCGACCAGTCCGCAGGCATGCACCATGCGAACGGCCAGATCGGCCTCTTCCTCAGAAAAGCGGGAGAGATCGGTTTCGCTGCGAATGATAGCAAACGAGCGCTCGTAGATAGCATCGCCATCCCGGATATAATCGTAATCAGGCATCTCTATCCCTGTTGAACCGCGGCTCTTATCCCGTCCGCTCCGAGCCGTGTAAGGCAGGACCGGGCCGATTCGCCACCCTGTTTCCGCTCAGACACCAGCTTGTCGAGGTGTTCAAGCGCGGTTCTTATGTTGTTTTCTTCGATATAAGCGGTTGGCGCCGCCGATGCAGGGCCATTTACGACAAGGCCGTAGCCTGTTGGCGCAGCGGTGATCGTCAGAGCCGAAGCGGACGGTTTGGCACAGCCCTTGGCACAGCCGGACACATGCACCGTCAGCGATCCGTCGAGCAGCACCGGTGCTTTGTCTATAACCATGTGCGCCACGGCTCGCGTATCTATCCGCGCCGAGCGGCAGGCGCCGACACCGGCGCAGGCGGCGATGTGATTGCGCGGATCACGCGGAAATGCCCGCAAGCCATGGCCGAGCGCCAAAGCCTGCGCCGCACCGGTCCGGTCAGCTGTAATGCCCAGCACCATCAGCGCGTGACCGGGGGCCAGGCGGATTTCCGTAGCCCCCAATATGTCCAGTGCCTCAAGCAATGCGCCGAGACCCTGCGCGTGGATTTGTCCGAATGGCAGGCCTATGCCGAGAACAGAGCGGCCTTCGCCAAGATGGTGAATACCAGCGGCGTTCGGTGCGGGCACCATGGGCGGGATCGGATCAAGATCAGTTGCGGCGGCCCAGCGGGTTGCAACAGCGCCGACGATATCGCGTGCTCGAGCATCCCTGCCGATCGCTGCAAGGTTTTTGAGAATATCCATCACTGCCGGGACGATAGCCGCTTCTTCCAGCACGGCAATCCGCCTTGCCGTCGCCTCAGTACCGGCAAGAGCCAGCAGCCAGCGCCCTTGGCCGTCGGCCTGGACTGCGCGCAGCCTGATATCGGCGGTCACCGCACCCAGATTCAGCAGCCCGCCGCCATCCACCACCACAGAAAGCTTCGGCGCCAGGATCAATGGTGGCTGATGCGCAGCTACAGCTACGCGCAACCGTTCGGCAACGGAAACGGCGTCGGCAATTTCGGCTGGGTCCAGCCCGGCCAGAGGGGGCGTTTCAATGGCCAGCCCCTGCGCGATCTCGATGCCAGCCTCTGCGATTTTTTGGGACAAGAGCGAGACGGTCTGCACCGTCAATCCACGGATTTGCAGGTTGCCCCGCGCGGTGATTTCCAGAATCCCGTTTCCACACAAAGCCGCCGCATCCGCTATCGCCATCAGATCGCGAAGCGCAAACCCAGGTTTTTCGGGCCGCAATCGTGCCAACAGGCCGTCGCCCGTCATCATCGGCGTTGACAGGGAGGGACACGCACCACGGCGCATCGGCGCGAGCGGCGTGACTTCCATTGATCTGTCGGATGGTGCAGCACAAAACGTCATGACAGGCGGCTCGCCATCTCCAGGTTTCCAAAAGTGCAATCCGAGGCTCGGGCCACCGTTGGCCCGTCACTGCATCACTCTACAACACAGCAAACCCGGCCGCCATGCCATGGCGCACGGCAAAAGGAAGCACCATATTGCCCGCTACTCTTCGAAATCCACGCCCTTCTGCAAAAGGTAGATATCCATGATCCAGCCATGCTGCGCCCGCAACGCTGTTCTCGTTTGGAGAATTTCGTCCTTCACGTCGGCAAGACGGCCAGAAATAATGATCTCCTGTTCCGTGCCGAGATAGGCGCCCCAATAGATCTGCGCCTCGGGATCATCGATCTTCATGAAGGCTTGCTCGCCGTCAAGCATGACGACGGCCGTTTCGCTTTTCTGCGGAAAGCTCTGCGACAGACGCCGCCCGGTGGTTATCTCCACCGACTTGCCGACGAGATTGAGCGGAATCCTGTGACTGGCGGCCAATGCCTGAATGCTGGTAATGCCGGGAATGACCGAATAGTCGAACGCAACCGTCGCCAAGGCGCGAACTCGTTCTATGATCCGGATCGTACTGTCATACAGCATCGGATCGCCCCAGACGAGAAAGGCACCGGTCTGACTTTCATCGAGTTCTTCGGTCAGCAGGCGCTCGTAGGCGCTAGCGATCGCGGCATGCCAGTCATCGACGCTGCGCTGATAGGACCGATCCGCCACCTGGCGCACGGGAACCGCGAATTCCACCACCCGGCTGTTCGGATTGCTGACATAACGGGACACAATATCACGGCGGATATCGGCAAGCTGAACCTTCGCATCCCCCTTGGTGGGGATGAACAGAACGCCGGCCTTATTGACTGCATTGATCGCCTGCACCGTCATGTGTTCAGGGTTTCCAGCGCCGATCCCCACGATCAGGACATTTCTCATTTCGAAGCCTTTTTCAACATATCGGTGTGTTTGGCGGATTGAGGAAAGCAGCGCAAGACAGTGGTGGCGCCCATCAAGTCTAAGCATCTGGTAAAACACGAAAAATACTTTACCAAGATAATACAACCACCATGGCAACAGCCCAATAGTTCCGCTATAAAACCGATAAATCCGTTTACATTAGCGATAAATCATTTACATAGACGCGCAAATGCAGCAACCGGCGATGCTATACGCCATGGCAGTTCGCATGTTCCCCGGGCGGCAGAATGCCTGGTAATGCGGCCCTAGAGAAATTGTGGCACATAGTGCACACCATTTGAGACGGCGAACGTCTCGCGAGGACCTCAACAGTGACCAATCCATTGAAGAACAAAGTCAGCGCATCCGATCCTGCCGCAGCTTTGTGGAACTGCAAGGCAGGCTTCATCGGCATCTTTATCGCCAGTGCGCTTGTCAATATCCTCTATCTGACCGGCTCCTTCTTCATGCTGGAAGTCTATGACCGGGTTCTGCCGAGCCGAAGCATCCCGACCTTGATCGCGCTCTGCCTGCTTGCGTTGTTGCTCTATGCTTTTCAGGGCGCGTTCGAAATGGTGCGCGGCCGGATGCTCGTGCGTGTTGCCGGTGCGTTGGACGAAGCCATGAGCGCGCGGATCTATCGTGCCGTGGTTCAGGCCCCCTTGAAACTGCGCACCCAGGGCGATGGCCTGCAAGCTCTGCGCGATTTCGATCAGGTTCGTTCCTTTCTCTCTGGCACCGGCCCCGCAGCATTCTTCGATTTGCCTTGGCTGCCATTCTACATCGGCATCTGCTTTCTCTTCCACCCGATGATCGGCATCGTCGCGGTCATCGGGTCGATCATTCTCATCGGCCTAACGTTCCTGACCAACCGCGGCACACAAGGCCCATCGAAAAAGGCGTCGGAAGCGGGCAACCAGCGCAATGCCTTCGCTCAGGCCTCACAGCGCAATGCCGAAGTCATGCAGGCCATGGGCATGATGGGCCGGATGTCGCAGCTTTGGGAACAGCGCAACAACACCTTCCGCGAACAAAACCGGGAAACGTCCGATGTCGGCAACGGATACGGAGCCTTATCCAAAGTGTTCCGGATGGCACTGCAATCCGCCGTTCTCGCAACAGGCGCGGTTCTTGTCATTGAGGGCATGGCGTCGCCGGGCATCATCATCGCCGGTTCGATCCTGACCGCTCGGGCGCTTGCACCGGTGGAACTGGCGATCGGCAACTGGCGCGGCTACGTTTCCTGCCGGCAGAGCTGGCAGCGACTGAAGGAATTGCTCAACGCCCTGCCGGAACGCGAATCGCCGCTGGAACTGCCGATACCGAAGGAAAAACTGAGCGCCGAAAACCTCGCAGGTGGCCCTCCCGGCGCGCAGCGTCTGACCTTCGCGGAAGTAACCTTCACGGTAAACGCCGGCAGTGCGGTTGGCGTTATCGGACCCAGCGCCTCCGGCAAATCCTCGCTTGCGCGCGCCCTGATCGGCATCTGGCCGTCGTTTCGCGGCTCTGTCCGCCTCGACGGTGCAGCGCTGGATCAATGGGACAGCGACAGGCTCGGCCGGTCTATCGGCTACCTGCCGCAGGACGTTGAACTTTTCGCCGGGACCGTCGCACAGAACATTGCCCGCCTGGGTCAAAACCCGTCGCCGGATGCCATTGTTTCCGCCGCCAGGGCCGCCCGCGTACACGACCTTATTCTCAAGCTGCCCAACGGCTACGAGACAGAGATTGGCGAAGGTGGTGCAGCGCTTTCCGCCGGGCAGCGCCAGCGTGTCGCTCTCGCTCGTGCTTTGTATGGGGAGCCCTTCCTCGTCGTCCTCGACGAACCAAACTCCAATCTGGATGCCGAGGGCGAGCAGGCACTCAGCGAAGCAATCATGAGCGTGCGCGCACGCGGCGGCATCGTCGTCGTCATTGCCCATCGGCCGAGTGCGCTCGCCGCCGCCAATATGGTGCTGATGATGAACGAGGGACGGATGCAGGCGTTTGGACCGAAGGATGAAGTGCTCGCGCAGATCCTGCGCAAGGACAACCGTCAGCCAAAAATTGCAAGCCACGGATCGCTGAAAGTCGTGGGTGAAGGACAGGAGTCCGCGTCGTGACCCAGGCAGCAAAACCAATGAGCTCGCACCGGTCGCTGGGCCGGCATATCACCGCCGTAACAATCCTCGGCCTCGCACTCGTCGTCGGTATCGGCGGCTGGGCGATGACCACCGAGCTATCGAGCGCGATCGTCGCGAGCGGCACGGTCGTGGTCGAGAACAACGTCAAGAAGATTCAGCACCTGACAGGCGGCATCGTCGAGGAAGTGTTGGTCAAAGAGGGCGATACCGTCAAGGCTGGCCAAATCCTGCTCAAGCTCGACGGCACGACGGTGCGCGCCAACCTGTCGATCGTGCAGAACACGCTGGCACAACTTTATGCGCGCCGCGCCCGCCTGCTGGCCGAGCAGCTGGGGTCAAACGACTTCGCCATCCCCGAAGACCTGAGCCAGTTGATATCCGGCACCAGCACGCCCGGCGAGGTTCTGGAACAGAGCGAACGCAAGCTGTTCATCAGCCGCAAGAATGCTCTCGTCGGCATGAAAAGTCAGCTCGCATCGCGCAAGAGCCAGCTTGTCGATGAAACCAAGGGCCTGACCGTTCAGCTGACGGCGATCGAAGATGCGCTGAAACTGATCGGCGAAGAACTGTCGGGTCTCGACAAGCTCTATGGCAAGGGCCTCGTTTCCATGCAGCGCCTGACCGAGCTGAAGCGCGACCGTGCCCAGCTGGAAGGCGACCGCGGCGCGCGTCTCGCGGCCCGTGCACAGGCTGCCGGGAAATCCAGTGAAATCGACCTGCAGATCCTGCAGCTCGATGAAGACCGCCGTACTGAAATTGCCAAGGAGCTGACGGATGTCGAGGGCAAGATCGCCGAGTACGAGGACCGCCGCGTCGCCGCCATGGACCAGTTGAAACGTATCGACATTCGCGCGCCGCTCGATGGCCGGATCTATCAGTTGGCCGTGCATACCGTAAATGGTGTGATCAATCCCGGCGAAGTCCTGATGCTGGTTGTGCCCGGCGCCGACGGCCTGACGGTCGAAGCCAAGATTGCCACCCATGATATCGATCAGATTCGCCTCGGCCAGTCGGTTGAAGTCCGTTTCAGCGCCTTTAACCAGCGCACAACACCGATTGTCGAAGCGGAGGTGGTAACCATTGCGCCCGACCTCGTGACCGACCAGCGTACCGGCATGACCTACTATCCGCTCCGTATCAGGCCGAAGCCGGAAAGCCTGACCGGCCTGAAAGGCTTGACGCTTTATCCCGGCATGCCGGCTGAAGTGTTCATCAAGATCGCCGATCGCACCGTGATCTCCTACCTCGCGAAACCACTGACCGAACAGATACAGCATACGTTCCGCGAGGATTGATCCAGACAAGCAACACGGCGGTGCCCATCACCGCCGTGTTGCCCGAAAACGCCTGTTCAAACAAACAGGGCTGCGTCGCGAAAATCGCGTGGCGGCTTGCGGCAGAGCCGGTGTATGACCGTTGTCATGACCTCGAAGCGTACCGGCTATATCTTCGTCCTGCTTGCCCTTGTCATCTTCTCGATACAGGACGCGATTTCCAAACATCTGGGCGGTCTCTACCCCCCGGTCTTCATCACCATGATCCGCTATTGGGCGTTTGCCGCGTTCGCGATTGCGCTGGCGGCCCGTTCGCGTGGCGGATTATCCGTCACCGCAGGGACGAAACGTCCGATCCTGCAGATCTTGCGCGGTATCCTGCTGGTCGCACAGATCGTCATCGTCATCATTTCGTTCTCTAGGGTCGGTCTTGCCCATTCGCAGGCGATCTTTTCCTCAGGACCGCTATTCGTGGCGCTGCTGTCCATGCCGCTGCTCGGCGAGCGCGTCGGCTGGCGGCGCTGGACGGCGATCATCATCGGATTGCTTGGCGTCTTGCTCATCTTGAAACCTGACGACAGCAGCTTCGACATCAATTTCCTGATCCCGATCTCCTCGGCACTGATCTTTGCGATCTACGTCATCGCGACGCGGCTGGTCAGCCGTGACGACAGCGCCATGACCAGTTTCTTCTATACCGGTGTAGCAGGCGCGGTGGCGATCACCCTGGTCGGCCCATTCTACTGGACGACGCTTGCGCCGCAGGACTGGGGCTGGATGCTGCTTCTGTGCATCACCGGAACGACCAGCCATTTCTTCCTGATCAAAGCCTATGAGCTTCTGGACGCGTCAGAGGTTCAACCGCTGACCTATCTCCAGCTGGTCTTCGCCTCGATCATCGGCGTCTCGATCTTTGGCGAGACGCTGAACCTCAACATGATCCTTGGCTCGGCAATCGTCGTCTGCGCCGGCATTTTCACCGTCTGGCGCGAGAGCGTGGTTGCCCGGCGCAATGCCAGGAAACCCGAACCGCCGTCCTCCCAGACGCTGACCTAAGCCGGTATCTCCGGATTGGCGGGCAGCGCCCAGTCGATCGGTTCGCGGCCTTTCGAGAGCAGAAAATCATTGGCCTTGGAAAAGGGCTTGGTGCCGAAAAAACCGTTATGGGCCGACAGCGGTGACGGATGCGGCGAGCGGATCACCAGATGGCGCGACTGATCGACGAAAGCCGCCTTCTTCTGCGCATAGGCTCCCCAGAGGATGAAGACCACCGGATGCTCCTGATCGTTGACAGCGCGGATGATCGCATCGGTAAACTTTTCCCAGCCCTTGCCCTGATGCGATGCCGCCATCGCCCGTTCGACCGTCAGCACGCTGTTGAGCAGCAAGACGCCCTGCCGCGCCCAGCTTTCAAGAAAGCCATGCAGGGCAGGCGGAATACCGAGATCGCTTTGCAGCTCCTTGTAGATGTTCACCAGCGATGGCGGCGAGCGCACGCCCGGCTTGACGCTGAACGACAGTCCATGTGCCTGCCCGTCGCCATGATAAGGGTCCTGCCCGAGAATGACCACGCGCACCGTGTCGAGCGGTGTCAGATCCAAAGCGCGAAAATACTCCGGCCCCTTCGGAAAAATCTGCTTTCCCTCGTTTCGTTCCTCTACCAGAAATTTTTTCAGCGCGGCCATATAGGGGCTGGAGAATTCCGTGGCGAGAGCTGCTTTCCAGCTCTCGTCGATTCTGACACTCGATTCCATCGCGGTCCCTACCCTGTTCATTCCGGTCAATCCTGCGCCGCAGAATTTAACTTCAGCCGCGGCGATGGCAAGCAGCAGATCTCGGGTTGAGGCGAATGAGTTTCAATATATTTTGACAAACATAACGCTGGCCAATTGGATTGCACCGTTATATCTAAATGGATATCTCGAAACCAATGGGGAACCGCATGCGCACCGAACGTCGAACCTTGCTGAAATGTCTCGGAACTGCAGCCGTAGCGCTCTGGATCGGTGGCGCGTCGCTCGCCCAGCCGGCGCTCGCAGCCGAAAAGGTCACTATCTTTGCTGCGGCAAGCCTGAAGAACGCACTCGATGCCGTCAATGCCGAATGGCAGAAGGAGTCCGGCAAGGAAACCACGGTTTCCTATGCGGCAAGCTCGGCCCTTGCCAAGCAGATCGAGTCCGGCGCACCGGCCGACGTTTTCATCTCCGCCGACCTTGCCTGGATGGACTACGTCGCTGAAAAGAAGCTGATCAAGGACGACACTCGCGCCAACCTGCTCGGCAACCGCATCGTGCTGGTCACCGGCAAGAAGGATGCAGCCCCGGTCGATATCAAGCAGGGGCTCGATCTGAAGGCACTGCTGGGTGACGAAAAGCTCGCCATGGGTGCTGTCGATTCCGTTCCCGCCGGCAAATACGGCAAGGCAGCGCTTGCAAAGCTAGGCATCTGGTCGTCCGTCGAAAAGAATGTCGCCGGTGCTGAAAACGTCCGGGCAGCCCTTTTGCTCGTGTCCAAAGGCGAAGCGCCCTATGGCATCGTCTACCAGACGGATGCGGCTGCCGACAAAGGCGTGACGATTGCAGGTACCTTCCCGGAAGACAGCCATCCGCCGATCGTCTACCCGATCGCCATCACCGCCGACAGCAAGAACCCGGACGCCGCCGCCTATGTCGATTTCGTCAAGTCTGCCAAGGCTGCTGCCCTGTTCGAAGCCCAAGGCTTTACGGTTCTGAAGTAAGTTGACCCAGAAATAAGACGGCGATGCGCTCTATCCGCGAATGGATGGAGCGCATATCGTTTGACCGTCAGGGACGGAGCACGCAATTTGGACTGGTTGACTTTAAGCGACGCGGAATGGACGGCGATCCGCCTCAGCCTGCGCGTATCTTTTGTGGCCATGATCGTCGGCCTGCCCTTCGCCATTGCTATCGCCATGCTTCTGGCGCGCGGACGCTTCTGGGGCAAATCCATCCTCAATGGCCTGGTCCACCTGCCTCTGATCCTGCCACCGGTCGTGACCGGCTTTCTGCTTCTGATCCTGTTCGGCAAACGTGGCCCGATCGGCGCGTTTCTCGCCGAATATACCGGCATCGTCTTTTCCTTCCGCTGGACGGGTGCAGCTCTCGCCTGCGCGGTCATGGCCTTCCCCCTGATGGTGCGCAGCATTCGCCTGTCGATCGAAGCCGTGGACCGCCGGCTGGAACTGGCGGCCTCGACGCTGGGGGCAGGACCATTCTGGGTCTTCCTCACCGTCACGCTGCCGCTGGTAATGCCAGGTATAATCGCCGGCATGGTTCTGGCTTTTGCCAAGGCGATGGGTGAATTCGGCGCGACGATCACCTTCGTTTCCAATATTCCTGGTGAAACCCAGACACTGTCTTCGGCGATCTATACCTTTACCCAGGTTCCCGGCGGCGACGCCGGTGCGTTTCGCCTGACGCTGATTTCCATCGTCATTTCCATGGCCGCGCTGATGGTGTCGGAAATCCTGGCAAACCTCGCCGCGAAGAAGGTTGACGCCGTATGAGCCTTGAGGTCGACATCCGCCATCGGCTTGGCGCCTTTTCCGTCGAAGCGGCCTTCTCTGCGAGCAAGGGCGTGACGGCCCTCTTCGGCCGCTCGGGATCAGGAAAGACATCGCTGATCAACATCATCGCAGGGCTGATGCGGCCCGGGAGCGGGTCTCTGATCTTCAACGGCGACGTGCTTTTCGACGGTGACAAGCGGGTTTTCGTGCCCGCGCACAAACGCCGCTTCGGTTATGTCTTTCAGGAATCCCGCCTCTTTCCGCATCTGAGCGTCCGGCGCAATCTCGGCTATGGTCGATGGTTTGCCCGGCGCAGCCATGGCGGAGCGGATTTCGACCGGATCGTCGATATGCTCGGCGTCGGTGCACTGCTGGACCGCGCACCGGCCAACCTCTCGGGCGGCGAAAAGCAGCGCATCGCCATCGGCCGGGCGTTGCTGTCCAATCCGCGCCTGCTTCTGATGGACGAGCCCATGGCCGCCCTCGACGAGGAACGCAAGGCGGAAATCCTGCCCTATCTGGAGCGGCTGCGCGATGAGGCGGATATTCCGATCATCTATGTCAGCCACTCGATCGCGGAAGTCGCCCGGTTGGCGACAAAGGTCATCATTCTGGAAAACGGCCGGGTCAGCGCGTCAGGCGACGCGGCAACCATCCTCAGCCAGCCGTCTTCGACCATCAGCCGCCGCGAGGCCGGCGTGGTTATCGACGGCATCGTCGAGACGACGGACACAACGCATCAGATCACCGTCATCCGGGCCGGAAAGGCCGAAATCCGCGTGCCGCATCTCAATGCCCCCATCGGCAAGCGCGTCCGGCTACAGATCGCCGCCCGCGACGTCATGCTGGCAACCAGCCGGCCGGATGGATTGAGCGCGCTCAATATTTTGTCCGCAACGATCATCGAGATCGGCGAACCGGCGCTAGGCATGGTGGATATCCGGCTGGATTGCGCTGACGTGACGATCGTTTCGCGGGTGACGACCCTCTCGCGCGACGTGCTCGGACTGCATCTGGGCAAACCGGTTCATGCCATCATCAAGAGCGTGGCTCTGGATCTCTGATCTTCGGCGCGCTGGCGCTGAGATTGTCTTGCAGCCAGGCCAGTTCCGATGCCAGCGCCGCCTGAGCCTTCGCCTCCATCGCGCGGAACTGACGGATCAATTCTTCGCCGAAGGGCGTCAGGATTGCACCGCCGCCCTGTTTTCCGCCGCGCTGCGATTCCACCGCCTCCTGTTGGAACATGCTGTTGAGCGCGCTCACCAAAAGCCAGGCCCGCCTATAGGACATATCCATGGCACGGCCCGCAGCCGAGATCGATCCGGTTTCGCGGATATGCTCAAGCAACTCGATCTTGCCTCGGCCGAGCCGTTCGGCATGGGGGAAATCGACCCGCAAAACGGGGTGGAGACTGCTGTGATCTGTCTGTGTCATGCGGTTCTACGTGCCCTGGCTGGATCGATAAAAGATTATCGCGCCCGCCTGCCGATGTATAGCGCCGCCCCCACTCCAGAGTGGCCGCCGCCTTCAAACCCGCAGTCCGGTCTGATCATCGAACACATGCACATCGGCCGGACGGATCGATACATCGATGACATCTCCCGTGCGAACCTGCCTGCGCGACGTCTCGACGATCGTCACCTCCGCAGCCGTGGAGGTGGTGATGTAGGTCGCCGATCCGGTGCTCTCGACGATACCGACGGGCAGGCGGAAGACGCCCTGCCCCGGCTCGACGAAATGCAGGTGTTCGGGTCTCAACCCCGCCGTCACCTTGCGGCCGGGCTGCAGCTGGCGGTCAAGAACGATGGTCTGCTTTTCACCGACATCGACCGCCAGCGAACGGCCATCCTCGCCAACCACCGCAGGCACGAAATTCATTGCCGGCGACCCGATGAAGCCGGCGACGAACCTGTTGGCCGGCCGGTCGTACAGTTCGAGCGGCGCGCCCTGCTGCTCGATGACACCATCCTTCATGACCACGACATGGTCAGCCATGGTCATCGCCTCGATCTGGTCATGCGTAACATAGACCGACGTCGCGCCCAGCCGGTCGTGCAGCGTGCGGATTTCCTTGCGCATATGGACGCGCAGCGCCGCATCGAGGTTGGACAATGGCTCGTCGAACAGGAACGCCTTCGGATCACGAATGATCGCCCGGCTCATCGCGACACGCTGGCGCTGGCCTCCGGACAGTTCGCGCGGATAGCGGCCGAGAAGCTGCGAAAGCCCGGTGGTCGCCGCAACCTCTTCAGCCGCCTTCTTGGCTTGCGCCTTCGGCACACCGCGAATGCGCAGGCTGTAGGTGAGGTTCTGCTCCACCGTCATATGCGGATAAAGCGCGTAGGACTGAAACACCATGGCAATATCGCGCTTGCGCGGCGGCACGTTGTTCATCAGCTCGCCGGCAATCTTCAGATCGCCCGTCGAGATGCTTTCAAGCCCGGCCAAAGAGCGCAGCAGGGTGGACTTACCGCAGCCGGATGGGCCTACAAGTGCGACGAAGCTGCCCTTCTCGATGCTGAGCTCGATGTTTTTCAGGGCATGGAAGGCGCCGTAATATTTATTGACGCCCGAGAGCTCGATCTGCTTGGTCATTTGATGGCTCCCGAAGTAAGGCCGGAGACGATGCGCCGCTGCAAAAGCACGAAGATGGCGAGGATGGGGGTCACGTAGATCGTGGCATAGGCCATGATATTGTTCCATTCGTTGGTGTTCGGCCCCATGAACGAATTGAGCCCAACGCTGGCGGGCTGCAATTCCACCGCTTGGATGATCGACTTCGAATAGACGAACTCGCCGAAGGCCTGCATGAAGATGAGGATGGCGCTGACGAGGATGCCGTTGCGGGCAAGCGGCAGCACGATGTTGAAGAAGGCGCCGACCCGCGAATTGCCATCGACCAATGCCGCCTCCTCCAGTTCCTGCGGTACGGCCATGAAGGTGGCGCGCACCAGCACGACGAAGAACGGCATGCTTTTGGCGGCAATGGCAATGATCACGGCCAAGCGCGGATAGTTGAGCATGCCGAGCTGCGAGAAGCCGACGAAGATCGGCGTGATCATCAGCGATGCCGGCAGAACCTGCAGCATCAGGATCAGGAACAGCCCGATATCCACCCAGACATTGCGGTAGCGCGCCAGCACATAGGCGCAGCCGACCCCGAGCACGGTGATCAGCGCGACCGAGCCGAAGGCAATGATCAGCGAATTCCACAAATAACGGCCCATGTCACGGCTTTCCCAGACAAAGGCATAGGTGCTCCATTGCGGTTCAGAGGGCCAGAAGCTCGGCGGCGTCGCAAACATCTCCGAACCGCTTTTCAAGGCGGTGATGAACATCCAGTAGAGCGGAAACAGATAGATCGCCGCCATGACGAGGGCGATGACCAGCATCAGGCGGTTGCGGTTGGTGTCGTTCATCCGCGCACCTCATGACGTGTGGAGCGGACATAGACGACCGAGGCGAACATCACGAAGACGATCATGATGACGGAGATCGTCGCACCCTTGGCGAAGTCATACTGCCGGAACGACAGGTCCCACGCCCAGTATTGCGTGACGTTGGACGAATTGTTGGGTCCGCCGGACGTGATCGCCGCGAACAGATCGAACTGCTGCAAGGTGAAGATCAGGCCGAGCGAAATGATCGCGCCGATGGTCGAGCGCATCATTGGCAGGGTGATCGTCCAGAACCGCTGCCACGCATTGGCGCCGTCGAGTTCGGCGGCCTCATAGAGATCGCCGGGAATGCTCGCCAAGCCGACCGACAGCAGGATCATGTTGAAGGCCGTGCCCAGCCAGATATTGGCCATGATGACGGCATAGAGCGAATAGTTCGGATCGGAGCGCCAGAAGATATTGCCTGAGATGATGCCGGTTTCCCTCAGCATGAAGTTCAGCACCCCGAAATCGCCCGACAGGATCCAGTTCCAGATGGCGCCGACGACGAGGCCGGGCATTACCCAGGATACCAGGAACAGGCCGCGCAGCCACGAAGCACCCGGAAAATTCACCCAGAAGAACAGCGCCAGCCCGAAGCCGATCAGGAACTGGCCGGCAATCGAACCGATCACGAAGATCGCCGTATTACCAAGGATCGGCCATGTCTCCGGCTGGGCAAACAGGTCCCGGTAGTTCTTGAAACCGACGAAGGGCCGCAGCAACGTGCCGAGGCTGAACATGTCGACTTCCTGAAAGCTCATCAGGATATTGTAGAGCAGCGGCAGACCCGCCATCAGGAATAGAAAACCGAGTGGAAAGGCGACGAGCACGATATCGAAACCGTTGCCATCCCGGATGCTGGAAAGCAGCCTCTTCATGGGGCCTCCGATGCTCCGAACGGGGTTGCCTGACGCATTGGCGCGCAAGACAACCCCTTCCGGGAGGAAATGATGATGGCGCAGGCCATCGGCAAGTTTGTCTTCTCCCCAGCGGGGAGAAGTGCCGAGCAAAGTGAGGCGATGAGGGGGTCTATCCGCAAGCATGGAGATTGTGCCCCCTCATCCGGCCCTTCGGGCCATCTTCTCCCCGCTGGGGAGAAGAGAGAAAGCAAGCTCAGCCCAGCACAGCCTTGATCTTTTCGGCCGCCTGATCAAGCGCGTCCTTCGGGCTCGACTGGCCGGTTAGCGCGGCCTGGATGGCATCCTGGATCGCCTTGGAGATCTTTGGCCATTCGGGATGCGGACCGCGCGGCTTGGCGTATTTCAGTTGTTCGAGGAACACCTTGAGGCCGGCATCCTTGAGCGCCTGACCGGTTTCCGGGATGGAGATGTCGGAACGGGCCGGAAGCTGGCCGTAGTTCTTGAACATCTTGTCATCCTGCGAGGCGAAGAATTCGAGCGCCTTGAACGCTTCCTCCGGATGTTTGGTCGAGGCAAAGATCGCCCAGTTGAAATCGCCCATCGCCGAGGAGCGTTCGGCACCTTCCTGCGGCACCGGCAGCAGCGTCACGCCCCAGTCGAATTTTGCCTCCTGCGTCATGCGGTCGAGTTCCCACGGACCGGAGATTGCCATGGCGGCATTGCCGGAATTGAAGGTGCCGGTCGAATCCCACTGGCCCCGGGTCAGCGTATCCGGCGAGGCAAGCTTCTCATCCATGATCGTCTTCCAGACGGTCAGCGCCTTCACCGCACCTTCGGAATTGATGTTTTCGTAGCTGCCGCCACCCATCTGCGCCCAGGGCAGGAACTGGAAGGTGCCTTCCTCGCTCGCCTTGGCGGAGAAGGCCAGGCCATAGACGTTGGCCGCCGGATCGGTCAGCTTGCGCGCATCCTCGACAAGCTCATCCCAAGTCTGCGGCGGCTTGTTCGGGTCGAGACCCTTCGCCTTGAACATATCCTTGTTGTAGTAGAGCGCGATCGTGTTCGTCGCCTTCGGCACGCCGTAATATTTGCCATTCCACTCGACCGATTTCAGCGGCCCGGGGAAGTAGTTCTCCGGCTTGATCACCGTCGATTTCGAGATCATATCAGTCAGATCGAGGAAAGCGCCGCGCGATGAAAACAGCGCATGCTCCGGATTGTCGATGGCGATGATATCCGGCGCCTGACCGGTCGAATAGGCGCGCATCGCCTCGCTCACCACATCGTCGAACTGGATCTGGCGGTACTCGATCTGGATGCCGTTGTTGAGCTTGTTGAAATCGGCCACCAGATGCGGCGCCGGCTGAATGTCGCGGTCAAGCGACCAGACAGTCAGCTTCACATCTTCCGCCTTGGCAGAAAGACCCAACATCGAGACGCCTGCCAGCGCCAGCGCACCAATGACTGCATATTTGCGGATACCCATAATTTTCCTCCTTGTGGTTATCCTGTCGGCCGTCATCCTCCATGCCGGCCTTCTTCAGTCCATTTCAGTCTGTCAGGCCGCCTGATTCACCAGGCAGGCTTGGCCGATCAGGCGGGATCAACGACGAAATCGCCGCCCCGGCAAGTCTTCATATAATTGAGGCCATGAACCTGGCCGGTCATCTCGAGCGCATCGCGATAGACCGGATCATGCCAGCCCTCGATGTCGATCGAGCCAGACCAGCCGGCAAGCCGCAGCTCGGAAATCACGTCCGTCCAGTTGGTATCGCCAAAACCCGGCGTGCGCATGAACACGAATTTTTCCTTGCCGAAAATACCGTGCTCGCGGATGACGTCCCAGCGGATCGTCGCGTCCTTGCCGTGCACGTGGAAGATCTTGCTTGCCCATTTGCGGATCTGCGGCAGCGGGTCGATGAGATAGACCATCTGGTGGCACGGCTCCCATTCGAGCCCGATATTGTCATCCGGCGTTTCGTTGAAGATCAGTTCCCAGGCATCCGGATTATGGGCGATGTTCCAGTCGCCGGTTGCCCAGTTGCCGTCCATGGCGCAATTCTCGAACGCAATCTTCACCCCCTTGTCAGCGGCGCGCTTGGCAAGCTCGCTCCAGACTTCCTTGTAGCGCGGCAGGCTATCGGTCAGCGGCTTGTTGCGGATGCGGCCAGTGAAACCTGCAATGCAGGTGGCACCGAAATGATGGGCGTTGTCGATGCAGTCCTTCCAGCCCTGCAGCGTATCGCGATCGATATCGGTTGTTTCCAGCGGATTACCGAACATACCGAGCGTCGAAATGGTGATATCTCGGTCGCCGATCGCCTCGATGCAGCGCTTGCCGAGTTCGGCGAGGTCCTGGCCATTGGTCGTCTGCCAGAAGAAGGGCTCGAAGCTTTCAAAGCCCATGTCTGCCACCTTGCCGATACGCTCCGCCGCCTTGCCTGGGGATGCGCTGATCATGGTACCGATGCGGATGGCTTTTGCCGGATTGCTCATCAAACTGTCCTGTTCTTCATAAGGTCACGCGCTGCCTAGTGCGGGCGCTTTCAATCGCTGCAAACACCATGGCAAGGCTGTTGATATTGTCGTTGCTGACCGTCTCCGGCTTGGCGCCGGTCCGGATGGCGCTCAAAAAATCTGCGATGACGCTGGCATGACCATGGGTCTGCGCCTCATCAGCCGGCTGCGGCACGTCGATGGCCACGATCGGACGGAGGAAGCCTTCGGAGCCCGCAACTACGCCGGTCTTGAAATCGTCCGCACCATCCCAGAGCAAGGTGCCCTTGGTGCCGATGATCCGCCACTGGCTTTCCCAGCTGGTATTGTCCCCTTCGGCGCACCAGGAACCGCGATAGGTGAAGGTCACGTCGTCGGAAAATTCAAAGATCGCATTAGCGGCGGCGCCATGCGCATACCAGGAGCCGCGCGGATTGCTTTCGTGGCAATAGACTGCCACCGGCACCTTGTCCGCCACGAAACGGGCGGCGTCGAATGTGTGGATCGCCATGTCGAGCAGCAGCACATTGTCCATCTCCTCGCGGAACCCGCCGAAATGCGCGCCGATGAAGAAATCGCAATGAATGGCCGTCAATTCGCCCAGCGCACCGCTTTCCACCAGCCGGCGAATACGGCGAATGCCCGAAATGAACCGGCGGTTCTGGACGATGGCATGGACTTTCCCGGCGGCCTCGGCCTGGGCAATCAGCGAACGGCCCGCCTCGATCGACGCCGCCATCGGCTTTTCGCTGAGCACGTGACAGCCATGAGCCAAAGCGGTTCCCACCACATCGCCACGCGCGGACGGGATGACGACATCGAAAACGATATCGGCAGAGGTCTTTGCCAGGACGTCGGCAAGGTCGCAACCGATGACGGCATCCGTGAGACCGAATTCAGCGGCCAGCGCTTTTGCCGCCACCGGATTGACGTCGACGAGCCCGACGACATCAACCGCCGAGCGAATTTCAGGGTTTTCAGCGATCGCGTTGAGCCAGCCTTTGGCCATGGCTCCGCACCCGCACAGAACTGCACGCACAATGGGATTCTCCTCCTCAAAGTCTACGGTTTTCGCTCCTTTTCGGCCACCGTAAACGTTTACGGAACTATGAACGATTTTTGAAACGTGTCAATAGATGGACATCGGATCACCGAGATCACGCGTTGAAAGCAGCTGAAATGACGGGCATACGCAGGCTTGCACAGCATCTGGATATTTCCATCGGCACCGTCTCGCGGGCTCTGAACGGGCGTCCCGATGTCAATGAGGAAACGCGCCGCAAGGTTCTCGAAGCGGCCGCCGAACTCGGCTATGTGCCCAACCAGTCCGGCCGCAGCCTGCGCCAGGGCACCACCAATATCATCGGCTTCATGATGCAGACCGGCACCGAGATCACAGGTCAGGGTGATACGTTCTTCATGAGTGTGTTCGATGGCGTCCAGACCGTCTTTGCCCGCCATCGCCTTGATCTGGTCGCCCTGCTCTGCTCGTCGGAAGAAGACCCGGACGACTATCTTCGCCGTGTCGTCGCCCGTGGTTTTGCCGATGGCCTGATTCTCTCGGCCACCCAGCGGAACGACCCGCGCTTCGAATTTCTCGCCAAACGCAAGATCCCGTTTGTTACTTTGGGACGCAGCCTGACGGATGTCGGCCAACCCTGGCTCGATCTCGATTTCGAAGGCATGGCACAGACCTCGATCGACCGGCTGGTGGCCAAAGGTCACCGGCGCATCGCCGTGACGCGGCCGCATGACGACATCAACCTTGGTCATCTCTTCGTCGACCAAAGCGCCAGGGCCCTTGCAGCGCACGGATTGACGCTCGATCCCGATCTTATCTTCAGTTCGAAGCCCAACGAAGCGGGCGGCTATCACGTCGCCCAGCAATTGCTGGCCATGAAGGACCGGCCAACCGCAATCCTTTTGGTCAACGAGACGATTGCCATCGGCTTCTATCGCGGCATGAGCGAAGCCGGCCTCAAGCCCGGACGCGATATCGCCATCATCGGCCGCCAGAGCCCGCAATCGCATTTCCTGTCGCCAAGCCTGACCGGTTTTACGCTATCGCGACGCGATCTCGGCATCGCGTTGGCTGAAGCATTGCTCGCCACCATGCCAGCCTTCAGCCATTTCTATCCGGATGCGGACCTTCGCAAAGTCTGGCCGGAAGACCTTGTCGAAGGTGAGAGCGACGCTTTTTCACTGCCCGCCTGAATGCAGGACGCAGACCCAATAACCGGCCAATCTTTGCGACTTGAACAACGGCAATTTACCGTGCACATCGGAAATCTCATCCTTCGACGCTCGGAACCCTCCCATGCCCGGCCCAGCCCTCGACCACAGTGTAACGGACCACGCCCTGCCAAAGAAAGCAGGCGTCGTCATCATCGGCGGCGGCATTATCGGGGTGAGCACGGCGCTGTTCCTTGCCGAGCGCGGCGTTGACGTCGTGCTCTGCGAAAAAGGCATTCTCGGTGGCGAGCAGTCCAGCCGCAACTGGGGCTGGGTCCGGGTCATGGGCCGCGACCGGCGCGAAATTCCGCTCGCCATCGAAGCCTTGAAAATCTGGGACGGGCTGGACGCGCGCGTCGGCGGGCAGACCGGGTTTCACCGTTCGGGGATTGCCTACATCTCCGAGACCGAAACGGATATCGCCAACCGCGATGCCTGGTTGAAACTGGCGCAAGCCTACGGGCTTGACACACGCCAGATTGGCGCGGATGAGACGGCTACCGTGATGCTGGGCACCGGGCAACGGTACAAGGGCGCGCTCTACACGCCAAGCGATGGACGCGCCGAACCGCAAAAAGCAGTGCCGGCGATTGCAATGGGCGCGCGCCGGGCCGGTGCCCGGATCCTGACAGGCTGCGCCGTGCGCGGTATCGAGAAGAGTGCGGGCCGGATCAGCGCTGTGATCACCGAGAAGGGCCGGATCGAGACGTCCGCTGTTGTGCTTGCCGGCGGCGCCTGGTCGCGTCTGTTCTGCAAGGGACTTGGCATCCGGCTGCCGCAGTTGAAAGTGCGCAACTCGGTGCTGCGCACCAGCGCAGTGAACCGGGGGCCGGATGGCGCGGGGGCCACAGCGACCTTTGCCTACCGGAAACGGCTGGACGGCGGCTACACCATTGCCAATGGCGGCATCAATATGCATGCGCTGGTGCCGGACAGTTTTGCCTTCTTCCGCGATTTCCAACCCGCCAGGAAGGCCGAGGGCGACGCGGTGCAGCTCGGCCTCAGCGCTCGAAGCTTTCAGGAACTGTTCGAAATCTCCGCAGTCCCCCTCGACCGGCCCGGTGCATTCGAACGGCATCGGATTCTTGATCCGAATCCGGATGGCAGATCCGCCTTGAACGCGTTGCGGGCGGCTACGGAAGCTTTGCCGGTACTTCGGGATGCGAAGGTGGAGCAGATCTGGGCCGGCCTGATCGATGTGACGCCGGACGCGGTCCCGGTCATTTCCACACTCGACAGCCTTCCCGGCCTGGTCATCGCGACAGGATTTTCGGGCCACGGCTTCGGTATCGGTCCGGGCGCCGGCCATCTCACCGCCGATCTGGTCATGGGAACCACGCCGATCGTCGATCCCACCCCGTTCCGCTTTAGCCGCTTTTCGGACGGCACGCCGATCGAGATCGCACCGCCGGTTTGAACCGTACGGCCCATCTCCAGATATGAAACATCCCCGAACGCACAAGGCTTTCGGGGATGTGAAGACATTCGATGAAAGAGCTGAGGATCAGCCCATGCGCTCGGACGCATAGCTTCCCGGGCTCGCCGGGAAGACGACGGTGCGGTTGCCGTTGATGAAGGTGCGGTGGTGGATATGGGCGTGCACGGCACGCGCCAGAACCTGGCTTTCGACATCGCGGCCGATCGAGACATAATCCTCGGCCGACTGGGCATGGGTGATGCGGGCGATGTCCTGTTCGATGATCGGGCCTTCGTCGAGATCGGCAGTGACATAATGCGCCGTTGCACCGATCAGCTTCACACCGCGCTCATAGGCCTGCTTGTACGGGTTGGCACCCTTGAACGACGGCAGGAACGAGTGGTGGATGTTGATGATCTTGCCCGACATTTTCTGGCACATCTGGTCCGACAGGATCTGCATGTAGCGGGCAAGCACGATCAGTTCCGTGCCGGTCTGTTCGACCACATCCATGATCCGGGCTTCGGCCTGCGGCTTGTTGGCCTTGGTCACCGGAATATGATGGAACGGGATGTCATGATTGACGACGACCTTCTGGTATTCGAAATGGTTGGAGACGACGCCGACGATCTCGATCGGCAGGGCGCCAATCTTCCAGCGGTAGAGCAGGTCGTTGAGGCAATGGCCAAAGCGCGACACCATCAAAAGCACCTTCATTCGATGCTCACTGTCGAGAATATCGGCTTCCATGCCAAAGCGGGTCTTTACCGCCTCGAAGCCGGCCTTCAGCTTGTCGAGCGTCGCACCTTCCTGGCTGATGAAGGTCAGGCGCATGAAGAACAGGCCGGTTTCCATGTCGTCGAACTGCGAGCTGTCGGTGATGTAACAACCCTCGTCGGCCAGATAGCCGGTGATCGCCGCGACGATACCACGGGTGGATTTGCACGATACGGTCAGAACGTAGCTCTTCATCGGTTTCAGTCTCTCGCTTTGGGTCTTGGCTGGCCCTCCGGGCCCAGCATCGTGGAACGGAAGCTAGCGCGGCGCCGGCCTGCCCGTCCATCCGTTTAGCGACATCGGATAGCAGGAACAGGCCACGCCGTCTCTTCTGGTGTTGGAACGTGGCCTAACGCTCAGATATCGAGCGTCGTCTGCCGCTCCCAGTCGGTGAAATGCGATGCGTAGGCATTCCACTCCCGGTGCTTGAGCTTCAGGTAGGCGCTGGAGAAACTCTGGCCAAGCGTGGCCTTAAGTTCTTCGTCCTTGTCGTATTCCCTCAGCGCATCGAGCAGGTTCAAGGGCAGCAGCGGTGCGCCGGTAACGGTGTGGCCTTCCTTGTACATGTCGATGTCCCAGTGACGGCCCGGATCGGCATTCTTCCGGATACCGTTGAGGCCCGCCGCAATGATGATTGCCTGCAAAAGATACGGATTGACCGCACCATCCGGCAAACGCAACTCAAATCGGCCGGGGCCTGGAACGCGGACCATATGGGTGCGGTTGTTACCGGTCCATGTGACCGTATTCGGCGCCCAGGTCGCACCGGAAATGGTGCGCGGCGCGTTGATGCGCTTATAGGAGTTGACCGTCGGATTGGTAACCGCAGCGAGTGCCGACGCGTGTTTCATGATACCGCCGAGGAAGGTCCGGCCCTGGGCCGAAAGACCGAACGGCATTTCCTTGTCGGCGAAGGCATTGGTCTTGCCTTCCAGATCCCACACGGAAATATGGGCATGGCAGCCGTTACCGGTCAGCCCCTTGAAGGGCTTTGGCATGAAGGTGGCGCGAAGGCCGTGCTTTTCAGCAACGGTTTTCACCATGAACTTGAAGAACGAGTGCTTGTCGGCGGTCTGCAGCGCGTCGTCATATTCCCAGTTCATCTCGAACTGGCCGTTCGCATCCTCATGGTCGTTCTGGTAGGGCTTCCAGCCGAGTTCGAGCATGTAGTCGCAGATTTCAGCGATCACGTCATAGCGGCGCATGACTGCCTGCTGGTCGTAGCAGGGCTTTTCGGCCGTATCGAACTCGTCGGAAATCTTGCCGCCATCCGGCGAAATCAGGAAGAATTCCGGCTCGACGCCGGTCTTGACACGAAGGCCCTCTTTGGCAGCTTCAGCGATCAGCCGTTTCAGCATGACGCGCGGCGCCTGGTCCACCGGCTGGTCTTCCATGACGCAGTCGGCAGCGACCCACGCAACGTCCTTTTTCCAGGGCAGTTGGATGACGGACGAGGCGTCCGGAAGCGCAAACAGGTCCGGATGAGCAGGCGTAAGGTCGAGCCAGGTGGCAAAACCGGCAAAACCCGCGCCGTTCTTCTGCATATCGGCGATCGCTTCGGTCGGAACGAGCTTCGCCCGCTGGCCGCCGAACAGGTCGGTATAGCTGATCATGAAATATTTGATGCCACGGTCTTTGGCAAAGCTGGCAAGATCGAGTGTCACTGTGTTCCCCTTTGGATTATTCAGACACTTTTTCGTAAAAAGGCCGCTGCCTATCTTTGAAGATCGTGCAACGGCCTAAGCTATGTTTGGGTCAGAAGCCTCCCTTGCCTGGGATCCAGCTAGTGCCGGCGAGCGGCACCTGCGCCATGGCGGAAGCCTCAAGCGTCAATGCGACGAGGTCTTCCGGCTCCAGATTGTGCAGATGGTTCTTGCCGCAGGCCCTGGCGATCGTCTGGGCTTCCAGCGTCATCACCTTGAGGTAGTTGGCAAGGCGGCGTCCGGCTGCGACAGGATCGAGGCGCTTGGAAAGCTCCGGGTCCTGCGTGGTAATGCCGGCCGGATCCCTGCCTTCGTGCCAGTCGTCATAGGCACCGGCCGTGGTTCCGAGCTTCTGGTATTCCTCTTCCCAGTGCGGATCGTTATCGCCGATGGCAACCAGCGCTGCCGTACCGATGGCAACGGCGTCAGCACCGAGCGCCAAGGCCTTCGCCACATCGGCGCCCGAGCGGATGCCGCCGGAGATGATCAACTGCACCTTGCGGTGCATGCCGAGATCCTGCAGCGCCTGAACGGCGGGCCGGATGCAGGCAAGCGTCGGCATGCCGACATTCTCGATGAAGACGTCCTGCGTTGCCGCCGTACCGCCCTGCATGCCGTCGAGCACGACAACATCGGCACCGGCCTTCACGGCGAGGGCTGTATCGTAATAGGGACGCGCGCCACCAACCTTCACATAGATCGGCTTTTCCCAATCGGTGATTTCGCGCAGTTCCATGATCTTGATTTCGAGATCGTCCGGGCCGGTCCAGTCCGGATGCCGGCAGGCCGAGCGCTGATCGATGCCCTTCGGCAGGTTGCGCATATTGGCGACGCGATCGGAAATCTTCTGGCCGAGCAGCATGCCGCCGCCGCCGGGCTTGGCGCCCTGGCCGACGACGATCTCGATGGCGTCTGCGCGGCGCAGATCCTTCGGGTTCATGCCGTAGCGCGACGGCAGATACTGGTAGACCAGTGTTTGGCTGTGGCCGCGCTCCTCGTCCGTCATGCCACCGTCACCGGTGGTGGTCGATGTACCGGCTATGGTCGCACCGCGCCCAAGCGCTTCCTTGGCATTGCCCGAGAGCGCACCGAAGCTCATGCCGGCAATGGTGATCGGCGTCTTCAGGACGATCGGCTTCTTGGCGTAGCGCGCGCCAAGCACGACGGATGTGTCGCACTTCTCGCGGTAACCTTCGAGCGGGTAACGCGAGATCGAAGCACCGAGGAACAACAGGTCGTCGAAATGCGGAACTTTGCGCTTGGTGCCGGCGCCGCGAATATCGTAGATGCCGGTCGCCGCCGCGCGGCGGATTTCGGCAAGCGTATAATCGTCGAAGGTCGCTGACTTGCGCGGCGGGGTATAGGGGTTGTGATAGCTCATGGACGGTTCCCTGCCTTAGTACGCATCAGCGTTATCGATGTTGAAATTGTAGAGTGTGCGGGCCGAGCCGTAGCGCTTGAATTCCTGCGGCTTGACGTCGGTAATGCCTGCCTTCTCCAGCAACTCGGCGAGCTTCTCGATATGCTCCGGGCGCAGCTCCTTCTCGATGCAATCGGCGCCGAGGCTTTTCACCTCGCCACGCACGAACAGCTTGGCCTCATAGAGCGAGTCCCCCAGCGCATCGCCAGCATTGCCAAGCACCACCAGGTGACCCGACTGACCCATGAAGGCCGACATATGACCGATATTGCCTTGGACGACGATATCGATGCCCTTCATCGAGATACCGCAGCGCGAGGCCGCATTGCCCTTTATCACCAGCAGACCGCCACGGCCCGTCGCCCCGGCATACTGGCTGGCATCGCCCTCGATGACAACCGTTCCCGACATCATGTTTTCAGCGACACCCGGGCCTGCGGAACCATGGACGGTGACGGCGCCGCCATCGTTCATCCCGGCACAATAATAACCGACGCTGCCGCGCACTTCGACGGTGACCGGCTGGTCGATACCGACGGCGACGGCATGGCTCCCACGTGGATTGACGACCTCGAAATTGGTGTCATTGGCGCCGGGGGCGATGGTGTGAAGCGCGCTGTTCAGTTCGCGCAGCGGCGTGGTGGCTAGATCGAATACGCGCATCGCTTCCAGACTTTCTCGTTTGACGCTGACATCCACGGTTAGGCCGCCTTCTCATGATCCCAGAAATACACAGTCGCCGGCTCCGGCTCCCAGACACGCGCATTCTCGATACCCGGCAGGTTGACGAGCGCACGGTATTCGGAACCGAAGGCAATATACTGATCGGTTTCGGCCATGACGGCCGGCTTGCAGGCGATCGGATCGCGCACGACACCGAAGCCGGACTTGGTGCCGACGACGAAGGTAAAGAAGCCGTCGAGATCGTCGAGCGCGCTGGTCAACGCCTGGCCCAGATCCTTGCCCTTGGCCATTTCAGCCGTGAGGTAAGCGGCGGCGACTTCGCTATCGTTCTGCGTCTCGAAGGTCATGCCTTCGCGCACCAGTTCCCGGCGCAAGTTGTTGTGATTAGAGAGCGAACCATTGTGCACCAGGCACTGGTCGGCACCGGTCGAAAACGGGTGCGCGCCGAGCGTAGTGACGGCCGATTCCGTCGCCATGCGGGTATGGCCGATTCCGTGCGTGCCGCCCATCGCGCGAATGCCGAAGCGGGAGACTACATCCTTCGGCAGACCAACTTCCTTGTAGATCTCGACGCTGTCGCCCGAGCCCATGACACGGATACCGGCCCGTTCCTGGGCAAGCAGATCACGCACAGCTAGAGCCTTGGCAGCATCGGTCTCGATGACTGCATGCGTGCTTTTCAATTCTACGGTAACGCTGGAATCGGCTGGCTTCAGCAGTGCGTCAAGACCGGCAAAATCGTGCTTCGGGTCAGCCGATTGAACGGTGATTTTGGCACGGCCTTCCGACGGCGCACCATAGATGGCGATGCCTGCGCTATCAGGCCCGCGGTCGGTCATGATAACAAGCATATCGGACAGCATGGCACCCAATTGCGGCTCCAGGCTCTTGTCCTTCAAAAACAATCCGACAATTCCGCACATGGGGACAATCCTTCGTTTCGTTGATGAAAAGATGGATATCAGTTGCCGTTTTGGATTTCAACTGTGAAGAAAGTTATTTTCTTTTAAAGCAATATTCTGCCGAGCTTTCGCAGCGGCTTCTTGTCTTGATTCTTTTTCAGGACTAAAGTCAGCTTTGCTGAAGGAGCAACACATGAGCATTGTAACGCTGTCCGATGCCAAGGATCATCTTACCGATCTTGTGAGCCGTGCCGAGGCGGGGGAAACGATCCAAATTTCAAGTGCGGGCAAGATAGTTGCTCAGTTGACTCCGGCCAAGCCGACCAAGAAACCTATTGATGTCGAAGCGCTCAAACGCCTGACTGAAAGCATGCCTTATCAGGAGACCAGTGCAGGCGACTTCATTCGCACCATGCGTGACAGCGAGCGCTATTGAATGATTTATGTTGACACATCCGTTCTCGTGTCGAGCTTGACCAACGAGATGGATACGCACCGTGCACAGGAAGCACTGTTGCGTTTTGAAAACGACGCTCTTTATATCAGCCAGTGGTCAATCACAGAGTTTTCTTCCGCATTGTCGTTGAAGGAACGCGTCGGTGGGATCGGCGCTGGAGACGCAAAACGCGTCAGAGCTCAGTTTTATCAGATGGTTGACGCGTCCCTAGAGGTTTTGGAAGTATCAACCCGGCACTTTAAACTCGCGGCCAGCTTCACGGAAAACTCAAAATTGGCTTTGAGGTCGGGAGATGCTCTTCATCTTGCAATCGCATCCGACCATGAAATGACTATTTGCACCCTCGACAAAAAGATGGCGCGTGCCGGATCGCTTCTCGGAATATCCACGAACTTGTTGTAGCTTTCCCCCTATATACCGCCGCGCGTCTGCGGATAGGAAATGATCGACAGGTAGCGGATCGGCAGCTTGACCAGCTCTTCCGGACCGTGGCGCGCGTCGGCGTCGAAGAACAGGCTGTCGCCCGGCTGCATGGTGAAGAGCCGGTCGCTGTGGCGGTAGACCACTTCGCCTTCCAGCATGTAGAGAAACTCCATGCCTTCGTGCTGGAAAGCCGGGAACGTGTCGGAATCCGCCGTCAGCGTAATCAGATAAGGCTCGACGACCACGCCGGCCGTGTTGTTGTCGATATGACCGAGCAGATTGTACTGATGGCCCGCGCGCGTTCCGCGCCGCTCCAGCTCGACGCCTTCACCGGCCTTGACGAACACGGCGTTGCGCGGCTCCTCATAGCGGCGGAAGAACGCCGTGACCGGAACGCCCAGCGCCCGTGACAGGGACTGAAGCGTCGTCAGCGACGGCGAGATATTGCCATTCTCGATTTTCGACAGCATGCCGAGCGAAATGCCGGTGGCGGTGGCAAGGTCGGTGACGGTGATGCCGAGCTTCTTGCGAAAGGCGCGCACCTCGTGACCAATGGCGATTTCGAGATTGTTTTCTTTCGGTTCGCGCAGCGCATGCGGATCCTGCAGGAAGGCAGCCGTCAGCGCCGGCTTCTCGTCATCCGTCACACGGCCGATATCGATGACTGGCTGCTTCTTCGCCATGTGGCGCTACCCCCCGACTGCAAGACGATCAATCTATCCTGAGAGTGAAATTTTCTCAACCGGGAAGAATATATGTCAGCGCGGTCCTGCACTGCCATTTTGTCGCTGCGAACGCGGCGGCTCGCCGAATGCGGCACGATAGCTGCGTGAGAAATGGCCGGCGCTGGAAAAGCCGGTGGCAAAAGCAATTTCCGAGATGGAGAGAGGGCTTTGCTGCAGCAGACGGCGGGCATGATCGAGTCGCAGCTTGCGGTACTCGAGAAGAAAGGACGACCCCATCTGGCTGGAAAACAGCCGGTCCAAATGGCGCGGCGACAAGCCCGCCAAGGCCGCCATCGTCTGGCGATCGAGCGGCGCTTCGATCGTTGCTTCCATCTTCTCCAGCACAGTGAGAAGGCCCGGATGATTGACGCCATAACGCTCGGCCAGCGAGGCCCGCTGGGGTGCGCCGGAGCTTTCCACATGGGTATGCAGATACCAGTCGCTGACCCGGCGGGCAAAATCCGAGCCCATGCGTTCGGAAATCAGTGCATGCATCATGTCGAGCGGCGCCACGCCACCACCACAAGTGATGCGGTTGCCGTCGAGGACATAGCGTGCCTGACGCGGAGCAAGGTCCGGAAAGGCTTCCATCAGCGCTGGCGCGTGTTCCCAGTGAATGGTGAAATCGCGATCCTCCAGCAATCCCGCCGCAGCCATCAGATAAGGGCCACCGGAAATACCGCCGATGCGCACGCCGTCGCGGGCAAGCTGACGCAGGCAGGTCAAAACAGCTGGAAGATTCCAGTCGACCGGCGTACCGCCGGCACAAACGAAGACCGTATGGAAACCCGATCCTCGGCCCGGCAATGGCGTGGCGGGCACGGGAATGCCCGAAGAAGTCATCCCGGCAACTCCGTCGACAACATGCGCCGACAGGGCATAGATATCCCGGCCCGCGAGAAGATTGGCGGCGCGCAGCGGCTCTACGGCCGAGGCATAGGACATCAGCGCAAATCCCGGGATGAGGATAAAGCCGATCTTCTGGACGTTTTTCTGGTCATCTGACACCATGTCCTAATCATGGCTTAAAACGTCTCTTTTCTGCAAGTACAGAAACGCAATCCTGTCATGATCTCAGCGGTTCACCAGGATCCCCTTGCCATGCGTTATTCTGCCTTTTCTGTTTTTCTGAATGCCCTGCGTGGCAACAAGGGCTGGAAGCCTGCATGGCGCAGCCCGGTTCCGAAAAACCATTATGACGTCATCATCATCGGTGGCGGCGGGCATGGACTGGCGACCGCCTATTACCTTGCCAAGGAATTCGGCGTCACCAATGTGGCGGTGCTGGAAAAGAGCTATATCGGCTCCGGCAATGTCGGCCGCAACACGACGATCATTCGTTCCAATTATCTGCTTGAGGGCAACAACCCGTTCTACGAACTGTCGATGAAGCTCTGGGAAGGGCTGGAACAGGACTTCAACTTCAACGCCATGGTCTCGCAGCGCGGCGTGCTGAACCTCTTTCACTCAGACGCCCAGCGCGACGCCTATACCCGGCGCGGCAATGCCATGCGGCTGCACGGCGTCGATGCCGACCTGCTCGACCGCAACGCGGTGCGCCAGATGCTGCCGTTCCTCGATTTCGACAATGCCCGCTTCCCGATCCAGGGTGCCTTGATGCAGAAGCGCGGTGGCACCGTGCGCCATGACGCCGTGGCCTGGGGTTATGCCCGTGGCGCCGACAGTCGCGGCGTCGATATCATCCAGAATTGCGAAGTCACTGGAATTCGCCGCGAAAACGGCCGCGTCACCGGCGTCGAAACCAGCCAGGGCTTTATCGGCTGCGGCAAGCTGGCGCTGGCCGCAGCGGGTAACTCGACCACCGTTGCCGACATGGTCGACATGAAACTGCCGATCGAAAGCCACGTGCTGCAGGCCTTCGTCTCCGAGGGGCTGAAACCCTTCATCGACAATGTCGTCACCTTCGGTGCCGGTCACTTCTACGTCTCGCAATCGGACAAGGGCGGCCTCGTCTTCGGCGGCGATATCGATGGCTACAATTCCTATGCCCAGCGCGGCAATCTGGCGACGGTCGAACATGTCGCCGAGGCCGGTGTCGCGATGATCCCGGCTCTGTCGCGTGTCCGGGTGCTGCGCTCCTGGGGCGGGGTGATGGACATGAGCATGGATGGCTCGCCCATCATCGACCGCACGCATATCGACAATCTCTACCTGAATGCCGGCTGGTGTTACGGCGGCTTCAAGGCCACGCCCGCCTCCGGCTTCTGCTATGCCCATCTGATCGCCAGGAACGAACCGCATGAGACCGGTCGCGCCTTCCGGCTCGACCGCTTCGCGCGCGGCCGGATGATCGATGAAAAGGGCGTCGGCTCGCAACCCAATCTGCATTGAGGACTTCATATGGCCAGCCTGATCGCCTGCCCCCATTGCGGGCCTCGCCCCAAGGAAGAATTCACCGTTCGCGGTGACGCCGGCATAACCCGCCCGGCGCCGGATGCCGGTGAGGATGCCTGGTACGCTTACGTCTATCTGCGCGACAATCCGCGCGGACGCCACAAGGAACATTGGCATCACACATCCGGCTGCCGCCGCTGGCTGGTGGTCGAGCGCGATACGATGACCCACGCGATCTACACTGTCACGGATGCAAGCGCTGAGGGAGAGACCGCATGAGTTCCTACCGTCTTTCCAAGGGCGGCCGCATCGACCGCGCCAAGCCGCTCGATTTCAGCTTCGACGGCAAACCAATGCAGGGTTTTTCCGGAGATACGCTGGCCTCGGCGCTCCTCGCCAACGGCCGCCAGCTGGTCGGCCGCAGTTTCAAGTATCACCGCCCGCGCGGTATCCTGACGGCAGGCGCCGCCGAACCGAATGCATTGGTGACCATCGGCGAAGGCGGCCGCACCGAAGCCAATACCCGCGCCACGCTGGTCGAACTCTACAGCGGCCTGACCGCCAAGAGCCAGAACCGCTGGCCCTCGGTCGATTTCGACCTCGGCGCCGTCAACAGCCTGCTCTCGCCCTTCCTCGGTGCCGGCTTCTACTACAAGACCTTCATGTGGCCGGCTGCCTTCTGGGAAAAAGTCTATGAGCCGATCATCCGTAAAGCGGCAGGCCTTGGCCGCGCCACCTACCAGCCCGATCCGGACACTTACGAAAAATGCTGGGCGCATTGCGACCTGCTGGTGATTGGCGCCGGCCCATCAGGCCTCGCTGCGGCTCTGACGGCCGGCCGTGCCGGTGCCTGTGTCATCCTCGCGGACGAAGGGTTTGAACCCGGTGGGTCTCTGCTCTCCGAGACGGCACCCATCATCGGAAAACCCGCAGCCGATCTGCTGGCTCAGACGCTGGCCGAACTGGCGGATATGCCCAATGTCCGCATTTTCTCCCGCACCACGGTCTTCGGCTGGTACGACGGCAATGTCTTCGGCGCTGTCGAAAGCGTGCAGAAGAACACGGCTACAGTGAACCCGAACCGGCCAGTAGAGCGCATCTGGCGCATCGCCGCCAAACAGGCGATCCTCGCTTCCGGCGCCGAAGAGCGGCCGCTGGTGTTCGGCGGCAACGATATTCCCGGCGTCATGATGGCAAGCGCCATGCGCTCCTATCTCAGCCGCCAGGCTGTCGCGCCTGGAAACAGAACAGTCATCTTCACCAACGATGCCTCCGGTTATGCGACAGCAGCCGATATGGAAGCCGTCGGCCTCAACGTCGAAGCAATCGTTGACAGCCGCACGGATGCCGCACGCACTTGGTCCGGCAAGGCCCGCGTTCTTCCCGGCGCCGTGGTTGTCGATGCGAATGGTGGCAAGAGCCTCAAAGGCGTAACAATCCTCAACAACGGCCACCCGGAAACCATCTCCGCAGACGCACTCGGCATGTCCGGCGGCTGGAGCCCGATCATTCATCTCGCCTGCCATCGCGGCGCAAAACCGGTCTGGTCGGATGCCAAGGCGGCGTTCCTCGCGCCGGAAACCCAAGACGGGCTGACCGTCGCCGGTGCCGCTGCGGGCATTGGCAGTATCGAAGCCTGCCTTGCAGACGGCGCCGCAAAGGCCGCCTCAGTCCTGCAATCGCTGGGCTTTTCCAGTGCCACCGCCGCTTTCGCCGCGAAAGCCGATACGGCAACCGTGTCCAAACCGCTCTGGCGCGTCCACGGATCGAAGGGCAAGGCCTTTGTCGATTACCAGAACGACGTGCACCTCAAGGATCTCGGCCTCGCCGTCAGCGAGGGCTACGGCCATGTCGAGCTTGCCAAGCGCTACACCACCAACGGCATGGCAACCGATCAGGGCAAGCTGTCGAACATCAATGCCATCGGCATTCTCGCCGAAGCGCGAAAAGTCTCGCCGGCCGATGTCGGCACCACGACGTTCCGGCCTTTCTACACGCCGCTCACCTTCGGCGCACTGACCGGCGCCTCCAAGGGCAAGCACTTCCAGCCGGTGCGCAAGTCGCCGCTGCATGACTGGGCCAAGAAGAATGGCGCCGTCTTTGTCGAAACGGGCCTCTGGTACCGCTCCTCCTGGTTCCCGAAAACGGGCGAAACGACATGGCGCGAAAGCGTCGATCGCGAAGTGCTGAATGTCCGCAAGAATGCCGGCATCTGCGATGTCTCCACGCTTGGCAAGATCGAAATCTTCGGCAAGGACGCCGCCGAATTCCTCAACCGGATCTATAGCAACGCTTTCCTGAAGCTGCCGATCGGCAAGGCGCGTTACGGCCTGATGTTGCGCGAAGACGGGATGATCTATGACGACGGCACGACCAGCCGCCTGGGCGAAACCCATTTCTTCATGACAACGACCACGGCCTACGCGGCAGGCGTGATGAACCATCTGGAATTCTGTGCTCAGGCGCTATGGCCCGATCTCGACGTTCAGTTTTCCTCCTCGACCGATCAATGGGCGCAGATCGCCGTTGCCGGACCGAAATCCCGGATGATCCTGCAAACGCTGGTGGACGATGACATGTCCGATGCGGCCTTCCCGTTCCTCGGCGCCAAGGAAGTTTCACTCTGCGGCGGCACGCTGACCGGCCGGCTGTTCCGCATCTCGTTTTCCGGCGAACTGGCCTACGAGCTTGCGGTTCCTGCCGGCTACGGCGAAGCGATCGCCGACGCCATCATGGACGCAGGCAAACCGCACGGCATCTGCCCCTACGGCGTCGAGGCGCTGGGCGTCATGCGCATCGAGAAGGGCCATGTCACCCATTCCGAAATCAACGGCACCGTCATCCCGTCGGACCTCGGCTTTGCAAAAATGGTATCGGCGGCTAAACCTGACTTCATCGGCAAAGCGATGCTGTCACGGGAAGGTTTGATAGCGGATGACCGGCTCTCGCTGGTCGGCGTCAAGCCGCTCGATCCGGCAACCACCTTTAAGACAGGCTCACATATCCTCTCGGACGGCGTCGTCCCGTCGCTTGAAAACGACCAGGGCTACGTCTCCTCCAGCTGCTACTCGCCGAACCTTGGCTCGACCATCGGCCTGGCTCTGGTCAAGCACGGTCCGAAGCGCCATGGCGAGAATGTGACTGTGTGGAATGACCTGAAAAGCGAATATACCAAAGCCGTGCTGTGCAGCCCGGTGTTCTTCGATCCGGAAAACGGAAAGCTCCATGGCTGATTTTGCGCTCCTCCACCGCCCTGCCCTTGCCGATGCCAAGTCCGGTTCGTTTGGCGCACCGTCAACCAACGGCCGGATCATGCTAACGGCTCTGCCGGAAGGTCACGTGCTGCATGTTCTCAGCTCCCGCGGAAGCGGCGACCTGACAGACCTGATCCCGCAAATTGGCGATGGCACTTCGCATGCCATGCGGCCCTATGGCCCCGGACAATGGTTCGTCATCGGCGATGCCCCGCTTTCCGCAGCGGAGATTTTCGCCAAGACACCGCTTCTGGATGGTAAGGCGTCCATTTCCGATCAGGGCCATGGACGCGTCCGGATCGGCATCAGCGGCATGTCCGTCGAAGCGGTCCTCGCCAAGGGCACGGCGGTCGATCTCGCTCTGCCGAATTTCCCGGTTGGCCATTCCGCAATGACCTTGATCGGCCATATCTCGGCCCTCATTTCCCGGACGGGACCGGAAAGCTTCGAGCTTCTGGTGTTACGCGGTTTTGCCGAAAGCCTCTGGGATGAACTGATCCAGATGAGCCTCGAATTTGGCATCGATGCCCGCACCGGAAAATGAGCGATATGAGGACGATGGTGAGCCTCAATTAAACCTCAATTGACGCTAACCTCGACCGCAATCGTTCTTTGGCCAAAGCTTGGCTACTCGCGGTGCTGGTATTTCCAGCCCGCCAATCTAATCCAAATTTTCGATTGTCCCGCCCCTGGTATCGCCATGGGGCTTGGGCACGTCTATTATACGCGATATGAACGTTTCCGGCCGGCACTCGGCAGGAATTGACCACGGATGGACTGGCAGCTCCCGACCCGGCAGACGCTCCTTGAAAAAAAGCGGATATGACCAAGACGGGGCCAGGCTCCGCTTTTTTCATTTCCATTTTTGACGTCAAGGAGAACGGCCATGCCTACCAACTCCGCCCCGCCCAGAGGGCAGCCCAAGTCCCGGCTGCACCGCTTTTCCATCGGACAAAAGGTCCGGATGAAAAGTACCGTCGGTTTGTCATTGCGCGACGAAACGATTTTTCGCATTCTCGCAACATTGCCCATCCGGGATGGTTCGCCGCAATATCGGATTCGCACCGAAGGCGAGACCTACGAACGGGTAACGACGGAAGACAATCTGGAAGACGCCAAAGGGTAGAGCCGCTGTGCTCACCCTCCATAGATCGAACGAGGAAGGACGGCACATGGCCAAGGGACAGGCAAAGAGCAACAAGGAAGTCAGGAAGCCGAAGAAGGATAAGGAAGCTGTCAAGACAGCAACCCCTTTCGCCGCGACGACCCAGAAGGAAGTTCCAAAGCTCTCCGGCGCAAAGCCGAAGAAGTAAGATACCAATGCAAGGGACGGCGCTGGATAACCAGCGCCGCCCCTTGCATTTCATCTATTTCGGCTGCGATGGCGTGAAATTGGCGATCAGCGCATGCCGTTCGCCCGGATAGATCAGGCGGACATGGGTAACATAGGAACCGTTGCTCCGTGTCCGCCGCTCGACCGTCAGACATGGCGTCCCGCTCGGAATTGCTAGAGCCGCCGCAATCGTCTCATCGGCAGCGATGGCCCGGATCGTGTGTTCGGCAGCACTCCAGGGCACCCGGTTCAGAAGCCATGGACCCGGTGCCTCGACATCGAAAGTTTCCACTGCCGCATCCGGCACAGCCGTCAGATTGATCAGGCGCTGCTCGAAGCAAAATGGCCTTGTGCCGCCGAAATGCGTGCAGTTCACCTCCAGAATTGAAGCTGTAGCGTTTAGACCGAGCCTGTGCTTGTCATCAGTGGTGCTGCGGCGGCGGATTTTGCTCAAAAGCCGGTAGTCATAGGCAAGACCGAGCGACTGGACCTCAAGCTTAATGTCGCGAATTTCAAGCACGGCTGACTGCGCCCGTGGCTGCGTGACATAGCTACCGGACTTTCGCCGCCGCTCGATAAGCCCCGTCTTTGCCAGCTGTGTCAGCGCCTTGTTCACCGTCATCCGCGAGCATTTGTATTGCTCGGCCAGATCAACTTCGAACGGAATGCGGAAACCAGGCTGCCATTCGCCGGACAGGATGCGGTCCTCGATATCGCCGAGGATACGCTGATGCAGCGACAGGTCGCCGGCATTTTCGGCCAGCGGCATGTCAACGGCCTGATCGATATCCTGCGATTTCACCACGTTCTCACCTTCAACACATCCTGTTTGGTCCTAGCAGAAACTGTTTGGCACCGCTTGTCTGTAAAAGACGTGGTCGCAAACCGGAACCTTCAGGCCAAAAGCTCGCGCATCACGCTACGGAATTTGGCCGATATCTCCTCCCGCCGGTGATGACGGCCGCCTTCGACCTGCTTGCAGCCCGCCACCCAGACATTGTCCGGCTTCGTGCCATTGGCAAAAAGCCAGGAATCCAACACCGCGTCATCGGTGAGATCGCCATCAGGCACCCGCAGGCTGACGAAATCGGCCGGGTTGCCGGCGGCGATGCCGGTTTTGGCCGCCATGGCGATACCGCCACCGTCGATAGCCCCGTCAAACAGCGCGCGGCCGGTCGATTGGCCGGGGGCTGCCAGAACGTTGCGGGAGCGGTGGGCCAGGCGCTGCGAATATTCAAGCTGGCGCAGTTCATCCGGCAGACCGATCAGCACGTTGGAATCCGAACCGATGCCGAACTTGCCGCCCGCCTCTGCGAACACGACGGCATTGAACGTGCCGTCGCCGAGATTGGCTTCGGTGATCGGGCAAAGACCGGCGATCGCCTTGCTCTTGGCCATCCGGCGGGTCTCGTCATCAGTCATGTGCGTTGCATGGATCAGGCACCAGCGGCCATCGAGCCCGGCATTATCGTGCAGCCATTCGACCGGCCTCGCCCCGGACCAGGCAATGCAGTCCTCCACTTCCTTGACCTGTTCGGCTACATGAATATGGATCGGCCCGTCCTTCGCCATCGCGACAACGGCGGACAGCTCGTCCGGCGTCACCGCCCGCAGGCTATGAGGTGCAACACCGACGCGGCCCTCCGGTAGATCCTTGACTGCGGTACGGCAACCCTCAAGCAGCCGCTCGAAGCTCTCGATATTATTGATGAACCTGCGCTGACCTTCGTTCGGTGCCGCGCCGCCGAAGGTCGAATGGGCGTAAAAAACCGGGAGAAGTGTCAAGCCGATCCCTGTCTGGGAAGCGGCCGAGACGATCCGCTGCGCCATTTCGGCAATATCGGCATAAGCGCGGCCATCGATATCGTGATGCAGGTAATGGAACTCGCCGACCCGTGAAAACCCAGCTTCCAGCATTTCCACATAGAGTTGGCTGGCAACGGCTTCGGCATGATCCGGCGTCATCGTCAGGGCAAACCGGTACATCACATTGCGCCAGCTCCAGAAGCTGTCGGCGCCGGGACCGCGTGTTTCCGCAAGGCCCGCCATGCCGCGCTGAAAGGCGTGGCTGTGCAGGTTCGGCATGCCCGGAATCAGGATATCATGGCGCTCGTCGCCTGCCTGCCCCTCCGCGCCCGGCTCGACGGAAGCGATCCGGCCATCCTTGATGGTCAGCCGCACATCCTTCTGCCAACCCGCCGGCGTCAGAGCCGATTTCACATGAATGCTGGTCAAGGCCTCATCCCTTCCTGACTGCGTCGCTCAAAAAAAACCACTTGCGCTGATTTTCTTTATGTCTATACATAATAGCACGAAAAGGAAAGGCTAGAAAACGATGTCTTCCATAAAATCGGCACCCGACAGCCCCCGGCCAACCGCCTGCGACCGCCTCTGGCGAAACGCCCGGCTTGTGACCCTGAACCCCGCATTGCCGGGCCTCGGCCTCATCGAAAATGGCGTCATTGCCGTTCAGGACGGGCGCATCCTCTATGCCGGCGACCAAGCAAACCTGCCCTTCCCGATCGAGAATGCCGCCGAGATCATCGATTGCGGCGGCCGCTGGATCACCCCCGGCCTGATCGACTGCCACACGCATCTGGTCCATGCTGGCGACCGCGCCAACGAATTCGAAATGCGGCTTGCCGGCGCAACGTACGAAGAGGTCGCCCGTGCCGGCGGTGGCATCGTTTCCTCCGTTCGCTCGCTGCGGCAAGCCAGCGAAGACGAGCTCGTCGCCCAAGCCCTTCCCCGCCTGGACGCCCTGATGGCTGAGGGTGTCACCACCGTCGAAATCAAATCCGGCTACGGCCTCGACCTGGAAAATGAAGCCAAGGCCCTGCGCGCCGCCCGCCGGCTGAGCGACGAACGCGACGTCGCCATCCGCACCACATTCCTCGGCGCTCACGCTTTGCCGCCGGAATTCAAGGGCGACAAGGCCGGCTATATCGCCAAGGTCGTCAATGAGATGCTGCCGGCAATCGCGGCTGAAGGACTGGCCGATGCGGTCGATGGTTTCTGCGAAGGCATCGCCTTTTCAACCGACGAAATGCGGCTGGTATTCGATGCGGCCAAAGCCCATGGCCTGCCGGTCAAGCTGCATGCCGATCAACTCTCCAACCTGCATGGCGCAGCCCTTGCCGCCGAATATGGCGCGCTGTCGGCCGATCATCTCGAATATACCGACGAAGCCGGCGCAGAAGCGATGGCAAAGAGCGGCACCGTTGCCGTCATTCTGCCGGGCGCATTCTATTTCATCCGCGAGACGAAGAAGCCACCAGTCGAGCTGTTCCGCAAGGCAGGCGTTGCGATGGCGATCGCCACCGACAACAATCCCGGCACCTCGCCGCTGACCTCGCTGCTCCTTACCATGAACATGGCGGCCACTCTGTTCGGTATGACGGTCACCGAATGCATCGCCGGCGTAACGCGGGAGGCGGCGCGCGCATTGGGTCTGGTCGATGAGGTGGGGACGCTGGAGCCTGGAAAATGGGCCGATTTCGCCATCTGGAACATCGAGCGACCGGCCGAACTCGTCTACCGCATGGGCTTCAACCCGCTTCATGCGCGCGTCCGCAACGGACATTGAACTTGGAGGCGTGTGAGCCTGGCTCCGCGCATTGGTGAGGACTGACTTATGACGCTTATTCTTCAGCCGGGCTCCGTCCCGCTTTCGACGCTTGAAACCATCTACTGGACCGGCGAACCTGCCCGGCTTGATCCCTCCTTCGACAAGGGCATCGAGAAGGCCGCCGCCCGCATCGCCGAGATCGCCGCCGGCAACGCGCCGGTCTATGGCATCAACACCGGCTTCGGAAAACTGGCGAGCATCAAGATCGACGCTGCCGATGTCGCCACCCTGCAGCGCAACCTGATCCTGTCGCATTGCTGCGGCGTCGGCCAGCCGCTGGCTGAAAACATCGTCCGCCTGATCATGGCGCTGAAGCTGGTTTCGCTCGGTCGTGGCGCCTCCGGCACGCGGCTCGAACTCGTCCGCCTGATCGAGGGTATGCTCGACAAGGGCGTCATCCCGGTCATCCCGGAAAAAGGCTCCGTCGGCGCATCCGGCGATCTGGCGCCGCTTGCCCATATGGCAGCCGTGATGATGGGCGAAGGTGAAGCCTTCTTCAACGGCGAGCAGCTTGACGGCCGCACGGCTCTGGAACGTGCCGGCCTGACGCCGGTCGTGCTGGCCGCCAAGGAAGGCCTGGCGCTGATCAACGGGACGCAAGTCTCGACCGCATTGGCCCTCGCCGGCCTCTTCCGCGCCCACCGCGCCGCGCAATCTGCCCTCATCACCGGTGCGCTTTCGACCGATGCCGCCATGGGTTCGTCGGCACCGTTCCATCCGGATATCCATACCCTGCGTGGCCACAAGGGCCAGATCGACGCCGCTGCCGCCTTGCGTGGCCTGCTCAAGGGCTCGGTGATCCGCGAAAGCCATATCGAAGGCGACGAGCGGGTTCAGGATCCCTATTGCATCCGTTGCCAGCCGCAGGTCGATGGCGCCTGCCTCGATCTCTTGCGCTCGGTTGCCCGCACGCTCGAAATCGAAGCCAACGCGGTGACCGACAATCCGCTGGTTCTGTCCGACAATTCCGTCGTCTCCGGCGGCAATTTCCACGCCGAGCCGGTAGCCTTCGCCGCAGACCAGATCGCGCTTGCCATCTGCGAGATCGGCGCCATCTCGCAGCGCCGTATCGCGCTTCTGGTCGATCCGGCCCTTTCCTACGGCCTGCCGGCATTTCTGGCAAAGAAGCCGGGCCTCAACTCCGGCCTGATGATCGCCGAAGTCACCTCGGCAGCGCTGATGTCCGAAAACAAGCAGATGTCGCATCCGGCCTCGGTCGATTCGACGCCGACCTCGGCCAACCAGGAAGACCATGTCTCGATGGCCTGCCACGGCGCCCGCCGCCTGCTGCAAATGACCGATAACCTCTTCGCCATCATCGGTATCGAGGCGCTGACGGCCGCTCAGGGCATCGACTTCCGCGCCCCGCTCGTCACCAGCCCGGAACTGACCAATGCCATCGGCGCGATCCGCTCTGTCGTCGCGACGCTGGACGTCGACCGCTACATGGCGACCGACCTCAAGGCCGCAACCGACCTCGTTGCCACCGGCGCGCTGAACGCCGCGGTTTCAAACGGCATCCTTCCGGTTCTGGAGGCGTGACATGAACGCCCCGCAACTCTCTTCATTTTCCCAGGGGAGCCCAAGCAGTGCCGTCATTCCTGTGCTTGTCACAGGAATCCAGCCACGGCGCGTCGGCGCCGTGAATGAACTGGTTTCGCCGGTAAAAGAGTCTTCCGCGCCCAAGGACTTGGGCGCGCTGGATTCCTGTGACAAGCACAGGAATGACGGAGAAGTTGAATACCCCACAAGAAAATCGGGAAGGAAATTTCAATGACCAAACCCGTCTTCGAAGTCAAACAGGGCACGTCGCCGATCATTCTCGGTTTCCCGCACACCGGCACCGATGTGCCGCCAGCCATCTGGGAGCGGCTCAACGACACCGGCCGGCTGCTGACCGATACCGACTGGCATATCCATCACCTCTACGATGGCCTGCTGCCTGACGTCACAACGGTGCGCGCCACTTTCCACCGCTACGTCCTCGATGCCAACCGCGATCCGGAAGGTGTCAGCCTTTATCCCGGCCAGAACACCACCGGGCTCATTCCGGAAACGGATTTCGACGGTGTTCCGATCTGGAAGGATGGCGAGGAGCCGAACGAAGCCGACATTGCCGCCCGTCTCGCCGAATTTCACGCGCCCTACCATGCGGCACTCTCAGCCGAAATCGAGCGGGTGAAGGCGATCCACGGCATCGCCGTGCTTTATGACTGCCATTCGATCCGGTCGGACATTCCATTCCTGTTCGAAGGCACATTGCCTGATTTCAACGTCGGCACCGATATGGGCAAGACCTGCGATCCGGCCATTCAGGATGCAACCGTCGATGTCGTTTTGAATGCCGAGGGCTATACCAGCATCCTCAACGGCCGCTTCAAGGGCGGCTGGACGACGCGTCACTACAGCGATCAGGAAAACGGCGTTCACACGATCCAGATGGAGCTGGCGCAAGCCACGCATCTGAGCACCGAGGCCCCGCCCTTCGCCTATGACCAAGCCAAGGCGGCCAAACTTCGCATTCACCTCAAAGACATTCTCACGCGCATCGAAACGATTGCGCTGACACTGGCACACACCAAAAGGGGAACAAAATGACCAATCCTCGTCACAACATCCGCGACGTCCGCGCCGCCCGTGGCACCGAACTGACGGCAAAATCCTGGATGACCGAAGCGCCGCTTCGCATGCTGATGAACAATCTCGATCCTGAAGTGGCCGAGAACCCGCATGAACTGGTCGTCTATGGCGGCATCGGCCGCGCCGCCCGCACCTGGGCCGATTTCGACAAGATCGTCGAAACGCTGCGCGACCTCAACGAAGACGAGACGCTGATGGTGCAGTCGGGCAAGCCGGTCGGCGTGTTCCGCACCCACAAGGACGCGCCGCGCGTGCTGATCGCCAACTCCAACCTCGTACCGCATTGGGCGACCTGGGATCACTTCAACGAGCTGGATAAGAAGGGCCTTGCCATGTACGGCCAGATGACCGCCGGCTCGTGGATCTATATCGGCACGCAGGGCATCGTCCAAGGCACCTACGAGACCTTCGTCGAGGCCGGACGCCAGCATTACGACGACAATCTCAAGGGCAAATGGGTGCTGACCGGCGGTCTCGGCGGGATGGGCGGTGCTCAGCCGCTCGCTGGCGTCATGGCGGGCGCCTGCTGCCTTGCGGTCGAATGCAATCCCGATTCGATCGATTTCCGCCTGCGCACCCGCTATGTCGATGAAAAGGCCGAAACGTTGGATGAAGCGATGGACATGATCACTCGCTGGACCGCTGCCGGTAAAGCCAAGTCCGTCGGCCTGCTCGGCAACTGCGCCGAAATTCTGCCGGAAATGGTTCGCCGCGGTATTCGCCCCGACATGGTCACCGACCAGACCTCCGCCCATGACCCGATTAACGGCTATCTGCCGAAGGGCTGGACAATGGCCGAGTGGAAGGAAAAGCGCGAAAGCGATCCGAAGTCCGTCGAAAAGGCCGCCCGTGCCTCGATGCGCGAACATGTCGAAGCGATGATCGCCTTCCAGGACATGGGCGTCCCGACCTTCGACTATGGCAACAACATCCGCCAGGTCGCCAAGGATGAGGGCCTCGAAAACGCCTTCGCTTTTCCGGGCTTCGTGCCGGCCTATATCCGCCCGCTGTTTTGCCGCGGCATTGGTCCGTTCCGCTGGGCAGCGCTGTCGGGCGATCCGGAAGATATCCGCAAGACGGATGCCAAGGTCAAGGAACTGACGCCCGGCAACAAGCACCTGCATAACTGGCTCGACATGGCCGCCGAGCGCATCGCCTTTCAAGGGTTGCCGGCGCGCATTTGCTGGGTCGGCCTCGGCGATCGCCACCGCCTCGGCCTTGCCTTCAACGAGATGGTCAGGACCGGCGAACTCTCCGCCCCGGTCGTGATCGGCCGCGACCACCTCGATTCAGGCTCCGTCGCCTCGCCGAACCGCGAGACCGAAGCGATGAAGGACGGCTCCGACGCCGTCTCCGACTGGCCGCTGCTCAACGCCCTGCTTAACACCGCATCCGGCGCCACCTGGGTGTCGCTGCACCATGGCGGCGGCGTCGGCATGGGCTTCTCGCAGCATTCGGGCGTCGTCATCTGCGCTGATGGCACCGACGATGCTGCCCGCCGCCTGGAGCGCGTGCTGTGGAACGACCCGGCCACCGGCGTCATGCGCCACGCCGATGCGGGCTATGACATCGCCATCGACTGCGCCAAGGAAAAGGGGCTGAGGTTACCGGGTATTCTGGGCAACTAGGGCTTTAGGTCAGCGGATATTTCGGAAGTCCGGGATAGCGTAGGACCATATCGTCAACCGTTATGAGAGGAACCCCTTCGATGATCGCCTGAGCAATCAGGATGCGATCGAAGGGGTCCTTGTGAAGCAGCGGTAAACCGGCAATCGCGATTGCATGTTCGCTGTTGATCGGCAGCTCGATATATCCGTTTTCGAGAAGGCGATAACGCGAGGACAAAGGATCGGTGCGAAAATCGTCCCGCCTGCGACCGTGTTTTATCGCTGTTTCCCAGATGCTGGGAGGACTGAACAGGAGTTCGCCGCTCTCGTCTTCGATGAGCCGCCTGACGTTGTCCGGCATCAGATGATACCGCCCGCCGCCCAGATCAGGATATGTGTATCGAGCAGAACTCTCATCGATCTTTGAATTTGTCGGGATTGCCGTAAAACATCTCTTCGATGTCTTCGGCCATCATCGTATCGAAGTCATCCGGTACGGTGATTTCGCCATCCATGAAACCAATGCGGCGCTTCTTCGGCATTTCCGCCTCATCCAGCGGAACCAGCTTGCCGATCGGCTTTCCGGCCTTGGCGATAATGAAGGACTCCCCCTTCGAGACCTTCTCCATCAGGCGGGACAGATGCGTCTTTGCCTCGTGAATAGTGACAGTTTCCATCATCACCCTCCTTCGGACTTAGTCCATTAAACTTGGTCCACTTCGCAGAGGTTTATAATGCAAGACCCAAAAACGCCGCCTCATAGCCATTTGCATATACTGAGAGCCCGAGACCATCGCCGCATGCCGTGGAAAAACGGCGGCGGCGAGACGGTGGAGATTGCGGTGTTTCCGCCGGAGGCCGATCTCACCAGCTTCGGCTGGCGCGTCAGCATGGCAACGGTGGCGACTGACGGGCCGTTTTCCGTCTTCACCGGCATCGACCGGACCCTGTCGATCCTTGAAGGCCAAGGCATGGAACTGGATATCGCCGGACGTGAGCCTGTCGTGTTGACCCGGGCGTCGGAACCACTCGCGTTTCCGGCCGATTCAGCAACTTCGGCACGGCTGGTATCGGGCACGATCGTCGATCTCAACGTGATGACCCGGCGGGGCAAATGGGCGCATCGGGTCGAACGGCGCGTGTTCGAAGGCGATCATCCTCTCGATGCCGAAGGCGGCGTGACGATGCTTCTATCACTTGGCAATCTGCGGATCGATAGCGGTGAGCACGCCGAGGAACTGGCCCGGCTCGACTGCGCCATCATCGAAGGATTTTGCCGCATCAGTTCCGATATGCCGGTGGAAGCCTACCTGATCCGCATCAGCCCCGTCTAACGGCCATTCTTTCGAGCCAGGTTGCCAAGCACGTGACAGATCAACCGGCCAACAACCGTCGCGGTCATACCGTTGACATCGGCTTTCGGCTGAAACTCGACAATCGAGAAGCCGGCGAGTGTGCGGCCAGTCATTGCCGAGACGATGAGATCAGTGACTTCCTCGAGCCATAGACCTCCGGGCGACATTGCATTGACGCCCGGGCAGATCGACGGATCGAGCGCATCGACATCGATATGGATCAGCAGTGCACCATCACGCGGAATGGCATCAGCGATCTCCGCAACACCGTTTGCCCGCACCTGGCGCACCGTCACCAGCCGCGAACCCCACGCCTTTGCCGTCTCAACTTCTTCGCGGCGCGCGCTACCCGCGGCGCGAATGCCGACCTGGGTCATGGAGCGCACGAACGGAAGCTCGGAGGCACGCCGCATCGTGCTGGAATAGCCAAGCGGCTCGTCGCCGATCCGGTCGCGCCAGTCTATATGGGCGTCGATCTGCAGGATATGCAGGGTATCGACATCCGAGAGACCGCGCATGAAGGGAATGGCGGCGGAATCATCGCCACCGATCAGAAGCGGAATGGCGCCGGCTGCCCGGATGTACCGGGTTGCCGCCTCGATCGCCGCGCGATTACCTGCATTATCATTGTGGCGCGTAACGACATCACCCAGATCCACCACATCCAGTGCGCCGTCGTTCAACAAAGGTCCGTCGAAATCGAAATCCCAATGATCGACATGCACGGAAGCCTCGGTGATCGCCCGGCGGATGGCATCCGGCGTTGTTATACCGGACCGATCGGCGATACTGCCGGGATAGGCCGTCCCATGCACGGCGCCGAAAATCGCGACCGATCCCGCTGGAGCTTCGCTCGCGGCTGGCAGGTCAAAGAACGTTTCTGACACCGGCTGAAGTGTGTACGTCATATCATGCCGCCCGCGCTGCCAGAAACCGGTCCATTGCCGCAAACGAAAAGGCGCCGATCGAAAGGTCCGTGCCGCCCTCGAGCGCCAGATCCGCTAGGATTTCGCCGACGACGCTGGTGAACTTGAATCCATGGCCGGAGCAGGGCGACGCGACGACGATGCGCTTGTCGCCCGGCAAAAGGTCGAGCAGAAAATCCTCGCTCGGCAGCATCGTATAACGGCAGGTGGTGGAGCGCACGCGCAGTCCGGCAGCGGCGGGCAGACGGCGCTTGAGGAAGCTGTCGAGCAGATCCGTATCCTTATCATTGACTGGTGGATTGGGCTGGTTCGGATCGATCGGCTCGCGGAAATGCGCATGACGGCCGACCTTGACGCCGTCGACGCCGATCGCCGGAAAGCCGAAGAACGAGCCGTTTTCGCCCTCGTCGCGAATGAACACCGGCATGCGCTGCGGCATGGTCACGAAACCGTCGGAGGGCTGATACCAGGAGACGACCTGCTTGATCGGCACCGCATGATCGCGCAATGCCGGCACCAGTTCGCCGATCCAGGAGCCGGTCGCGACGATCACCTTGCTGGCCGTGTAGCGTCCGGTATCGGAAACGATCGTAACGCCGTGGTCACCCGGCTCGATCGCCGTCACCTTCTCGCCGAAATGCAAGGCCGCGCCATCGGCGGCCGCGAGCTTCAGGTGCCCCATCACGGCCGCTTCGGGCCGGAGGTAACCGCCCTGCGGATCAAGCAGCGCGATCTCGTCGCTATCCAGTGAAAACACCGGGAAACGGCGGCGCATTTCGCCGGGATCAAGGGTGTCCAGCGGCAGGTTGTGCAAGGCACAGCTCTTCTTCGTGCCGCTGACGATCTTGCTGTCGGGCTTGCCGATCTGCAGCACGCCGGTGATTGTCAGGATATCCTCGCGCAGCCGTGCCTCCAGCGCCCGCCAATTGGCATAGGCGCGCTGCAAGAGCGGCACATAGGACGGATCTTCGAAATAACCAAGCCGGATCAACCGGCTATCACCATGCGACGAGCTCAGCGCATGCGCCGGATAATAGGCATCGATACCGATCGCGCTCACTCCACGGGCGGCCAGATGCGCGATCGCAGCACTGCCCATGGCGCCAAGGCCGACAACGGCAACGTCGAAATGGGCGGTCATGGCACTATCCTTTCGGGAGTTTAAATATCTGGCGGTGGCGATGCGCGCAGCAGGTCGCGGGCCTTTTCCAGATCCCAGCCGAGCGGCCGGTCGTCGGCATAGGTTGGCATATCGGCGCGGATATAGCGATAGAGCAGATCAGTCCCCTTGGCCCGCGGCGCAACACTGACCTTGAAATCCTGCGCCTGTGCGGCGGCGGCAAACTCAATACCAAGAATATGCTCGGCATTGTCGATCACGGCGAGTAGCTTGTTGGCGGCAGCCGTCGGATGCCCGAGGAAATCCTCCTGCAACGCCGACGTGATGCCGCCATCAAGGCTTGCCGGAGCACCGAGACGTCGGTTTTCCGCAGCAAGGGCTGCTGCCGTATATTGCGCGATCATGAAGCCCGAGCCTGCACCCGGGTCGGCGGCCAAGAAAGCCGGAAGACCGCTGACCAGCGGATTGACGAGGCGATCGATGCGGCGCTCGCTCATCATCGATATCTGGGCAATCGCAATGGCGAGGCTATCCAGCGCCTGTCCAAGCGCCGGCGCCACGGCATGCGCCTCGGAGGAAACCACCGGCGCGTCCGGCGTGCCGGAAACCGCCGGATTGTCGGTGACGGAAGCAAGCTCCTGATTGACCACCATGTTTGCAAAATCGAATACGTCCCATCCCGCGCCATGGGCATGCGGGACCGAACGCAGGCTCAGGGCATCCTGCGTCCACGCGCCTCTCGCTGCTTCAATCAATCCACTACCGGCGAGGCGCGCGCGCAAAGTCCTGCCGACCTTCTCGATCCCTGTCGACTTGCGAAGGGCCAGCACATCAGCGTCGAATGCGGTCATCTGGCAGCCGAGCGCTTCAATGGTCAGCGCTGCGATGGCATCGGCCCAATCCAACAGCCGCTCCGCTCGCACCAGGGCCACGGCCCCGAGCCCCGTGGAGCAGGCCGTGCCGTTGACGAGGCTCAAGCCTTCCTTTGCCTGCAGAACCAGCGGCGTGACGCCGAGCGTCTGCAATGCCTGGGCACCGGTCACCGGCTTACCTTTCAGCCGTGCCCTGCCTTCGCCGATCAGCACCAGCGCAATATGGGCATTGTGGCTGAGATACCCGGCCGAGCCCTTGGACGGCACTTCGGGAATGCAGTCTTCGCGCAGAAAGATCTGCAGCAGCTCGACGATCGCCGGGCGCACGCCGGAATGACCGTGGGAAAAATTGGCGATCTGGGCTGCGATGATGGCGCGAACCTCCCGCGCCTCCAGCAACGGCCCGATACCGCAGGCATGGCTCAAAATGATATTGCGCGACAGGCGGCTCTGCGAAGCACGGTCAACTACCGTATCGGCCAGTGCGCCGACGCCGGTGTTCACCCCATAGGCCCGCACGCCGCTTTCGACGATCGCAGACACGATGCGGCTCGCCGTTTCGACCCGCTGCCTGGCAGCGTCGGAGAGCGAAAGCGTTGCACCATAGGCAACCGCCGCCACGGCGCGCCAGTCGAGCGTCGCGTCGAGTACGATGTCCTGCACGGTCAGCCTCCGAAATTGCCGATGAACTGGCGGAAGCTGGGAGAACCGCCCGAGCCGAAGAGTTCGTCCGGCGCGCCGTCGCTGTCGATCTCGCCGGATTTCATGAAGATCACCCGGTTGGAGACGTTGCGGGCAAAGCTCATCTCGTGCGTGACGACCAGCATGGTCATGCCTTCTTCGGCCAGCGAGCGCATGACGCGCAGCACTTCGCCGACCAGCTCCGGATCGAGCGCCGAGGTCGGCTCGTCGAACAGCATCACCTTTGGCCGCATTGCCAGAGAGCGGGCGATTGCCGCGCGCTGCTGCTGGCCGCCGGAGAGATGGGCGGGATAGGCATGGCGTTTTTCCGCGATGCCGACTTTTTCCAGCAGCGCCTCAGCCTCGGCGATACATTCGGCGCGCGGGCGCTTGAGCACATGAACAGGCCCCTCGATAACGTTTTCGAGGATCGTCATATGGGACCAGAGATTGAACGACTGGAACACCATGCCGAGTTCGGAGCGGATCCGGTCCACCTGGCGGCGATTGGCCGGAACGTTCTTTCCGCCACGCTGCTGCATCTGGATCAGCTCGCCATCGACGGAAATCTCGCCGTGATCGGCGATTTCCAGCAGATTGATACAGCGCAGGAATGTCGACTTTCCCGAGCCGCTGGCGCCAAGCAGCGAGATGACATCGCCGTCGCGGGCCTCGAGCGAGATGCCGCGCAGCACTTCATGCGTGCCGAAACTTTTGCGAATATTGCGGACGGAAAGCCGGGTCGTGCCTGCCATGGTCGTTCCAGTCTGGTTGAGGGTCGAGGCGTTCATCGTTGCGGTACCGGGAAAAGCGGTGCTGCACGGCGATGCGGGGTCAGCTTGTATTCAAGCAGCGCCATGGCCTGAAGGATGATGAAGTTGAGAATGAGATAGATCGCAGCAGCGCAGAGAAAGACTTCCATCGTGCGGTATGTCTGCGAAATCAGCCGCTGGGCAACGCCGGTCACTTCCCAGACGGTCACAAGGCTGGCGAGCGCGGTCGATTTCACCATCATCACCACTTCGGTCGAATAAGCCGGCAGCGCATGGCGAAAGGCGATCGGGGCGAGGATGCGGCGGGTCAACAGGAAACCCGACATGCCGATGGAGCGCGCAGCCTCGATCTCCTTGGCCGGAATGGCCCGCAGGCCGAAGCGGAAGATTTCCGCCGAATAACCGGCGGTGCAAAGCGCCAGCGACAGGACGGCGCAGACGAAGGGTTCGCGCAGGGCCGGCCACAGGAAGCTGTAGCGGATGAAACCGAACTGGCCGAGACCGTAAAAGATCAGGAACATCTGGATCAAAAGCGGCGAGCCGCGAAAGATGAAAATGTAGCCCTTGGCGAAATTGCGGGCGGCGGCATTGCCGCTGACGCGCATCCAGACGATCAGAAGCGCCAGCAGCCCGCCGAAAATGACAGATAGGGAAAACAGCGCCAGCGTCATCGGCAGAGCGGCCAGCAGCGTTTTCATGGTCTCGAACATGAAGGCGATGTCCATCGCGCGTCTCCTTGATCAGGCCTGGCCGAGACTGGTCGGCATGCTGCGATTGGCGCGCTTCTCGGCACTGTTGAAAATGCGGTCCGAGAAGCTGGTGAGGATCAGATAGAGGCAACCGCCGACAATGAAGAACAGGAAGTGCTGGCGGGTGGAGCCGGCCGCAACCTGGCTGGTGCGCATCAGGTCGGCAAGGCCGGTGACCGAAACCAGCGCCGAGTCCTTGAGGCTGAGCTGCCAGACATTGCCGATACCGGGAATGGCAAAGCGAAACACCTGCGGTCCGATGATACGGCGGAAGCGCAAGCTGCGGTTCATGCCGATCGCCTGCGCCGCCTCCAGCTCTCCCTTTGGGATGGCAAGGTAGGCGCCGCGAAACACTTCGGCCTGATAGGCGCCGGAGATGAGGCCCACTGCCAGCGCTCCGGCAGCAAAAGATGGAAGGCCGAGGAAGCCCTCATAACCCATCGCCGTACCGATGGCGGTGACCGCGCTCGAGCCACCGAAATAGACGAGATAGATGATCAACAGCTCCGGAACGCCACGGAACACCGTTGTGTAGATACCGCCGATCGTTCTCATGATCCGGCTTCCCGAAAGCTTCGCCCAGGCAACGAGCGAACCCAGAATAGCGCCGATCAACAGTGCCACGGCGGTGACGCAGAGCGTCATAAGCGCTGCCATAAGCAGCAGCCCGCCCCAGCCGGTGGGGCCAAATCCGATCATTTGAAGTAAAGCCATGCCGCAGGCATCCCCTCGCTCCCGGCAAAGCCGGATTCCCGATCTTCAAGTGGATATGGCATGCCGCACCTCTCCTAAGAGCGGCCTGCCGCAACAAGTGTGCCCGCCGCAGGCAAAATAGCAAGCGGCGGGCAAATCCGGATCAGGGGGTAACGTCGGTCTTGAACCATTTCATCGACAGCGTCTTGATCGTGCCGTCATCGAGAGCAGCCTGGATTGCCTTGCTTAACATGTCGCGCAGGTCGGTATCAGCCTGGCGAACGCCGAGGCCTTCGCCACTGCCGAAAATGGTTCCGCCGATTTCAGGGCCGGTGAAGCCGAGCGTACCGTTCGACTTTTCAAAGGCGGAGATCAGGTAGACGGCATCGTCGAAGACGAGGTCGATACGGCCGGTTTCGAGATCGAGGTCGCGCTCGGCGCCGGTCTTGTATTCCCGCACCGTGGCAACATCGCCAAAGTTGTCATAGACGAACTTGGAATAGACGGTGGCCGCCTGAATGCCGATGGTCTTTCCGGCAAAGGCTGCCTTCATCGCCTCCACTTCCTTGACGCCGGTTGCGCCCGGATCGAGCTTCACAACCGTACCCGTGCCTGCGGCATTGGCCAGCGGACCATCCTTGAGCGTCGCGAAAGCAGCGTGCGTATGGGCATAAGGAATGGTGAAATCGATGATCTTCTTGCGTTCCTCGGTGATCGACAGGGCATCCATGATCACATCGAACTTGCCGGCATTGAGTGCCGGGATCATGCCGTCCCAGTCCGAGGCAACCAGCGTGCACTCGACCTTCATGTGGTCGCAGAGATATTTGGCAAGCTCTGGCTCGAAGCCACCGAGCGTGCCATCGGGATTGGTCAGGTTCCACGGAGCATAGGCGCCCTCAAGCGTGATGGTAACGGTCTTCCAGTCCTTGGCCTGAGCCATTGGAGCGGCAAGCGTGGCGAATGCGACGGCACCAGCCGTCAGAAATTTTGACAGGTTCATGTTCACGTTCCTCTGAGGTTTATCTTCAACAACGTCCGCCGATCTACGCCGGCTTCACAATAACTGATGGAGAACGAGGCCTAAAAAATGCCCCTGAACATCCATGTTGTATATGGTACCATATGCTAATTTTTATGGTATGCAAGTAGGCGGCCGCATTTGAATGCAAAATTAATTCCGCCCAAGGAATGAGCATATGAAACGAAGCAACGACCAGAACGCTCCGTTAAAATGGGACACCAGCGACAATGACGGCTCGCCGCTTTACGCCGGCGTCAAGCAGATGATCCTTGACCGCATCCAGAGCGGCGAATGGCCACCGAAGCACCGGGTTCCCTCGGAGAACGAACTGGTTGCGGAACTCGGCGTCAGCAAGATGACGGCCAACCGGGCATTGAGGGAACTGGCAAGCGAAGGGGAACTCGTGCGTATCCAGGGGGTTGGCTCCTTCGTTGCCGAGCGCAAAGGCTATTCCGAACTGCTCGAAGTGCGCAACATCGCCGAGGAGATCGACGAGCGGGGCCATACGCATCAGGCCTCCGTCGTCGTTTTGGCGCAGGAAACGGCGGCACCGGACGTTGCCGATGCACTCGGACTTTCAATCGGCGCACCGGTGTTTCACTCGTTGATCGTCCACAGCGAAAACGGCGTTCCGGTCCAGATCGAAGACCGCTTCGTCAACCCGGAAGCAGCACCAGGGTATCTGGAGCAGGACTTCACAGTACAGACACCGAATGCTTATCTGACGGCGGAAGCCCCATTGAGCGGCTCCGAACATATCGTCGAAGCCGCCATGCCGCAGCCGTGGGAGTGTAAGCTGCTGGTTATCCTGCGTACCGAGCCCTGCCTGCTCATCCGGCGGCGGACATGGTCCTCGAAACGCGCCGTGTCTTTTGCCCGGCTGGTCTATCCCGGCAACCGGTATCGGCTGGAATCACGCAGTGGGAAGATGACCGACGAGTGAAGCGACCGCTAAAACACCGCCCGTGTTGTATATGGAACTTCGATAACCGCTTGATTCAGTTCTGCTCGACGGTTTCGGGCCAAAACTGTAGCGCCATATCGATGACCCGGTAGAGCGCCGGCCGGTCAGCACCAGACGCCGCCTGAATGGCGGTCCCTTGCGAGATGGTCATGATATAGCGGGCAAGATCGTAAGGCTCGTGCCCGGCTGGAAGGTCACCCTCGCTCGCTGCACGCTCGAACCGTCTGCCCAGATCACGCTCGCCGCGTTGGCGGTTTTCAATCAGGCATTTCTGGATTTCGGCGGCAGCCTCGCTGCAGGCGAGCGCACCATTGATCCCCATACAACCGCTCGGACCAGTTGCCGCGGTCTGGGAATCGGCAAAGCCTCTGAGGATTTTCCCGGCAACATCGCGTGCCTTCGGTTCCTTCAGAGCCTCATGGAAAAAGTTCATCTTGGTGCGCTCGTAGCGCTCCAAGGCCTTGAGGAAGAGGCCTTCCTTATTGCCGAAGACGCCATAGAGGCTCGGCTTGGTAATGCCCATGCCTTCGGTCAGGTCAGTCAGAGACGTGCCTTCGTAGCCCTTTCGCCAGAACAGCTCCATCGCCGTTTCAAGGGCATCATCGACATCAAACTCTCTTGGCCGTCCCATGGGGTGGGCCCTCCCGAATTTTTTTATACCGATCGGTATATAATTCGATTGACAGTGATCGGCTTCAGAACTTATTTCTATACCGAACGGTATTGAACGTCAATGCAACCCTCGCCCAAATCCTTCGCCTCCCACGTCGGACACAAGGCAGCCCACACCCGGGGCAGAAATTCAGGATAACCGCCATGTCATTCGGAACTTTCAAAACCAAGCTTCTCACCACCGGCCTCGTGCTTGCGGTCGCCACCATTTCGCCGACGATCTATTTCGATCTGCTGGGAAGCCCGGCGGGAAGCGGCAACGCGGCTGATGCCTCGACCGCAGCGCCCGTTGCCATACCTGTCTCCGTTGCGGTCGTCGAAGCGAAGTCCGTAACCCAGTGGAGTGAGTTCTCCGGCCGCCTGGAAGCCGTCGATCATGTCGAGTTGCGTTCCCGCGTCGCCGGCGCCATCCAGTCGGTTCACTTCCAGGAAGGCGCCATTGTCGATAAGGGCGACCTGCTCGTCACCATCGACCCCGCCCCATACCAGGCCGAGGTCGCCCGCGCCCAAGCCAGCGTGACCGCAGCCGAAGCACGCGCTTCGCTGGCGCGCGTCGAGCTGAAGCGCGGCAGGCAATTGCTGGCCTCCAATGCAGTGTCGCAAAGCGAAGTCGATCAGCGCATGAATGGCCTGGCAAGCGCAGAAGCAGACGTGGGTGCCGCCCGCGCCGTGCTGCAATCGGCAGCGCTCAATCTCGGATACACCGAAATCCGCGCCCCGATCACCGGCCGCGTCGGCAAGATCGAGATCACCGCAGGCAACCTGATCGCCGCCGGTCCTTCCTCGCCGATCCTGACCCGGCTGGTTTCCCTGAGCCCGATCTATGCGAGCTTCGAGGCCGACGAGCGGATCGTCTCAACTATACTCGCCGAATTGCCGGAGGGCGTCAACGCCCGCAACTTCATCGACCGCGTGCCGGTCCGAATGGATGTTGCGGGATCGTCGGACGTCAGCGGCAAGCTTCAGTTGGTGGACAACAGCGTCGATCCCCAGAGCGGCACGATCCGTGTCCGCGCCGTGTTCGACAATGCCAATGGCGCTTTGATGCCGGGACAGTTTGCCCGGTTGAGCATGGGCCAGGCAAAGTCCGAAGACGCCGTGCTGGTGCATGAACGGGCCATCGGCACCGACCAGAACAAGAAATACGTCATGGTTGTCAAGCCGGACAACACCACCGAATACCGCGAGATCACCGTCGGCATGAAATCCGATGGCCTGCGGGTGGTGACGGCTGGCCTGAAAGCTCAGGAACGCATCGTCGTCAACGGCCTGCAACGCATCCGTCCCGGCGCGCTCGTGGCACCTGAAATGGTCTCCATGAAGCCGGCTGCCGATCCTCAGCAGCAAGCCTCGATAACCAACTAAGCCTTTCTCCGGCACTTCAGCACAAGGGCGGATCACGCCATGAATATCTCTAGGTTCTTTATCGATCGCCCGGTTTTCGCGGGCGTTCTGTCCTTTATCATCTTCCTTGGCGGCTTGATCGCGATGACGATCCTGCCGATCTCGGAATATCCCGATGTCGTGCCGCCGCAGATCGTCGTTCGCGCCAACTATCCCGGCGCCAACCCGAAAGTCATTGCCGAGACCGTGGCGACGCCACTGGAGGAATCGATCAACGGCGTCGAGGACATGCTCTACATGAGCAGCCAGGCGACGACCGACGGCCTGATGACGCTCACCGTCACCTTCAAGCTCGGCACTGACCCCGACCAGGCGCAGCAGCTTGTCCAGAACCGTGTCGGCCAGGCCGAGCCACGCTTGCCGGAAGAAGTCCGCCGCCTCGGCATCACCACCATCAAGAGCTCCCCGGACCTGATGATGGTGGTGCACCTGACCTCGCCCGAAGGCCGCTACGACATGACCTATCTGCGCAACTATGCGCTGATCAATGTCAAGGACAGGCTGGCCCGCATCGACGGCGTCGGCCAGGTCCAGCTGTTCGGTTCCGGCGACTATTCGATGCGCATCTGGCTGGATCCGCAGAAAATGGCGCAGCTCGGCCTCTCCGCCTCCGATATCGTCAATGAAATCCGCGCCCAGAACGTCCAGGCTGCCGCTGGTGTGATCGGTTCATCGCCGAATGCACAGGGGGTCGATCTGCAGCTTTCGGTGAATGCGCAGGGCCGCCTGCAAAGCGAAGAAGAGTTCGGCGAGATCATCATCAAGACGAGCCCGACCGGCGCGATCACCCGTCTGCGCGACGTGTCCCGCATCGAGCTCGGTTCGGCCGAATACTCGCTTCGCTCGCTGCTCAACAACAAGCAGGCCGTCGCTATCCCGGTTTTCCAGGCACCCGGCTCGAATGCGATCGAGATCGCCGACCAGGTCCGCGCCACCATGCAGGAAATCAAGGCATCGATGCCGCAGGATGTCGACTACGAGATCGTCTATGACACGACGCAGTTCGTGCGCGCCTCCATCGAGGCCGTCATCCATACGCTGCTCGAAGCCATTGCACTGGTCGTCATCGTCGTCATCATCTTCCTGCAGACATGGCGCGCCTCGATCATTCCGCTGATCGCCGTTCCGGTCTCCATCATCGGCACTTTCGCTGTCATGCAGATGCTCGGCTTCTCGATCAATGCACTCAGCCTGTTCGGCCTAGTGCTGGCCATCGGTATCGTCGTCGATGACGCGATCGTGGTCGTGGAAAATGTCGAGCGCAATATCGAGGATGGACTTTCGCCGCGCGAGGCGACCTACAAGGCAATGACGGAAGTCTCCGGCCCGATCATCGCGATCGCGCTGGTTCTGGTCGCCGTCTTCGTGCCACTTGCCTTCATCTCCGGCCTCACCGGTCAGTTCTACAAGCAGTTCGCCCTGACGATCGCCATCTCGACCGTCATCTCGGCCTTCAACTCGCTCACCCTGTCCCCGGCGCTTGCTGCCCTGCTTCTGCGCGGCCACGATGCGCCGAAGGACCGGTTGACCCGAATCATGGACTTTCTGTTCGGCTGGTTCTTCCGTGGCTTCAACGCCGTGTTCTCACGCGGCTCGCGGGCCTATAGTTCCGGCGTCAAGGGCGTGATCTCGCGCAAGACCCTGATGATGGGCGTCTATTTGCTGCTGGTCGGAGCCACCGTGTTCTTCTTCAAGGCGGTGCCGCCCGGTTTCGTACCGCCGCAGGACAAGCAATATCTGGTCGGCTTCACACAGCTGCCGGACGGCGCTTCGCTGGACCGCACGGAAGAAGTGATCCGCCGCATCAGCGACATCTCCTTGAAGGTTCCCGGCGTCGAAAGCGCCATCGCCTTTCCCGGCCTGTCGATCAACGGCTTCACCAACTCCTCCAATGCCGGCATCGTCTTCCTGTCGCTAAAGCCTTTCGAGGAACGCACGACGCCGGACCTTTCCGCCGGTGCAATCGCTGGAAGGCTGAACCAGGAACTCGGCGTCATCAAGGAATCCTTCAGCGCTATCTTCCCACCGCCCCCTGTCCAGGGTCTCGGTGCGATCGGTGGCTTCAAGCTGCAGCTGGAAGACAAGGCCGGTCTAGGCTACGAAGCACTCGATGCAGCCGTGAAGGGTTTTATGGCCAAGGCCTATACGACACCGGAACTGGTGGGCATGTTCTCCAGCTATCAGGTCAACGTTCCGCAGCTCTATGCCGATGTCGACCGGGCCAAAGCCCGCCAGCTGAATGTTCCGCTGACGGAAATCTTCAACACGCTGCAGATTTATCTGGGCTCGGTCTATGTCAACGACTTCAACAAGTTCGGACGAACCTATTCCGTGCGTGTGCAGGCCGATGCCAACTACCGCGCTCAGGCGGAAGACATCGGCAAGCTCGAAGTCCGCTCAAGCTCCGGTGAAATGATTCCGCTTTCGGCGGTGCTCAATGTCACCTCGAGCGCCGGTCCGGAACGCGCCATGCGGTATAACGGCTTCCTTTCGGCCGATATCAACGGCAATACGGCACCCGGCTTTTCATCCGGCCAGGCCCGCGCTGCCGTCGAACGGATCGCCGCCGAAACGCTGCCCGCCGGCGTCACCTTCGAATGGACCGAGCTGACCTACCAGGAGATCATTGCCGGCAATACCGGTATCCTGATCTTCCCGCTGTCGATCCTGCTGGTCTTCCTGGTGCTGGCAGCCCAGTATGAAAGCCTGACGCTGCCGCTGTCGATCATCATGATCATCCCGATGGCGCTCCTGGCAGCCCTCGGTGGTGTCTGGCTGACCGGCGGCGACAACAACGTCTTCACGCAGATCGGTCTGATCGTACTGGTGGGGTTGTCGGCAAAGAATGCCATCCTGATCGTCGAGTTCGCCCGAGAGTTGGAGTTCGAAGGGGCGACGCCGTTCGAAGCCGTCATCAAGGCGAGCCGCCTGCGGCTTCGGCCGATCCTGATGACCTCGATGGCGTTCATCATGGGTGTCGTGCCGCTTGTGATCTCGACCGGCGCCGGTGCTGAAATGCGCCATGCCATGGGTGTCGCGGTGTTCTCCGGGATGATCGGCGTGACGCTGTTCGGGCTGTTCCTCACCCCGGTCTTCTATACGCTGGTGCGGGCAATGACCGGAAACCGGCCGTTGAAGAAAAGCGGACATCATGCCGCCGCCCACGAAACGGCCTCGGTAACGCAACTGCATGCCCAGCCGCTCCTGCCCGGGCTTGAAGCCGCCGAATAAGCGGCCGGTCGAAACAACGATAAACGGCGCCGCAATCAGCGGCGCCGTTTTCATTTCAGCCGGGCTCGGCCGATTTAAAACTCTTCCCAATTCTCCTGCGCAGGTGCTGCGCTGCCGGAAAAGGCGCGGATCACCTGCCCTGCCACCCTGCGGGCCGGCGATGCCACCGGCCGGGAGTAGTGTCCGGCCTCCACTGCCCGGGGGGCGCTCGTCTGTTGCCCGACCCGGAACTGGCCAAGCAGCGAGAACAGAGCTTCCGCTTCGCGGGCCAGACTGTGGCTGGCGGCCGTCGATTGCTCGACCATCGCCGCATTCTGCTGTGTGCCCTGGTCCATGGCATTGACCGACTGGTTGATCTCCTTCAACCCGGTCGCTTGCTCGCGTGCGCCTTCGACGATGGCGACGACGTTGGTATTGATCTCCTGGACCTGCTTGACGATCTCTTCCAGTGCCTTGCCGGTTTCGCCGACCAGCGAAACACCGCTTTTCACCTGTTCACCCGACGTGTTGATCAGCGCCTTGATTTCCTTGGCTGCCTTGGCTGAGCGCTGGGCCAGTTCGCGCACTTCCTGGGCAACGACCGCGAACCCCTTGCCGGCATCACCGGCGCGGGCTGCCTCCACCCCGGCGTTCAGCGCCAGAAGATTGGTCTGGAAGGCGATATCGTCGATGACGCCTATAATGTTGGAGATTTCGCGCGACGAACTCTCGATTTCACCCATCGCCGTGATGGCGTTGCGGACCACAGCACCCGACCGTTCCGCATTGGCGCGCGTCGCGGCAACCAGATGACCGGCCTCCTCCGCCCTGCGGCTGGAATCGGCGACGGTCGTGGTAATCTGCTCAAGTGCCGCAGCTGTCTCCTCGACGGAGGCAGCCTGCTGCTCTGTCCGCTTCGACAGATCGTCGGCTGCGGAGCGGATTTCCGTCGAGCCGGCCGCGATTGCCTGGGCATTGGAACCAACGGAATGCATCGCTGACCGCAACTTGCCCACCGCGTCGTTGAAGTCGTGGCGGACTTTTTCCATCGTCGGAACGAAAGGCTTGTCGAGGGTCTGTGTCAGATCACCATCAGCCAGACCCTTCAGGGCCTTTGCCAACGTACCGACGGCGCCCATGCGCTCGGTCACATCGGTCGCGAACTTTACGACCTTGAAGACCTTTCCCTTGTCGTCAACGATGGGGTTGTAGGCCGCCTGGATCCAGATTTCCTTGCCGCCCTTGCCGAAGCGCAGGAACTCGCCCGCAGTGAACTGACCGCGTCCGAGCCCCTCCCAGAACTGCCGGTACTCCTCCGTCTGCACATAAGTAGGGTCGCAGAACATCCGGTGATGCCTGCCCTGAATTTCTTGCAGCTGATAACCCAGCGCTCCGCAGAAGTTTTCGTTGGCGGTGATGATCTCGCCGGTCGGGGTGAATTCGATCACCGCCTGCGAACGGGAGACGGCATTCAGCTTGCCGGCATCTTCCAAGGCCTTCTGCCTGACAGCTGTGATATCGGTTGCGAATTTCACCACCTTATAGGGTTTGCCACCACGGAAAACCGGGTTGTAGGAGGCCTCGATCCAAATCTCGCGACCGCTCTTGGTAATGCGCTTGTACTGTTGCCGGTCGAATTCGCCGCGGCCGAGCCGCCCCCAGAATTCGCGGTATTCCACACTGTTCGCTTCGGCTGGATCAACGAAAATCCGATGATGCTTGCCCTTGATCTCGGCAAGCTCATAGCCCAAAGCCGCGCAGAAATTGGCATTGGCGTTGAGGATATTGCCGCTGAGATAGAATTCGATAATCGCCTGTGACTTGTGCATCGCAGCCAGAACAGCTGCGGTATCGCCACCAAAACGTGGGAAAAGCCTGCTCATACAACGCCTCCTTCGGCATCTATTCGATTTTCATGCGCCATTTGGGCGCAACAAAGAGCACACGCTTCGGCCGGTCAAAACCGCGAATGCCCCTGTATTTCAATATCTGTTGTGGCCGTGGGTCCTGGCTTTGGCGAGCGCTGTACCTCGGAAAGAAGCCACCGCGCCGGTCAGGATTTTTTGAAAAAGACATGCCGGTCTTCCCGGCTTGTGCATGAGCATCATGCTCGAACATTCTAATATTCGAATGCACACTACAACTATTAGTATAATTACTAAAATAAGAATTAATAAGCCGAGTAATTTTTAAGCATAAGGATTTCCGCCATCATCCTCTATGGTGGACCTCTCCATAAACAACTCCGCAATTAATCAATTGTTTTTATTTTATTTTTTGAAGATTTTTCGGAAAATATTCCGGGCTAAAAGTCGCCTTTAGGATCGGCCTCTCGGCGAACTCCCCGTTCGCAAAAACACCACTAAACGTCACAATCTTTAATTGATTTCGCACATTATCATATTCGACACACGCGACGAATGCCGAATTTGCAATCGCTGCGAAAGGAGCGCGTGCAGGTATTGCCCGCGCTCCTTTCCAGATCAGCGTTCCGCGTAAATACCGTAAAGGATCGGCATCAAGCCGACCAGCGCCTCAAAGCGGGCAAAGGACTTTTGCTCCGGCAATGTCCAACCGGTTTCGGCAAGCGCCGAAAGACGTGGGAAGACCAGCCGGTCGAACACACCGCGATCCGTCATCGGTTCCGACCAGATGCAGCATTGCACGCCGGACAAGCGCTTCTTCTGCTCTTCACTCCAGCCTTCAATGGGATCGAACGTGTAAAGTTTTTCCGGATCGGACCAGCCGGCCCAGCTGGCACCCGGCTCCGACCATGCCTGGCTGTTGGCCATGTCGAGATAATAGACCTGGCCGGGGCAAACGACCATGTCGTAGCCCTCGCCTGCCAAGGCCGCAGATGCTTCGACCGTCCGCCAACCGAACAGCAGCGACTTTTTCTTGTCGATGACGTTGCCATGGGCCGCCTCCTGCCAGCCGCCGGTGATGCAGCCGCGCGAGGCGAGAAAGGCCTGGATACGCGCCAGGAACTCCGCCTGCAGCACCGCAGCACCCGATCCGTCGATCTCGTCTGCACCATGCGTGTTGGTGACGACGTTCAGCCGCGCGGCATGCGCAGTTGCCATCGCTCCGCCGCTGACGTCGCGCAAGCGCGCCAGGGCTTCGGGCGAGCCCGACCATGCCCCGAGCGGCACTTCGTCGGCGCCGATATGAATGATCTTGGATGGAAACAGCTCGATCAGTTCGTCGAAGATCGTCTCAAGAACACGGTAGGTTTCCTCTCGCGCCGGATTGATGCAATTGTCCGGGAAACCTTGCACTGAGAAATAACTGCCCTTTTCCTGCGGATCGCGAAGTTCCGGGATCGCCTGTAACATCGCATAGCAATGTCCGGGCACATCGATTTCCGGCACCACCTCAATGCCGAGCCCGCCGGCAAGCGCCACGATCTGGCGAATAGCCGCTTTGGTATAATAACCGCCGGTCACCTGTGGGCCGGAGCCCAGAAGCGGCGGGATTTTCAGACCGTGACCGCGCCACGCGCCGATCTCCGTCAGGGCCGGATAGGCATCGATCTCGACGCGCCATGCCTCGTCGTCTGAGAGGTGCCAATGGAACCGGTTCAGCTTGTTCCAGGCCATGATGCGCAGGAACTGCTCGATTTCCGCCGTGCCGTAAAACTGCCGCGCGACATCGAGATGCACGCCACGCCAGCCGAGCGCCGGCGCGTCGGTGATCTCGCCGGATGCCGGAAACAGGAAGGTCTCCGGATGAAGCCGCGAGCCGCGAAGGATCTGCCCAAGCGTGATCAATCCATAGAGGAAACCCGCTCGCGCGTTTGCGCAAACCGTCACCCCGGATGTTGAAAACTTGATGTCATATGCCTCCGGCGCCAAGCCAGCGACTGAGGCAAACGAGACTGGAAACCCGCCTTCGGCTACAGGACGGACAATACCTTCGACAGGAAACAGGCTGTCCACAAGCGCCTTGAATGCCCCGGCAGCAGCCGCTGCGTCACCATCCTCGGCATGCAGCGCAAGTCCGGCGGGAGGGTCCAGCTGGCCGGAAACCGAGACGGCACTTGGCCATGGCACAACGGAAACCGCTACCGGCGCAACCTTCGGAACCGGATAAACAACAGCACCGCGCGTCAAAGCCGCATTGTCGCCCTTGGCTCGCGTCGGAGCGACGCTGACCGGCACCGTATTGTTGTCGGCAAGCACGACATAACCGGCATTGGCACCATCGGTCCAATGCTTCGGATGATAGCTCATGCCATGCGCCTTGATGGTCCAGGTCTCGCCGGGCTGGAGCACGAAGCCTTCTAGCGGTGCGAATTCCGAATGGTTCGACAGCCGCTTCAACAATCTGCCGCCCTCGACCGTTGCTTCCGGGTCGATGCGGGCCGGGCCGGACACGCAAAGTTTGAAATCGGCCAGCGGCTGATCGGTGTTGTTGGTCAAGGTCAGTGTGTAAACGGGATTTTCATCCTGCCCCGCAGGCACCCAGAATGTTTCCAGCTGATATTTGGTCTTGCTTGCAATCGTCATCTTGTCCTCCAGAAAACTGTCATTCGGCGCTGGTGAGCAGCCCCGCGTAAACGCCGGGCGCGGAGTTCGGGATCGGCGCAGCACCCACCGTCCGCTCGTAAAACGCCGATGGCCCGACATCGCCGATAATGGCGTAGCCGTATCCCATCACTTTCAAATCCAGCAGACTGGCGAGAAGCAGGGCATGGCCGATGCCTTCGCCGCGTGCCGCCTCATCCACGCCCGTTGGTCCGAAAAAGCCGCGGGCGATCGATTCATGGCAGGCAAAGCCGATCAGCTTTTGCGCCCGCGTCGCAAGAAAACAGGTCGGCGGCTGGCGGGCAAAAGCCACGGCAGTTTCGCTTGCCCATCCCGATCCGAACTTTTCTCGCACCCAGCCGGTGACCAGTTCAAGTTCCGGCGCAAGCGCCCGCCTGATGCTGACACCGGCCTTTTCCATGCGCGCATCGAGTTCCGGAACCGGCTTAACCAGGGAAAGATTGACCAGATAATCCATATGTTGAACCCTGTGTGATTAGGTTTGGGATGGGCGAGCGCACGGACGAAAACAGTTATCGCCGATCACTGCAGCCGCCTGCTCGAAAAGCTGTGGCAATATTGTGCGTGATGCGGAGCATGGCAAGATCGCTCGCCTTGATAACCACCGGGTAGCGCTGGAGGAAAAGCCAGATCAAGGCGGGAGCCCCTGCTCTTTAAGGCATCGTCAGCGCCGACGGCCCTCAAGCGTGTCCGGCCGCATCAGCCATGACGAACTCCTCCCCAGACTTCGTTGATCCAGCCATTAAGTCAATGTATTTGACTTAAACTAAGGTGAGAGTTGAACGCCTGTCAACCGGCTGGCTCGCACCATCACCGAAATCAAGGCACCGCAAACAACAGTTGCGAGTGCGTCCGAACGCGCAAAAAACCAAATTTACCTTAAGTTAAGAAAGTCCTAATTTCACCTATTACGATAGTGACTTCCAGCTTATATTCGCTCAAATTGCATGAAGGAAAGAATAACCACACGCAACAAGAGGAGCGCGGCATATGTCCACCCTGCAAATCGAGATGCTGGTTTATGGTGCCATCGCCTTGCTCTATCTGGCGCCGACTTATATCGAGGGTGAAAGAACCGGCGGCCAGTGGTCGCCCCACCGCGTAGCAGGCCTGGTCTTCTGCTTCTTCTGGCCTTTGCTGACCGTCGTGCTGATCTGTAAGGCCGCATCCGCGAACTCAAAACCAACATTTGTTTTTGTCGATCACCCAGCGCCCATACGACGCAATTCCGCAAGGCGGACTCGTGATTAAGCAGTCAGATAGCGCTGCCTTCGATTTCAGGATTGCTTAACCATCAAGGCATAAGGCGAAGGCAGTCCCGGGTTTCATCAAAATCCACCAAGGATTGCACGGATTTAGACACGGACAAGTCCACGCAACGATCTACGCCGCCCTGGACGAGCCGGGAAACACGAATGAAATTGCAGTCGATGAGAGAATCGTCGCCATCGGTTGCTTACTTGCAGTTTAAATAAAAATTCAAAATTTTTCTTAAATCAATTTTTACCGTGAGACCAAATATAGGAATTTGCTTCTGAATTCTGGTCCAGATTAACACATCACGGACGCTTTTCATGCACTATCAGGCCTCTCAGGGCAAGTCGGGGATTCTGCGGCATGTGTGGATTTGGCGGGTATTTTGGAAATGGCGTCGCGCGCCATGATGCACGGCCATTGTTGCAGCGCATGGTTGCCGCGATCGCGCACCGGGGTCCGGATGAGCAGGGGATTTTCACCGCTCCCGCCGTCGGGCTCGGCCATGCACGCCTGTCGATCGTCGGCTTGGGCGATGGCCAGCAGCCGATGACGCATTCCAGCGGCAATTTCACCATCGTCTTCAACGGCGAAATTTTCAACTATGTCGAGCTGCGCGAGACGTTGAAGGCGCAGGGCCATGTGTTCCGCACCGGCAGCGACACCGAGGTCATCCTGCATCTTTACGAGCGCATGGGACCAGATTGTGTGTCCTTGCTCAACGGCGATTTTGCCTTTGCGATCTGGGACGCATCCAGGCAACGCATGGTCATTGCCCGCGACCGCATGGGCGTTCGCCCGCTCTTCTACACGACGGTCGGCAAGACCCTTTATTTCGCTTCGGAAGTGAAGGCGCTGCTCCAGGTGCCTGGCGTCGCGGCTGAGATGGACCCGCTGGCGCTGGATCAAATCTTCACGCTTTGGGCACCAATTGCACCGCGCACAGCCTTTCGCGACATATTCGAACTTGAGCCAGCGCATCTTTTGATCGCCGAGAAAAATGATGTCTCGATCAAGCATTACTGGCAGCTGCAATATCCCGACATGGGCGAGCCTGCCGTCTACACGGACGAACGCGCCGCCGCCGAGGAATTGCGCGATCTGCTGACCGATGCGACGCGTATCCGGATGCGGGCGGATGTTCCGGTTGGCTCCTATCTTTCCGGCGGCCTCGATTCGTCGATCGTCTCCGCACTGGCCGCCCCCATGGCAGCCGGCGGCCTCTCGACGTTCTCGGTCACCTTCGGCAGCGCAGAACATGACGAAAGCGCTTTCCAGCAACAGATGGCCAAGGCGCTCGGCACACATCATCACGCGGTTGCCTGCGGCGAAGGCGATATCGCCAGCGTCTTTCCCGATGTGATCCGCTTCACCGAACGCCCGGTCCTGCGCACGGCCCCGGCGCCGCTCTACCAGCTGTCCGGCCTTGTTCGCGAAAAGGGCCTGAAAGTGGTTCTGACCGGCGAAGGTGCCGACGAGGTATTTGCCGGCTACGATATTTTCAAGGAGGCACGGGTGCGCCGTTTCTGCGCCCGCCAGCCCGGCTCCCGGATCAGGCCGCACCTGTTTCGCAAGCTCTATGCCTATCTGCCCGGCCTGAAGCAGCAATCGGCCGAATATCTCGCCGCCTTCTTCGGCGCCGGCGATGACAGACCGGATGATCCGCTGTTCTCGCACCGGCCACGCCTGCGCGGAACGGCAGCCGCCAAGCTGTTCTTCTCCGGCGACCTGCGCCAAACGCTCGCAGGCTACGATGCCGCCGCAGAAATGATTTCGCTTCTGCCGCGGGACTTCGGCCGCTGGCACCCGCTGCATCAGGCGCAATGTCTCGAAAGCCGTTTCCTTTTGCCCGGCTATATCCTGTCGAGCCAGGGCGATCGCATGGCCATGGCACATGGCATCGAAGGCCGTTTCCCCTTCCTCGACCATCGCCTCGTCGAATTCGCGACGCGTCTGCCTCCTGAAATGAAGCTCAAGGGGCTTGTCGAAAAGCACATCCTGCGGGAAGGCACAAAAGACCTGCTTCCGGACTCCATCGGGCGCCGGACAAAGCAGCCCTACCGGGCACCGGACAGCCAGTCCTTCGTCGGCAAGAACGGACGGGATTACGTCCGCGATGCCTTCAGTGAACGCAGCATCGCCGAAACCGGGCTTTTCAATCCGAAAGCCGTCTCGAAACTTTACGAGAAATGCAGCGAGAAGCCGGCGTCCGGCTATCGCGACAATGTCGCCTTCGTCGGCATCCTATCAACCCAGCTCTGGCAAAACACATTTTCGGCCGCCAAGGTGCTCAGCACCAAGGCGGCTTGAGCTTTATTTGAGGAAAGACATATGACCCAGCCCTTCAAGGACAGCATCAAGGCCTTCATCATCGAGAATTTCCTGTTCGGCGACACGTCCTACGATCTTCAGGACGAGGCATCGCTGATCGAAAACGAGGTCATCGATTCCACCGGCGTTCTTGAGCTGGTCGCCTTCATCGAAGACCAGTTCGGTTTCGTCATGGCCGACGCGGATATCGTCCCGGCCAATCTCGATTCCGTGGCGCGCATCACGGCCTTCGTTGCCAGGCACGCCCAGGATCCCGCACTCAACAAGATGTCGGCCTGACAGGATCGGCCGACGGGAGACAGACGATGCGCGTCGAAGAGTTTCTGCAGAACAGCGCCCGCATCAACGGCGCAAAAACGGCTCTGGTGGCCGGCGAAAAGCGCATCACCTATGCGGAGTTCGACGCGGCTGCCGGCCGGCTGGCCTCGTCGCTTGCCGCAGGCGGGATCCTGCGCGGCGACCGCGTCCTCATCTTCATGAACAATTGCTGGGAAGCAGCGGTTTCGCTGTTTGCCATCCTGAAGGCCGGGGCCACCGCCGTGCCGGTCAATCCGTCGACCAAGGCCGACAAGCTCGCCTATATGATCAGCAACTGCGAGGCTGCGGGCATCTTGACGCAAGGCAAACTGCTGCCCGTCGTTTCAGAAGCCAGGGCAACCGAGCCAAGGCCGCTGTTCATCGCATCGACAAAATTCCGAGGGGCTGGTCCCGGTGAAGGCATTGCCGATTTCGAAACCTGCCTGGCAGCCGCCGAAACCGGTGTCGATCACCACGGCATCGACGTTGATCTGGCGCTCTTGATCTATACCTCTGGCTCGACCGGCCGCCCGAAAGGCGTGATGATGACACACCGGAATGTGGAAGCCGCCGCGACCTCGATCACCACCTATCTGGAAAACACAGCCGACGACATCATCCTGAATGTCCTGCCGCTGGCGTTCGACTATGGCCTCTACCAGTTGCTGATGTCGGTCAAACTCGGCGCGACCATCGTTCTGGAACCATCCTTCGCCTTCCCGCAGGCGATCTTCGCCCGTATCCGCGAGGAAAACGTCACCGGCTTTCCGCTGGTGCCGACCATGGCGGCGATGATCCTGCAGATGCGTGACCTCGAGCCGGACTTCCTGCCGAGCCTGCGCTACATCACCAATACTGCCGCAGCCCTGCCACCTGCCCATATCGCCCGCCTGCGCGAACTGTTTCCACGCGCGACGATCTATTCGATGTACGGGCTGACCGAATGCAAGCGCTGTACCTACCTGCCGCCCGCTGAACTCGATCGCCGCCCCGGCTCCGTCGGCATCGCCATTCCCAATACCGAAGCCTTTGTTGTCGATGACGACGGCCAGCGCGTGGCGCCCGGCGTCCCTGGCGAACTGGTGATCCGTGGCCCGCATGTGATGCAGGGTTACTGGCGCAACGACGAGGCGACCAACAAGATGCTGCGCCCCGGCCCCAACCCTTGGGAAAGGGTACTCTACACCGGTGACCTCTTCCGCACGGACGAGGAAGGGTTCCTCTATTTCGTCGGCCGCAAGGACGACATCATCAAGACCCGTGGCGAGAAAGTCGCGCCGAAGGAAGTCGAGACGGTGCTGCATGCCCATCCCGGCATTGCCGAGGCCGTCGTCATCGGCCTGCCCGATCCTGTCCTTGGCCAGGCAATCGCCGCCATTGTCGTTCTCTCCGATCCGGCTCTGACGGAACGCGAGATCATCAAACATTGCGCCGCCCATCTGGAAGACTTCATGGTTCCGCGTCTCATCGAGTTTCGCGCTGAACTGCCGAAGACGGATACCGGCAAGGTCAGCCGCAGGCTCGCCGCAGAAACACTGGAGGCTGCCGAATGAACATGCACAAAGCCGAAACCACCGCCGCATTCTCGGCAGCAACGCTAGCACTCGATCCGGCCAAGGAAACCGACAAGATCGTCGCAGCGCTGCGTGAGCAGCTGCGCGGTCCGCTGCGCAAGCGCGGTCTCGTTCTTGGTCTTTCCGGTGGCATCGACAGCAGCGTCTGCGCAGCCCTTGCCGCCCGCGCGGTCGGCGCAAAGAATGTCTATGCGCTGTTCATGCCGGAAAACGATTCCGATCCGGAAAGCCTGCGCCTTGGCCGCACCATCGCCGAAACCTTCGGCATCGACAGCGTCGTCGAGGACATCGGCCCGTCGCTGCAGGCCATGGGCTGCTACAATCGCCGCGACGCCTTCATCCGCGAACTGGTTCCGGAATACACAAGCGCCTGGGCCTCGAAAATCGTCATTTCCAATGCGCTGGAAGGCGATGGCTACAACATTTCCTACCTCGTCGTGCAGGACCCGGATGGCAAGCAGACAAAGCTGCGCATGACGCCATCGGTTTATCTCGGCATCGTCGCGGCCACCAATATGAAACAGCGCACCCGCAAGCAGCTCGAATATTTCCATGCCGACCGGCTGAACTTCGCCGTCATCGGCACGCCGAACCGGCTGGAATACGATCAGGGCTTTTTCGTCAAGAACGGCGATGGTGCTGCCGACGTCAAGCCGATCGCCCATCTCTACAAGACCCAGGTCTATCAGCTGGCCGCTTACCTTGGCGTGCCGGAAGAAATCTGCAAGCGCCTGCCGACGACCGATACCTATTCACTGCAGCAGACGCAGGAGGAGTTCTACTTCTCCCTGCCCTACGACCGGATGGATCTCTGCCTCTACGGCCTCAACAACAATCTGCCCGCAGAAACCGTTGCCGCCGCCGCCGGGTTGACCGCAGACCAAATGACACGCGTCTGGGCCGATATCGCCGCCAAGCGCAAGGCGACGCGCTACCTGCATCTTGCGCCGCAGCTGGTCGAACCAGTCAGTGAAATCGCACCGAAGTGAGACATGGGGTTTTGGAAGGCGGCGGCCGCGTCAATCGATATCGCCTGCCGCTAACCGGCTCCAGTGTTCACCGGCCAGCCCATTGAAGAACCCTTCGCCATTCTGAAAAGCCTGGAGGATCTCTGGATATTTGCTGTGGATGACGCTTGAGGCGATGTGGGTAAAGGAGATGCGCCGGCCGAGCATGGCTTTGAGAAGGGCCGGCTGGGTGCGGCCGCGCAACGCAACGAGCCCTTGTGCTGCAGCATGCGCGATCAGGCAATCGATGATCTGGCGTTCCTGGCCGGGGATCGACAGGATCTGCAGGACCCGCCCGATGCGGCCCGCATTGCCATGATAGACGAAGGCACCGGCAACGGCACCGGTCCGCGCCTCGACCTTGCAGAACACAGCCTCACCTTCTGTCCTCGTGTACTGTGCATCCTGCAGGATATATGCCAGCTGAGCATCAGGGAAATCAGGCCGAAGCCGGTATCGCGCCGTCAGCCGGGTAAAAAGCGCGGCAAACTCTTCGACAGCCACATCACTCGTCTTGAAGCTCCCCTGCCCGTTCCAGGCCGCCGGAATACCGGACCATCGCAGGTCATCGGCGCCCATGCGCCGGAGCAGGATATCATCGGTCTTGCGCGCCACCGGCCGCAAAAGACGCGCAGCGCCGATGCGGCTTGCGCCGAGCTCGGCAAAAAATCCGGCCGGCCGGATGATGCGAAGCCAGTCGAGACTGTATTGCGGCATAGCCAGCCCGCGCAGCTTCATCCACATCGAGGCCGACACCTCGCTCGCCGTCTCGCTGAACGACAGGTCTTGTGGGCCGGCGAGAAATGCTTTGAGCAGCCGCGCGCCCGCCAGCGGATCAGCCTCCCGGCCCTCGACCATCAGCGAACCGCAAATCGCTGCCCGCAATTGACGGCCTTCGAATGTCATCGGCAATCCGGTGGCGCCGACGAAACCGGTCATCTCGCCGCCGTCATTCAAATGAACGAGCGATGCGATTCCGATGTCCTGACCGGGCGCATCGAGATAGAACGACTGGAGATAGTCTGCCAGCCCCTTGCTGGCTGGAGCTTTTGCGTCGCGAAAGACACGTTGGAACATCCCCGCCAAGGCCGGGATATCGGAGCTTTGCAACGCGCGGATTTCACTCATCGGCTTTTCGGGTTCCGGCAACAGGTTCTTCGGGCAGGCTTGGTGCAGACGGGTTAGGCTTCGGACCGTTTCTGAACATAGGCGACGCGTGGAAGCCCCGCCGCATCTTCCGCAAAGGCCGCAGGCTCATACCCCCGTGCCCGGGCGAGAAGGGCCGCAGCTTGCCGGTGTTGCCCCTCACCGAACTCGAACGCAAGCCAGCCACCCGGTTTCAGGAATGCGAGCGCATCTCGAACGAGACGCTGGTGGATGGAAATACCATAGGGCCCACCATCAAAGGCCTCCCGCGGCTCGCTGTCGAGCAGATGTGCGCTGTCGCCTTCCAGGCGTTGGCTGGAGATATAGGGAGGATTGCAGACGATCAGATCGATCTTGCCCTCAAGATCCTTGTCCGAAAGTCCACCGAACAGGTCGCCCTGGATCACGCTCACACGATCGGAAAATCCGCAACGCATGGCGTTTCGCGTTGCAAGGCTCACAGTCTCGTCCGTCAAATCGCATGCCCAGAGCCGGGCTTCCGGGATGTGCGTGGCGATGGCCAGCGCCAGATTGCCGGAGCCGCAGCACATGTCGATGACAAGCGGATTTTCGACCCGTCCTTCGATCAACCCGAGCGACGTGCGGCCCAAAAGCTCGGTTTCTTCTCTTGGGACGAGCACGCCGGGAGCCAGTTCGAAATCGACCCCCATGAAACGGTGCAGCGGCGTTCCGATCCGATTGTCAAAACGTGCTTTGTCCATCACCAGCGCAACCCCAACCTGCAATCGCCAAAACCTACTGCAATCAATAGCGTAGCGAAGTAAACATAAACTGAAATCAATATGGCAATGGCAAGCGTTAACCTCAATATGAATTCGCTGATGCCGCAAAGACCGGATCGCGGTGAAATTAACGACCTTTGCAGCGATTGAACGTATTGTGGGACAACCAGAAATCAAATGAAACAGACACACCTGCAACTTTGAGGTTCCGCCGGTTTCGCCGCGGTTGTTACCGCAACCAAGCGGAACCGCATTGCCTGCAAGAGGAGAGAACCAACGGTGACAGCGGACGCTTTTCATGCGCCCAAGCAGCGAACGCTGCTGTCAATGGTCATGTCCTACATGGCCTCCGGCGGCAGCCTCATCTTGAGCACTGCTGCCCAACTGCTCACCTTCGCTATTCTGGCCCGATCACTCGGTGTCAACGAGTTCAGCGTCTTCGTCGCCGTTACCGCAGTTTGCAATATTGCCGTTCATCTCTGCGGGCTTGGCGGCATGGAGTGCCTGGTCAGGCGCGTCGCACGCGATCCCTCGATGTATCCGGTCATGCTCGGCCATAACATCATCCTGACGGCCATCAGTGGCGTGGCCCTGGTATTGCTTGGCGTGGCCATATTACCGTTTTTCTTCGCGCTCTCACCCGATCCATCGCTCAATCTCCTCGATATGACGCTGATGCTGATCACCAACATCATTTTCGTGCGCATCATTGTCCTGACCGAGCAGATCTTCATAGGCCATTCCAATTTCGTCTCTGCCAATATGACCGTGGTAGGCTTCGCCATGGCGCGCACCTTTGCCGCAGCGCTTGCCTGCCTGGCATTGGGCGTCTCAACGGTTGCGGAATGGGCTATCTGGCAGTTTTCCTGCCATGTCGTGGTTGCCGCTTTCTGCATCCGGGCATTGGCAAAACTGGGGCGCCCAAAATACGAGATCGTCAGGGAGGAACTGCCGCTCGGCATGTATTTCAGCATCCCCTTCATCCTACGCGCCATCCGCCAGAATGCCGACCTCCTGACGCTCAGCCTCGTGACGACAGCCGAGATCGTTGCGAGTTACAGCGTCGCCCGCCGAATTTTGGAGAGCAGCTATCTCTCCGTCGAGGCCTTGAACCGGCTGATGTATCCGGGCTCGGCACGGGCTGCCGCCAACGGCCTTCATAAGGCGATGGACCGCATCCGCAAGGTGCTCTTTGCCGCAACCGGCATCAGTCTGGCAGCGGCTACGACCGTGTTCCTGCTGGCACCCTTGCTGCCCTACCTGTTCGGCCACGAATATCTGACGCTTGTGTCCTTCGTGCGAAAACTATGCTGGGTCGTCGTGCCGCTCGGCATGTGGTCGATCGCCGTGGAAGCTCTGGGTGCTGCCGGCTATCACGCCGCGCGCGCCGGCGTCATGGGTCTTGGCAGTATTCTCGGCGCGGCCTTGGCTGCCTGGGCAACCTGGTATGCCCCGCCGATGGGAACAGTCGTTTCATTCTACGTCATCGAGATCGCAATGGTGGCCGTCGCCTGGGCGGTTTTCCTCCGCTACGCGAAGCAGGACGAAGCAAAAGGTGTTGCTGCAGCAGCGCTTACATGAAGACGCTTTAAGTCGCTTAGAGAGTATTGACCGGCATCCCATACATAATTGTCCTACAGAGCCGGATATGAAGAGTGTGATATGGCCCCCGCTGCGGAAAGCGCACTGAAACACCCCCCCGAACTCTCCGGCACACCTGCCGGGGAAGGAAAATCCAGGCCCCATACAGGCACAGTTCGCGCCATGGAGCGATCGGACCTGCCAGTTGTCGCCGATCTGTTCACCCGGACCTTCCGCAAGAACAACCAAAAGACCGACAGCCAACTGGCCGGCTATCTCGAAACGGTTTTCTTCGGCAGCCCTCTTTATACGCCGGACGTCGGCAGTCTCGTTCATCTCAGCGAAACATCGGCGATCGACAGCGCCATTCTGGCCATGCCGATAGAATACAGCGTTCATGGCAGGCCGGTGACCGCCCGGGTTCTCTGCGCGTTCATGGCCGAGGGAAAGTCCGGCGCGGCTGGAGCGGCCCGTCTTGCCCGCATGCTGCGTGCCGCACGCCAGGACTTCTGCTTTTCCGACAACGCATCACCGGTCAGCGCCGACCATTGGGTTGCCGGCGGTGGCCATGTCCTGCCTGTTCAAAGTCTGGAATGGCATCGCACGTTCCGCCCGGCGGCAGCAGCGCTCCACATGGCGCGCCGCAAGGTCAAGCTGCTCGGCAAGCTACCGCTGCAGGGACTTGCACGCGCCGTGGACCGCTTCGTTCGCCGCTCAAGAACCTCCTTCGCTGCGGTTCCACATGATGGTATCAGGAGCGCACCGGTCTCGCCGCAGCAATTCATGGAACAGGCTCGGTTGATGATGGGGCGTTTCTCGGTCCATCCGGTCTTTTCCAAGGCGGAATTCGATTGGCTGATCGCTGCTGCGAAACTGAACACCTCGCTTGGTGAACTTCAATGCTGCAGCATCACGGATGCTCAAGGCAAAATCATCGGCTGCTACCTGTATTTTGGTGCGGATGGCCGCAACGCCGTGGTTATGAACGTGTTCTGCCACGAGCGCCAGGAAGCGGCCGTCGTCTCCCAGCTTTTCGCCGATTTCGACAACCTGGGATATGCAAGTGCGCAAGGAATGGCACAGCCATTCCTGATACAGGCGGTGCTGCGGCAACGTCATCTGGTCCACAAGCATACCGGCTATTTTTGCCTGGTGACACGCCATGCCGACCTCAAGGAGGCAGCCATTGGCGACGGGTTCTACGCCGGCGGTCTTGCCTCGGAAAGCTGGAGCCGGCTGCTTCACGATTTCTAGCCCGACTACCCCGTATGCGAGTGCTGCTACCCGGCATTTTAACGCCCGGTTTACCATAAGCGGCTATTCATGATGTTCACCAAGAGCACGGCGATAGTCTGGACGGGCTTGAAGCATGCTGCGGAGACAGAACGGATGTATACGCCGAAGGAGCCGGATCTGCGGCAAGCGATGAAGCGCCCGGAAACGGTTGCGCGCCCGCGTCCCGGCTCTCTGCTTGACTTGGTCTCCGACGACGAAGACGATTTCCGCTCCGCTCATCAGGCCTTCACGATCACCGAGACGGCCCGCGCAACGTTTTCGCCGAACCGGCAGCAGGCGGCAATCGCCGAGCAAATCAATACGCCGTCAATGCCCGTCAAAGGGCAGATCATGGGCTATGTCGCAGCCCTTCGCGCCATCGGTCCCGATGACGTTTTCCTGTGGCTGAAGGATGGCCTGCTCTGGATTGTCGGCGCAACGGTGCTGTGCATCGCTGCCGCCCTGATCTACGCGATGTTCGCCCAGCCGCGTTACACTGTCTACACCGACCTCGTCATCGATCCGTCCAATCTTCAGGTGGTCAATGACGACGTGTTCGGCTCAAGCCCGCTGCGCGATTCGCAACTGCTCGAAGTCGAAAGCAAGCTGCGAATTCTCACGTCACGCAATGTCCTGACCCGCGTTATTGACAGCCTGAACCTGACGCAGGACCCGGAGTTCGTAAAGCCGGGCATGTTCGATGGCATCAAGCAGCTCATTTCGAGCGCCTCCAAGGACGAGACCCAGCAGGCAAAGATGCTGGGCGCCACCCGCGCTCTGGCCGAGCGGGTCGAAGCGCGGCGCGAAGAGCGTTCGTTCGTCGTCTCTCTTGGCGTCTACACCGATAGTCCCGCAAAATCGGTGACCTTGTCCGACGCGATCGTCGATGCATTCGAAAAGGAAATCTTCGAATCCGCCGCGCAAAGTGCAGGCAGGGTGGCAACGACGCTGAACGATCGTCTCGACGAGCTTCGCCGCAACGTCACCAACGCCGAAGCAAAGGTCGAGGAGTTCAAGCGCCAGAAGGGGCTGCAATCATCCAATGGCGAGCTGGTCAGCACACAGCTGGTTGCCGAGTTGAACACGCAGGTGCTGACAGCACAACAACGCTACATCGAGCTGGAGACACGATACAAGCAGATGCAGGAAGCGATTTCCACCGGCCGGACCGGCACAGCGTCTGTTTTCGCGTCGCCGGCTATGACGGCGCTGCGGCAGGATTACGACCAGGCTCTGTTGCAGCTCAATTCCCTGAAGCTGACCTATGGCACCCGCCACCCGCGGATCACCGCCGCCCTTTCCGATCTATCGACATTGAAGACATCGATCAACACTGAAGCCCGGCGGATCGCCGATGCGGCATTCGGAGATAAGAACCAGGCAAAATCGGCGCTCTCTGCCCTGCAAGGCAAGGCCAACGAACAGCAGACGAACGTCTACATGGACAACGACTCGCAGGTCGAGCTGCGCGATCTGGAACGCGACGCGCGCGCCAAGGCAGCACTTTATGAAACGCACCTGACCCGTGCCCAGCAGATTACCGAACAGCAGCAGATCAACACATCCAATATCCGGGTCATTTCGCGCGCGATGCCGCCGCAATCGCGCAGCTGGCCACCGCGCACCCTGATACTGCTTGCCGTCGGCGCGTTCGCCGGGATCGCAATCGGCATCGGACTTGCCCTGTTGTTCGGCATTCTACGGGCTTTGCGCCAATACCGGCCGCGCACGGGCTGACATGAAGATCACGTCGCCGGACAATCATGCGCTGCCGGAAGCCGCCGGTATGGGGACCGCCGGTATCAGCGCTGGTCCGGCCCTGTTCATGGCGATCTTCCTGTTCTTCTGGATTTCCATGACGCCGTTCGTCGATCTTACCGGCGAAGGCATTCTCGACCCGTCCGCCGGCAATTCCAACCGTCTGAATCAGATCGTATCGCTCAGCCTGTTTGCCGGCACGCTGTGCTACGGCCTGCTCCACCCGTTGCGCGCGACGATCCTGCAGCCCCGCGCCCTGCTTTTGCCGATGTTCGGCTGGTTCCTGTTCGTTTCGCTGATGTCCAACCATCCGATGCTCGGCATCAAGGCGGTCATCCTCACCGTCATGGCGACCATCAATGCCAGTATCTACCTGTTGATGCCGGCCTCTGAGAAACAATTCGCCAAGCTGCTGGCGATCGGCACGCTGATCACGTTGGCAACCGCCTATTACGGCATCATCTTCAAACCCGAGCTCTCGGTCCACCAACTGTCGGAATTGCGCGAACCGATGAATGCCGGCATGTGGCGCGGTCATTTTCCGCACAAGAACAGCGCCGCCGCCGCAATGGTGATCGCCGCCTTCTTCGGCCTTTTCGTCATGAATGCCTGGTCGCGGGTGGCAGGGATCGCCATCGTCATGCTTTCCGTCCTCTTTCTCGTCCACACGGGTGGGAAGACCTCCAGCGCCATGCTGCCCGGCATCCTGATCCTTGCCTTTGTATTCGAGCGTGTACGGTTTCTGCGCATTCCCATCGCCGTCGGCGGCGTCGCGCTGTTCAATCTGTTTGCCGTCGGCTCGGCGGTATTCCGGCCGCTCGGCGAGTTCATCACCTCGCTCGGCATCGACGCGACGTTCACCAACCGGGCCGACATCTGGCGCTTCGCCTTCACCGCGCTGGCAGAAAATCCGATCACCGGCTATGGCATCAAGGCATTCTGGCAGACGCAGGAACTGGTCTATAGCGGGGGCACCGTCGAAACCTGGGCGGTCACTGCTGCCAACGGGCATAATTCCTACCTCGACATCGCGCTGATGACAGGCATCCCCGGTCTCTTCATGACCCTGCTCTGGGTTCTCTTCCTGCCGTTGCGCGACATTTCGCGCTTACCTGCGGCAATCGAACATTCCGATCTGACGCGGCTTTTCATCCGCGTCTGGCTTTACGTCATTTTCAATGCCGGTCTCGAAAGCCTGTTCTTCGAGGGCGGCAATCTGCTCTGGTTCACCTTCCTTTATTGCCTGTATGGCCTGCGTTTCCAGTCGTCGGCGGTACTCACCGGGCAACACTTGGCTCCTGCGGAAAGGCTGGCGGCCCATGTCTGACATTTTCAACACGATCGCCAATATCGCCGACCGGCTGAACAACCGGCTGATCTGGCAATTTGCAAGGACACGACGGCCAATCGCGACAGAGCGCCCGATCATTTCCTTCACCTTCGACGACGTTCCCGATACGGCCTTGACCAACGGCGCGGCCATTCTGGAACGGTATGGCGCGCGCGGCACGTTCTACATCGCCGGCGGACTGGAAGGGCGGATAGAACCGGATCGCCGGTTGATTTCGGCTGACGGCTGCCGTGAATTGTTTGCACGCGGCCACGAGATCGGCTGCCATACGTTTTCCCACCGCAAGGTCGGCACCCTGAGCAGCAGGACATTTGCCGGGGATCTCGACCGCAATGAAGCGTTCGTGACCGATGCCGGAATTTCTCGCCGGCCGAATAATTTCGCCTTCCCGTACAATGCCGCCACCCCACGGCTTCGGCACGTTCTGAAACAACGCTACATGACATGCCGGGCGGCCGGCGAAGCCATCAACCGGGATACGGTCGATCCCTTCATGCTGAAAGCCGTCGAAATCCGCCAGCCCGAGGACCATGCTTTGGGTCTGACGCGGTGGATCGACGATGTCGCAGCCAGTCCGGGCTGGCTGATCTTCTTCACCCACGATATCGCCGCCACCCCGACGCCCTACGGCTGCCGGCCGGAAACACTGGAGCGGCTGGTTTCGCACGCCCGCGAACGCCAATGCGATATTCTCCCCGTTTGCGAGGCGCTGGATCGCTTCGGCTGGAAGGAGGCCCACCCTTGACCATCGTCAACCAGGCAATCGGCAAGACGACATTGCTGAAGATCAACAACTACTTCTACCGCAGGGGTGGTGCCGAAGCCGTGTTTCTCGATCACATCGCCATGTTCGAAAAGGCGGGATGGGACGTCGTTCCCTTCGCCATGCAACATGAGTTGAACCCGCCCAGCCCATGGTCCGACTATTTCGTTTCGGAGATCGAGTACGGCCATGAAACCGGCACGCTGAACAAGATCAAGCAGGTCGCGAAAATCATCTATTCCTTCGAGGCGCAGCGCAATATCGAGCGGTTGATCGAGCGCGTCAATCCGGCGATCGCCCACGCGCACAACGTCTACCATCACCTGTCGCCGGCGATCTTTTCGACGTTGAAATCGGCGGGAATCCCCACGGTCATGACCGTTCACGACCTCAAGCTCGCCTGTCCCTCCTACAAGATGCTGCGGGATGCCAAGGTCTGCGAGGACTGCAAGGGTGGCCGCATCCATAATGTGCTGGTGCACCGCTGCATCAAGGGATCGACGGTGCTCAGCACCGTCGTTCTGGCCGAGACCGCACTGCATCGCAGCCTTGGCCTGTACCGCAACAATCTCGACCGCCTCGTCGTCCCCAGCCGGTTCTACATCGACAAGCTTGTCGAGTGGGGCTGGCCACGCGAGAAGATGGTCTACATTCCGAATTTCGTCGATATCGACGCCTTCGATATCGATTGGACCGAGGGCGACTATTTCGCTTTCGCGGGGCGGCTTGCACCTGAAAAAGGGATCGACACCCTGATCCGCGCCGTAGCCCTATCGAAGCAGAAGCTGGTGATCGCGGGAACGGGGCCGGAGGAAGCTGCGCTGAAAGCGCTGGCACAGGCGCTCGAAGCAGATGTGGTGTTTGCCGGTTATCTATCCGGGCCGGCGCTCCATCGGCTGATCGGCGAGGCGAAGGCTCTGGTGCTGCCATCCGAATGGTACGAGAATGCGCCGATCAGCGTGCTCGAAGCCTATGCCCTGGAAACTCCGGTCATTGGCGCCAACATCGGCGGAATTCCCGAAATGATCCTTGAAGGCGAAACCGGCCTGATGGCCATGCCGGGAAATACACAGGATCTGGCGGCAGCAATCGCTGCGATGGATTCACGCTCACCCGAAGAGCGGCGCGAAATGGGCCGGAAGGCACGGCAATGGATCGCCGTCGACTTCTCCTCTTCCGCCTATCTGCGGCGCACAACGGAACTTTACAGCAGCCTCGGCGCGTCCCTGCCGATACGCGCAGGCTCGATCACACAATCAAATTGATACACGTTCTGAGCCTGCAACTCACAATTTCAGCCAATCTCTACAATTTTAACGGTTATATTTCCGCGATTTCAGCCGTTCGCCGCTAACCATATCCCAAGGAACCAGGGATGTGGAACTATGAGCAACGAGCCGCGCGTTTCCAGGACGGCAACCTCTCGACCTGAACAAACGGGAGCCGAAAACAGTCTGCGCCATATCACCGAAGGTGAGCGACACGCTGCTGGAGATGCACCTGTGGAGATGCCGTCGACAATCGCGAGCGCTGGGCATGTGCATCGCATCACGGTTGTGCCTGTTCCTCCCCTGAGCGAAACCTCTCTTTTTGAATCCACTGAACCACTTAAGAAAGCCGCTGCGCGCCCCAGGGTCATGATGCTGGGCAGCCGCGGTATCCCCAATGTCCAGGGTGGTGTCGAAAAGCATATCGAGATGATCGGGACCGAACTTGTCCAGATGGGTTGGGACGTCGATGTTATCGGCCGGCGTCAATATCTGCCCAACGCTTCGGAAAGTGTATGGAACGGGATTCGGGTCATTCCCCTATGGGCACCGAAGAGGATGGTGCTGGAGGCCATCGGGCATAGCATCGCGGGCGTTTTCCTGGCGGCGCGTCAAAGGCCCGATGTTCTGCATATCCACGCCGTTGGCCCGGCTCTGGTTGCGCCGCTGGCCCGTCTTTTCGGCCTCAAGGTCATCATCACCCATCACGGCTACGATTACGAGCGCCAGAAATGGGGCTGGTTTGCCAAGCGCATGCTCAAGACGGGTGAAGCATTCGGGATGTATGCCTCCAACGGGCGCATTGCGATCTCGCAGGAGATCGTTCGCGCCATGCGGGAAGAGTATGGTGTAGCCGTCGATTTCGTCCCGAACGGCGTATCGGTGCAACCGAAAACCACCTCCACTGAAACCCTCAAGAGTTTCGGCCTGACGCCGAGCCGATACATCGTCATGATGGCCCGCCTTGTTCCAGAAAAGCGCCAGCACGATCTGATCCTGGCCTTTGCCAAGGCCAACCGGCCCGAAAAACTGGTGATCGTCGGCGGTGCAGATCACGAGAGCGAGTATTCAGCCCATGTGAAGGCTCTGGCAGCCAAAACGCCTTCGGTGGTCATGACGGGATTTCAGACCGGGGCAGCTCTTGCCGAACTCTACAGCAACGCCGCGCTGTTCGTGCTTCCATCAAGCCACGAGGGCATGCCGATCGCGCTTTTGGAAGCCCTCAGTTACGGATTGCCGGTTCTTGCCAGCGATATCGTTGCTAACAGAGAACTCAAGCTCGCCCCCAACGACTACTTTCCGATGGGCGATGTCGATGCGCTTGCTGCAGCTCTAACGCGCAAATTGTCCAGTCCATTTGACGAAGACGGGACGGACCAGCTGACAAGCCAGATCCAGACGGACTACAGCTGGAAGAAGATCACCGAGCGAACGGCGCAAGTGTATCGATCCGTCCTTCGCAAGCGGGCTCCCTGACGGCAACGGTCCATCTCGGCATCAACCAAATTTCAAATCATCGGCGATACCATCAGCTATTCACGGTCCTATCCGACAACGCGCCGGGGGTGCTTCATGCAAACGGGGATGTCATTGTGGGCGTATCCATCATCATCAAAACCTTGAATGAAGAAAAGCGCATCGCCGCAACCATCGAAAGCGCGCTTGCAGCGCTGCCCGGAGGTCTCGGGGAGGTGATCATCGCCGACAGCGGCTCTAAGGATCGTACCGTTGAGATCGCCTCCGGCTACCCGGTCACCGTCGTGCAGATCGCACCGCCGGCGCAAGCCAGTTGCGGCATAGGTCCGCAACTCGGCTTCCAGTATTCCACCTTCGATCATGTCTGCCTGCTCGACGGCGACATGATCCTCGATCCGGATTTCCTGCCCGACGCGCTGCGCTTCCTTGCCGGCAATCCCGATGTTGCCGGCGTCACCGGCCACGTGGAAGAAATGCAGACCGCCAATCTCGAATATGCGCGCCGGGTCCAGCGCAACGCGCCGGAGAACCGTGTCGGGGACATTGACCGGATGAATGGCGGCGGGCTTTACCGCCGCAGCGCCATCGAGAAGGCCGGTTATATTTCCGATCGCAATCTGCACGGCTACGAGGAGTTCGATCTCGGCGTTCGGCTGCGCAGCCTGGGTTGGCGGCTTCATCGCCTCGACCGCCGCTTCGTCAGCCATTTCGGGCATACGTCGAACTCCTACCGGCTTCTGGTCCGGCGCTGGAACAGCAAGTATCTCTATGGCACCGGCGAACTGCTGCGCGCGTCGATCGGCAAGCCCTATTTCGGCCGGTTGATCGCCGAATTGCCGGAGCTGAAACTCTGGGCAGCCGTCTATTGCTGGTGGGCTCTGTCGATCGCCATCCTGTTCGCGGCCCCGGGCTTGCTGTCAGGTCTGGCAATGGTGATCGCGCTGGCAGCCGCGATCGTTCTGCTGCTCAGCGTCAAGAAGGGCGGCTTTGCCATGGGCCTCTACACGGTCGTCGCCTGGTGCTTTCACGCCGCCGCCGTACCGGCCGGGTTTTTCCGCCGCCGCCTGCCGCCGCAGTCCTGGATCGAAAGCCGGACGATCGGAACCACCCAATGAAGCTTTGGGGCCGTTGGGCAGTCGCTGCCCTGCTGGCAGCTCCATCGCCGGTCTTCGCGTCCGACGAATGGCTGCCGGTGCGCGAAACCTCGATGGTGCTCGGCAACCAAAGTCCTCTCGACTTCTCGTCCATCCTGCCCAACCCGCCCATAGAAGACGGCAGCCGGCTTCTAACTGGAAAACAGGGCAATCTTGTCCGCGCCAGCGCGCCGGACAAACCCGTAAAACTGCTCTGCGCATCGCTGGCCTGGAGCCCGGCATCCGGCGGTTTTCCAAACCACGCCGATGCCGATCTCTATGCGGCACAACTCGCCAAACATGGCTACAACATCGCCCGGCTGCATTTTGTCGATGCCAGCCTGATGTTCGGCCGCAACCCTGATTTCGATTTCGATCCCGAAACTCTTGACCGCGTCCACTACCTGCTGGCCGCCCTGAAGCGTAACGGCATCTACTGGATCATGGACGGCTTGTCCTCCTGGCGCGGCGCTTATGGCGGCTATGACGACCGCTGGGAGCCGTCGAGCGACCTCAAGCTTGCGCTGTATTTCGACGGCAAGGCCTTTGACCACTGGCTGGAATTCCAGCGCCGCTTCCTGACGCTGGTCAACCCGTATACCGGCACCGCGCCGATCAACGACAGCGCGCTGGCGTTGGTCATCCTCGTCAACGAGAACAATATCGAGTTCGATAGCATCGTGCGGGAGCGGGAGGGCAAACCCCATTACGATGACCGATTGAAACTCCCCTTCAATGCCTGGCTGAAACAGCGCTATGGCTCGTCTGATGCGCTTTCAAAAGCGTGGCCGGACCTGAAATCAGACGAACGGCTGGAAGACGCCTCGATCGCGTTACCCAAATCCCGTTACGAGGATTCGCCGCGTCTCAAGGACCTGCAGGCCTTTTTCGTATCCGTTGAAACGAGCACCACCGCCCGGATGACGGACGCCCTGCGCGGCCTTGGTTACCGGGGAGAGATCAGCAATTTCAACAACTGGCCGACGATCCAGACGACACTGAGCCGCGAAGCTCTGCCCGTCATCACGATGAATACCTATCAGGATTGGGTCGGCAGCTATTCGCCCGGCGCGACCCTGACGCAGAAAAGCTCGCTCGATGACGGCGCCGGCTACATGCGCCTGATCGCCGCCGCTCGCTGGCTCGGCAAGCCTTTCGTCGTCAGCGAATATGATCATCTCTTCTGGAACCGCTATCGCTACGAGGCCGGACTTGTCATGCCTGCCTATGCCGCTCAGCAGGGCTGGGACGTGCTCTGCCGCCACGCGCATGGCCCGATCATCCTGAAGTACGGCGAGCCCTATCCCCACAAGAAGGGCATGCTTCCCTATGCCATCGCACTTGATCCGGTGGCGCGCGCCGGCGAGACGCTGGCGGCCCTTCTGTTCCGGCGTGGCGATGTCGCCACGTCGAAATTGACGATCCCGTTTCTTGTGCGGGGTGCGCAGGATCTCACCGACGACATGCAGGCACGCGAACCTGAGCAGCTCACCGAGCTTGGCCTTGTCGGTGCAATCGGCATGACGAAGGCGGCAGCGGGCAGCTTGAGCGCCGGCCAGCCGCGATCGTCCGTCGATCCCCAGGCCATCCTCGATGCAGCCAAGGCCGCCGGACTTTTGGCGACGGACAACCAGACCGACCTGAAGACCGGCCTTTATGAAAGCGATACCGGCGAACTGCTTCTTGACCGCCTCCGCGGTCAATTGCGGGTGTCCACGCCAAAGACCGAAGCGGTGGCGTTTTCGACGCTGCGGGAGCCAGTCAACCTGGGCAGCGTTCGCGTCGAGGCATCGGACGGCAATGGGCTGCTGGCGGTTTCCGTGGTGGACGATGCCGAAAGCATTGCACAAAGCCACAGGCTTCTCGTCATCTACGCTACCGACGCGCACAATACCGGCATGAAGTTCCGCGACGACGAGGAAAAAGTGATCGCCGATTTCGGTCAGCTGCCGGTTTTGATCCGCAAGGGCTATGTCGATCTGTCGCTGACGCTTGCCAAAGGCGAATGGCGGCTGACGCCGGTCACTCTGAACGGCATCGCCTCGACGGCCGCCGGCCAAGTGATAACGCCAGCCGGCTTCCGTCTTTCCAACGATGCGGCGTCAGGCCCGACGACGTTCTTTCTTCTTGAGACAGACTGACATGGTAGCCAATCAGCTCCGCAGTCCAGGCGCCTCGTGGCCGGTCCGCGCCACGTATTCCGTGTAGCCGCCGCCATATTCGTGGATGCCGTCCGGCGTCAGTTCCAGAACCCGATTGGACAATGCGCCGAGGAAATGCCGGTCGTGGGAGACGAACAGCATGGTGCCTTCGTATTCGGAAAGCGCCTTGATGAGCATTTCCTTGGTGTCGAGGTCGAGATGGTTGGTCGGCTCGTCGAGCACCAGCAGATTGGGCGGGTCGAACAGCATGATGGCCATGACCAGCCGCGCCTTTTCGCCGCCCGACAGAACGCGGCAGCGCTTTTCAACGTCATCACCGGAAAACCCGAAACAGCCGGCCAGCGCTCGGAGCGGGCCTTGCCCGGCGCGCGGAAACTCGTGCTCCAGCGTTTCGAACACGGTGCGCTCGCCGTCGAGCAGATCCATGGCATGCTGGGCGAAATAACCCATCTTGACGCTGGCGCCGAGCGCGACCGTTCCCTGGTCCGGGTCCGTCGATCCCGTCACCAGCTTCAGAAGCGTGGATTTTCCGGCACCGTTGATGCCCATGATGCACCAGCGTTCCTTGCGGCGGACCATGAAGTCCAGCCCTTCGTAGATGCTGCGGCTGCCGTAGCTTTTATGAACATTCTTCAGATTGATCACGTCTTCGCCGGAGCGCGGCGCCGGCAGGAATTCGAAGGCGACGACCTGGCGGCGCTTGGGTGGCTCCACCCGCTCGATCTTGTCGAGCTTCTTCACCCGGCTCTGGACCTGGGCCGCATGTGAGGCACGCGCCTTGAAGCGCTCGATGAACTTGATTTCCTTGGCGAGCATCGCCTGCTGCCGCTCGAACTGGGCAAGCTGGTGCTTTTCGTTCAGCGCCCGCTGCTGCTCGTAGAACTCGTAGTCGCCGGAATAAGTGGTCAAACCGCCACCGTCGATCTCGATCAGCTTGGTGACGATGCGGTTCATGAACTCGCGGTCATGCGAGGTCATCAGCAGAGCGCCTTCGTAATTCTTGAGGAACTCCTCCAGCCAGATCAGGCTTTCCAGATCCAGATGGTTGCTCGGTTCGTCGAGCAGCATGACGTCGGGGCGCATCAACAGGATGCGGGCAAGTGCCACGCGCATCTTCCAGCCGCCGGACAGCTTGCCGACATCGCCGTCCATCATCTCCTGGGTGAAGCTCAGACCTGACAGGACTTCGCGGGCGCGGCCATCGAGCGCGTAGCCGTCCAGCTCCTCATAGCGCGCCTGCACCTCGCCGTAGCGCTCTATGATGGCATCCATCTCGTCCAGCCGGTCGGGATCGACCATGGCGGTTTCGAGTTCGTGCAATTCGGCGGCAACGATACTGACCGGACCGGCACCGTCCATCACTTCGGCGACAGCGCTGCGGCCTTCCATCTCGCCGACATCCTGATTGAAATAGCCGATGGTGACGCCCTTCTCGACGGCCACCTGCCCTTCATCGGGCTGCTCTTCGCCGGTAATCATCCGAAAGACAGTCGTCTTGCCGGCACCGTTCGGACCGACAAGGCCGATCTTCTCGCCCTTGTTAAGCGCGGCGGAAGCCTCGATGAAGAGAATGCGATGGCTCAGCTGCTTGCTGATATTTTCGATACGGATCATGTGTGCGGTGCCCAAGAATGTTGCGGCGCCCTTATGCCACGTGTTTCAGGGAATGTCGCAGGTTTTCGACAGGACCGGACACAGCTTTTTGAAGGGTGTTTCTCCCGGAAATGCCTTCACGGCGCAGCCGGTGAAGGCTACAGAAGATCACCTGACGCAGATGGAATGGAGTGAGCCATGACCGATACCGTTACCGACCGTTTCCTTCGCTACGTCGTGATCGACACCCAGTCGGACGCAAAATCGGCAACGCAGCCCTCCACCGAAAAGCAGAAGAACCTCGGCCGCCTGCTGGTCGAGGAACTGCTGGCGATCGGGCTTTCCGACGCGCATCTTGACGAGCACGGCTACATCTACGCGACCATCCCGTCGAATGTCGACCAGCCGGTTCCGGTGATCTGCTTCTGCTCGCACATGGACACGGCGCCCGATTTCACCGGCACCAACGTCAAGCCGCAGTTGATCCGCAACTATGCCGGTGGTGACATCCAGCTTTCGGGCGATCCGCAGCAGGTCATCCGCGTTGCCGACCATCCGGCCCTGCGCGACCAGATCGGCAATGACATTATCACCACCGACGGCACAACGCTGCTCGGCGCCGACGACAAGGCCGGACTTGCCGAAATCATGACGGCAGCACAATTCCTGATCGCCAATCCCGACATCAAGCACGGGACCATCAAGATCCTCTTCACGGTGGACGAGGAAATCGGCCGTGGCGTCGACAAGGTCGATCTGAATAAGCTCGGCGCCCAATTCGCTTACACGATGGACGGTGAAACGGCCGGCCATATCGAGGATGAGACATTTTCGGCCGATGGCGTCGAGATCACTATCCAGGGCGTAGCCATCCATCCGGGCTTTGCCAAGGGCAGGATGGAAAACGCCATCAAGATCGCCGGCGCCATTATCGACCGCCTGCCGAAACACGTGGCCCCTGAAAGCACGGAAGGCAGAGAGGGCTTCATCCACCCGACCGGCGTTACCGGCGCGATGGACAAGGCGACGATCAGCCTGATCGTCCGTGACTTCAACGACGAGGGCCTTGCCAGCAAGGAAGCGATGATCGAGGCAATCATCAAGGATGTCATGCCGGATTATCCCGGCTCCTCCTACACGTTTGAGGTCAAGCAGCAATATCGCAACATGAAGGCGATCCTCGATCGTCATCCGGAAATCGTCGACAACGCCATCGAGGCGATCCGGCGGGCGGGCATGGAGCCGGTGCGCGGCAGCATTCGCGGCGGCACCGATGGTTCGCGCCTGTCGTTCATGGGCCTGCCCTGCCCCAACATCTTCGCCGGCGGCCATGCGTTTCATTCGCCGCTCGAATGGGTGAGCCGGCAGGACATGGAAAGGGCGGTCAACACAATCGTCGAACTGGCAAAGGTCTGGCAAGAGCGCAGCTAATTTTGAAGCAGCTGACCTTGGAGGGGGCCAATCAGCCCTTCCATCCCGCCGCCATTTTGGTATGACCCGCCTCTTGTCAAAGGAACGAAGATGGCTGCGCGAGATCGTTATTCACGGAAATTGGAATGTTCCCACTGCGGCAATACGGGCTTTGCCGAGGTTTCGGAGGACGATACGCCCAGCCGCAAGACGCGGGGATTTGAAATCGATGCCCTACCGAGCGGTTTTGAAACCGAATTTGCCTCGAGTAACCCCCGCCGGCATGTGATCCGTTGCCGCTGCGGTCACAAGTTCAAATTCGAGCAGACCACTGCCTATGCGCCGGGGGGAGAACCAAGGGCTTAAGGCATTCGCCGAAGCTGACAAACAACAGGCGGGTGGCCGGCCCTTCAATGCGAATGCATTCGAAGGTATCGCCGGCGCCCTATGAGACCAATTTACTTGTTGGCCATCAGCCACATCTTGCCGGCCATCGTGATCCCGCGCGGATCGACGGCCACGTCGTCATCGAGATGGCTGCGTTCCAGAAAACCAAGCTCTTCGAGTTCGTTCAGCGTCGTCGTCGTCAGGAAACGGATTTTCTGCGGACGCTCCTTGAAGCGGTCGGTCTTGGCATAGGTGACGGTCGCATTTTCGTGCGTCCATTTTTTCGCCGGCTGCGGGAAGAGGTTTCCTTCCTTGGCGAGTTTCAGTCCCCGGATTTGAACCGGCGTCAATTCAAGCGAAATCATATTCTGTCCTTGGTAGAAATGGTGAAAAAGGCATCGACACGCAACCCAGATTGAATGGGAACGCCCGTTTGCGAATGTCGCCAATGCGAAATGAAAAGGGCCAAAATGGCCCGCATGCCCTTCCCTACCGGAAGTTTACGGCATTTCCCAGACAAAACTGCAAAACCGTCATTTGCGAAACGATTGGCACCATCAGGACGCTTCTGTTATCAGCGTCTGAACTTGTTTTTCAGAAAGGTCATCCATGAACGCGACACTGTGTCGGGGAGCGGCAGCGTGACGGAGCATGCGGGCGCGGCCTTCTTGGCGTCGCATGGCTGGTCCGACTTTTTCGCCTCCCAGATCGAGCGGTCGGAAGCGGCCCTCCTTCCGATGCGGATCGCCGAAGTTCATCGCGCCCGGCTGAGTGCGCTGTCTGCCGAGGGCCCGGTCAAACTTGTTCTTGCCCATAAAACCAACACCGCCGATTTTGCCGTCGGCGATTGGATCCTGGCCGATCCGCGCACCCACCTGCTTGTGCGCGGGCTTGAGCGCCGAACCTTGCTGCAGCGGCGGACGGAGGGCAGACATCTCCAGCAGCTTGCCGCAGCCAATGTCGACACGCTGTTCATCGTCACCTCCTGCAATGCCGACTTCAGCCCGGCGCGGCTGGAACGTTATCTGGCCATGGCCAATCAGGCCGGTACCAACCCGGTGATCGTGCTCACCAAGACCGACATGATCGACGACGCCAGCACATTCGAGCAGGAGGCCAGGGCACTGCAGCGCGACCTGGAAGTCGTTGCATTGAACGGTCGCTCCGCAGACGCCGCAGACGCGCTAGCCCCCTGGTGCGGGGCCGGACAAACTGTCGCACTGGTCGGATCGTCCGGGGTCGGCAAATCGACGCTGGTCAACACGCTGGCGGGCCTCAGGCACGAGGCTGCGCAGGAAACCGGCGACATCCGCGAGAGCGACGCCAAGGGGCGCCATACCACCACGGCCCGCTCGTTGCACGCTATAGCGGGCGGCGGCTGGGTGATCGACACGCCCGGAATGCGGACCCTGCATGTCAGCGACGTATCGGGCGGCATTGAGACATTGTTCTCCGAAATCACCGATCTTGCCCCTTCCTGCAAGTTTCGCGACTGTACGCACGACCACGAACCGGGCTGCGCCGTTCAGGCAGCCATCAAGGCGGGCACCTTGCCTGCCGAGCGGCTGGCCCGTTGGCGTAAACTGCTTGAGGAAAACGTCAGCAACACGCCGGTGCAGACAGGGCCGCGCGGCAACAAGGTCGTCCAGAAGAAGAAATACTGAAGCCGGACGGTAACCGGCCTGTCAGGTGACGCCCCGGTTCGGGACGTTTCGCCTGCCGCAACGCGCTTTCGGCTTGTATCAAACCTGGTAACCGTATCGACAACGCGGAAACATTGCTGTAACAGAGGTGATTAATCGATTAATCATCCCCGTTGGATCACATGGCCAACCCGCGCACAGGATCGAACCTCAGCCAGATTGCCGCGGCACTCGGCGTGTCTGCGGCAACGGTGTCGAATGCGCTGTCCGGCAAGGGACGTGTCTCGGCCGAGCTGTCTGAAAAGATCCGCGCGACAGCAGCCGAACTGGGCTACACGCCGAGCCTGACCGGCCGGGCGCTGCGCACTGGACGCACCGGCGTTCTCGGACTGGTGCTCCCGAATATCGCCAATCCCCTGTTTCCGCAGATCGCCCAGGCGATCGAACATGCGGCGAGCAATGCCGGCTATGGCGTGCTGATCGCCGACTCGCGTGGCGACGTTGCTTTGCAGACGGACGCCATCAACCGCCTGATCGAACGCGATGTCGATGGCATCGTCATCGTTCCACGGCTTGGGACCCGCATTGCCGATATCGGCTGTCCGGTCGCCGTCATCGACAGCCCCTCCACCCCCGGCAATACGGTTTCGGCGGATCACTGGCAGGGCGGCCAGACCGTCATCGAGCATCTGGTTTCGCTTGGACATCGCAAGTTTCTGCTGATTGGCAACAATCCGGCCTCGAATGTTCAGAACGACCGCATCGGCGGCATGAAGTCCCGCATCCCGGCAGGCGGACGTGCTGACGTTTTCTGGATCGAGAAACACGAGCAGATCCATGGCAAGGGAAGTCTTCTTGGTTTGAAGGAACAGGTGGAGAGAGGATTTACCGCCTTTGCCGCCGTTTCCGACCTGCCTGCGCTACGGGCCCTGACCGAATTGCAGCGTGCCGGTATCGGCGTGCCCGAACATGTCAGCGTCACCGGTTTCGATGATCTTGTCTGGTCTTCGGTCGTAACCCCGGGCCTGACGACGGTCCGGATGAACATGGCGGAGATTGCCGACATTGCCATCGCCGCGCTGGTCCGCGTCATCGAGGCCGACGCCACGTCGGGTTCGGACGTCGCGCGCACCGTGACCGGAACAGTGGCGGCGGAGCGGTCGAGCGTGCCTATGAAACTGGTTGTCCGGCAAACATCGGCGCCACCAGTGAATGCCCAGATTGCATGACCGGGACCATCACAAGTCCCAAAAAATATACGCCAGAAAACATGAGCCAATAAAACACCAGAAGGAGAACGCAGATGAACAAAATGCTCTTTTCGTCAGCCGCCGCGCTGATGCTCACCATGGGTGCCGCCCATGCGCAGGAAAAAACCCTGACAATTTCCGTTTATGCCTTCGCGCAGGACGAGTTCAAGGAGATCGTCTACGATCCCTTCGAAGCCAAGTGCGGCTGCAAGCTGGTGGTCGAAACCGGTAACAGCGTCGAGCGCCTTGCCAAAATCGAAGCCAACAAGACCAACCCGGTCATCGACATGGCCGTGGTTTCCATGGCCGACGCGCTGTCGGCCGACCGCAATGGCCTGATCGAGAAGATCGACACGGCCAAGCTCAGCAATTTCGGCAAGCTCTACGACATCGCCAAGGACCCGAACGGCGACGGCATGAGCGTCGGTTATACGTTCTATGCGACCTCCATCGTCTACCGCACCGACAAGATGAAGATCGAGTCCTGGGCCGACCTGTTGAAGCCGGAATATGCCGGCCATGTCGCTTTCCCGAACATCACCACCAACCAGGGACCGCCGGCACTCTATATGCTCGGCAAGGCGCTTGGCACCGATACGCCGGATCTCAAGGGCGCAATCGAAGCGCTCGGCGCCAAGAAGGAAGACATCGTCACCTTCTACGTCAAATCCTCGCAACTGGTGCAGCTGATGCAGCAGGAGGAAATCTGGGCGGCGCCGATCGGCCGCTTCTCCTGGGCGCCGTTCACCAAGCTCGACCTGCCACTCGGCTGGGCGACGCCGAAGGAAGGCCAGACCGGCGGCATGAACGTCATGGTTCTGACCAAGGGTGCGAAGAACCAGGACCTCGCACTCGAATTCATGGATTTCTGGCTCTCCACCGAAATCCAGACAAAGCTTGCCGAAAAGCTGGTCGATAGCCCGGCCAACAAGGAAGCCAAGGTTTCCGACGAAATCGCCGGCAACCTGACCTATGGCGAAGAAACGGCCAACAGCCTCAAGCTCATTCCATCCGCCGTAGCGCTCGACAACCGCGATGCGTGGCTGTCCGAGTGGAATGCCAAGGTCGGCCAGTAACCGGCCAACACGAATGCCTCCCAAGGCAAGGGGCGTGGCCAGCGAACTCCGGTTTGCGAACTGCGCCCCGACTGAACCGGCCGTCAACGTGAGATGCTGCTGCCACAGCGCCTCACCCCACCTCTCTTCCCGTTCATGGGAAGAGGGGAAGTGGCCGGTTCACGAAAAAGAGTGACACGGATCGCCGGTAACCGCGTTGATCCCGTTTGAACCTGCTGGAGACGACGAACCATGTTCCAGAACCGGGCAGAAGCATTGGCGCTCGCCCTGCCAGCTGCGATTTTCGCGGGGCTGGTCTTCCTCGTGCCGGTTATCCTGTTGCTGTCGGAAGGCTTTCGATCGGCGGATAGCTGGAGCCTGTCGGCCTATGCGGATTTCTTTTCGCAGCCGCTGAACCGGACGGTCTTTCTGCGGACGCTGAAGCTCGGCGCGCTCGTCACCGCAGCAGCGGCCGTGATCGGTTATGCCACCGCCTTCGCCATCGTCAGCCTGCCGCCTGGCACCAAGGGCCGGATGATCGGGCTTGTCGTATTGCCGCTGATGATTTCGCCGGTCGCCCGCACCTATGCGTGGATCGTCATTCTCGGCCGCACCGGCATCGTCAATCAGGCATTGATGGCCGTTGGCCTCAGCGACGAACCGATCCGCATCCTCTTCAGCGAAACTGCCGTCTTCATTGGCCTGCTGCAGCTTTTCCTGCCCTTGATGGTGATCTCGCTGATCAGCGCGCTCGAAAACCTGCCGAAGGATGTCGTGCCCGCTGCCCGGGTGCTCGGTGCCAACTGGTTCCAGGTGTTCTGGAAAGTCATCCTGCCGCTGACCCGCGAGGGTCTGGTGGTCGGCGGAACGCTGGTCTTCACCGGTTCGATGACCGCCTATATCACCCCCGCCATTCTCGGCGGATCGAAGGTGCTGATGCTGGAGACGCTGCTCTACCAGCAGGTCACCGTCGCCAACAATTTCGTGTCGGCCAGCGTCATCGCCTTCATCCTGATCGTCATGAGTTTTGCCGCCAATATTCTCCTGAAGCGGATCGCAACAGCGAGGAACAAGCGATGACCCCGAGACTGTTCGCCCCGATCACGCTGCTTCTGGTGCTGATCTTCCTGATCGGCCCATTTCTGATCATCGTCGCCGCCTCGTTTTCGGCCGGTGATACCTTGGCCTTTCCGCCGCAGGGCTTCTCGTTCAAGTGGATCCTCAAGGTCTTCACCGTCGAGAGTTTCCGCGACAGCTTCGTGATGTCGATGTTCCTGGCGATCGGCGGCACCTTTGCCGCCCTTCTGCTCGGCATTCCCGCCGCCTATGCAATGTCGCGCTACAAGCTGCCGATGTCCGAGACCGTGCGCACCATCGTCTCGGCGCCGATCATCGTGCCGGGCATCATCGTCGGCCTGGCGCTGCTGCGCTACTTTGTCGTGCCCATCGGCGTTTCGATCACGCTGGCGCTGTTCCTTGCCCATACGGCGCTGATCCTGCCCTATGCGGTGCGGGTGGTTTCGGCCAGCCTCAACAATCTACGCTCGGATATCGAAGAGGCTGCGGTGCTGCTCGGCTCGTCGCGGCTCGGTGCCTTCTTCCGGGTGGTGCTGCCGAACATTCGCGGTGGTATCCTGTCGGCCTTCATCCTCGGCTTCGTCACCAGCTTCAATCAGGTTCCGGTATCGCTGTTCCTGTCCGGGCCGGGTGTCCGAACCCTGCCGATCGATATGCTCGGCTACATGGAGATCGTCTTCGATCCGTCGATCGCCGCCCTGTCTTCGCTGCTCGCTTTCCTCTCCATCGGCATCGTCTTTGCCGCCGAACGTTTTCTGGGGTTCTCCCGCTATGTCTGACACATCCTTCCTCACCCTCGACAAGCTCTCCCTCGCCTATGGCAAATCGATCGCCGTCAAGGATCTCGATCTGGAGATACGCAAAGGTGAATTGCTGGCGCTGCTCGGCCCCTCCGGCTGCGGCAAGACCACGACGATGCGCTCGATCGCCGGCCTGATGACGCCGGTTGGCGGACGCATCAGCCTTGACGGCGCCGATATTACCCGGGTTGCCGCCAACAAGCGGGCGGTCGGGCTGGTCTTTCAGTCCTATGCGCTGTTCCCGCATTTGACGGTGTTCGAGAATGTCGCTTTCGGTCTCAAGCTCAAGGGCATGCGCGGCACGGAGTTGGAGAGGAAAGTCACAGCCGGCCTCAAATCCGTCGGCCTTTCGGCCTTTGCCGACCGCAAGACCCCGGAGCTTTCCGGTGGCCAGCAGCAGCGCGTGGCACTTGCCCGCTCCATGGTCATGGAGCCGAAGGTGCTTCTGCTTGACGAACCGCTCTCCAATCTCGATGCCCGCCTGCGTCTGGAAATGCGCACCGAGTTGCAGCGCGTGCAGAAGGAAAGCGGCGTGACGATGATCTTCGTCACCCACGATCAGGTCGAGGCTTTGGCGCTCGCGGACCGGATCGTCGTGATGAAGAACGGCGCCATCGAGCAGATCGGCACGCCGGAAGAAATCTACAACCACCCGGCCTCCAGCTTCGTCGCCGATTTCGTCGGCTTCGAAAACGTCTTCGCTATCAGTGATGGCAAGCTGACCACCGCCAACGGCGCTGTCTCCCTTTCCAAGCCACTCCCGGATGTTGCAGGCCTTGCCTGGCGGCCCCGCGCGGTTTCCTTCGGATCCGGCCCGCTGACGGGCACAGTGCGCGGCGTCTCCTTTGCCGGCGGCACGCGCGAATACGTGTTGGAAACATCGCTCGGCATCATCAAGACAGAGGTGGACGCAACCCTGCCCGCCCATGCACTCGGCGCCACCGTTGCCTTTGACCTGCCGGTCGACGGTGCCGCTCTCCTCAAGAGCTTCGGATAAATAGTCATGGGTGTCTGGATCGATACGGATATGGGCTTTGACGACATCGCCGCCATTCTGGTGGTGATGCACGCGGGCGTGACCATCGACGGCATATCGTTGGTGTTCGGCAATACGCCGATGGATCAGGTTCGGCGCAATACCGCAGGCGCTGCCAAGGCCTTCGGCTGGACCATCCCCGTTCATGCCGGTCGCAGCCAACCGGTTCTGGGCGCGCTCGAAACCGCGCAGGAAATCCTCGGCGAAACCGGCATTCCAACCGCCGGGCTGACGCTGCCGTATGCCGGGGATGTGGCAAGCGATGATGCCTTCTCGGCTCTTTGCCAATGGCTGGAAAACACGCCCTCCCCCCGCCGCATCCTGGCACTCGGACCGCTGACCAATATCGCAGCCCTGGCCTTGGCTAAACCTGATCTCGCAGCCCGGATCGACGAACTCACCTGGATGGGCGGCGGGCTGTCGCGCGGCAACCACACAGCATCGGCCGAATTCAACGCCCTTGCCGACCCCGAAGCCGTCGCCATCGTCCTGTCGCATGGCCTGCCGCTGCGCATGGTCGATCTCGATTTCTGCCGCAAGATTCTGGCCGCGCCCGGTGATGTCGAGCCGATCCGGCAGGCAGGCGGTGCGAACGCCGCGCTGCTGGCCGACATGCTCTCCGGTTACATCGATATCGGCGTCAGCCGTGGCCGCCCGGCCATGGCAATCTATGATCCATCCGCCGCCGCAGCCTTCGTCCGCCCCGACCTTGTCACCTTCCAACCGGCCCGGATCGGCATGGAATTAGCCGGTTCGCTGACACGCGGCCGCACAGTGGTGGAAATCCGCGCCAGCCACGGCGCCTTCAATGCCAAATTCGCAGCCGATTGTGATGCAGGAGCGATCAAGGCGATCGTGCTGGGCGCCCTGCGCTGGGAGGCCGGAAAATGACACATCCCGCAGCACAAGAACCCGCCGACCTCAATGACGGCGGCCTGCGCAGCCGCGCCGTTGGGGCAGCACGCGGCGATGCCGCTTTTCATACCCTGATCGTCAACGGCACTCTGGTCGACATGGTGACGGGCGAGTTGCGGGCGGCCGATATCGGCCTCGTCGGACCGCTGATCGCCAGCGTTCACCCGGCCGGGGCAAGGGCGGATGCGGCAGAGATCATCGACATCTCCGGTGGGTTCGTTTCGCCGGGCCTGATTGACACACATATGCATATCGAAAGCTCGATGGTGACGCCCGCGACCTATGCTAACGCCGTTCTGCCGCGCGGTGTGACGACGATCGTCTGGGATCCACACGAATTCGGCAATGTTCATGGCGTTGCCGGTGTGCGTTTTGCCGCCGATGCCGCCAAGAAATCGCCACTGCGGATGATCCTGCTGGCCCCCTCCTGCGTGCCGTCAGCACCGGGGCTGGAACTCAACGGTGCCGATTTCGATGCCGATGTAATCGCCAACCTGCTGTCCTGGCCGGAAATCGGCGGCATCGCTGAAGTCATGAACATGCGCGGCGTGATCAACCGCGATCCGCGCATGAGCGCCATTGTCCAGGCAGGGCTAACGGCGGAAAAGCTGATCTGCGGCCATGCACGCGGCCTGAAGGCTGGCGATCTCGCTGCCTTCATGGCCGCCGGGATCAGCTCCGACCATGAACTGGTATCATCAGCCGACCTGATGGAAAAGCTGCGTGCCGGCATGGCGATCGAGCTGCGCGGCTCCCATGATCACCTGCTGCCGGAATTCGTCGAGGCCCTGAACCAGCTCGGTCATCTGCCGCAAACCGTCACCCTCTGCACCGACGACGTCTTTCCCGACGATCTGGCAGCAGGCGGCGGTCTCGACGATGTTATCAGGCGGCTGGTGCATTACGGCCTGAAGCCGGAATGGGCGCTGCGGGCGGCAACGCTCAATGCTGCACAGCGGCTGGGGCGCTCCGACCTCGGCTTGGTGGCTGCAGGCCGCCGCGCCGATATTGCTGTCTTCGACAATCTCACTGATCTCAAAGCCCGCATCGTCATCGCCAATGGCGTTGTTGTTGCCCGGGACGGCCGCATGCTTGCCGACATCACATCTGCCGATACATCCGTGCTTAAGCATTCGATGAAAATCGCGCCGCTGACGGCCGATGATTTTCGCGTCGCTTCCAATGAAAAGACTGTCCGGATCGCCACCATCGACCAGCCGCGGTTTACCCGCTGGGGTGAGGCGCAGGCGGATGTCCGCGATGGTTTCGTCGTGCCACCTGACGGCACGACCCTGATTGCGGTGGCGCATCGCCACGGACGCAGCGACAGCCGGCCCCGCGTTGGATTCCTGCGCGGCTGGGGCGAATGGCGCGGCGCATTCGCCAACACTGTTTCCCATGACAGCCATAACCTCACGGTTTTCGGCAGCGATCCTGCGGACATGGCGCTTGCCGCCAATACGGTGATCGCCGCCGGTGGCGGCATGGCGGTGGCATCCAATGGAATGGTCAAGGCAATTCTGCCACTGCCGCTTTCAGGCCTTGTCTCCGACGCACCACTGGACGATGTGGCCCGGGATTTCGCAGGCATACGCGCTGCCATGGACGAGATCGTCGCATGGCAGCCACCTTATCTCGTCTTCAAGGCCTGCTTCGGAGCGACCCTTGCCTGCAATGCCGGACCGCACCAGACCGACCGGGGCATTGCCGATGTCGAAACCGGAACGCTGTTGGAAAGCCCGATCCTGACCACGGTGTAATCGCCCGCCACTGTCCATTCCCCCAACGCTTAAGTCGCGAATTCGGGCCGTGTATGTGAACTTTCATGCCGGTCGCCCCGGATGACCGGCCATGTTTAACCGTTAGGCGAGATCAACTGACCGGCACGATTTCCTGCCACGCTGCATAGGCGGAGAGAACGAGTTCCGTCTGAGCCGTGTGACCCGCGACAAACTCTTCGCCGTAGATGGTCTCGTCCGGATATTCGGTGATCAGGGTCATCGGCACGGTATGGCGATCATCCACCGAAATGAGGCAGGGGAAGCCGTTGATAATGCGGAAACCGGTTTCACCCGCGTGGATCTCGTAGAGTGCGATCTGCCTGTCATTATACGCCAGAAGCCCCGGTATCTCGCCGAGATGCCGCGTCACCCGGTCGAGCAATATCTCCGACTGGCTTTCCCAGCCAGCATGATGGCGCACGATGAGAAAAAAACCTTTGGGCAGCGTCCAGGCGCCAAAACCGCGCGGCACATAACCCGATAGCGGCCGGGTCCATTCATGCGCGGGATAGCCATGCAGGTTGACATGCAGCTGTGCACCGCTCAACTCCTGCGCCCTGAAGCGGATTTCTTTTTCGTTAACGTGCCCGGCGGAATTTTCATGTGTGCGATATTCGAGATCGTCGCCAAGCGCAGTGTAACGGGCGGCGTGATGCATGTGGCGCGGGTTGTCACGGCGCAATCGCTGGTGCACGGCATAACCATCCGGATTTTCCAGCGGCGAAACGGTGAAATGCGCGCCCTTTCGCTCAGTAAGCTTGGCGGCAGCCCGAAGAGCGCCGACGATGCCGGTGGTCTCGTTTGGATGCTGCCCGCCGCTGATCATCACCGGGGCATCGCTACCGGCGATGTAACGCGCCGAAACCGTGCGGCCAGACCGGGTACGGGCGGCAAACCGCTCGCCGCCGATCGCCTCCAGCTGCGCTACCACCTGGGCTTCGGCCAGCGGTTCGTGGGCCATATCGATCGCCTGCTCGGCACCGTCCAGAAAAGCGATCGACAAAACGCGGGTAGTTATATCGAGCGTGATGGGGCCTTCGGCCTTCACGACTTCCGGCACGATCATGCCGGGCTTCAGACCGCGATCCCCTGGTGGGCGGCCGGACTTCTTCTGGAAGAATTCAAGAAGCGAGAAATACAGGTCCTCATGAAGCGCTTCACGCAGGCTGACCACCTCATCGCCAATCGCCAGCGGCTCGTCGCTAGCCGGATGGCCGATACGGATGTTCAGCTCTTCGAAATAGGGCTCGACCTGGCCCCAGTTGTAATCCGCGATCGCGGAAATGGCCGCCTCGAACACGGCCTCATAGTCCGTTTCCAGCCGTTCGCCTGTCGTTTCACCGGCGCGACGCAGCCAACCGGTCGGTGAGAGATTGGTCTGCCCGACACGGTCCTGATGAACCCTGTTCGGCGCAAGCACGGTAAAGGATTGCGCGATGCCGGCGCCCGTCAGCATCACGTCGTAGAAGAACCCGTCGTCGGCGCGTGGGACAAACGTGATCTTGGCGTCCCCCACAAGTGCTGCCAGCGGATAGGTCTCAAGCCGGAAGCGGTTCTTGGATGCTGCGGCGTGGACCGGGTAGCGGATTTCGATGGCTTCGATGCCTTTAAGGTCCACCTCTTCGAGAAAGAAGGCGAGCAACGGCTTGTAGGCGCTGCGGATGCGGGCCGTGATACCTTGTTCGGCGAGCTTTCGTTCTGCCGCTAGGCGGCTTTCGCGGTCGTCGAAGGTCCACGCCTCGAAATCCTCTCCCGGGACGGCGCGCGCCGATAGTTGAGCGAGTGTACGCTCGAAGGATTTCTCAAATATCGCGTTCATCGGATTACCTCGAAGTTCTGCCAGTTGGATCAAGGCTGTCGCGCAACCAGTCACCGAGAAGATTGAGGCCAAGCACGGTCAGGAGGATCGCAAGGCCTGGGAAGACGCTGACCCACCAGGCGGTCTGGAGATAGGTGCGGCCATCGGCCAGCATGCCGCCCCAGCTCGGAATGGTCGGATCGACGCCGAGACCGAGGAAGGTCAGGCTGCTTTCCAAAAGGATATTGTTGGCGACGTTCAGCGTCATGAGGACAATGACCGGTCCGATCAGGTTCGGCAGCAGATGCTGGAAAATGATGCGCCAGTCCTTCACGCCGATGGCGCGGGCAGAAAGAATGAATTCACGCTCACGCAATGTCAGCACCGAGCCGCGCACTACCCGGGCATATTGCACCCATTGGGAAACGATCAGCAGGATGATGGTATTGGTCAGGCTGCCGCCAACGATGGCGATAAAGGTGATGGCGAGCAGAATGAACGGCATGGCGAGCTGCAGGTCGGCAAAGCGCATCACCAGCATATCCCAGAAGCCGCGATAATAGCCGGCAATCAGGCCCATCAGCACACCGAAGATCACCGCACCGATCACCGAGGTGAAGCCGACCAGCAGCGAAATCTTGCCGCCGGCAATCACCCGAGCCAGCACATCCCGGCCAAGCGGATCCGTGCCCAAGGGGTAGGCCAAGGTAGTAAACGGCTTGGTGAGACGGGCGATCAGGTTGATCTTTTCGGCGCCGCCTGGAAACAGCACGTCGGACAACAGCACTGCAAGGCAGATGATGAGCGTCAACGATGCGCCGAGGATGAATTCCAGGCTAGAGAACCGCGACAGGCGGGAGGTCTTGGTGGCCATTGGCGGTTACTCCGTACGAATGCGCGGATCAACAAGCCCGTAGGCAATGTCGACCAGGAGATTGACGCCGACGATCATCAGCGACAGGACGGTAATAACGGCTTGCAGGACGGGGTAGTCGCGGGCCGAGACCGCGTCAAAGGCAAGCGTGCCCATGCCCGGCCAGTTGAAGACACGCTCCACGACAACGATGCCGCCGAGAAGTCCGCCGAACTGCAGGCCGAAATAGGTGATGAGCGGAATGGCGCAGTTGCGCAGCGCATGCTTGTAGAGCACCGTCGTTTCGCTGAGCCCCTTTGCGCGCGCCACCATGACATATTGCGATTGCAGGGTTTCCAGCATCGAGGTGCGCACCAGCCGGACATTGGTAGCGGTCAGGATAATGCCCATGGTCACCGCCGGCATGACATAACTCGTCCATCCCGACATGCCGCTCGGCGGCAACCAGCCAAGCGTCACTGCAAACAAAAGGACAAGCATGGTGGCGAGCCAGAAGTTCGGGAAGGAAAGACCGATCAGCGAGAGAATGCGGATCGCCTGATCGGCGCCCTTTCCTCTTGCCGTCGCAGCCTTGATGCCGAGCGGTATCGACAGAGCGATCGACACGAACATGGAGATGAACGCGAGCAGCAGTGTGGCCGGCAGCGCATTGCCGATCAGCATTGAAACAGAGGTTCCCCCGGTAAAGCTGCGCCCGAAATCAAGCGTCACCATTCCCTTGAGGAAGTTCAGATATTGCATGATGAACGGCTGGTCGGTGCCCAGCGACGCACGGATGCGCATCAGGTCCTCTTCCGTCATGCTACCACCGCCCTGAAACATCATCAGAGCAGGATCGCCGGTCAGACGGATGGCAAAAGAGACCACCAGCGTGATGGCGAAGACGACGAAGATCGCCTGCAGCAATCGTTTGATCAGGAAACCGGCCACGTTCGTTATCCTTGACGGTAAGGGAAAACGTGCCGCCCGCTAGCCGGGCGGCACAAAGGTCTTCAGATTACTCGACGGTGACGTCGGTCAGCTTCAGGCGGTTGTCTGAAGGAGCAACGAAGCCCTTCACCCGCTTGCTGATGCCGTAGATGGCGTTGCTGTTGTAGAGCGGCAGTTCCAGCGCTCGATCGGCAGCGTAGCGGCCGACTTCCTTGAGGATTTTTTCGCGCTCCGCGCGGTCCGTCAGCGGACGCTGCGATTCCAGCAGCTTGTCCAGCGTCTCGTCCTTGTCGTAGGGGTTCCACTTTTCACCGGAGTGATACATGGCATAGGCGGTGTTGTCGTAATCGAACGTCCAGCCACCCCACTTCTGCTGGAACATCGCGCCCGTCTTGCCCTGCGGAATGATGTCGTTGATCAGGACATTGGTCTCATATGGCTTGATCGTCGCGGTAATGCCGACCATCTGCAGGTAGCTGGCAACCACCTGGGCAACTTCGTTCATCGTCGAGTCATTGCCGCGGATATCGATCTGCAGGGTTGCCCCCGGCTTGACGCCAGCTTCCGTGAGAAGCGCCTTGGCGCCTTCCGGATCATAGGCAACAGCCTTCAGGTCCGCATCGTAGCCGAAGGAAAGCGCGCTCTGAAAGCTGACGATCTCGGAAGCCTGGCCGGCGAGGATCGACTGGACGATCGTTGCGCGATCAACGGCCATGATGATAGCCTTGCGCACCTTGGGATCGGCAGTGATGCCGTCGCGCGTATTGAAGCGCAGCGCATCGACCGTCGGTCCAGGAACGCTGACGATAGCAAGGTTTGCGTCACCTTCGATCACTGGAATCATGCCGATCGGAATGGTCGGCGGGATGACCAGATCGACACGGCCGGCCTGAAGCTCGGCAACAGCCGTCGCGGGCTCGGTGATGAAGCGGTATTCTACTTCGGAAAGCTTCGGCGCACCGCCCCAGTAATCCGGGTTGGCTGCAAGCTTGATATCGACCTTGGGCGCATAGGACACGAACTGGAATGCGCCTGTGCCGACAGGATTAAGGTTGAAATTGTCCTCGCCCTTTTCCTGGATGTATTTCGGCGGAACGATCATCGCGCCATAACCGGCAAGCTTGGTCAGCAGCACCGGATCGGGCGTCTTCAGCTTCATATCGACGGTATAGTCGTCGATCACTTCGACACTTTCGATGGTGGTGTAATTGGAGCGCTGCGGCCCCTTGGAACCTTCTTCGCCGAGCAGGCGTTCGAAGGTAAACTTCACCGCCTGGGCATTGAAGGCTTCGCCATCGTGGAACTTGACGTTCTGGCGCAGCTTGAAGCGGATACGCTTGCCCTGGTCCAGTTCTTCCCAGGATTCAGCAAGGCCCGGCACGAGCTTGAGATCGGCACCACGATAGGTCAGGCCGTCGAAGATATTGGTCGAAACAGCAGCCCACTGCACCAGGAAAGTGTCGACCGGATCCCAGCTGCCGGGGTCCTGCGGGCTGGAAATCGTCATCTTGCCGGCGGCAAGGGCCGGTCCGGCATAAAAAGCGGTACCCGACAAGGCCAGTGCCATGAAGGTTGCCGTCAGTCCCCGTTTGATTGTTTGCATGTCGCTGTTCCTCTCCAGTTGCTTGCAATTTTTTGGCAGGTATCAGGCCACCTTTGCGACGAAGTGGCCCGGATCGATTTCCTCGTGAACGAGAATGGCTGGTTCATCGCCGACACGGTGAACCGGATTGGGTATGTCGCCGGTGATGAGTGTGCTTTTGCGCTCCCTGTTCGGATCGGCAACGGGAACGGCCGAGAGAAGGCGGCGGGTATAGTCGTGCCGCGGTGTCTCGAACACCTGTTGCCGGCTGCCCATCTCCATGATCTGGCCCAGGTAAAGCACCGCAACGCGATGGCTGATTTCCTCGACCACCGCCATGTCGTGACTGATGAAGAGATAAGCCAGACCGCGCTCTGCCTGCAGATCCATGAACAGGTTGATGATCTGTGCCTGGATCGATACGTCGAGCGCCGATAGCGCTTCGTCGGCAATGATCAGCTTCGGCTCGGAAGCGAGCGCACGCGCGATGCAGACACGCTGGCGCTGCCCACCGGAAAATTCGTGCGGATAGCGATCCGCATGGGCCGATGTCAACCCGACGCGCTCAAGCAGTTCATCGACACGCCGGCGTACGGCTTTCGTGCCCGGGATCAGGCCATGCGTATTGATCGGCTCGGCGATCGAAAAACCAACGGTCTTGCGCGGATCGAGCGAGGCGAAGGGATCCTGGAAGATATACTGAACGTCTTGGCGCAGGCGAAAACGCTCGGCCTTCGACATCGATGAAAAGGGTTTGCCGTTGAACGCGATATCGCCTGTCATCGTGGTCTGCAGCTGCTGGATCGTCCGGCCGATGGTCGACTTGCCGGAACCTGATTCGCCGACCAGCGCCAGCGTCTCGCCCGGATAGATGTCGAAACCAACCTTCGATACGGCGCTGAGGCGGTGGGTTACCTTGCCGAACAGGGACTTGCGGATATCGAAGCTCACGGAAAGCTCCCTAACCGAAAGCAGCGGCTTTTCATCATAACGGGCGGTGTCCTGCACGCGCTCCTCGCCGACAATCACCGGCGCACCATCGCGCAGCATGGTAACCGGCATGCGCTTGGGAAAGACTTCCCCGGTCATGCTGCCCAGGCGAGGTACCGCCGCCAGAAGCGTGCGCGTATAGGGATGCTGCGGATTGGCGAAGATCTCGCGAACCGGGCCTTCCTCGACCTTCTTGCCCTTCCACATCACCACGACGTCATCTGCCATCTCGGCCACGACACCCATGTCGTGGGTGATGAAGATCATGCCCATGCCGAGTTCCTGCTGCAGGTCGCGCATGATGTGGAGAATTTGCGCCTGGATCGTCACGTCGAGCGCGGTTGTCGGCTCGTCGGCGATCAGCAGTTTTGGCCGGCAGGCCAGCGCCATCGCGATCATCACGCGCTGGCGCATGCCGCCGGAAAGCTGATGCGGGTAACGCTTCAGAAGCTGTTCGGAATCGGGCAGGCGAACCATATCCAGAAGCCGCCGCGCCTCTGCCATTGCAGCGGATTTTGTCATGGCTTCGTGCAGCAGCAAAACTTCGCAGATCTGCTCGCCGATCGTAAAGACCGGGTTCAGCGACGTCATCGGTTCCTGGAAGATCATGGCGATCTCCTTGCCGCGAATGCGCCGCATCGCCTTCTGGGACGTTTGAAGCAGGTCCTTTTCGCCAAACAGGATGCGACCCGAGGAGAATGTTGCCCCCATCATGTCCGCAAGCCGCATGACCGCCAGCGACGTGACGGACTTCCCGGAACCGGATTCGCCGACGACCGCCACGGTCTTGCCGGGCGCAACGGAGAAGGAAAGGTTTTCCACCACACGGGTGACGCCAAAATTGACCGTCAGGTCTTCGACCGAAATCAGCAATTTGCGATCAGTCATCGGCAGCGTCATGTCGGGCCTCCGGCTGCTTTTGCGCCATTGGGGTGAATGAACCGGCGGTCTGCCGGGGTGAAACACGCATGATGACAGCACCGACAAGCTGGAAAGAACCAGCACCCGTAAGACCCCTCACAAATACGTAGGGCGAACGCTACTGAATGTGAACAATCATGTCCATAGTGTTGAGCAATAAATACATATCGCCCTACAGTCGGATGTCCAATGTTGATTGATGCCGATCTTCTTTATGGTCCTCGGATGGGAATTTAATGCTCCAGCCGGGCACGAACCGCCGCTACGCGCCGGTTCAGTCGGAAAGAATGAGCAAGATGGGCGAAATGCTTTTCCGCAAACAGCAACGGGGCGGCGCTAACGCTCCCGGCTAAACCGCTAAATTGCCCTGAGCAAAGAGGCGCTGCTTTGGCGCAAGACACTGCGCGAGATGGACAATACCTTCAGAAAGGGGCTGCAGCGGATGCGGAATGTCTACAGGCCCTTTTTGGCGCAACAGAAGATTGAGAAGCCGGATTGCACCGGCAGGCTTGATGCCTTCGATGGCCGGGCGTTGACCGGACCGAGGCATAAGGCATTGGCCACACCGAAAGCGCTGTCGACGCGGAGAATGATCAGGCGAATATTGCTGTTCAGACAGGAGCCAGTTCCTGCTCCACCAGCGTCGTCCAGAACGCCACGCCCGGGCCGATCGCCGCATCGTTGAAATCATAGGCGGTGTTGTGGTGCAGGGCACCATCCACCGCAGGGCCGTTGCCGAGCCAAACATAACACCCCGGAGCCTCGCCAGCGAAATAGGCGAAATCGTCACCCGCCGTCGATGGTGGAAAGGCGGTTCTAAGCTTGTCGCCAAAAACGCTAGCGGCAGCCTTCAATGCACGCGCGGTCGCATCCACATCGTTGACAACAGGGGGAATACGGCGCTCGAACCCGTAGTCGACTGCAATGCCGTACATCGCTGCGGTACCACTCGCCAGACGGCCGATTTCATTTTCCAGCTGATTGCGCACCTCCGGTGAATAGGCCCGCGCCGTTCCGCCAATCTCGACAATATCCGGAATGACATTGAGCGCCTGTGGATTACCCGCCTGCACCGAACAAGCACTGACCACAGCCGGCTGCAACGGATCGACCACCCGGCCGACAATCGTCTGCAGCGCGGCAAGAAAGGTTCCGGTAGCGGTGATTGGGTCCTTGCCCAGATGCGGCTTGGCACCATGCGTGCCGATACCGCGAAACGTCACGCGCCAGCTATCCGAGGAGGCGAGCTGCGGCCCGGCAACCACGGCCATTTCGTCGGTATCGAGGCCGGGCATGTTGTGCAGGCCGTAAACGGCATCGCAGGGAAACCGTTTGAACAGCCCGTCCTCGACCATGCGCCGGGCGCCGCCGCGACCCTCTTCCGCCGGCTGGAAAATGAAATGCACGGTGCCGGAGAAATTGCGCGTTTCGGCCAGATAGCGTGCCGCGCCAAGCAACAGGGCCGTGTGACCATCATGACCACAGGCATGCATCTTGCCGCTGACCGTCGATTTGTAAGAGCGCTCCGCCGTTTCCGGCATGGCCAGTGCATCCATATCGGCGCGAAGGCCGATGCTGCGGGTGCCATTGCCGATTTGCAGCGTTCCAACCACGCCGGTGCCGCCCAATCCGCGCGTCACGGTTATTCCGGCCTTTTCCAAAAGATCGGCGACGATGGCGCTGGTGCGCTCCTCCTCGAAGCCGAGTTCGGGATGCGCGTGCAGATCGCGGCGCAACGCGGTGAGGAAAGGCAGGTCGGCAGTCAGAATTTCAGGCAGGCGCATCGGCAGGCAATTCCTTGGATCGTGGGGGTCCATTGTGTGCCGGGGCTCCACAGACTTCCCCTGGACGTTCTTCCGGTATAGAGCAAAAACACAGAAAACCGAACACCTCCCTCACAGTTTGGCTCAAAGGAAGACGCCGTGCAGCCGCATGACTTCTGGCAGGAAATCCATCCCGCAAACACATTCGATCCGGCCAAAACCCACAGGGATTTTTATCCGGCCACCCTGACGGACGGGCGTCAACTCCGCCTGCCGATCCGCCCGCTGTCCGATGGCACCCATGCCCTGGCATCGCTGATCGTCAACCAGGCAAGCTTTGCGGTGCAGGATGTGCTGGCAGCTCAGCTGGCCGAAAAGCTGAAACCGTTCCAACCCGACGTCATCGTCGGCCTGCCGACGCTTGGCCTGACGCTCGCCAGCGCCGTTGCCCGGGCACTCGGCCACAGCCGTTATGTTCCGCTCGGAACCTCGCCGAAATTCTGGTACCAGGCCGACCTTTCGGTGCCGATGTCCTCGATCACCACGCCGGACCAGACAAGGCGGCTCTTTATCGACCCGCGCATGCTGCCACTTCTGAACAACCGCCGCGTCGTTCTCATCGATGATGTCATTTCCAGCGGCACATCCATCATCGCCGGACTGTCGCTTCTGACGATAGCGGGTGTCGAACCGGCGGCCATCGGAGCCGCCATGCTGCAATCACGCCGGTGGGTAGACCGCTTGACGGCTTTGGACAGCCGTTGGCCGGAAAAAACTGCCGGGGTTTTCGCCACGCCGCTATTGTCGAAAACGCCTGATGGAGGCTGGAGAGCTCAGGGGTAACCCCGCAGCATCGTCCAGCTTGATCGGTTTTCGAAATACCAGCCGCCATGGCAAGCAGCGCCACCTCCCCAAAGTTGTGCACATTGCGGATGGCATGATGGTTGTCGGCACTATTGTGTTACGCTGGCTGGGAGGAATTCGGAACGATCATCAAAGGCGGTGATTCGGATCTGAGCGAGGTGCGTGATCACCGGTGCGCCCTTCGACAAGGATCCAGGATCCGTCGGTCCCGCCCAAATGGTGCGGCCCTCTTCGTTGTGATATTCTCAGCAGTAACAATTATTTGAAGGAACTTTCGAGAGCAAGGAAACGTTCATCTCGTTGAGCGAGCCGATAGGCAGCGATCCCGTCTCAACGAACCGGCCGCGGGAGAGCATGATGCAGATGCAAAATACCCAGTCCGATGTCTTCGATCTGTTTTCGGAGATTTATACAAGCACAGCGCAGGAGGAGATCAGTCTCCAGGAATATCTGCTGGCGTGCCGCGACGACAAAAGCATGTATGCCACCGCACAGGAGCGCATGGTCGCCGCAATTGGAGAGCCCAACTTCGTCGAAACCAGCGCCGACGAGCGGCTTGGCCGCATTTTTTCCAACCGAACCATCAAGATTTATCCGGCATTCGCCGATTTCTACGGAATGGAAGACACGATCGAGCGGATCGTCGGCTATTTCCGCTATGCCGCGCAGGGCCTCGAAGAGCGCAAACAGATTCTTTACCTGCTCGGACCGGTCGGCGGCGGCAAATCCTCGCTGGCTGAAAGGCTGAAGAAGCTGATGGAGTTGCGTCCGATCTACACATTGATGGTCGGCGGCCAGATCAGCCCGGTGTTTGAATCTCCCCTCGGCCTCTTCCATCCCGAGCGCATGGCCGATCTTCTTGAAGACAAATACGGCATTGCCAGACGCCGCCTGACCGGCATGATTTCTCCCTGGGCGACCAAGCGTCTTGACGAGGTCGGTGGCGACATCTCGAAATTCAGCGTCGTCAAGCTGATGCCGTCACGCCTGCGCCAGATCGGCATCGCCAAGACGGAGCCGGGCGATGAAAACAATCAGGACGTCTCCTCGCTGGTCGGCAAGGTCGATATCCGCCAGCTCGAAAATTTCAGCCAGGCCGACCCCGACGCTTATTCCTACAGCGGCGGCCTGAACCGCACGACGCAGGGCCTGCTTGAATTCGTCGAGATGTTCAAGGCGCCGATCAAGGTCCTGCATCCGCTTTTGACCGCGACGCAGGAAGGCAATTATAACGGCACGGAGAATTTCGGCGCCTTCCCCTATCAGGGCATCGTCGTTGCCCATTCGAACGAATCCGAGTGGCTGCAGTTCAAGAACAACCGCAACAACGAGGCGTTCCTCGACCGTATCCTGGTGGTCAAGGTGCCCTATTGCCTGCGGGTCACCGAAGAGCGGCAGATCTACGACAAGCTGCTGCGTGAAAGCGAACTTGCCAAGAACCCCTGCGCGCCGGAGGTCCTGGAAAGCCTCAGCCGCTTCACCGTTTCGACACGGCTTACGCCGCATGAAAACTCGCCGCTTTATACCAAGATGCGGGTCTATGACGGCGAGAACCTGAAGGACGTCGATCCAAAGGCAAAATCGGTGCAGGAATATCGCGACGCGGCCGGTGTCGATGAGGGCATGAACGGCGTCAGCACGCGCTTCGCCTTCAAAGTATTGTCGGAGACGTTCAACTACGACAGCAAGGAGATCGCCGCCGATCCGGTGCATCTGATGTATGTCATCGAACAGGCGATCAAGCGCGAGCAGTTTCCCAAGGAAACCGAGGCTGCCTATCTGAATTTCATTAAGTCGGAGCTCGCCACCCGGTATGCCGAATTCATCGGCCATGAAATTCAGAAGGCCTATCTCGAATCTTACAGCGAATACGGCCAGAATCTGTTCGATCGCTATATCGCCTATGCCGACGCCTGGCTTGAGGATCAGGATTTCAAGGATCCTGACACGGGGCAAAACCTCAACCGGACAATCCTCGATAATGAATTGTCGCAGATCGAAAAGCCGGCCGGCATCGCCAACCCGAAGGATTTCCGCAACGAGGTTGTCAAGTTCACCCTTCGGGCCCGCGCCAAGAACAATGGCCGCAATCCGTCCTGGATGAGTTACGAAAAACTGCGCGAAGTGATCGAAAAGAAGATGTTTGGCCAGGTGGAGGATCTGCTGCCGGTTATCAGCTTCGGCTCTAAGAAAGACAGCGCCAGCGAAAAACAGCATGCCGAATTCGTCCATCGCATGATCGAGCGGGGATACACCGAGCGGCAGGTGCGCAGGCTGGTGGAATGGTATATGCGCGTCAACAAAGCGGGGTGAGACATAGCGATGTCTGGGGGTAGCCAATGCCGAACTTCATCGACCGCCGTCTCAACCCGAAGGACAAGAGCCTCGGAAATCGCCAGCGTTTTCTGAAGCGGGCCCGCGAAGAGCTGAAACGGTTCATCAAGGACAGGGTCAAGACCGAGCGGATCGCCGACGTTGATTCCGGCCACGTGGTTCCCATGCCGGCGCGGGGCGCCAGCGAGCCGACCTTTCAGCCCGCCCGCGGCAGTGGCGACCGGCAGTATGTCCTGCCTGGCAACCGCGATTACATGCCGGGAGATCGCATCGACAAACCACAGGGCGGTGGCGGCTCGGGCTCTACTGCCGGAAAAGGCGAGAACGAGGACGATTTCCAATTCCTTCTATCGCGCGAGGAAGTGCTCGAACTGTTTTTCGAGGATCTCGAACTTCCCGACATGATCAAGCTCAGCCTCAAGGAAGCCGTCGCCTTCAAGCCGCGCCGGGCAGGCTTTGCCACCAGCGGCTCGCCGACCAATATCAATGTCAGCCGCACCATGCGCAACAGCTACGGGCGCCGCATTGCCTTGCAGCGGCCCAAGCGAAAGACGCTGGAGGCGTTGGCGCAGGAAATCGAAGATCTCGCGACGGAACCGGATCCCGACATCGTCCAGCGCCAGAATCTGGCCGCCTTGCGGGCACAACTCGATCTACTCGAACGACGCCGCCGCCGCATCCCCTATGTCGATCCCGTCGATATCCGTTTCAACCGGTTCGAACGCCAGCCGCTGCCAAATGCCAATGCGGTGATGTTCTGCCTGATGGATGTCTCCAGTTCGATGGGCGAGCGGGAAAAGGACCTGGCCAAGCGCTTCTTCGTGCTGCTGCATCTCTTCCTGAAACGCCGCTACGACCGGATCGATATCGTCTTCATCCGCCACACCGACGAGGCCGGAGAAGTCGATGAGGATACCTTCTTCTACAGCACCCAGAGCGGCGGCACGGTGGTCTCCACGGCGCTTGAGGAAATGCAGCGCATCATTCAGGAGCGCTACCCCGCGAAGGAATGGAACATCTATGCCGCTCAGGCATCCGACGGTGACAATGCCTCCCGGGATTCGGAGCGTTGCGCCTCGCTTTTGACCTCCGAACTGATGCGGCTTTGCCAGTATTATGCCTATGTCGAAATCATCGACGAGCGTGAAAGCGAGATCTTCGGCTCGACCGACAACGGCACCTCGCTCTGGCGCGCCTATCGCACCGTCGATGGCGAATGGCCGAATTTCCAGATGACCCGGATCGCCCGGCCATCCGACATCTATCCTGTCTTTCGAAAGCTCTTCGCCAGGCAGCCAACCCTGCAATTTCGCAGCTGAACGGAGCCCGGCATGGCCAAGAACGCTGGCGCTAAACTGCTGTTCCACAGTTCCGACTGGAACTTCGAGACGCTGTCGCACGCCTATGACGCGATCGAGAAAATCGCGCTCGATGAACTCGGGCTCGACGTCTATCCCAACCAGCTCGAAATCATCTCGTCAGAACAGATGCTCGATGCCTACTCTTCCGTCGGCATGCCGCTGATGTACCAGCACTGGTCGTTCGGCAAACGCTTCGTCTACGAAGAGAACGGCTACCGCAAGGGCCATCACGGCCTTGCCTATGAACTGGTGATCAACTCCAATCCCTGCATCACCTATCTGATGGAGGAAAACACCATGGCCATGCAGACCCTGGTGACCGCCCATGCGGCCTTCGGCCACAATCATTTCTTCAAGAACAATTATCTGTTCAAGCAATGGACCGATGCCGGAGCCATCCTCGACTATATGGAATTCTCCAAGAAATACATCGCCAAATGCGAGGAAAGGCACGGGACAGCGGCCGTCGAGGCCATTCTTGATTCCGCTCATGCGCTGATGGATCAGGGCGTGTTCCGTTACCGCCGTCCGCCGCGCCTGTCCTCCAAGAAGGAACAGGAACGGGCCCGCGAAAGACTGGAATACGAGGAGCAGACCTATAGCGATCTGTGGCGGACCCTGCCGCGTGCTACCGGCCGGCCCGACCCGGCAGAAGCGGAACGCGACGCCCTGGAGCGGAAGAAGGTTCTCAATCTGCCGGAAGAGAACCTCCTCTATTTTCTGGAGAAGAACAGCCTGATCCTGGAACCATGGCAGCGGGAGCTGCTGCGCATCGTTCGCGTGATCGCCCAGTATTTCTATCCGCAGCGGCAGACCAAGGTGATGAACGAGGGATGCGCCACTTTCGTGCATTACACCATCATGAATAGGCTGTTCGACCAGGGCAAGATCAGCGAAGGCTCGATGCTGGAAATGCTCCACAGCCATTCCAGCGTGGTGTTTCAGCCGCATTTCGACGATCCGCGCTATTCCGGGATCAATCCCTATGCGCTCGGATTTGCCATGATGCAGGACATCGAGCGCATCTGCAATCAGCCGACATCCGAAGACCGCGACTGGTTTCCGGGCATTGCGGGCAGCGGCCAATGGCGCGAGACGCTGCTGGATGCCTGGGCCAACCACCGGGATGAATCGTTCATTCTGCAATATCTAAGCCCGGCGCTGATCCGCAAATTCCGGCTGTTTCAGCTGACCGACGAGGCGGACAGCAAATATTGCGAGGTTTCCTCGATTCACAACGAGCAGGGATATTCTGATATCCGCAAGGCGCTGGCCAGAAGTTACGATGTCGCCGCCAACCAGCAGGATATCCAGGTTGTCGATGTCGATCTGCTCGGCGACCGGCAGCTACGGTTGCAGCACCGGATCAAAAACGGCGTCCTGCTGGAGGAACAGAGCCGCGACGCCACGCTTGGCCATGTGCGGCACCTATGGGGTTATGGTGTGAGCCTATCGGGTGTGGACGCTGAGACGGGTGCGGAGCGGTATGCGTGTTCGACGGGCTGATCGGCGATTGCCTCTGTGCCCTTTTCTTTTTCGTCGTTCACGTTCCCGAACGCAGCAAAGCCCGCCTCCGTTTCCGGATGGCGGGCTTTTTGTGTGTTTTTGGTATCAATTTGGTTGCGGGGACAGGATTTGAACCTGCGGCCTTCAGGTTATGAGCCTGACGAGCTACCGGGCTGCTCCACCCCGCGCTATCTCTGCATTCGGCTTTCGCCGAGTGTCGGATTGTATTGGGCTATCGTGGCAGCCCGGATTCTTTTGTTTGCCGGTCCTTGCAGGCTTTGCCTTCTGCGGTTCGGCGGGGCTGCTCCATCAGCGTGATGCGGCAGCCGTTTGTGTTTATCGGGCATTGTAGCGAAGCAAAAAGGCCGCTTGAGGGCGGCCTGTTTTATCGGCTGGGCCGGCGTTTGTTCGGAGAAGAGAGTGTATTTGGTATTTTTCTTGCCTTTAGCAGACCT